>SUUB01000028.1:28901-30751 GCA_015062745.1 Actinomycetaceae bacterium
GGCATGCTCCACGCTTTCGTTGCAGGATTCCAACCGGTCCGTGTAGCCGCTGGCCGCAGTAGGGAATGTCGGTCCGGCCGAAGCCTGCCCGGCACATCGACTCAACCGAATGCGCGTCGCAGCGTGTTCGCGATAAGCCCCCGTGCTGGTCCGAACCGCAGGCTGGACAGAACCTGCGGGCGATTCCGAACGGCAGGCTGGACCGATCGCCCGGCTGGTCTGAACCTGCCGGCGAGATCAGGCCCATGGGCGAGATCAGGCCTACGGGCCGCCGAATCATTCAGTACACAAGTGATTACGCAAGGAGCCATCCATGCCAGACAGTATCAAGAGCGTCAAACTCTCCCACGTTGTACTACCTCTGAAAACAGAGATCTCCGATGCCAAGGTGTTCACCGGCAGGCAAAAGCCAATGACGGAGGTCAACTTCCTCTTCTGCGAGCTCGAAACCGCCGACGGTCACTCCGGCGTCGGATTCGGATACTCAAAGCGCGCCGGCGGCCCTGCCCAGTTCGCACACGCCAAAGAGATTGCTGACAATCTGATCGGCGAAGACCCCAACGATATTGACCGTCTGCGCGTCAAGCTGCTGTGGGCGGGAGCCTCTGTCGGCCGCTCCGGAGTCGCCGTACAGGCCATTGCCGCTATCGACGTCGCCCTGTGGGATCTGAAGGCGAAACGTGCCGGGCTTCCACTGTCCAAACTCATCGGCGCCCATCGCGAGTCCATACGCTGCTACAACACCTCGGGAGGCTTCCTGAACGCCCCATTGCCGCAGGTGCTGGATAACGCCAAGAAGTCGCTGGAATCAGGCATTGGCGGTATCAAGATCAAGGTGGGTCACCCGGACCACAAGATCGACTTCGAGCGCCTGACTGCGATGCGCGAGCTACTGGGCGACGACTTCCCGCTTATGGTGGACGCCAACCAGCAGTGGGATCGCCCCACCGCCATGCGCATGTGCAAAGCAATGGAGGAATTCAACCTCATCTGGATCGAAGAGCCGTTGGATGCCTACGATTACGCCGGCCACGCAGAACTGGCTCGCGAAATCGCCACCCCGATCGCCACTGGAGAAATGCTGACCTCCGTGGCCGAGCATCGCAAGCTCATTGACATGCACTCGTGCGACTTCATCCAACCCGATGCCCCACGAATCGGGGGGATCACGGAGTTCCGCAAGCTACTGATTCTGGCCGAGGAAGCTGGATTGCAGGTGGCACCGCACTTCTCCATGGAGATTCACTCCCATCTGGCGGCAACCTATCCCTTGGAGCCGTGGGTGGAGCACTTCGACTGGCTCGACCCGCTTTTCAACGAGCATATGGAGATCAAGGATGGCCGTATGATCGTCTCCGACCGCCCCGGCCTGGGCGTCACGCTATCCGACCAGTTGCGCGCGTGGACGGTCAACACCTACGAGATCTAACCGATTCCACAGCCGCGCGCCCGGTCGGGGCGCACCAAACCGGTAGATCACCATTCGCCACCTCGCGCCGATAAAGCATCGGCGCTCACGCGCTTGTGGAGCGCACTGATCCTTGGCGGTCAAGATGGAGCGCCACCCACCACCGCAGCCTTGTGGCACGGGCGGGGCCGACGCCGTAGCGAACACTGCGGCGTCGGCTTCGGGCACGATTTCTCCAACTCGGAGTCTGTGCCGGGCGTTATTACAGCCACGCTGGATTTCCTTTGTACCGTCCTCTAATCCCAGTACTTCTACCCAAGGAGCTGCACATGCCATCCTTCAATGCCACTACCGTGCTATGAATTGACGTATCTCTCGGTGACCACCTGCATGTCGGGTACACCAGCGAGTCCACCTACACGAAGGTCATTCCAATTACCGG
>SUUB01000029.1:0-16552 GCA_015062745.1 Actinomycetaceae bacterium
CTGCCGGCATCGGTGCCGACCGACCTTGCCTCGGTTATTCGCGGTGTACTGCCGTTGCTCCGCGCCCGTGGTGGTGAAGCGGACATTCAGTGAACCGCTGGGGCTAGGGCAAGAGTTCCTTGAGCGGGAGCGGTGCCGCTGGCTGTGGTGCCGCTCCCGATTGTATGCTGAGGCCGCGTATCGGTTGGCGACGGCGGCGGTGGACGTGCGCTGACGGGGCGACGCGTGTCGGTTGAGCGACGCGGCGCACCGGGGTGTTACCTGTTCAGCGGATGTGGGACCGGTACCTCGCTTGCTGAGCGTGGTACGGCCTGAGCGGAACGGCGCAGACGGCCGGAATGACGTTTGCGTGGGCTGTGTGTGACTCGTCTTCGTCGGCTTCTATTCCGTGGCGGGGTGGCTGTTGGCTGTCGTGATAGTTGGTCCGCGCCCCTGTTGCGGTAGGCTCAATCCGAGTAGAAAGCTCACCGAAGGGAAGTCCTCTCATGGCTGACTATCACCGTCCGCTATCACTTACAGATGGACTTGGGCAGGCTGCCCGGAGGATTCCTGCAGTCTCCATGAAGATGGCTGTGCTAAGAGACGGTCATATTGGTATCGGAGAGCGAGGTCCGAGCGACCCATTCGGTGAGATGCGCATTTTGCTTGAGGAACTGGTGCGTGACCTCTCCTGGGATGTGAAGAACGGTGCCCAAGACCTGAAGTTGGCAGTGCAAGCGATAGTAGATCAGGACGCTGCGGCGCAGCGGGAGTGGGATGACTTCGGGAGCTTCCTTGACCAAGGGAGTGGTATTGATCCTTGGAATGATGAGCACGAACGCGACACGCGAGAGAGGCCCTGAACAATGCAAATGCGAACATTCCGTGCACTCATCCGGTGGTCGCTGGTGGCGGTCACCATCGCATTGTCCTCGTGGCTGTTTTGGTCCAGACCAGCGGTCGAAGTGTGGAATATCTTCCCGGGAACGGTCGAATGTGACTCCCTTTCGATCGAACTACGCAGTGGCTATGGCGGTACAGGGGAAATCATGTGGACTGATACGTTGGAGCGGTCCAGAACCCGTATCGATTCCGATAGGGCTGATGACATGGAGCAGTCCTTGCGAATTGCTTGCACGGCGGCCCGGCAGGGCCGGACAACGCTCATCCTCTCCAGCTTGATTGTGACCGGTTTCATCTTCGTCGTGCTGCGCTCTCCTTTGAGGGATGAGGATCATCCGGCGCGGCGGGGGAGCGTTGGAAACTACTTCTTCCCGGACTCAACGTTACGCGGCGCGAAGCCGGAGGATGACGCCAAGCCGAGGGAAACCGAGAAGCCGGAGGGCAGTGAGAAGCAGAGTGACGAGAATATGAACCAAAGAGACGACCCAACAAGTGATCCCCCGGTCAGCTGATGCATTACACGATATGAAGCTACCGGAACGAGTGCACGCGCAATGAGGCGTCTTCTTGCGCCACTCGTGCGCCGCGTAACAGCACCTCACCAATTGACGCTCAGAAAGCCCGAAGAAACAAGAAGGCCGGGCCTCCGCGCATCGTCATATAGATCTGCGGAGGCCCCCTTGGTACTTTCCACGCGGCTGTACGTGTCAAAGCGTCGTGTGACGGGGATCTTCAGGCGTGGCCCACGTGGCGTGGAGAACCAACCGCACTTTGTCAAACCCCGTCGCACCCGCTTCACGCGCTGCCGCGCACTCACCGGCACGCGCCAGCGAGGTCGCCGTACTCTCAGGCTTCGGTACGACCGCTAGCAGCCTCCATCTCGGCCACCTTCGCGCGCACGGCATCCATATCCAGTGCCTCGACCTGCTCGATGAGGTTCTCGAGTTGTGCGGAGGGTAGCGCACCCGCCTGTTCAAATACGCGAATTCCATCGCGGAAGACCATCAGCGTGGGGATGGCACTAATGCCGAATGAGGCGGCGAGCTCCTGCTGGTCCTCGGTATCAACTTTTCCGAAGGTCAGGTCTGTATGCTGCTCCGAGGACTTCTCAAAAATCGGGCCGAACTGCCGGCATGGTCCGCACCAAGAGGCCCAGAAATCGAGAAGTACTGTTCCCTCCTTCACGGTGTCCGCGAAGTTCTCCTTGGTGATCGCAACTGTTGCCATAACTACCTTTCGTCGTGGACCATCCGGTCCGGTCAAGGTTCCAATTGACTGGTTCCAGTTACGCTAACGAGACCGGCAACAGGAGTATTCCGCCCGCTCGTTTACTCGTAGCGAAAGCATGTGGCACGGCCGTGGGGAATACGCAGTGGGCAGCGGCGGCGCGGTGTCGAATGTGGGCGTCGACCGCCAAAAACCCGTAGGCTAGAACCGTGATAGACAACGATTCAGCGGCTGTTCAAGGAGTTGAGATAGCCGCGCGGCGTGCTCGCATTGCGTCGCGGGCGCTACGCGGGGCGACGTCGACCGTCAAAAATGGGATCCTGCGCGCCATCGCGGCATCACTGCAGGCGAATATGAGCGCGATCATCGCCGCAAATGAACGTGACATGGCCCAGGGGCGTGAGGCTGGACTTTCGGATTCGCTGCTGGACCGGCTCTTGTTGACCGAAGATCGGATCAATGGGATAGCCGATGCGACGAGGCATGTTGCAACCTTGCCCGATCCCATCGGTGAGGTTGTACGTGGAAGTACCTTGCCCAACGGGCTGCGAATTCGGCAGGTGCGAGTGCCCATGGGTGTTATCGGCATGATTTATGAGGCGCGGCCGAATGTCACCGTTGATGCTGCCGCACTCGCCCTCAAGGCCGGTTCGGCGGTGATCCTGCGCGGTGGTCATGCGGCTGCGCAGACGAACGAGGTCCTGGTTGATCTCATGAGGAACGCGGTGGCAGATGCTGGGCTGGATGCGGATTCGGTGCAAACCATCGATCAGTTCGGCCGGGAAGGCTCCGTTGCGCTTATGCGGGCGCGCGGCTTGGTCGACCTAGTGATTCCGCGTGGAGGCAGCGGGCTGATTCAAACAGTTGTGCGTGAGTCGCTGGTTCCGGTCATTGAGACCGGTGTGGGGAACTGCCACGTGTATGTCGACCGCGCAGCGGCATTGGACAAGGCTCTCGCCATCACCATTAACGCCAAGACCCATCGCCCCGGCGTATGCAACGCGGCTGAGTCCCTTCTTGTGCATCGAGACGTGGCCGCAGAGTTTCTTCCGCAGGCACTGCGCGAACTCGCTGCGCGCGACGTGGTACTGCATGGCTGCGAGGAGACGGTGCGGCTGGCACCGGACGACGTCGTCGTGATCCCGGCGACGGAGGAGGACTGGGCAACCGAATACCTCGGCCTTGAGATGGCGGTGCGAGTAGTCGACACGAAAGAAGAAGCCGTAGAGCATATTCGCGGGTACTCGACCGGGCACACCGAAGCCATCATTTCTCAGGACGTGGAGGCGATCCGGTACTTCACTGATGCCATCGACGGCGCCGCAATCATGATCAACGCCTCAACGCGGTTCACCGATGGGGGCGAACTCGGCCTCGGAGCGGAGATCGGCATTTCAACGCAGAAGCTTCACGCGCGCGGGCCGATGGGACTCAGCGAGCTGACGACCACCACGTGGATTGTGGAGGGCGATGGACATGTCCGGAGCTGAGCCGGCGGGGGATGCTCGTCAGTCGACGCACGGAAGTGGACCGCGCCACACCACAGACTCGAGCGATCCCAGCCAGCCGACCCCGCATGCCGCCGTCGCTGAAAATGTCCGGGTTCCCGTCAAGCCCCATTCAGGTCGGCCGCGCATTGGCATCATGGGCGGAACCTTCGATCCGATCCATCACGGACACCTTGTGGCGGCCTCCGAGGTGCAGCACACTTTCGGTCTTGATGAGGTGGTGTTCGTACCTACCGGCAGGCACCCCTTTAAACGCGATCAAAAGGTGACCCTGCCCGAGCATCGCTACCTCATGACCGTTATCGCCACCGCCTCCAACTCGCGTTTCTCCGTCTCTCGCGTGGATATTGAGCGTGAAGGCACAACCTACACCATCGACACGCTGCGTGATTTGCGACGGGTCTACCCCGACGCGGAGTTCTACTTCATTACCGGCGCGGATGTGCTCCCTGACATTTTGCGGTGGAAGGACTCCGATGAGCTGTGGACGATGGCTCATTTCATTGGTGTGACACGACCAGGTCATCGGCTCGCCACCACCGGATTGCCGCCCGAGGGTATTACTCTTTTAGAAGTACCCGCGATGGCGATTTCGTCTACGGATTGTCGGAAGCGGGTCGCCGCCGGTGCACCAATCTGGTATCTGGTACCCGACGGCGTCGTACAGTACATTGCGAAATACCGCTTGTATCGCAACGATATGCCTATATCTCAAGAGGCATCCAACGGCGCGAGTCGCGTCGGGAAGGAGCAAGGATGAGCGAGGGAACATCCGAAACGCCGCGCCTATCCCGGCGGGAGATGCGCGAGCGCGGTCTACTGAAGCCGGCCTCCGAGGGAATCTCGTCTGCCGAGCGGTTGTCGCGTACCCAGGAACTCAAATTGCGTCGTCCTTCTCGCAAGGAGATGAGAGAGAGGGAAGCCGCCCGGCGGCAGCAGGCGGAGGCGGTAGAGGCCTCCACCGGTGATGACGTCGCGACGTCTCCGGCGCAGGCCGGCGGGGAAACGGGCAACGCAGCGGTCGCCGCATCAGCCAGTCGGGATGATTCGATGTGGCGCCCACACTCCACCGCCGCTAAACCTGCGGAGCCGGGTAGACTCGGCGGAGAGCCGCCGGTCGTTCGGAAGCCGGAGGCGCCACAGCAACGGGAGGCGCCACATCCAATAGAAAAGGTCGTGCCAGCCGATCCTGTGCGACCCTCCGAGGAAGCCGGCCGCCGCAGCGTCTTCGATCGCTTTAGCTCCGACGAAGGTGCGTCATTCGATGCATTGCCCGGAGTGGAGACGGATGACGCGGATACCGGTGAGATGAGTCAGTCGGCCGTAGCCCGCTTCGCTCCTTCTAAGCGTGGTGGCGCCGCCGCGGCTGCAATTAGTACGGCGCCATCGGCGGATGAAGCGCCTGTGCCAGAAGATGACGACTGGGACGAGGAGGATCCGCGCAGCCTACAGGAGCGCCTCCTGGAGCGTGTGCAGCAGGAAGGGCGCACGGCAGGTGACATTCGCGCTGCCGAGTCGGCCGCGGCTGGCCGAGGCAGCGATGCGGCCTCGGGTCGGGACCACGCGAGTGACGACGCTAACGATGACGGTGTCGATCCAAGTGCACCGGCCGCAGCGTCATCTTCGGGGCCTCACACCGGCGAGACGGCAGGCGTGCCGCAGGCTCCGGCGGCGGTTCTGGAGCAGGCCAAGCGCGCCTACAATCCACCCACTGCGTCGAGTACATCGAAGGCCAAATCTTATGGTGCGCCGTCGTCGTACAGATATGTCGGTGAGGACAGCGACTTCGATGATGAGGATGAAAAACCGCGCGGCTGGATCATCGTCGCGATTTTCATCCTCGGTGGGCTAGTTGTTGGCCTCCTGCTGGGATGGCTGTACCACTACCTAAGGGGAGCGGGAGATTCCCTCATCATCAACAATGCCGCTACTTACGCAGGATCGGTCCTTCGCGCACCGGCTTCCCTGGTATCGGCCTTCTGTGGACTGTAGGAGAGTGTGTGACAGTTTCACCCCAGACGGAGGAATATGCTTGCCTCGCGGCTCGTGCCGCCGATGAGTTGAAGGCGACGAGCATCCTTGCTCTTGACGTGTCGCAACGGCTAGTTCTCTCAGAGGTTTTCCTGGTGCTGTCAGGTTCGAGTGACCGGCAAGTGCGGGCAATCGTCGACGCCGTCGAGGAGCGGTTGCACACCGCTGGGTTGAAGCGGACCCGGCGGGAGGGATACGACGAGGCACATTGGGTACTGATCGACTACGGCGATCTGGTTGTGCATGTGCTGCAGGACGAAGACCGCGAATACTACGCCTTGGACAGGCTGTGGGCGGACTGCCCTGTTCTCGATCTGGGGATTTCCGCGGATCAAGCGGAACCGCAGGCCAATGCAGAATCGGAGATTGCGGTGGATACGTCACCGGATCGAGCGGCTGGCGCTTACGCGGGCGGAGACCCCGGTGTAACCGATGAGTCCCCGGCTGATGTAAGCGGTGCGCCCGCGAACAGAGCCGCTTCGCTCCCTCTCAGACGCGACGAGCACGCAGCTGGTGAAGCGGCTGTAGCGGATGTGGTGGAATGAACGCGCAGCGCATTGTTGTGTGGAGGCATGGGCAGACTGCGCTCAATGTGAGCGGGCACATTCAGGGAGCACAGGACCATCCACTCAATGAGACCGGAAGGACACAGGCGCGTGAAATCGCTCCGCAGATAGCGGCGTTGAATCCCGTGAGAATCGTCAGTTCGCCGCTTTCACGTGCAGTCGATACTGCCCAAGAGGCGGCCGCGTTACTGAGACTTCCTGTGGAGACGGATCCGCGATTCCGTGAGCGTTCCTTCGGAA
Source organism: Actinomycetaceae bacterium (assembly GCA_015062745.1). Classification (GTDB taxonomy): domain Bacteria; phylum Actinomycetota; class Actinomycetes; order Actinomycetales; family Actinomycetaceae; genus Asp313. The sequence continues at coordinate 6,455 of SUUB01000029.1, forward strand.
TGTGGGAGGGGCTGAACCGAGCACAGATCCAGGAACGCTATCCTGAGCAGTTCGCGCAGTGGAATGCGGGCGGCCAGCCGGAGGGGGTTGGCGTGGAGCCGAAGAATGCGACCGGTACCCGCTTCGCTGCGGCCGCTGAGGAGTATGCGGCAGCAATGGACGGAGGAACGCTGCTCGTTGTGGCACACGGCGCCGCAATCGCGTATGGAACTTGTCAACTGCTTGGGCTGGACGCGGATGAGTGGATGGGGCTGCGCGGCCTCGACAACTGTCATTGGGGCATGCTGGTTGCGCAGCAGGAACGTTTCCCGCGCTGGCGGCTTGTGGCATATAACCGCCTCGTCAACGACGACGCCGTTCCCAACCTAGAAACGCTGTGACGAGGCCGCGCGGACCTCGGTTGCTGGGCGTAGAGCAGTGACATGTGGCTCGGTAGCGGCTGTTGGTGGCGGCTGCGCCGGGGCAGTGATTGACGCTGGCTAGAGCGGCTGGCGAGGGGCCTGACTGGAGCGGCTGTGCGCGTAGGCTGGTTAGAGGAGCTGCACGAGCGGCTTGACTAGAGTTCCTGTGCGATCAGCCTGGTGTCACGGCTGGGCGTGCGGCCTGGTGCCGCGTGCGCACTGCTATTGGTGGGCGCGTGGGAAGCGTGATCTGTTTCTCAGCGGGTGGTGGCCCTGTCGATTTGTGGGCGTCGCAGCAACTGAGTACTATAGTCAGAGTCCGCTTGGGGCTATGGCGCAGTTGGTAGCGCGCTTCCATGGCATGGAAGAGGTCAGGGGTTCGAATCCCCTTAGCTCCACCAAGAGTGTTTGGCCAAGCCACCAAGAGTGTTCGACCGAAACAGCAACGGTTGATCTCCTTCATTCCGCAGGTACCGGGCCGCCTGGTGAGTCTTTCACGTCTACTTGAAGACAGTACCTACAAACGCAGATCCCCAGGTCCCTTAGCGCGAATGCGGCAAATGCGTGCCGGAACGGTATCGGCGAGCAGATAGATGTCCAAATCCCGTCCAAACGCGCCTTTGCTCACCTTAGATCAGTCCGGCAGTGCCGGAATCATGCGGATTGTGCCAGCGGATCCGGAGCGTTTATCGTTGTTTGGACGGGATTTGGACGTTCGGGCCATGCGCACCATGCGTGGTCCCGTAGGTAACACGGTGGATATCCGAAGGTGGAGATGAAGCAGTTTTCTGCATTTGCGACCCCACAGTGCGGCATACTTGGGTTATGGCGACCAAACGTATTGGAATTCTCACGGCGGGCGGCGATGCCCCTGGACTCAACGCAGCGATTCGTGGCTTCGGCAAGGCAGCAATCGGTGAACACGGCTGGAAACTATTCGGCTTCCGCGACGGCATGCGCGGACTGGCGGAGAACCGTTTCACGGAACTTGATGCGTCGGCGCTCTCCGGCATTCTGACAACCGGCGGCACATTACTCGGCACCAGCCGCGATAAGGTCCACCGCATGGTTGTGGATGGCGAAGTCCGCGACATGATCCCGACAATCGTCGAGAATGTCGAGAAGGATAAGCTCGACGCGCTCGTCTGCCTGGGCGGGGGAGGAACCGCGAAGAACGCACGGCGCCTCATGGATGCGGGGATCAACGTCATCCACCTGCCCAAGACCATCGATAACGACATCGTCCACACCGATTCTTCCTTCGGCTTCTCCACGGCGCTTGAGATTGCGACCGAGGCTGTGGATCGTCTACATTCAACGGCGCATTCTCATCACCGCATCATCCTCACCGAGATCATGGGGCATCGCGCCGGGTGGCTGGCGCTCGGCGCCGGAGTCGCCGGTGGGGCCGATGTGATTCTTCTGCCGGAGGTTCCCTACTCCGTGGCAGCTATTGCTGAACGCATTGAGCGGCGGCTCAAGCAGGGCTCGAATTTCTCCGTCGTCGCGGTGGCGGAAGGCGCGCTGAGCATTGCCGATGCGGAGGAGCTCGCGCATGCTCAGGCTTTGGTCAAGGATGCGTCAAGCCCGGAACTCAAGGCGATGGCGAAGAAGGGCGTCAAAGCACTGGAGGCGTCGCATCGTGCCAACACCTTCACGCTCGCCGAGCAATTGGAAGAGGCGACCGGTCTTGAGGCCCGCGTGACCATCTTGGGATATGTGCAGCGTGGCGGTACGCCAAATGCGGCGGATCGCCTGTTGGGAACCCGGCTCGGTGTGGCCGGAGCGAACGCCATCGCGGCCGGGAGGTTCGGCGTCATGGTAGCGGATCGCGGGCATGAAACGGCTCTTGTACCGCTCAAGGATGTGGCGGGTAAGGTGAAGTATGTGCCGCGTGACCACGAGTGGATCAAGGCGGCCCGGGCTGTCGGAACGGCCTTGGGCGATTGAGACTTTCGGCTAGGATCCGTAGCGCCGAACCTGCATTCCAGGCCGTGAATCCGGCTGCCCGCTGCGGGATCCGCCAGCGGGCAGCCCGCCACAGACCCACATACGAGGGTTTCGGCGTCCTTTGCCTCAGCTGGCTTCGGTCGCCCCGCCGTCGGCTACCGTGGCCCCTCCACATATTGCGCGAGGTATCTGCCCGTGAGAGTCGAGCGCGATTGGATCAGATCGTGCGGCGTGCCGGTGAAAACGACCTGCCCGCCGTCCTTCCCGGCTCCGGGGCCGAGGTCGATGATCCAGTCCGCATGCGCCATCACCGCCTGATTATGTTCGATCACGACGACGGTACGGCCGTCGTCGACGATGCGATCGAGAAGCGTAAGAAGGCTGGCAATATCAGCCAAATGGAGCCCGATGGTCGGTTCGTCGAGCACGATGACATCCGCGTCCTCCCCGAGTTGTGCGGCGAGCCGGAGGCGTTGGCGTTCCCCGCCCGAGAGGCTAGACAACGGTTGGCCCAGAAGCAGGTATCCGAGTCCGACGGCGCGCAGCCGTTCAAGGATTCGTACCGCGGCAGCAACTCGCGTCGCCCGCGCCGAGAACAGCGTGTAGGCGGCATCCACGGATAGCGCTAGCACATCGGCAATACTCAGCCCGCCAAAGCGATACTCCAGTACCTCTTGGGAGTAACGCTTGCCTTGGCATACCTCGCAGACGGTTGTCACCGTCTCCATAAAGCCGAGCTCGGTATCAACCACACCCGTTCCGGCGCAAACGGGACAGGCGCCCACAGAATTCGCGGAGAACAAGGAGGGTTTCACACCCGCAGCCTTGGCGAACGCTTTACGGATGGGATCGAGCAAACCGGTCCATGTGGCGGGGCTGGAACGCCGAGATCCCTTCAGAACCGTCTGATCAAGGGTCACCACGCCATCGAGTGGGGAGAGACTGCCGTGGATGAGGCTGGACTTGCCGGAACCGGCTACCCCTGTAACCACGGTGAGAACGCCGCGCGGCACGTCCACATCGACGCCTTGAAGATTGTTGGTTGTGGCAGCACGAATAGGGATATGCCCACGAGCGGTCCGAACATTGCTTTTCGGCGTTGCTCGGTCGGCCAGATGACGGCCGGTGAACGTGTCGCTGTGCCGCAATGCGGCGAGCGTGCCTTCGAAGACGATCTGACCGCCGTCGTGACCGGCCCCCGGACCGAGATCGACGATATGGTCCGCGATGGCGATGATCTCCGGTCTGTGTTCAACCACGAGAACCGTATTGCCGTTATCCCGCAGCGACAGCAGAAGCTTGCCCAGTGCGGCAAGGTCATGCGGATGAAGTCCAATACTCGGTTCGTCGAAAACGTACGTGACATCGGTGAGAGCGGAGCCCAGGTGGCGTGCGAGTTTCATACGCTGCGTCTCTCCGCCGGAGAGCGTAGAGGTCGGCCTATCAAGGCTGAGATACCCGAGGCCAATCTGCACGAATGCGTCAAGCATCTCGGATAAGTGCTCGAGTAGTGTTACGGCACCGCCGATGCCGTCGATCTGTGCGGCGAGGGCTGCGGGCCCCGATGGGTTTGCGGCGGCGTACAGCTCGTGTATCCAGCTGGCAAGGTCACTGAGCTGCATGGCACACGCCTGTGCGATGGATACGCCGGCGATGGTTGCCGTACGAGCGTGTTCGGCAAGCCGTGTTCCTTCGCATTCGGGGCAGCGCCGAAATACCACCGCGCGTTCAACAAAGGCTCGCATATGCGCTTGTAATGACGCGGGATCCTTGGAGAGGACCGAGGAGCGCAGGCGGGGGATCAGACCTTCATAGGTGATGTTATGCGATGAGATGCGAATCTTCGTTGGTTCCTTGTACAGGAAATCATCAAGCTGTTTCGCGGTGAATGCCTTGATTGGCTTGTCGGTGGGGAAGAGGCCGGTCTCGGCGAAGGCCTTCACATAGTATCCGTCAGCGGTGTAGCCCGGAACTTTAATCGCACCTTCCGCTAGTGAGAGATTCTCATCGTAGACGGCCGTGAGGTCTATGTCTGACACCGAGCCGGTGCCCTCGCAGTGCGGGCACATTCCTCCTTGAACCGAGAAATGCCTGTGTTCTGTGACGGTACGCCCGTTCTTCTCAGTTTTGATGGCACCGCCGCCGCTAACAGATGGGACGTTGAAGGCGAAGGCCTGCGGCGATCCGACGTGTGGCGTGGATAGGCGTGAATAGAGGAGGCGAAGTGAGCTGTTGAGATCGCTGGCAGTCCCGAGTGTGGAGCGGGCATTGGCGGGGAGCCGGTCTTGCGAGACGATGATTGCGGGCGTCAGCCCCTCGAGCCGGTCGACGTCGGGCCGAGCTGAGGCCGGCATGAAGTTCTGCACAAAGCTCGAATAGGTCTCGTTGATGAGCCGGCGTGACTCCGCCGCAATGGTCGCGAACACCAGTGAAGATTTACCGGAACCGGAGACGCCCGTGAACACGGTGAGACGCCGTTTTGGAAGTGTGAGGCTGATATCGCGGAGGTTGTTCTCACGCGCGCCGGTCACGGTGATGGCATCGTGTAGCGCCGCAGCTGACCTCACGGGTGAGCGTCCATGTTGGTGGGCGGGCCCGCCGACTTGTTCGGAAGAGCCCTCATGCTGGCCGGATGTCGCTTGCACCGCATGATCATATCTAATCTGCCGCCGGGAGGTTGCAACACGGCGTCTGCCGCGTGGCGAGGCGTAGCAGATCTGCGGCAACCGGTGCGACAGCTGGGGGTTAGATTCCCCGATTCCCATGGCACAACTAGTGCGGTGCCCTGTGCGTCAAGGGCGGACATCATCGACGCGGCGCTGCCCCAACTTCTCAGGGCTGTGAAGCGTCAGTGCAATAACACACCGGTATGCGCGGCGAGGGCATCAACCAACTGCTCCTGAAACTCCGCATCTCGGGTGGCCGGGTGAGGCTCGAGGATCTTCTGATGGAACCAATACTCTCCGCTGACCATGGCCTCTGGTGCATCGCTGGTTGCAAGCCACACCTGGGTGACGTGGCCGAGGCGAAGGTCGTCGGTGGCCTCCGGCCCGCCCATTCGGGTGGGCACCCAGCCCGGCCGTACGGCATTGGCCATAACGCCCGGCCAGATCCGGGCCACATAAAAGGTCAACGCCGTAACGAGGAGCTTCGTATCGGAGTATGTGCGAGTTACCCGGGTGCCAGACCAGTCGATACCACTTAGATCGGGGTGGCCCCCGGTGTGCATACCGCTGCTGAGATAAATGAGGCGGTCCGGCCGATCAATAAGCGCCGTCAGGACGTACGGGGCGATAACATTCACCGGAAGCAGCGCACGGCCTTCGATTATTCCGGCATTGTGGATGACTGCGTCCATATGCCCCAGCCGGTTCACGGCGTCGGCGAGTTTGGTGACTTCCGTGAGTTCGGAAAGATCGCCGACGACGACGTCGGCGCCACGATCCATAAGGTCTGTGAGACTCCGTGCGCGTTCGGCGTTGCGCGCATGAACGACGACGTCATGGCCGGCGTCGAGTAGCTCAACAGCGGTATTTCGCCCGAGCCCCTGGGTCGAACCTGTGATGAAGATGCGGGACATCAAGACTCCTGACTGTTTTGCCGGCCCCGGCGGAAGGGCCGAGGCACGTGTGCGTAGAAATAAACGTCATCGCAAGGGGAGAGCACCGCCCACGTAGGCTGCGAAAGCCTTGCGGCATCCTCGCGCCAGATTCGCCAGAAGCATTGGCATGCTCACGGGAATCACATGGCACGCTCGCCGAATGGCTTGGCTCTGCGGCTACGCTTGCATCCTAACGCTGCGACGGTCGCATCTGACGCAGCGACGCTCACACCCAACACGGTGACCTTTCCACTCAATTGTGCCGGGATTCGGATTGGGATGTCACCCATTGAAACAGCTGAGTAGCATCGTGGGGGCCGTCCCGGCGGACGAGCAGATGATACGTCGCGTGGGCAATCTCGTCGGCCAAAGGCAGCACAACGCCCGATGCGGTATCGGTGAGGAAGGCGGCGTCGGTGGTGAAACTCAGAACGCCGGAGGCGGGAACAAGTTGCTGGAACACGGAGAAGTCTTCCTGCATAATCAGGGTCGAATGCGGCAGAGCGGACTGCACCCGCTCCCGCCAGAATCCCACCCCCGCATACAACAAGAAGGTCTCACCATCCAGGTCATCGCGTGTCAGTGCCTCCTTCGCGGCGAGGCGGTGGCTTTCAGGAACGCGAACCGATAGCCGTTCACTCATGAGCGGGTGCGAGCGGATGGCTGGATAGTGCAACGGTTGCGAGGAGATTGCCAGGTCGATCTCGGCGCTGATCAGCCGCCGCTCCACATCACTTTGGCCAATGGTCTGGGAAGAGAGGAGCAGGCCCGGAAAGCGCTCCACCGCAAGAGCGGTAAGGCGCCACAGCGGTGCCGGGGCGACTGTCCCGACCGTGAGGGTCTGGGCACGGTGGGCGAGTTCGCTGAGAGCGCTGCGCATGAGACGCTCCTCCCGCAGTATCGAGTGGACGTATTCGAGTGCGGTTGCCCCGGCCCTGTTCAGAGAGATACTGCGCCCGTGCCGATCAAAGAGGGCGATGCCGAGGTCCTTCTCTAGCCGCGCGAGTGAGCGGCTGAGGGCACTCTGGGACATAATCAACTCGTCTGCGGCAGCGCTTACCGTGCCGAATTCCGCAACCGCCTCCAGTTGCCGTAATTGTTCGAAGTTCAGCATGTGCTCCTTATGTGAATCGTGCATAAGCAGATGCCTAAGTTGCATTGTACATAACGGGTTTTACTTGCGAGACTTATGCGTAGCGGGTGGCTAGCGGTGCGCTGAGGAGCGTAGCGGCATACGCCCGCGAACCGATTCGTTGCTGACAAGATAACGGAAGACGGTGGCCGGGCACAGAGTCCAGCGGCACACCAAAGATGACGAGGAGGGCAACATGCTCGACTTCACGATGAACGACGGACGAAGCATCCCAGCTGTCGGGTACGGCGTGTTTCTAATGACACCCGCAGACGTTGAGGCTCATCTGCCGGAGGCTTTTGCTGCCGGGTACCGGCATATCGACACCGCGAATGCCTATTTCAATGAGAAGGCGGTTGGCCGCGCCGTTCGTGCCAGCGGTATCCCGCGCGAAGAGCTGTTCATCACCACCAAACTATTCCCACAGAGCTACCCGCTTGAACAGTGCCGGGCGGATATCGATGCCACACTGCGCCGCCTCGATATGGACTACGTCGATCTTTTACTCCTCCATCAACCCTACGGCGAGTACACGCAGGCATGGAAGGCCATGGAAGAGGCGGTTGAAGCCGGGAAGGTCCGCTCCATCGGCCTATCGAATTTCCCGCAGCACAAGCTGCAGGAGATCCTAGACATCGCGACTATCGTGCCAGCGGTGGTACAGGTCGAAATGCATCCCTACTGGAACCAGCATGAGATGAAGCAGTTCTTGGCGGATAAGGGCGTTGTCTTCGAGGCGTGGTACCCGCTCGGGCATGGCGATGCCACGCTCTTGGCCGAGCCCGTATTTGCCCGTTTGGCCGAGAAGTACGGCAAGACGCCTGCGCAGATCATCTTGCGGTGGCACCTGCAGGAAGGCAACGTGATCTTCCCGAAGACGCTCAATCCCGCACACATGGCAGAGAACATAGACCTGTTCGATTTCGAATTGACGGATGCCGAGATGGCGGAGATCGGAGACCTTCCGCAAAAGCCGTACTACGTGATTCCGGAAGAGGCCCCGGACTTTACCAAGACGGTCAACGACTATGACGCAATGCAGGACTAGGAAGTAACACGGGACGAGGTGCTGCTGCCGTTGCGTACATTGGTCCCCGCAAGGAGCGGCAGGCCTCGCGCGCATGCGGCCATGAGAGACCCACGGACTTCTAATCCGTGGGTTCAGGGGCAGGCCTCGCGCGCATGCGGTCGCAAGCGCAGAACTGTGCGAATGCACGAAAGGAAAGCGATGCTGTATACAACACTGAATAACGGCGTTGAGATGCCCATGCTCGGTTACGGAGTCTTTCAGACCCCGCCCGACGAGACCGAGCGTTGCGTTACCGAGGCGTTGGAAGTCGGCTATCGGCTGATTGACACGGCCCAGGCCTACGGCAACGAAGAGGGCGTCGGCGCCGCTTTTGCAAAGAGCGGTCTCGCACGGGAAGACGTGTTCATTACATCCAAGATCTGGGTGTCCAATATGAACTATGAACGTGCAGCGGCCTCTATTGATGAGTCCTTGGAAAAACTCGGCACTGATCATATAGATCTGATGCTGCTCCATCAGGCGATGGGTGACTACCCCGGTGCATACCGCGCGATGGAAGACGCCTACAAGGCGGGTAAGTTACGCGCAATCGGGCTCTCCAACTTCTACCCGGAGCGGCTGGTCGACGTGGCGACCCTGGCGGAGGTTCCGCCAGCCGTCAATCAGATTGAGACGCATCCATTCCGTCAGCAGGATACTGCACATGCGGTGATGGCGAACCTCGGGGTTCAGCACGAGGCGTGGGCGCCCTTTGCCGAAGGCCAGAACAACGTTTTTGCCAATCCGGTGTTGGCCGAGATCGGTGCCAAGTACGGCAAGAAGCCGGGGCAGGTTATCCTGCGCGCGCTGATGCAGAAGGACGTCGTCGTCATTCCGAAGTCAACACATCGCAACCGTATGGAGGAGAACTTCAACGTGTTCGACTTCGAGCTGACGGATGATGACCTCACAGCCTTCCAGGCGCTTGACGATGGGAGCTTCCCTCGTATCTTCGACCATTACGATCCGAATGTGGTGCAGTGGCTGCTCGGTGATCTGGTCAAGAAACAGCAACTGGGTGGCGGCAGTCTGTACTGACAGTGCGTGTGGGCGTGTCCGGTGATGAGGCAGGTGGTGTGCTCTTCCTCGTGCTGGCACGCCCACCACTGGCATCGTCTAAAAGCCGAGTCTTTATATCGAGAGGAGAATAACTCATGGCTAAGAAGCAAACAGCTGGACGCGATAACTTGGGAGCCCTGGCTCCTCAATTCGCAGCCCTGAACGACGACGTACTCTTCGGGCAGGTGTGGGCACGCGAAGACGAGCTCAGTGCCCGAGATCGTTCCATGATCACGATTGCCGCATTGTTCTCTGCGGGCCTCTACCCACAGTTGCGTGCACATCTTGAGATCGGCAAGGCACATGGGATAACCAAAGATGAAGCGGTTGAGATCGTGACGCAGTTGGCCTTCTACTGCGGTTGGCCGAAGGCATGGAGCACGTTCCCGATGATTGCCGAAGTCTGGGGCGACGACGCCGCCTGAGGAGCCGGTCTGCAGTCACAGCCGTCCGGCAGGCCATGCGCCGATTGCCCGCTCGATTGCGGGGCGATATGGCTCGGTTCGCAGGTTGAAACCCGTGTGCCGCTGATGAGGGCAACCGTCATTCCGGCGCATGAGTACATGAAGCAGGCCGGACGGGGCGCCGCGTAATCCGCAGCGACTGTACGGCCAGTGTCTCTGCACCGATCAGGTCGGACGGGGCGCCACGATTGGAGAGCCACGATCTGGGAACCGCAGTTATCACTTCGCTAACCGTTCAGGACGTCCGTGACTTCGCGAGCGGATCGCCCGCGCGTGAGCACCGGGCGCAAGAGGAGATAGGTGTCAAGTAGCACGATCATCACTAGTGCTGCTACGAGGAAACTCACCTCCGCGCCGCTGGTCAAACGGCTCGCGTAGGTGTTGCCGGGAAGCACGAAGGAGCGGTAGGCGATGATGGTGAA
>SUUB01000029.1:16652-22284 GCA_015062745.1 Actinomycetaceae bacterium
ACCTCCGCGCCGCTGGTCAAACGGCTCGCGTAGGTGTTGCCGGGAAGCACGAAGGAGCGGTAGGCGATGATGGTGAAGAGGGCCGTTCCCGCCGACCCGGTGATTTGTTGGATGGTGTTGTTCAGTGATGAGCCGTCCGGGTATTGTTCCGGTGCGAGGCTCTTCAGCGAATTGGATGTCAGCGCGGTCATGGCGAAGGGAAGGCCCAAGGCGTAGACGATGCAGAACAAGGCAAAGGAGAGCTTGCCGAGGTCCCAGTACATCGTTGCGGCAACTCCCAGGTAGCCAACTGCGGAGGCGGTGAGCCCGTAAGGGACGATGCGAGTGCCGAAACGGTCATAGGCAACTCCTGCTAGGAGGTTGGCTATGGCGGTTGCGACGCCGCTGGGCAGGATGAGGAGCCCCGCCTGAGATGGGCTCATACCCCACGTGTCCTGGAGGAAAAGCGGGGCAACGAGGATGGTGCCGAAGAGAATCGCCTGCAAGATACCAACAAGCACTATGGATGCGCGGTACTGACGATTGGTGAAGACGTGGAGGTTCAGCAGCGGGCGTTCCAGACGTAACTGGCGCCGCGAGTAGACGGCGAGGGCGACCATACCGACACATGCCGGTCCAACCGTGCTCGGCGCTGTGAAACCCGCGGAAGCTGCATTTCCGACAGCGTAGACGACACCGCCGAAACCCAGGATGGAGAGGATAACGGAACGCATGTCTAAGGCCGTTCGGCGCGGCTCGATGGTGCTCGGTAGGAAGAGCGCGAGGGCTATCAGAAGAAGCACAAGTGGCGGAATTATGATATAGAACAGCCAGGCGAGGCCCATGGAGGAGAGTACGACTCCCGCGATGGTGGGGGAGAGCGCGGGTGCGGCCATGAGCACGAACATCATCACTCCGTTGTAGGTGCCGAGTTTGCCTTTCGGTGCCAGTGTGATGATCACCGCCATCATAACGGGGGTGAAGAAGGAACAGCCAAGGGCTTGGACCAGCCTTCCAACAAGCAGAATGCCGAAGTTCGGTGCGAACGCGGAGAGGAGAAGTCCCGCGAGTAGCAGCGTCAAGGCTCCCAGCACTGTTCTGCGTGATCCGAAACGGCTCATCATAAAGGCGGACAGTGGCATGAACGTGCCGGTGACGAGCATGTACCCGGTGGTCAGCCACTGGGCTGCCGTGACCTCGATCCCGTACATTCGAGAGATCGCGATAAGTGCGATGTTCATCTCGGCCTCGTTGAAAATACAGACGAAACCAGCGGTGACGAGTAAGGCTATGGTCGGCAGAGCGGACCTGTTCATGGATACTGGCATGTTCCTACGAATGCTGGGTGATGGTTCTGATTGTTGGACGAATCCAAACGATTCGGCGCTGGTGTGGGCGAGCCGCAGTGGACTAAGCCGCTCATCCTCCAAGCATCCGAACCATCCGTACAACCCGCGCCGCCTGTTTCTCCAGGTCAGAACGGGTTAGTGCTACCGTAGCGCCGTCGTCGCCGCGCAGGGCCGCAAGGAGATTCTGCCGGTCTTCCTCACAGCCCGGCATGAACAACTCGTTACCGGCCTTGATGGTGGCCGCCGCCGTGGCACGCGGCCACTTCTGGTCGGTGCGCGCCATCGAGTCGACCACCCAGTCGGTCATCACAAGACCTTGATACCCCCACTCGTGGCGCAGAAGGGTTTCCAGCAACTGGGCGGACTCGGAGGCATGTACTCCATTAATGAGGTTGTAGGAGGTCATCAGGCCAAGCGGCTGAGCTGCGCGGATGGCGATCTCGAAGCTTCGCAGGTAGAGCTCGCGTGCGGCGCGTTCAGACACATGACTGCACGAGTTCAAGCGGTTGGTTTCCTGATTGTTGCAGGCGAAGTGCTTGATGGTTACTCCACGCCCCGGATGTGTTTGCACGCCGCGTGTCATCGCCGCAGCGAGCTGCCCGGAGAGGAGTGGGTCCTCCGAGAAGTATTCGAAGTTACGTCCGCACAGGATTGAGCGGTGCAGGTTGACCGCCGGAGCCAACCACAGGTGTGCACCGAAGTGTTCCATTTCCGCGCCGATAATGTCGCCGAGTTTCTCGGCGAGTGTCAGGTTCCAGGTTTGTGCGATGGCCGTACCGATGGGAAGAGCTGTGGTGTACTGCTCGTAGGACCGCTGCGGCTGCCGGGGCGCGGCGTCGTCCACCTGTGCGGGTGCATCATCTTCTTGTAACTCGGCATACAGGCCACCGAGCGCGGGGCGGAGGGGAAAGCGGCCGGCGGCATCTTCGCCCACCTCCGGCGCCAGACGCAGGCCGGCCGGTCCATCCACCAGAATAAGGGAGGGAAGATCGGGTATTGCGGCGGTCGTCTGTCCGGCGGCACCGATCAGCGCTTGGGATGCCTGCCCGATCACTGACTGTTTGGTGGGGGCGCTGCCGTAGTCGCCAAGAACCAGATGGCAGAGCTCATTGTCGGAGAGCCCGCTGACGTAGTCGAGCGCATCGGCCAGGTCGACCGGCTCGCAAGCGTCCGCGCGGCGGAGATCGGCGGCCGTGACAACCACTCGCGGGACCTGCTTGTATGCGGGGCGCGGTGCCGTGTATTGCGGTGAGGTGAAGTCGGTGAATCCGGGCACTCCCAGTACCTGATGTACCCGGCGAACCGTAGCGGTTTCCGAGAGCTCGACGACGGCGCATACCTCCGTGTCACGGCTCGAGGTGCCAACATGAATGGCATAGTCACCGGCTTCGAGAACCATGGCCATTGCCGTTGCATCGTAAGACGCGAGGTCGGCGAGGTCGAAGGTGACGGTGACCAGGTCGGTGCCGCCGGCGGATATCTCATCCGTCTTTGCAAAGCCTGCCAGCACCTGGTGGGGCTGGTCGAGCCTGCCGTTGGGTACGCTGACATAGACCTGCACAACTTCCTTGCCCGCGTGTTCGCCCGTATTGGTAACGGTCGTCTGCACGCTGACCAGCGAGTGGTCCGAAGATACGGAGCGCACCTCGACGTCGAACGTGGTGTATCCGAGTCCGAAGCCAAAGGGGAAGAGCGGTGCGACGCCGACCGAGTCGAAATACCGGTATCCGACGTAGATGCCTTCCCGGTAATACGTATCGTCTGGATCGCCGAAGTTGCCGATAGAGGGGTAGTCCTCCCACGCAGCCCACGTCGTCGAGAGCTTCCCGGAGGGGTAACTCCGCCCCAGCAGAACATCGGCGAAAGCGTCCCCAGTGGACGCTCCCAGCTGGGAGAGAAGAAGAATGGAGCCAACATCACGAACCGGGCTCAGATCAACCACACCACCAACATTCAGTACCAGAAGGAACTTCTCGAACCGTGCGGCAAGGCTTTGGATATCTCGGATCTCACTGGAGGTGAGAAGAACGTCTCCGCGTTCTGCTCTCCGGTCGTTCCCTTCTCCAGATTCGCGCGCGACGACGTAGATAGCCGCGTCGCCATCGCCGTCGAGGCTCAACTCGTACTCCGGTGCGGGTTCCACAGCGCCCATGCCGAACTCGGGTGCTGGGATTCCGGCCTGTGCGGCGCGCTTCTTCAGATCGGCGACGAATTCACGATGATGCGCGGCGGCGACGTCGTCGTAGGCATCGAGCCATGCCTTGGTGGTCAGTGTGAAACCGGCCCTCTCCAAACCCTCCTCGATGGTGACAACGTGACGGGAGTTCACGTCACCGGAACCGGTGCCTCCCTTGACCGTTCGGCGTGCCCCGCTGCCGTACAGGGCGAGTCGGCCCGCATGCTGGAGTGGAAATGATCCATCCGATCCCAGAAGGACCATTGATTCGGGAGAGCCTGCTCGGATCACTGCTAGATGGTCAATCTCGTATTGGTTCACTGGCCGCAACCCGTCTACTTGTATCGGCAATGCTTAGGCCGGCAATGCGGTCAGCGAGCGGTCGCCTGCTGCAGTGCGCTTGCTCCGTTCATCACCAGGGCAACACCAAGTGTAACCATTTGCTGGGCTGGGAGTTGCTTACCTCCCGTGATCCAGGCGCGATAGACGCGCAATGGCGCCGTTGTGACAAAGTCGAGGTAGATGCCCCACGTGCCGGGATCCCAGCCCGCCGGCGGTGCCTCGCCAAGGCCGGTCGTCTGTTTGACCTCCAGGATCATATGCCTGCGGATCGCTTCATGTGCTGTCGAAACCGTGATTGCCTCGTAGAAGGAGTCCTGGGCGGCGCTGAACTCGAGGAACGTGCGTGTGATCCTTTCCGTGTCGGCTGGAAAGGACAGTCCGGCGATGCTGGCAATGTACGGCTGAGAGTACTGGGCCTGCACCTCGGCGAGCAGGTACTCGATAGCAGGGTAGTAGCGGTAGAAGGTCTTCTTGTTGATCCGGGCCCGTTCGCACAGCTCTTTCACCGTGACGGCGGAAAAACCCTTCTCAAGGACGAGGGCACGGAATGCTGACTGGATGGCATCGATGGTCTTGACCACTCGCAGGTCGTGTGAACGCTCTCGCATCGCCAACCTCTTTCATTGCGCTGGGGTGATAGGGCTCTGTGCGTTGACATAAGGGTACACACGCGCGCCGTGAGTTGCTTATGTGTCCTCCCGCCGCTCGCGGGACCGTCGACTGTGTGGTTGATGCCGCGTAGCGTGGAGACTGTTCGGGTTGCTCAAGCGAGCTGAGTGCAACCATGAGCAAAGACTACCCGGACCGTGATCCACAACGGGCATCCGAGCTGGTGGCAAAGGAAAGAAGAACAATGTCATCTCGTGCGACACTGAATAACCAGACTTATCTGACACTTAACGATGGCACGCGCATACCGCAGTTCGGTATGGGCGTGTATCTTGTTCCCGACGGCGAGCCGACCGAAACCGCCGTCGCCGCAGCCCTCAAGCGCGGGTACCGTCATATCGACACGGCGCATGCTTACCAGAACGAGCGTTCCGTGGGGCGAGCCGTGAAGGCCTCCGGCATCGATCGGGGCGAGATTTGGATAACCACCAAACTCTGGCCGAGCGAGTACGGCGAGGGCCCCACTGCGGACGCTATCGATAGGATGCTGGACCGCTTGGACACCGGCTATATCGACCTGCTCCTGCTCCACCAGCAGTTCGGAGATTACAAAGGGGCATGGAAGGATATGGAGCGTGCCGTGGCCGCGGGCAAAGTACGCTCCATCGGCATTTCCAACTTCGAGTCCGCCAACCTGGAGGATCTTCTAGCTGCGGCGACGATCAAGCCCTCGGTCAATCAGGTGGAATGCCATCCGTACTATCCACAGGATGAACTGCGTCAGCGCCTGGCACCCTATGGAACGCTTATTGAGAGCTGGTACCCGCTTGGCCACGGCGATGCGGGACTACTTGATGAACCGCTGTTCGCCGAGCTGGGTGCCACCTATGGCAAAACACCGGCGCAGGTGATCCTGCGTTGGCACATTCAAAAGGGAAATATCATCTTTCCCAAGTCCACGAACCCCGAGCATATCGCCGCTAATATGGACATCTTCGACTTCTCGCTCAACGAGGCGCAGATGCAGCGTATCGCGGCGCTAGCCAATGGCAAGCGCTTCTACACGCTCTCGCTTGCAGAGCAGGAGCGCAATCTGGGTGCGTGGGCGCCCGAGGACTAATCCGGCCGGCGGCTGCGCGGGCCGCGCCGGGATATAACCCGCTCGCTGTTCGGCCCG
>SUUB01000029.1:22384-30516 GCA_015062745.1 Actinomycetaceae bacterium
AACGACCTGTGCCAACATACAACCCGCAAAGGAATGAAAATGATATTCGACCGCAATGAGAATAAACCCGTTATCGCACTGCTCGGCGCCGGGGCGATGGGGACTGCCATTGTTCGCCGCATCGCCGCTGGAAAACAGGTCCTGCTGGGGGATGTGTCGCAGGATGGCTTGCAACGGGTGGCCCACGATCTGGCTGCTTCCGGTTACGACGTTCACACCCAACAAGTCGACGCACTCGACAGGGAGTCCGTACAGGCGTTTGCGGCACATGCCGCAGAGCTCGGCGAGGTCCGCTATTTCATCGACACCGCAGGGGCCTCTCCCAATCAATCGTCGCCCGAGCATATCGTCGCATTAGACCTCGTGGCCACGGCGATGGCGATTGACGTGTTTGGAGGTGTCATCTCTGCCGGAGGTGCGGGCCTGATCATCTCCAGTCAAGCGGGCCATATGATGCGGCTGAGCGACGAGACCGAACAGGAGTTGGCACGCACTCCTACCGAGGAGCTCGCCGGGCTCGAGTTCCTTAAGAAGGATGCGCTTGTGAGTTCCGGGGTCGCCTACATGGTGTCCAAGCGTGCGAACCATCTGCGTGTACGGACTGCGGCAGCCACAACGTGGGGAGATCGGGGAGCTCGTATTAACACCATTAGCCCGGGAGTGGTGGTCACGCCGCTGGCTTATGACGAGTTCAATGCCGCTGGCGAAGGCTATCAAGCCATGATCGACGCCTCGCCTGTTCGCCGTGTGGGTACTCCGGACGAGATCGCAGCGGTCGCTGCTTTCCTGTTAGGAGAACAGGCGGCCTTCATCACCGGTACGGATCTGCTCATTGATGGCGGTGTTATAGCAGCCCTCAACTCGGGGCGTTTCAGCTTGGGGCACTGATCGGGGCGCCGGTTGGTCGCCGGCGACCGTCATCTCAACTGCCCGTCAGCTGCCGGTGCCGGCGAAGATCGGTGCCGACGAAGAGCGGTGCGGGGAGCCGCCGGTGGTTGCGCCCTCGACCGCCGGTCGCTCCGCCGTCAACCGCTGGCGATCGGAGACGGCGCCTCCAGCCGGGGCTCAGCAATCACCTCGGGTCCAGGACGGATCCATCGCGCTGATCAGGGGACTAACACGATCTTTCCCGCGGAGCCACCGGCGTCAACACGAGCCAATGCCTCGGCAGCCTGCTCCAGTGGCAGAACGTCACCTACGTGAGCCTTCACACTGCGTTGGGCGAGAACTGTGACCGCCTGCGCCAGCTGTTCGCCGTCGGAATGCACGTAGACGAACCGGTACCGCTGCTTTCGGGCTGCGGCAGCTCTGTCGAAGCGCATTCCGGCCACGGTGAACAGTGCCCGCTTGAGGGGGCCGTAGCCTTCCCGGCGAGCGAATTCGCCGTTGGGGCCGCCCCGCAGCGACACCAGAGTTCCTCCCTCGCGCATGATGCCCAGTTGGCGTTTGACTTCGTCGCCGCCCAGACCGTCGATAACGAAGTCGATGCCGCGAAGCACGTGGGTATAGTCCTGAGTGCGATAGTCGATGAAGCGTTCGGCACCCAAGGCAAGAACGCGTTGCTCATGCTGTGCACTGCCCGATGCGATGACGCGCAGTCCGCGAGCGGCCGCCAGTGGGATAGTGGTGGCGCCCAGGCTGCCGGTTCCGCCGGATACAAACACGGTGTTGCCGGGGCGCGAGCCGTGCAAGAGGTCCAATGCCTGTGCTGCGGTCAACGCGGTTAGCGATAGGGTAGCGGCTTCTTCGAAACTGTAGCCATCAGGGATCGGTGCCAGCGCGTTTTCGTCTATCGCTGCGTATTGCGCGAAGGCTCCGATACGGTCCACCGGCATCCGGCACATGATGCGCTGGCCAACGTGCACGCGAGTCACGTCCGCTCCGATGGCTTCCACCTCGCCCGCCAGTTCGTTCCCCATGATGAGTGGAGTGCGGTATCCGGCCAGAAGTTGAACCTCTTTGCGTGCGATCATCGTGTCAACGGGATTGACGCCGGCGGCCCGCACGCGCACCAGGGCATCTCGTGGTCCGAGCTTCGGCTCGAGAACATCGTCCACCTGGATGGCGTATGGCGCCTTTCCGTAATGCATCAAGATGGCGGCCTTCATTCGTTTCCTCCCTGCTCGAGTTGAGCTATTTCGTCTGGATGGAGCCTCGTTCGCATGTTGTTGATGCAGTCCTGAAGCGACTGCGATGCCAGGGCCTGTTGCATGGCCTCTTCGGCACGGGTGAAGACCTGGGAAAGTACCGGAGTGATATGACGCCCCACGACGCACTCATCATTGGGGTTGCGGTGTAGATCAATCACATGGACGGCTTCGCCGCAGGCGGCGTCGTGAATCGTTAGAAGAGATACTTCGGCCGGTGACATGGCCATCTGGTATCCGGGCGAGCCGCTAAGGGATGTGATGATGCCGGACTGGACCACACCTGCCATCACCTTGCGCACATAGCTGGCATTGACTCCCGCGCTAGCGGCGATGCGGGCCGATGTGATGGGGCCATCCGCCTCGCCCGCCTGTGATATCAGTATCAAGCCGTGCACGGCGACGGAGAATCGGGTATCCATAACACCTCCTGTACTAGTGAATGATACAGCTTCTCCTTTCGCGGTGGGCAGCGTGCGCTTCCCGTTCTCGTTCTGCGGTGGGCAGCGTGCGCACCCAGGTCCCAGCAGAGCCTGGTTCAAACCGCCCGACGCTGGCAAACTGGACCCCGTCGGGTGCCGGTGCCGCAGAGGTGTTTCTTTCTGGTAGATGAGGCGTCTGCAGCGGCGAGACCCGTATCCGGCTGGGCGGGATGACGTTGGCGCACGTCACACCGCCGAGATTGCAACGATAAGGGAGACGCAGGTATGCAATACACCAAGCTAGGAACAACGGACATCACAATCCCGCGGCTGTGCATCGGCGGGATGAGCTTCGGGCAGGTTTTCGAGGACTTTCACCAGTGGGTTATTGATCAGCCGAGCACCCAGGCAGTGATAGCTCGCGCGTTGGAGCTCGGCGTGAATTTCATTGACACCGCCAATGTGTACGCCCATGGCACCAGTGAGGAGTTCATCGGCGAGTCCCTGAAGAATCTCGGGGTTAAACGCGAGGACGTTGTTCTTGCCTCCAAGGTCTATTTCAACGAGGGCAATCTATCGTCGGCAGCGATTGCTCGGGAGATTGACGCCACGTTGACGCGGCTGGGCACAGATTACCTCGACTTGTATATCATCCATCGCTTCGACTACGGGACTCCTATCGAGGAGACCATGGAGGCGCTGGATTCCCTCGTGAGAGCGGGCAAGGTTCGCGCGCTGGGAGCGTCGGCGATGTATGCCTATCAGTTGCACAATATGCAGGTGGCTGCGGACGAGAACGGCTGGACGAAGTTCTCCAGCATGCAGAATCACTACAACCTGCTGTATCGGGAGGATGAACGTGAGATGATCCCCGTGTGCCAGCAGTACGGCATGTCGCTGACTCCGTACAGCCCCCTCGCCTCCGGGCATTTGACCCGGCCCACCTGGGACTCCGACTCGATTCGCTCAACCACGGACGGCACGATGCGCAGCAAGTACGACCGTGATCGGGAGACCGATATGCCGATTGTCGGGCGGGTGGCGGAAGTGGCCGAGCGGCACGGCGTAGCCATGTCCGACGTGGCGCTGGCTTGGCATTGGGCCAAAGGTGTCGCCGCGCCGCTCGTGGGATGCTCACGGCCGAGCCGCGTGGACGACGCAGTGCGCGCGTTGGAGCTCAAGCTGTCCGACGACGACGTCGCCTACATGGAGGAGCCGTACCTGCCGCATGAACTGGTCGGGCCGCTGGCCCGGCCGGGCGACAAACCGCTGGCGGGAACGACCGTCGGAAGATAGTTGGCGGGAACCGCCGGCGGACGATAGTCAGAGCACGACGTTATTGCGGTGTGGCAGCCGGTGCCGACACGGTTTCGACCGGCGGGCATGCAAGAGGAGCCCGCCGGCGTGATAGCGGCAGCGTGCGCCACGGGCACCCGGTTTCCCGTTGCCGCCGGTAAGCAGGGAGACCTCAAACCTGTAACGGAAAAGGCACGAGGCGAGGCCTCGGTGATCGGTGCTGGTCATGTGGCGCTCCGGTGCTGCTGACGCTTCCGCTTGCGCAGGAGTGCGAGGTCCGTTGCCGCGCTAACAGGTAATGGCAAGCGGAGCTGTGCGCGCAAGGTGTTGTGGTGAAGCAAGAACTTGCGTAGGGTGAACTTCAGGTACGGCCGAGCGCCTTTGGCAAGCGCCGGCGAGCGAGAGGATCAGGTGCATGACAGATTAGCGATGCCCCACCAGCACCCATGCGAAATAACCGCACGAGGCCATGCCCCGGGTGCCGCATCGCTCATGTCCGCACAACTTCATGACACAGTCGCACATGCCGCCGTCGGGCGGCATATGCAGTAGTGATGCGGGATCGCCACACGGTACGGCCTCCGAGTACAAGGAGGCACAATGCAGCTCAACCTTTCCGAACTTGAATTCACCTACCCTGGTGCAAGTGCGCCGATCCTCGCCGGGATCACGGTGAGCTTTCCGCAAGGATGGACCGGAATAGTCGGCGACAATGGCTGTGGTAAGACGACGCTCGCGCGTATTGCCTGCCGGGAGCTTGAGGCCGATGTCGGCGTCGTCGCACCGGACTTGTTGGCATACTACTGTGCGCAAGACGCGACGGAGCCGCCACGACTCTTGGAAGACTTCGCTTATGTGTATGATGCGCGCTCGCTTCGCATACGGCGGGAACTCGGGATTGAGGACGACTGGCCATGGCGATACGAGACCTTGTCCGGTGGTCAGCGGAAGATGGTACAGATAGCATGCGCCCTGTGGAGCGCGCCGGATGTATTGGTGCTCGACGAACCGACAAACCATGTTGACGCTTCTGCGCGGGCGGCCATCGGCCGCGTGCTCGGTGGTTTCAGCGGTATCGGGATTCTCATTTCACACGATCGGGAATTGTTGGACGCCCTGTGTTCGCAATGCTTGTTCATGGGAACGGGAGGAGCCGTGTTACGGCCCGGCGGGTACTCGGATGCCACCGCGCAGGCGGAGCTGGAAGGGCAGACTCTGCTGCGCCAAAGGGACAGAGCGAAACGAGAGCAGAAACGTATCGCGCGGGAAGCACAGCGGCGCCGCGAGGAGGCGTCGCGCACCGCATCGCGGCGCAGTGGACGCAACATCGCCACCGGCGATAACGACGCGCGCTTTCGTCTACGGCAGGCCATAGTAAGTGGGAAAGACGGAGTGGCAGGCAGGCTTTCGGCAAGGATGGAGGCGCGGCTTGAGCGGGCCAATTCGGAGGTGGAAGGGATCCGCTTAGAGAAACACTACGACGCCGAGGTGTGGGTCGACTCCCGTCCTAGCAGGCGGCCTGTCGTGCTCGAGTTTCCGCAACAGAGTCTAACGCTGGGCGAGTCGAAGGCCCTGCGTACACCGTCGCTGCGCGTCGGGCATTGTGACCATGTCGCTCTTGTCGGGGACAACGGATGCGGGAAGACCACGCTGGTGAAGGCCATGGTGCACTCCCTGGCAGAGCGCGGACGTTGCCTTTACATACCGCAGGAACCCGACGCGGCTACAAAGAGGGCTGCGATCGAGCGGCTGACCGGCCTGAACAACGAGCAGCGTGGCCGGGTTCTCTCCATTGTTGCGCGCCTGAATTCACGGCCGGAACGGATGCTGGAAGGCGAGAAGATCAGTCCGGGCGAAATGCGTAAGTTGATGCTGGCGCTCGGCGTGCTGGATCGCCCGGAACTGATTGTTATGGACGAGCCAACCAATCATTTGGATATTGGATCGATTCGAGCACTGGAGGGCTTGTTGCGCGGATATCCGGGGGCGCTGTTGCTGGTTTCGCACGATGCGGAGCTGCTGGCGGCAACGACGTCGATCACGTGGAGGATCAAGCCGGAAACGGAGGGCACGCTGCGATTAGTGGTGGATGGAGCTTGAGCGTGCGGATGCGGCGTGCGAGTGCGGATGCGGTCCGTGGGCCGATGATGCGACTTCCGCACGATACTTCTACCTTCCTCCTGGGTGCGCTGCGCCCGTGGGATCGTCTACAGGCACTTCTTCCGTGCTGATCGAGCCGCGCACCTGCTCCAGAAAACGTTCGGCAATGGGGGAGAAGACCTGCCCTTTGCGCCAGATGAGGTACACGGGTGACTTCAGCGTGGGTGATAGTGGGCGGAAGGTCAGATCACTAGTGGCGCCGGTATCGACGAGTCGATCGAACGTGAGCAAATAGCCGAGACCCTCGCGCGCGAAGACCGATCCGTTATAGGCGAGGCGGAATGTTCCTTCGAGGTGGAGCTCCTTCATACGCTTTCCCGCCCAGCGTGGTATATCGCTGGCCCAGGACTGCTCGGAACAGAACAGGTGCCGCCCCGTGAGGTCGTCGATCGTGATCGCCTCCGAGCCAGCGAGCGGGTCATCCCGGCGCATAACAACACCCCACACGTCGGCCGCCGGTAGCCTCAGCACTTCATATCTCGTGGCGTCGGGCTCTTCCACGAGTGCCGCGAAATCCAGCACACCGCGATCCAACTTCTCAGTGACCTGCTCGGTATCGCCACTCGTGATGTGGTAGCGCAGTCCGGGGTGGTTCGCCTTGAGCCGGCGGATCGCACCGGCAATAAGGCGAATTTGGAAGGACTCAGCGAGACCGAGATGAAGGTCTCCGCCGGTGATGTCGCGTAAAGCGGCGAATTCAGTTTCGATTCGATCGGCTAGGCGTATAAGGTCGTCGGCGCGGTCGCGTAGTAGCCGTCCTTCGTCGGTCAGCTCGATGCTGAAGGAGTGCCGGATGAACAGTTTCTGCCCGAGCTCTCGTTCCAGGGCCTTGAGCTGTTTGGATAGCGTCGGCTGTGAAACTCCCAGTGTTTCCGCGGCGCGGGTCATGTTGCTTTCGTGTGCGACGGCAGCGAAATAGCGCAAGGTTCGTATCTCCATGTGATATCCGTCTCCCATCGCTCCGCAGAGCTAAACAAACTCGATGATATGCAAATCAAGAATAACTGACATGCGTGCTAGGTATTGGTGGAATATCGGCGAGCCGGATAGTTTTAATAGCAGGAATCCACGCGAGCGATGGCCCGTATTAGGACTTGCTTGCATGCTCTGGAAAGGACAGGACATGACGAACGAGACTCTTGAGTTGACCAACGAATGGGACAAGGTCTTTCCGGCCTCGGTGGAAGTCGGCCATGAAAAGGTTACTTTCCACAATCGATTCGGTATCACTCTGGCCGCCGACCTCTATACGCCGAAAGGGGTATCGGGGCCGCGCCCGGCACTGGCGGTGTCCGGACCCTTCGGCGCGGTCAAGGAACAGTCCAGTGGCTTGTACGCCCAAAAGATGGCCGAGTACGGCTTCCTGACCATTGCCTTCGATCCGAGTTTCACGGGTGAGTCCGGCGGCACGCCGCGCTACATGAACTCTCCGGACATCAATATCGAGGATTTCCAGGCCGCCGTCGATTACCTTTCCGTGCGCGACGACGTCGACGCGGACAATATCGGTATCGTCGGCATTTGCGGTTGGGGAGGAATGGCCTTGGCGGCGGCGGCAGCCGACCCACGCATCAAGGCGACGGTCGTCTCCACTATGTATGACATGAGCCGAGTGGCGGCCAATGGCTACTTCGACTCGGCAGACTCGGCTGAGGCGCGCAACCAGATGCGGGCGTCCGTGGCCGCGCAGCGCACTGCCGACTACCGGTCCGGTACGTATGCCATGGCAGGTGGTGTGGTTGACCCGCTTCCCGACGACGCACCGCAATTCGTCAAGGACTACTACGACTATTACAAGACGCCACGCGGTTACCACCCGCGCTCGCTGAACTCGAACGACGGGTGGACTGTGATCGGCGGATCGTCGCTAATGAACGCCACCTTGCTCGGCTATATCGAGGAAATTGAGAACGCCGTGATGATTGTCCATGGCGAGGAGGCACACTCCTTCTATATGGGCAAGGATGCCTTTGCCCGGCTCCAGGGCGACAACAAGGTATTCGTCCCAATCCCCGGTGCCTCCCATACAGATCTATACGATGGCGGTGGCAAGAACGCGATTCCGTGGGATCAGATCGCGGAGTTCTTCGCACTGCATTTGTGCTGA
>SUUB01000030.1:0-16850 GCA_015062745.1 Actinomycetaceae bacterium
GCGGCGTACACATCGCTCTCTTAAGGAAGGAAATGCGATGACGTCTGACAAGACTTATTCCGTCGAGGAGGTCCGCGCCGGAGCTCCTGCGGAGGCTCCCGATGACCTCGTTGCCTGGGTGGTGGAGCAGGCTAACCTTTCGAAGCCTGATTCGATCTACTGGGTCGATGGTTCTCAGGAAGAATGGGACCGACTAACCAGTGAAATGGTTGATTCGGGCATGTTTATCCGCTTGAACCCGGAGAAGCGCCCCAACTCGTTCCTGGCTCGTTCACTGCCGTCGGACGTGGCGCGCGTTGAGTCACGCACGTTCATCTGCTCGGAGAAGGAAGAGGATGCCGGCCCGACGAACCATTGGGCCGAGCCGAGCGAGATGAAGGCCACGCTGCATGAGAAGTTCGACGGTGCTATGCGCGGCCGCACGATGTACGTGATCCCCTTCTCCATGGGCCCGGTGGGCGGCCCGATCTCCCAGCTGGGCATTGAGCTGACCGATTCCCCGTACGTGGTGTGCAATATGCGCATCATGACGCGTATGGGCTCCGCTGCCCTCAAGCTCATCGGCGAGGGGCAGACCTGGGTTCCCGCGGTTCACTCCGTGGGCTACCCGCTGCGCGACGCCGATGGTACCACCCGCGAGGACGTGGCGTGGCCGTGCAACGAGGAGAAGTACATTACCCACTTCCCGGAGACCAACGAGATCTGGTCCTACGGATCCGGTTACGGTGGCAACGCGCTGCTGGGCAAGAAGTGTTTCGCACTGCGTATCGCTTCGACCATGGCACGTCGCGACGGCTGGATGGCCGAGCACATGCTCATCCTTCGCCTCACGGAGGAAAGCACGGGCCGTCAGTTCCACGTGACCGCCGCCTTCCCGTCCGCTTGTGGTAAGACGAACCTCGCCATGCTGCAGCCGACCATTCCGGGTTACAAGGTGGAGACCATTGGTGACGATATCGCCTGGATGCGTCCCGGTCCGGATGGCACCCTGCGCGCCATCAACCCGGAGGCGGGCTTCTTCGGCGTCGCTCCCGGCACCGCCTACACCACCAACCCGGTGGCCATGGACACCATGAAGTCCAACACGATTTTCACGAACGTTGCGTTGACCGACGACGGCGACGTGTGGTGGGAGGGTATCGACGGCGAGCAGCCGGAGCACCTGATCGACTGGCAGGGCAATGACTTCACGCCTGCGGATGCCGCAGCCGGCAAGAAGGCCGCCCATCCCAACAGCCGTTTCACCACCCCGGCATCGCAGTGCCCGATTATCTGCCCGGATTGGGAGGCCCCGGAGGGTGTTCCGATCGACGCGATCCTGTTCGGCGGTCGCCGCGCTACCAACGTGCCGCTGGTGGCCGAGCAGTACGAGCCCGCTCATGGCGTGTTCATCGGTGCTTCGGTAGCTTCCGAGGTCACCGCTGCCGCCACCGATGTTAAGGCTGGTTCGCTGCGCCATGATCCCTTCGCCATGCTGCCCTTCTGCGGCTACCACATGGCCGATTACTGGGGTCACTGGCTGGAGATGCAGGAGAAGCTGGGCGAGAAGTTCCCGAAGGTATACCAGGTCAACTGGTTCCGCAAGGATGCCGACGGCAAGTTCCTGTGGCCGGGTTACGGCGAGAACTCGCGCGTGCTCGACTGGATCGTTCGCCGTTCCGCCGGTGACGTCGATGCGATCGACGGTGTGACCGGCCGTTACCCGAAGTTCGAAGACTTCAACCTCGATGGTCTCGACATCGATAAGGATGTGTGGGATCAGCTCTTCGCCATCGATCCGGACGCCTGGGCGGCCGAGATGGACGGAACGGAGGAGTACTTCGAGCAGTTCGGCGACAGGGTTCCGGCTGCGGTTACCGAGCAGCTGGCGAAGTTCCGCGAGCGGATTGCCGCTGCGAAGCAGAACTGAGTCTCTTCGTTATGAACGCGTGGCCCCGGTGTTGCACAACGCCGGGGCCACCGGCTTTTCGGGAGGCTGCGGTCATATGAGCGCGGAGAAATGCCTAACAGGCCTGCAGCTGGCTTGGCCGGAACAGCCGCGATCACGCGGGTGTCTCAATCGCACCCAGCTCGCCGCGCAGGCAGACGATGGAAATCGGCGGCCACGCCGACGCCGTCTCCTTTCGGTTATCAGGCGCGGACCGGTGAGGGAAGACTCCGCAATCACGGCGGCGCCGCACCCTGGCACCAATTCTTCCTGCAACCAAACTCGGCTCGTCTCCATGTTTTGGTTCCCCGCGCTAAAGTGGCACTACTCACGTAGGCTGGTATTGTGAACATTCTCCTTCTGGGATCAGGCGGACGGGAGCATGCGCTCGCCCTCGCATTGCACAGGGATCCCTCCGTCACAGAGCTTTTTATCGCCCCCGGTAATCCCGCCACCGCCGAGTTGGGCCGGAATATTCCGCTCGATATTCTCGATGGTGAAGCTGTTGCGGCGCAGGCGGTGCGCCTAGGCGTTGATCTGGTTGTTATTGGACCGGAGGCTCCTCTTGTCGCGGGTGTGGCCGATGACGTGCGAGAAGCAGGGATACCGGTATTCGGACCATCCCGTGAGGCCGCCCGGCTGGAAGGCTCCAAGGCCTTCGCTAAAGATGTTATGGCGGTTGCCGAGGTTCCAACAGCGCTCGCACGTGTGTGCACCACCCGGGAGCAGGTGGAGGAAGCGTTGGACGCTTTCGGCCCGCCCTACGTGGTGAAGGATGACGGTCTCGCGGCAGGAAAAGGCGTTGTTGTTACCACCTCCCGCGACGAGGGCTTGGCGCATGCCAACGTCTGCTTGGCGAAGGACAGCGGCGATGCCTCCACGGATGGGCAGCCGGCCGTCGTCGTGGAGGAATTCCTCGACGGTCCGGAAGTGTCACTATTCTGCATATGCGACGGCGCCCATGTAGTCCCGCTCGAACCAGCGCAGGATTTCAAGCGGGCATATGACGGAAACAATGGGCCGAATACCGGGGGAATGGGTGCGTACTCTCCCCTGCCGTGGGCACCGGACACCCTGGTCGGCGATGTGGTTGACCGCGTGGCGCAACCCGTCGTCGACGAAATGGCACGACGTGGAACTCCATTCATCGGCCTGCTGTACTGCGGACTCGCGTTGACCTCGCGAGGACTGCGCGTAGTCGAATTCAACGTCCGATTCGGCGATCCGGAGACGCAATCGGTGCTGCCGCGCCTCAAGACGCCGCTTGGCGTTCTTTTGTATGCGGCGGCGACCGGACATCTCCCAGCGGACACGGTCCTCGATTGGAGCGACGAAGCTGCGGTGACCGTGGTATTGGCCGCGCAGGGGTATCCGGGTAAGGTCCGTACGGGTGATCGGATCAGCGGCGTAGACGAGGCCGAGTCGCTGTCACACGCGCACGTGATCCAGGCAGGCACCGCGCTACGCGAAGGCCAACTTGTCAGTGCCGGCGGTCGTGTTCTTGCCGCGGTGGGGCTCGGGCCAAGCCTCGTGGACGCCCGCGACAAAGCCTACGCGGCTTTGGCTAGAATCAAGCTGAGCGGATCGCACTTCCGCAGTGATATTGCGGCTGGAATGTGAATGCGGTATAGCTTGTTAACAATGCCGGCAAACTGAGCAACGACGACAGTCACACGGAGGGAGTTCGCATGAGCGGGAGCGAGAATCGGCCGAGCCTTCCCGGTTGGACCCACATTTACTCGGGCAAGGTGCGAGATGTCTACGTTCCTGCCGATGTCAGAGCACATTCAGGGGTAGATACATATCTCATCGTGGCATCGGATCGCATCAGCGCATTCGACTACGTGCTTCCTTCAACAATCCCTGACAAGGGAAAGATACTGAACCAACTGTCGCTGTGGTGGTTCGACCAGTTGGGAGACATCATTCCCAACCACTTCATCTCCACCGATGTTCCGCAGGCTGTTGCGGGGCGCGCCATGATCACACGGCGCCTGAATATGTTTCCAATCGAATGCGTAGTGCGCGGATATCTCACCGGTTCTGGCATGGCGGAGTACCAGGAGAGCGGCGAGGTCTGCGGTGTTAAACTGCCCGCCGGTCTGCTCGAAGCCGATCGTTTGGAAGAACCCATTTTCACCCCTGCGGCAAAGGCTCCCGCAGGAGGTGGTGGTCATGACGAGAACATCACTTTCGAGGCGATGATCCGCCGCGTCGGCGCGGGCCCTGCGCATGCTCTTCGTTCCGCTTCGCTTGCCATTTACGAGCGCGCTCGCGAACTGGCGGCGCAGCGTGGCATTATCATCGCCGACACCAAGTTTGAATTCGGAGTTTCGCCGGATGCCGGTGAGAACACGATTATTCTGGCCGACGAGGTCCTCACCCCGGACTCTTCTCGTTTCTGGTCTATGCAGGGATACGAGGCGGGGAAGCACCAACCCTCGCTCGACAAGCAATTCGTCCGTGACTGGCTGACATCGCCGGAGTCGGGCTGGGATCGCACTTCCGGTGAACAGCCGCCGGAGCTACCTGAAGATGTCATTGCGAAGACTCGTGAACGCTACGCACGGGCATACGAGACGCTGACCGGCCGCGCCTGGCAATAGGTCTGCGGCGGGAAGCCTGTTGAAGGTACAAGCGTGTGGAAGCCAACGGCTACCGGCGCAGTAAGGGAAAGAGACCGCATGGGACGCATCATTGTGGAAGTCATGCCAAAGCCGGAGATTCTCGACCCGCAGGGGAAGGCCGTGGGCGGAGCATTGAACCGCCAAGGCGGCAGCCCGTTTACCGATGTACGGCAGGGGAAACGCTTTGAATTGACCGTTCGCGGCGCGGTAACGGAAGCGGCGCTTGACGCCGCAAGGCAAGCGGCACAGACGGTACTGTCCAATCCGATTATTGAAGATGTGGTGGCCGTATACGAGGCTGATGAGGAGCCGGGCCAGTGAGGATCGGAGTTGTCACCTTCCCGGGAACTCTGGACGACGACGACGCAGCTCGCGCTGTTCGACTTGCCGGCGGCGAGGCGGTTTCCCTCTGGCACGCCTCGGATAGCTTGCAGGGTGTAGACGCCGTCGTCCTTCCGGGTGGGTTTTCGTACGGCGACTATCTGCGCTGCGGTGCAATCGCGGCACTGGCGCCGGTGATGACCGCAGTGATTGAAGCTGCAGGACGCGGACTTCCCGTTCTGGGGATCTGCAACGGGTTCCAGATCCTGTGCGAATCGCACCTGTTGCCGGGAGCGCTTATTCGGAACGACCACCAGCGTTTCATCTGCCGTGAGCAGGAGCTGGTGGTGGAGAACACCGCCACGCCATGGACCCGCGAGTTCAAAACGAATGAGCATATCGTGATCCCACTGAAGAACGGCGAGGGCTCATTTCAAGCGCCCGCTGCTGTGATCAGCGAACTGGAGAGCGAGGGGCGCGTGGTCTTCCGCTACGCGGGGGTGAATCCGAACGGTTCGGTGCACGATATCGCCGGAATCTGTTCCGCAGCGGGCAACGTCGTCGGCCTCATGCCACACCCGGAGCACGCCGTCGAACGTGGCTTCGGACCTTCTGGCCGTGATGGGCTGCGAACCGGCACCGACGGCCTGCGCTTCTTCACCTCCGTTCTCACGGAACTGGTCTCATGACGGCAACAGTGCGCGGCACGGCCGAGAGCGCTGCGGTATGCGTGGCGGGTACGCGCCACGTTCGGAGCCACCTCACGGTGGAGCATGTCGTCCGCTTGTTGAATGTTGTGCACTGCGGCAATCGCACTTTCGATTGGAGAGTTTAATGGCTTTCTCGCAGACTGAATCCGCCCGGTCGCCGGAATCATCCGGGCAATCCGCAGTCATTCAGAACTACGACACCGTGGACAATGCCCAAGCGACTCCCGATCAGGAGATGCCGTGGAGGGAACTGGGACTGAAAGAGGACGAGTACCAGCGGATTCGCAGTATCCTGGGCAGGCGCCCAACTATCGCCGAGTTGTCCATGTACTCTGTCATGTGGTCGGAACACTGTTCCTACAAGTCGTCAAAGAAGCACCTGGGTGAGCAATTCGGGCGGAAGACAACCGCCGCCATGCGTGAGCACCTCTTGGTGGGCATGGGGCAGAACGCCGGCGTCGTCGATATTGGCGACGGGTGGGCGGTCACCTTCAAGGTGGAGTCGCATAATCATCCGAGTTTCGTGGAGCCGTATCAGGGCGCCGCTACCGGGGTTGGCGGTATCGTGCGCGACATTATTGCCATGGGTGCGCGCCCGGTGGCGGTTATGGACCAGCTGCGCTTCGGCGCCGTCGATCATCCCGACACTGCCCGCGTGGTGCACGGCGTCGTTGCTGGAGTTGGCGGCTACGGCAACTGTCTGGGTTTGCCGAACATTGGTGGAGAAACCGAGTTTGACCCGTCTTATCAGGGGAACCCGCTGGTGAACGCCCTGTGCGTCGGCGTGATGCGGCACGGTGATATTCACCTCGCCAATGCGGAAGGGGTGGGAAACAAGGTTGTGCTGTTTGGTGCCCGCACCGGGGGTGACGGTATTGGTGGCGCCTCGATTCTTGCCTCGGAGACCTTCGACGGCGGCATGCCGAGCAAACGCCCCTCGGTGCAGGTCGGTGACCCTTTCATGGAGAAGGTACTCATTGAATGCTGCCTGGAGCTTTTCGCAGCCGGGGTGGTTGAGGCCATCCAAGATCTCGGAGCGGCCGGGATTTCCTGCGCCACAAGCGAGCTGGCGGCCAATGGTCATTCCGGTATGCATGTCGATCTGGAGAAGGTGCTGCTGCGCGATCCGTCCTTGAGTGCCGGTGAGATCTTGATGAGTGAGTCGCAGGAACGGATGATGGCGATCGTCAGCCCGGAGAAGCTCACCGACTTCTTGGCCGTCACACGCAAGTGGGAGGTGGAGACGGCCATTATTGGCGAGGTGACTGGCGACGCCCGCCTGCGCATTGACCACAACGGCCACCGCATCGTCGACGTTGACCCTTCCACCGTGGCGGTCGACGGGCCGGTATACGATCGGCCGTATGCCCGGCCGGTGTGGCAGGATGCGTTGCAGGCCGACTCTGCCGCTGACTTGGCAAGGCCAGCTGATACTTCGCAGCTGCGTGAACAGATTCTCCACGTCCTCACGGATCCGAATCAGGCCTCGAAGGCATGGGTGACTGACCAGTATGACAGATTCGTGCGTGGAAATACGGCCCTGGCACAGCCCGACGACGCCGGCGTGGTACGCGTCGACGAGGAGACCGGACTCGGCATAGCCATCTCCACCGACGCCAATGGCTGGTACACACTACTGGACCCCTACGCCGGTGCCCAGCAAGCGGTGGCCGAGGCCTATCGCAACGTGTGCACGGTAGGCGCGAAGCCGCTCGCCGTTACCGACTGCCTCAATTTCGGCAACCCGGAGGACCCGGCGGCAATGTGGCAGTTGGTTACTGCGATGGAGGGAATGGCAGACGCCTGCCAGGCTCTCGGTATACCGGTGACTGGTGGGAACGTCTCGCTTTACAACTCATCGGGAGGGGCCGGCACGGCAGAGGATGCCGGTACATCGGGGGCGTCCGGCCCGGCGGGGGAGACCCGCGCACCTTCCGGCACCGGGCCGGAAGGCAAAGCCGACCCGGCAGCCCGCCCCACCACATCAATCAATCCGACGCCGGTTGCGGGTGTGCTTGGTGTTATGGCCGATACCACGGCCGCGGTGCCCTCCGGGTTCCAGGAGGAAGGGCTGGCGATCGTACTGCTTGGTGCCACGGCGGCGGAGCTTGACGGGTCCGCATGGGCGCGGATCATCCACGGTCATGTAGGTGGCCGCCCACCCCGCGTGGACCTGGCGGCCGAGCAGGCGCTCGGGCGGGTGTTGCTCGCGCTGCATGACGCGGATACGCAGGGAATGGGCAGAATCACCCACGCGGCGCATGACCTCTCCACGGGCGGTCTCATTCAGGCGCTTGCAGACATGGCCACGCGATGCGGTATCGGCGCTTCGATTGATTTGGCGTCGGTGTGTTCGCAGGAGGGTATCGACTCATTCACAGCACTGTTCTCGGAGTCGCAGGGGCGTGCGCTGGTGGCCGTACCGGAAGGTTTTCTTCCGGCCGTGCGGGCCGCGGCGCAGGCGGAGGGAGTTCCCACGGTGCGTATTGGCACAACCGGTGGCGAACTCCTTGTGATTACCCCGGCGGAGGGAGAAGGCGCGGCGGCGGAGGCGCTTGTGTTTGATGTCGCTGCACTGCGTGCGAGCACCGAGGCGGTTCTTCCCACGCTGTTCTCATAAGCGGACTACCGGGTACCCGGACAGGCGCCTGCTTGTATCCGAGCCTCCCATAATGCTCTCCCGCGCATGTCGCTCAGTATGCGAACGAGCTTGCTGGTGCCTGCGTGCTGATGCGGAGTCGCTTCGGAGGCTTGTAGGGGGCACCGGCAGTACCTGTCGGGCGCTTTTCCTGAGGCGTACCATGGGGGCGTTCCTTAGCGATGCAGTGAGGAGAAACCCCATGACAACGAATCGTGATGAGTTCGCCGCGCAGAATGTATTTGGACTCGGCACACCCAATGATGCCTACGCGCAATACTTCGTTGGACAGTCGTATCTCAATCCATTGACGCGGCCCGGCGAGGACCCGCTTTTTATGGCAAATGTCACCTTCGAGCCGGGCTGCCGGAATAACTGGCATATCCATCATGCAGCACGGGGAGGCGGTCAGATCATCGTGTGTACAGCGGGATCCGGCTGGTGCCAGATCGAAGGTGAAGAACCCGTCAGCCTCGAACCGGGTTCCGTAGCTGTCTTTCCCGCCAACGTGAAACACTGGCATGGCGCCAAAAAAGATGCATGGTTCTCCCATATTGCGATCGAGGTGCCGGGCGAGGACACGCACACCGAGTGGTGTGAGCCAGTCTCGGATGACGCGTACAATGCTCTCTAACCAATGAGGAGCGCGCAGGAATAGCGGCAGCGTTCTGCATGCCGTGTTGCCCGCTCAATCTGCCGCGTCGCAATCTGGACACCGGATCGGCGGGGCGTTTCACCGGAGTAAAACAAAGGTGAAAGCGAAGCCGGTCGCCGGAAGTGATGTACGTACATCGCACACTCCGGGAAACTGGCCCGCTGCTGGTCGAGATATCTTCGCCGCCACAAGCGGTCGATATCGGATTGTCGCACGCGGTCTGCGGTCTTGTGACGGTCGAGCTTTGCTTGCTACCTACCGTGAAGGAGTTATTTCATGGACGATCGTATCGAACGCATTCACAGCACGGTGATCGCGCGTAACCCCGCGGAGCCGGAGTTTCACCAGGCCGTTGGGGAGGTTCTGGAGTCGCTTGAGCCGGTGCTTGCGGCTCGTCCCGAATACTTGGATGAAGCTATTCTGGAGCGGATCGTTGAGCCGGAGCGTCAGCTTATCTTCCGTGTGCCGTGGGAAGACGACGAAGGGAACATTCACGTCAATCGTGGCTTCCGTGTCGAGTTCAATTCTGCACTTGGACCCTACAAGGGAGGACTGCGGTTCCATCCCTCCGTGAACCTTGGCATCATCAAGTTTCTCGGTTTTGAGCAGATCTTCAAGAATGCTCTGACCGGTCAGGGCATCGGCGGTGGCAAGGGCGGTTCGGACTTCGACCCGCACGGCAAGTCCGATCGTGAAGTGATGCGCTTCTGCCAGTCTTTTATGACCGAGCTTTCGCGCCATATCGGCCCTGACACCGACGTGCCGGCCGGCGATATTGGCGTGGGCGGCCGCGAGATCGGTTACCTATTCGGTCAGTACAAGCGCCTGCGGAACCGTTTCGACGCCGGAGTGCTGACGGGGAAGGCTCTGGGCTGGGGTGGATCGCTCGGACGGACCGAGGCCACCGGCTACGGCACGGTGATGTTCGCAAAGTCTATGCTCGCTACACAGGGGGAGTCTCTGGAAGGCAAGACGGTGCTGGTCTCCGGCTCCGGTAACGTGGCAATCTATGCCGTGCAGCGCGCCCAGGCCGAAGGTGCGAAGGTTGTGTCAATCTCCGATTCTTCCGGCTCTGTCTACGATCCTGACGGCATTGATTTCGATCTGCTCAAGCAGGTCAAGGAAGTTGAACGCGGTCGGGTGGCCGACTACGCTGTGGCGCGCCCCGGCGCACAACTGCGCACCGGTGAAAAGGTGTGGACCATTGAAGGCGCCGATGTTGCTCTGCCCTGCGCCACCCAGAACGAGATCGACGAGGAGGCGGCCAAGGCGCTCGCCAACAACGGTGTGAAGCTTGTGGCGGAAGGTGCGAATATGCCTTCTACGCCGGAGGCTATCAACGTGTACCGAGAGGCGGGAATCCTATACGCGCCGGGTAAGGCCGCCAATGCCGGAGGTGTCGCGACCTCCGCGTTGGAGATGCAGCAGAATTCTGCCCGTCAGCAGTGGAGTTTTGACACGACCGTGGGTAAGTTGTCCGAGATCATGGCGAATATTCACGACACCTGCTTGGCGGCCGCCGACGAGTTCGGCCATCCGGGCGATTATATGCTCGGCGCCAACGCGGCAGGGTTCCAGAAGACCGCTGACGCAATGATTCAGCAGGGACTGGTGTAAGGCTCGCCTTTCGCGGGCCTGCGCTTGCTATTCTCTAGATTCTCCGGGTTGTTCTCCATTCTCCGGGTTTTCGTGGAGAACTGCGGAAAACCCGGAGAATCTGCATGTGGTGCCAGGCGGTGATCGATGGGGTGCTAGCTTTGACTGCTGGAGACTGTATTCGTGAGACGTATCACTTTCGCCCGGAGCGGTTGGTTCCAGCAGTCTTTTTCCTGCATGGCGAGTGTGAGTTTCTGCCGGAGGACGGCATGTGCCTGGCCCGTTGACAGGCGTCTAGAGCAGGATATGTGTTCAATATAGGTGACTCGGGACACCTTTACCAGTTACTCTTGGATGGTCAGACTTTCCGAGAAAGGAACACACACATGTCCGACGTATTCACGCGCGGCGGGCGCGCTGTGGGTGCCCTGGTCGCCTTCACGCTAGGCGGCATGGGCCTTACCGCGTTGCCAGCGGGCGCCACCGATAATGGTGATGGCACCGTCACAGTAGATATCGCCGCGATCTCAGACCTTCACGGGCACATCGAAACCGCTGGTGCACTCGCGTACAAGGTTGATCAGATGCGTGCTGAGAACCCCGACACCATCTTTGCTGCCAATGGCGATCTTGTTGGCGGGTCAGCGTATGTCTCTTCTATCGCCAATGACACTCCGACCCTGGAGATCATGAATGCGATGAAACTCGATGTCACTTCGGTGGGCAATCACGAGTTTGATAAGGGATACAGCGATCTCATTGATCGCATTGCCCCGTCAAGTAACTATCCTTGGCTGTCCGCAAATGTGGACGGCATGGATGCCTCGGTCGTTCCCCCATTCGCGGTGCTCAATACGCCGTCGGGTGTGCGGGTCGGCTTTGTTGGCACAGTTACCGACGATCTTCCCACTCTCGTGTCGCCAAGCGGCATTGAGGGTTTGACTGCTACGGATCCGGTCGCCGCCACAGACAAGTATGCCGCGATTCTCAAAGACGGTGACGAATCCAACGGAGAGGCGGATATCGTTGTCGCGCTGATGCACGCCGATGTCGATTTCGGCGCCAAAGTGGGACCGAACGTTGATGCTGTAGTTGCTGGCCACACCCATCAGGACAAGTACACTGAGACCGCTACTGGTGCGCCGGTTATCGAGCCGGAGTGTTTCGGATCACTACTAGCAAAGATTTCCTTCGTGTACGACAAGAATGCCAAGAAGCTCGTCTCGACGAAGGCCGAAAACCTGGGTGTGAGTGAGGGTGATGGTGTCAACCAAGACATTCAAGCAATGTACGAGAAGGCGGCCGAGCAGGCCAAGATTCTGGGTGCCAAAGTGGTCGGCTCTATTGACGGGGTCGCCAATCGCGGAACAAATAACGGTACCGATCTGGGCGCCAATCGCGGCACCGAGTTCTCCGCGAGCAACCTCGTCGCAGAGGCCTTCTACCAGTACTCGCAGGGGATGGCCCAGAAGGCTGACTTCGGCATTATGAATCCTGGTGGTGTGCGTTCTGACCTTGATGCCAATGGTGATGGTGAGATTACCTTGGAAGAGTCATACACAATGCAGCCCTTCGGTAACACTTACACGACGATCCAGCTGAACTCCGCTCAGGTATACACCCTATTCGAACAGCAGTGGAATGCGGATCCAAATGCCGCCCGTCCGATTCTTCGCCTGGGAATGTCCAAGTCGATCACCTACACCTACGATCCCACCGCGCCGGTTGGCTCTAAGGTAACTGGCGTCTACCTCAACGGTGAGCTCCTCGACCGGACGGATACCAGCAAGCTGTACACGGTCGTATCCAATCAGTTCCTCATCGCCGGTGGTGACGGGTTTGATGTGCTCAAGGAAGGTGCGAATTACAATGACACCGGCCTGATCGATAACGATGTGTTCAACCTGTTCCTGGAGGCGAACCCGAAGTACAAGGTCACCTACGAACAGCATTCCATTGGTGTCGCTGGTATTTCGAACTTGACGGCCGGGCAGAGCGCCGATATCGCCCTCTCCTCGCTGTCGATGACTTCCGTTGAGCCAAAGCCGGAGAAGGTAACACTCTACCTGGATGGTCAGGAATTGGGAACCGCCACGGTTGACAACACCGTCACCCCGAACCGCGATGAGACTGGCCAGGCAACCGTCTCCGTGACCATCCCGGAGTCGGTGAGCGCAGGTACTCATGATCTACGGATTGTTGCGGAACCCACCGACTTTACGATGAAGGTTCAAGTCGCTGCCGCTGCAGCGCCGGAGCCACCTGCCATCCACCCGAATACCTTCCAGCTTGATACCGACGGTGATGGCCTGGCCGACCAGTTTGTCAACTATGGTCGCGCTTCCGATACGCCGCTGATCGGTGACTGGAACGGCGATGGTATCGATACGCCGGCCGTCAAGCGCGGAGAACTCTACTTCATTTCTGATTCGCTCGACGGCGGAGCGGCAACAACTGTTTTCGCCTACGGACGTGCTGATGATAAACCGCTGGTTGGTGACTGGGATGGCGACGGTAAGGATACCATCGCGGTTCGCCGTGGCAATGCGGTGTACATCAGCAACACCTTGAACGGTGGCAATGCATCGGCGGTATTCCATTTCGGACGGGCAAGCGATGAAGCACTCGCGGGCGACTTCGACGGCGATAGTAAGGACACGGTTGCCGTCAAGCGTGGCAATGTCTACTACGTGAAGAATGAACTCTCCGGTGGAAACGCCGATTACTCCTTCGTCTTCGGACGCGCGACTGACAAGCCGCTGGTCGGCGACTGGGACGGCGATGGCAAGGACACGGTTTCCGTGCTGCGCGGTGACACCGTCTATGTCAGTAACGCGGAGCGTGGCGGAAATGCTACTCCGCTGCAGCTCGCGGGCGTGTCGAGTTCTTCGGTGGTACTGCCCGGTGATTTTAACGGTGACAACGTTGATACCTTCGCGGTGCGTTAGTCGGCTTGCGGGTGACTCTTCTGCCTAGTTGGCGGATGAGACCAGCCGCAATGCGCGGACATTGAAATGGGGCCAGGTGGTGATTCCACCTGGCCCCATCATTTGTGCCGATATCGACTAGCCTTGAGACATGCGCAGAATCGACACTGGCGAGGGCATGCGTGCAGTGAGCAGTTTCGCGGCGGGAGAGACGCTTTCGCCCGCCCAATTGCGAACCGCTGCACGATTCTGCCTGGAAGAAATCGCTGAGCGTCATCCCGGCCGAAGCGTGGAGGTCCGGGTGCCGTATATCGGTGCGGTGCAGGTACTGGAGGGTGTCCGGCACCGGCGTGGCACGCCGCCAAATGTGGTTGAGCTCGACGGCCAAACATGGCTAGACCTGTGCGTCGGAAATATCACGTGGGAGCAAGCCGTTGCCGCTGGCAGGATCAGCGCGTCGGGAACGCGGGCGGACCTCGCCGAGTTCATGCCACTGTTTGGCAGTGCCGTCTTACGTCGTTGGACTGCGTAGAACTGTGAGGGATACGCGAAGCCGGCGGAGGGCTCAGGTAGCGTGCAGTGCAGTAACACCACAATCCGTGAGGCGTGCGGGGGATGCTCCGATTCGTGAGGCGCTCGGGAACACAATGCCGTTTTATGAACGGCCGATGCCGAGCTGGCGCCGGTGTGAGACGATGAGACGGTGAAAGGCGATGGGCGCCTGAGCGCCGGGCTTTCAAGTGTG
This sequence comes from Actinomycetaceae bacterium, assembly GCA_015062745.1. GTDB lineage: Bacteria > Actinomycetota > Actinomycetes > Actinomycetales > Actinomycetaceae > Asp313. Next base: position 14,147 of record SUUB01000030.1, read on the forward strand.
AAGCCGCAGGATGAGTGCGGCGTCTTCGGTGTATTCGCACCGGGGCTGGAAGTAGCACAGCTGGCCTACTACGGGTTGTACGCGTTGCAACATCGCGGGCAGGAATCGGCCGGCATCGCCGCCTCCGACGGAAACACAATCCTCGTGTACAAAGACATGGGGTTGGTGTCACAGGTATTTGACGACCAGAATCTCAAAACGCTGCGCGGCCATATCTGCCTGGGGCATGTACGCTACTCCACCACGGGGCGCTCCGAGTGGGAGAACGCGCAACCCATGCTCGGCCCGACGGCTTTCGGCACAGTTGCCGTTGCCCACAATGGCAACTTGACCAATACCAGCGAATTGGTGGCGCGAATTCACGAGCTTTCCGGTGATGACCTCAGCGCAGAGTTGGGGCGGGGGAGCTCCACGGATACAGCCGTCATGACGGCGCTGTTGACGCTGATGGGGCAAAACGAGCGGGAGGATTCGGCGTCCGATGGAAGCACCGGGATGGAGAGCCTGGAGGACGCCTTGCTCCGGCTTCTGCCTCGCCTGGAGGGCGCCTTCTCCGTGGCCTTCATGGACGAGACACGCCTGTACGCGGCTCGGGATAGGCACGGCTTCCGCCCGTTGGTTCTGGGGCGTCTTGGCAGTGGCTGGGTGGTGGCGTCGGAGACGGCCGCCTTGGACATTGTTGGAGCCACGTTTGTGCGCGAAGTCGAGCCCGGTGAGTTGATTACTATCGACGACGCCGGGCTGCATTCTCGTAGGTGGTCGTCGCCCGAACGGGCGGGTTGCATCTTCGAATATGTGTATTTGGCCCGGCCCGACACCGCCATTGCGGGCAGATCCGTCAATTCCGCGCGGCTGGAAATGGGGCGAATACTGGCCCGGGAGCACCCCGTGGCGGCGGACCTGGTAATGGCCACTCCGGATTCGGGGACACCTGCCGCCATCGGCTACGCACAGGAATCGGGGATCCCGTACGGCCAGGGACTTGTCAAGAATGCCTACGTTGGGCGGACTTTCATACAGCCGACTCAATTGAGTAGGCAACGCGGAATCCTCCTCAAGCTGAACCCGATGCGGGAAGTGATCGAGGGGAAACGGCTCGTCGTCGTCGACGACTCCATCGTGCGGGGTAATACGCAGCGGGCACTCGTGCGTATGCTCCGTGAGGCCGGTGCGCGCGAGGTCCACGTTCGAATCTCCTCACCACCGGTGAAGTGGCCGTGCTTCTTCGGAATTGACTTCGCCACACGTGCCGAGCTGATCGCCAATGGCCAGGATGTTAAGAATATCTGTGCCTCATTGGGTGCGGACTCTCTGGGCTACATCAGCCTTGAGGGGATGATAGAGGCTACCCGCCAGCCACATGACGCACTGTGCAGTGCCTGTTTCACCGGCAGATATCCCGTCGATGTTACCCGTGCCGCGCAGGCCAGCGGGTCCGATCTGGGTATGGCGGCTCCGGCGGAGGAGCTGCTGCCTCGCAGCCAGATGAACGATGATACGAGGGGCGACGATGTGATCGGATGTACGTCGCTCCGCAAGCGGAAGCACCGCCATGAGAGGGAGACGGAGGAATTGTGAACGGACAGAAAGCCTATGCGGCCGCTGGCGTTGATACGGCAGCAGGAGACAGTGCCGTCGAACTGATGCGTTCCGCTATCGCGCGCACGATGACAGACGACGTCGTCGACGCGGTCGGTGGGTTTGCCGGCATGATCGATGCCTCTGCACTGCGGAATTATCGACGACCGTTGCTGGCCACCTCCACCGACGGTGTGGGCACCAAAATAGCCATTGCACAGGCCATGGGTGTGCATCACACCATCGGTCAAGATCTTGTCGGCATGGTTGTTGATGATATTGCCGTTGTCGGTGCGCGCCCGCTCTTGATGACCGACTATATCGCCTGCGGTCGTGTTATCCCGGAGCGTATCGCCAGCATCGTGCGGGGCGTGGCACGGGCATGTGAATACGTGAAAGTACCGCTGTTGGGAGGGGAGACGGCCGAGCATCCCGGCGTCATGGAACCCGACGACTATGACATTGCGGGGGCGGCAACCGGCGTCGTGGAGGCCGACGCGGTGTTGGGAGCGCAGCGGGTGCGGGAAGGCGATGTCATCGTCGCAATGGCGGCATCCGGTTTGCATTCCAACGGGTACTCCCTGGTTCGCCGCATCGTGGCCGATGCCGGGTGGAAGCTGGACAAGGAGGTCCCGGAATTCGGACGCACATTGGGCGAAGAGCTTTTGGAACCAACGCGGCTTTATTCTCCGCTGTGTCTGGACCTTGCGGCCCGTGCCACCGTTCACGCATTCTCGCATGTCACCGGCGGCGGCTTGGCGGCCAACCTGGCCCGGGTCATCCCGGTAGGCCTGCAGGCGCGTATTGATCGTGGGGAGGTAGAGGTTCCCGTGGTGTTCCGGGTGCTCTGCGAGCTCGGCTCCGTGGGCTGGAATGACGCCGAGGACACCTGGAACCTGGGAGTCGGCATGGTTGCGGTCCTTCCTACACAAGATGCTGACATGGTGACAACAGTGTGCCGGGAGTACGACTGCACGGCGTGGCCCATCGGCAGTGTCGCGGCGGCGTCGGCGGAAGAGGCGGTGGATGGCTCAACGGGCACTGGGGCACGGCTGATCTCCGGCACCAAAGGGGTGGCCGGAGGAAGTGTGCTGCTACACGGAGAATACCGTTGAGCCGTGGGGAT
>SUUB01000030.1:16950-27346 GCA_015062745.1 Actinomycetaceae bacterium
CGGCTGATCTCCGGCACCAAAGGGGTGGCCGGAGGAAGTGTGCTGCTACACGGAGAATACCGTTGAGCCGTGGGGATGCCGTTGAGCCACAGGGGCCATCGTTGCGCCACGGGAATACCGTTGAGGCACGCACTCGCAGCTCATGCGCTTCACGGACTTGCGCTTGGCGAAGCAGGTGGTTCCGCACAGACTAGTTGCCGTGCATCGAACTGCTTGGCGTTCATTGAACTGGTGACACGGATCGGACTAATCGGCGTGCATCGAACTGCTTGGCGTTGCTCGAAGTAATGGAAGTCTCTCGCCACAAACAAGACAGCGCCGCGCCCTATGAAGGGCACGGCGCTACCGTGTCTAGAACACACTGGATGCGAAGTGGAGGAACCGCCGTTTAGCGCTCATCCTTTTCGGACTCGGCGTCGCGGCCGTACTCATCGTCGGCATCCCACTCGTCGTCCCAATCTTCGTTGTACTTGGCAGCATATTCAGCGTAAGCGTCCATCTCAGGTTCGGGATGCTGAGAACCCCTCAGCTCGCGCTCAAGGGCCTGATAGTCGGTATCCGGAGTGAAGTACTTGAGATTGCGAGCGACCTTGCGCTGCTTAGCCTTCTGACGGCCGCGCCCCATATGGCTCGACCCCCTTCACCTCATCGCGGGGCACACACAACGGTGGCCCCATGGACATATCCGTTCGCCCATCTACTTTACCGCGAACGTGGCATTTCCCGCCACGCGTAACCCCATCATGAGAACAACAGACCGGTTGCCGCCTGCGCTTATGGCGCGGTAGCACGTGCTTTGCGCGGGAGATGTTAGGACAGGCACAGTTGGTCAGTGCCGGTAAATGATCAGTGCTCCCAGCCCGATAACAGCCACCGCACTTCCCGCCAGGATTCCGATGGCGCGCAGATCGCCGGACTTCGCGTCGTTGGCAAGTGCCTTCACTCGGTTCGCGGCCGTGTCCGCCTTTTGCTTGGCTTGATCGGCGGCGTTCTTCGCGACGACTTTCGGGTCGAGCCGCCCGGCCAGTTCGTTGACGGTCTGCGTCATCTCTTCGCGGGTTCGCCTTAGCTCGGCCTCAATATCCTCGATGGAGCGCTGGCTACTCTGCGCTGAGTTCTTCGCATCGCTCACTTTTTGATCCCCTTCTTGAATGCTTCGATGTCCTGGCTCAAGCCGTCTTTAGGATTGACCACGTGGCGCTTGGATGCCTTCAGACGCGCTGTTCCTATGGCGGCGAGTATCGCGGCGAGGATAATGAGAATGCCCGCGACCGTGAGGAAGGCGGCCCATACCGGCATGATGTTCGCGAATCCGCTCACGGCTGCCAGCAGCAGAAGCAGGAAGATGAACACTGCGAGGAAGGCGGCGACGGCGAGAAGCACGCCGCCCACGCCGAGTTTCTGTATTTTCGCCTTGAGATTCGCGGAGGCGTAGTCGATTTCTCCACGAACCAGTGTGGAGGCCTGTTCCGAGATACTCGCAATTAGCTCGCCGATGGACCGTTGCGTGTTAGATGACTGGGAGGCCGCGCGCGTCGGCATATCCGGGGCGGCCTCGGGGTGTTCGTGCTCCGTCCCGCCGGGTTTCTGCGTGTCCACGATCGTAAGCTCCTTTTCGGTGCGTCCACCGCGTTGGGCGGTGGGCCGTGGCTGAAGACAAGACTATTCTCTCCGATCTGGTCCGTGAAGGCGACCATAACGGCGAATGTCGGGCTACGCCGACAGCTATTCCTGCGAAGACTGGGCGCGCCCATTGTTGCGGCGAGGGCCGCGTTCATGAGTGCTGCGGTGCACGCTCCACGGAGCCAGAGCCCACCGTGCTGCGGTGCGCCGACGCGGACCTCAGCGCGGTACGAGTAGGGTTCATAGCTGCGACTTCAGTTGCGCCAAGCCCGTGATACGCGTGGCGGCAACCGCGTCCGCCACTAGGGGTATGCCCGGTGTTTCGAGGAGTACGCATCTGATACCCGCTTCTTGCGCGGCGACGGCGTCGATCGGGCGATCACCTACCGCAAGGCAATCAGACGGGTTGAGATCGTGCCGCCGCATCATGGTGATGTACATGTCGGGGTCGGGCTTGCGCGCATAGCCATCCGGAGCGCAGATCAGATCGTCGACCTTTAAACCGCTCGCATTGAGCAGCACACGGGCACTTTCTCGGTCGCGGTTGGTGATAACGAGATTCAACCCGCCTTTGCTATGTACCTGCTCCAGAATGTCGTGAGCGCCGTCCATCACGGGAGGAGGGGAGACTTCCCAGGCGCGCTTAAGCAGCGTATAGGCCTCCTGCAGGTCGTCGGGCGGGATGGAGAATCGTTCTGCCAGAGCTGTGGTCGCAAAAGCGATGGAATGCCGTGTCAGGTGGGCGACGTCGTCAACCGAAATCGTGCCACCGCATTGCGTGACATACGCCTGCAGCATGCGATCAATTTGCGGGTAGCTGTCGATAAGGGTACCGCCAAGGTCCCACAGAATGTGACGGGTCATATGTCCATTGTGCCGGACTGGTAGGCCAGTACGCCATGGAATGAACATGCTGCCGTTCGCTCTCCGATCGTCGTGTTCCCACCGGGTGCCTTCCATCGTCAGCCGCATACCGGAGCGGGGAAGCCGATTGCGCGGGCTGAGGAGGCTCATCGCCGCCCACTCGAGCGCGGAGAAGCCTGGCGCAGATAAAGAACTCGCAACAGTTGGGCATCGCCGCCCACTCGAGCACGGAGAAGCCGGGTGACCGCCCGAGTATCACAAACTGTCGCGGTTGGGCTGCGCGACCGTTTGATCCGCGGATAACGTACCCGGCCGCCGGGCCTGTGTTGTGGTGCCCGTGAGCGCCGAGGTGGCGCTGCCGATTGCGTCCGCTGCCCGTGGCGCCGGGGAAGCGAAAATCCATCGCTGCTGCACCGCGAAACTCAGCAGCATGCAGAGGAGGTCCATGAGTAGTTTGGCCAGCCACAGCGTGATTCCGATGGAAGCCAGGGCGCGCACACCGAGGGCGGTTATCGTCACAAGCGTTGCCGCCAGGAGGGCGTACTCGACAGCCTCCAATGCGGTGCGTTCCCTCGAACGTTCCCGGAATACTTGCAACTTGTTCAGCGCGAAGTTGGCAGTCCCAGAAACGATACGGGAGGCGACGACGGCAGGGAAAATCCCCCAGCGGGACTGCAGAACTAGAAACAGTAGCATTTCACCTGCCCAGCACCCGGCGCCAACGGCGAAGAACGCCAATAAAGGCCGTAAGACCAGCCACGAGTCAGCCAAGGGGCGGAAGTGGGAGCCGGAGTTACCGTCGTGATAGACGGTGGCGATGGGAACCTGCCGAATCTCCTGGCCTGCTCGCGCGGCCGCGAGAAGCGCATGGAGTTCCCACTCGAAGCGATCACCCGGAATACTGAGAAGGTGCGCCAGATGCTGTGGCCCGTAGCCGCGCAGGCCGGTCTGCGTATCGCTAATGCGTTGCCCGCTGGCTAAGTGGAAGAACCGGGCGCTTATCCAATTGCCGATGCGCGACCGGATGGGAACCCTACCGGAGAAGGCGCGCACGCCAAGCACGACGGCGTTCGGATGTTCGCGTAAGTCGAGTGCCACCTTGCGGATATCATCCGGAGTGTGTTGGCCATCGGAGTCGGCGCATATCACCGGCTCGCCCGGTGCATGTTCCAAGCACCAGGTGAAGCCAGTGCGCAATGCGAAGCCCTTGCCACGGTTGACCTCGTACCCGATTACCGTGGCGCCGGCTGCGCGGGCACTTTGAAAATGTTCCGCGTAGCGCTCGCCCGAGCCGTCGTCGACAATCACGACGTGTGCTTCAGGTATGTGATGTGCCAGTGCGTTGACGAGCGCGGGCAGACGGTGGTCGGGTTCAAGTGAGGGAATCAGAACGATCATGACAGATCCTCGATGTACAGAATGTCGGAGGTTCCCCGTTCACCACCGTTAGAAGGTTGGTTGATTACCTCGCCGTTGAAGTACATGGTTGATGAGCCCCCGCCGTCGAGGTTATAGGCGGTCACGCAGCCCAGTGATTGCATGATCTCGGCCGCCTCAATCATGGTGGCGCCGCGCGAGTAGCCCTTGTTGCGCCCGTCCACAACGACAAAGACGAAGGTTCCGTCCTCCTTCTGACCGATGAGGGTGCGTGGTTGCTCGCCTTGAATCGAGTGGTTCCCGAAGTTCGTATCGATCTCGAGGCTGTCGATACCGCTAATGACCTCGCCGTTTTCCACCAGAGCCGGGCCGAAGGAGAGGGTATTCCAGACTCCTGCATCTACCAGTTCTTGGGCGCTGGTTGTGGTCTCGTCGTAAATCTTCATCGTGCCGTCGCGGTAAATGGCTAGACCGGTACGGGCGGCGTCGTCGCGATAAATGACGCCGTTGCGGATCAGGATGCCGGTGTCGCGGAAGCCGTAGTAGTCGCCGTTAATGGCGAAGATGGCGTTGTTCTCGGACGCGATGGTGGAGGTTTTGTCCGTGATGTTGGTGCCGTAGGAGTTCTTGGCGAAGGCCGAGCGGATAGCGGTGCCATCGGACGCATCGACTGTTGCCACGTAATACGTCAAAGTGTCCTCGCCGCTGCCGGTCGTGACGGTTTCGAGCTGGATGGAGGCATTCGAGGCGACGTAACTGGTATCGGTGACGGTGGCCGATTGGGCGGCGGTGCCGTCGCCATTGCCGTTGCCGGATTCGGTGGCGTTACTAGAGGCTTCGGTGGAACCGGATTCGTTGGCGGACCAACTGGCCGAAGCCTCTGCTTCCAGGGCGCTGACGTCGGCAATTTCCACGTGGTCGATAACGTAGCGATCGAGTGCCCAGGCCGCAGTGCCGCCCACCAGCGTGACGGTAAGAATGCCTGCTCCCAAGGCGATGCGGCGACGCTTGCGCCGTTTACGCAGGCGCGGGTTGCCGGCCTGCTCGTGAGTGTCGGCTTCGGCCCGTGGCCCGCTCGGCTTGTCGTAGTGCCTGCTCAGTTCGCTGTATCGTCCGTTTGTTTGTGGCTGCTCCATACCGGGCAGTGTGCGCTTCGTACTCCGCAGTCGACTGGACGAAACCTGGAAGTGGACTGGGTGAGATTTAGCGTGTCGGCCGGCTATTATACAGATATGAGTGAGATAGGGCAGGTACCGTTGAACGGTTCAGATTCATCTCGGGCGACGACGCCGGAGCACGGTAACTCCACGGGTTTCCCCACGGCGTCGGAGCGCGTCACATCCACGAGTATTCCCGAGACTCCGCGCGCGTTTATTGAAGCACTGGTCGCTATGGATACGACGTCGGCGAAGAGTAATCTCGCTGCGATTGACTTACTCGAAGCCGCTTTTGCGGCGGCGGGTGCGCGTATTCATCGTATTGACGCTGCAGATGGGCTGCATGCGAGCCTATTTGCCACGTTCCCGGCCGCCGATGGCACGGTTGACGGTGGCGTGATGGTGGCCGGCCATACGGATTGCGTGCCGGTTGACGGGCAGGACTGGACCTCCGACCCCTTTACTCCCACCGAGCGGGACGGGCGTCTGTACGGCCGCGGAACGGCTGATATGAAGGCATATCTGGGAATTATCGCCGCGCTCGCCCCGCAGATTGGGGCGACGAAGCTCTCCCACCCGTTGCATGTTGCGGCGACCTGGGACGAGGAAGTGGCGAGTATGCGCGGGGCGGTCGCACTCGTGGCCGAGCTCGAGAAGCTGGGGATTCATCCGCAGATCGCGTTGGTCGGTGAACCGACCAGCATGTACGCCATCGGCGCGCACAAGTCAATGAATGTTATGACCTTGACGTTCCGGGGCCTGGCATCGCATTCGTCGTTGCCGGTGCGTGGGCTAAACGCCATCCGCTACGCCGCCGAGTTCATCACCTGGTACCACAGCGAGATTATCGATCGGTTCCGCAGTGATGGTCCGTTCGACGAGGGCTTCCTCGTCCCGTGGTCAACCGGCGGCGTCAATATTGTGCGCGGCGGTACGGCGGTGAATACGGTGGCTGACCAGGCGTACCTAGAGCTTGATTTCCGCACGCTGCCGGAGGTCGATGCGCAGGAGATCCACCGGCGAGTGGTGGAAAAGGCGCGGGAACTCGACGTTCGGATGAAGGCCGATGCGCCCGCCGAGTCAGCCGGTGATGCGGCTGCGGTGGGCGTTGAGGTGCAGACCATTGGTATGGTGACTGGCTTGGCGAGCGGGCCGACCTCCGCTGCGGCGCGCTATGCGGTATCCCTCGGTGCGCTCGCGACCGACGATAAGGTCACCTATGGCACCGAAGCAGGAGCGTATGAGGCGGCGGGTATGAGCGCCGTGGTGGTCGGCCCGGGCGATATTGCGCAGGCGCATGGCCCGGACGAGTACATCGAGCTTGCGCAAATCGAGGAAGCGGAGAGGTTCTTCCAGCGCTTGATCGCCGACCTGGCGCAGTAGGAAGTGGCCCAGTACGAAGGCGGCGCCGTAGGAAGGCGCAAGTGACAGCTAGGGTCTAGGGTACGGTTCGCAGAGTAGCGGTTTATCAGCTTCCGATCAGCGGCATTCCTGCTAGAACCGTTCCGAGCTGCAGGAGATTGCGCGGAATGAACTCCGCCACCGTCAGTCCGACGACGTCGCCCACACCTGCCAGATCCGCTACCAAGCGCCGTACCTCGGCTGAACGTAAACCGCCGGGAACGGCGCCGAGTCCCAGCGTCATCTCGTTGCAGTCAATGGTGTCCACATCGAAGTGAATAGCGAGTTTCGAGGCTCCGGTGGAGCGGAACCAATCCAGCAGAGGTGTGCTGCTGGAACGCAGTTCGTTGGGTGCGAAAGTTGCCAGAGCCCACCGGCCGATATTCGCATAGGCATCCTCGACCCAATCGTGCAGGCCCGCCAGAGCCACTCGGCTCGGGTCGAAGATGGCAGGCAAGCGCCGCACGACGTCGTCGGGTCCCTTGCCGAGCAGCGCACTCACCGCCATCGCGTGATACCCGTCGTAGCCGGTTTCCGGGGTGTCAACGTCGGGATGTGAATCAACCCAAACGACGGCGATATCACCGTCGTAACGCTGAGCGAGCGCGGCGAAGGGCGCCACGGAGACGGAACAGTCGCCGCCAAGCGTGAGGATGCGCCGAGCCTGTGGGTGAGCGTTGATGGCACGTAAGGCTGCAGCTAAGGAGTTGAGAATGGCCGCACGGGACTCGATTCCGCCGGAGGACTCCGAAGCGTTATCGAGGGGCACGGGAACCAGCTCGGTTGGCCCGGGGTGCTCGGGCAAGATGGCGGCTAATGCTCGTGCTCCGGCGACGTAGCCGCGATGCGCGACCGCTGGGGGCACCTCGGGGACGAGTGCACCGGCGGTCGCTGCACCGGCACCTTGCCATTGCGGCCAGATAAGTCGGAGGGTTTCGCTGGCATGGACTGGCGACGTCAGCGGCCACGGTGATGTTGTGCTCATGTCTGGATTCTAGGCGGCGGCGAGGCAGCGATATAAGAGGGTATGAACCGCGCGTAACTTGGCCGAGGTGCGGTTATACAGCAGGTCCCTGCAAGGACTAGCGTGTTGTCGAATGAGTCATTGTTCGGGGTGGGTTTTGTGTTGGTGGCTCCGACCGGCGTCGATCCGGTGACCTTTCGATTTTCAGTCGAACGCTCTACCAACTGAGCTACAGAGCCTAGTAGACAAATACCCGGTTTCCCGGGCAGTTATCCGCGACCCCGACGGGACTTGAACCCGCGACCTCCGCCGTGACAGGGCGGCGCGCTAACCAACTGCGCTACGGGGCCAATACGAGGTATTGACCTCAGTACCCCCAACCGGGTTCGAACCGGTGTCGTCGCCGTGAAAGGGCGATGTCCTAGACCACTAGACGATGGGGGCGAAAGGCTTTCGCCCGAATCCGTTCGCTACCGTGTTGGTGGAACTCGTTAAGCTTAGAGGACGAAGGGGCCCTAGTGCAAAATCGAGAGCCCTGTGTGCTTGCTCACCGTAGGTGGAGCAGTTGGGCTCTCACGAGGAGGATCCGGGGCAAACTCGCCGAATTCACCGTGACGGCGCCGACGTCTTCGGCCGTTCCACCGAGACTTTGAGCGCATATCGTCCCCCTGTATGGCAGCCATCGGTGGCGGTTGCAGCTACTTTTCAGCCCGGTGCAATACCCTGGAGAACATGGGCTTGCTTAGTGTGTTGTCTGCGCCCGGCACATCTGTGTCTGGAGTGTTGTCTTCTCAGTCGTCGTTGCTGTCGTCGGTCCGGCAGGTGACATCCACGCCGTCTCCCTCGCCTGACGCGACGCCGGCCGACGACGCCACGACTGTCGCTGAGACTGCGGTGGAGGCCACGGTCGATGTGCTGGGAGTGGCGTTACGCATCGGCGTCGGAATCCTCGTCGGCCTGCTCATCAGCTTTTTGTTGCAGGGTGTTATCAAGTTCATCGTCCGGCGGCACGAGTTCTTGCGCGGGTCGGCCCGCAAGGCGGTCCGGCCGCTGCAATTGGCTCTGGCAACACTGGGCGCTTGGGTCGGCACGGTCATAGCGGTTCCCGTGGCCGTTGGCGAGGAGCAGCCGGCATGGCGGGAGTATGCGCAGCATGCCTTTCTCATCGTTCTGATCTTCGCCGTGACGTGGCTCGTTGTCTCCATCGTGGATGGCGCGGAGCAGACCATCGTTAAGCAGGTGAAAGCCGCCGGCGAGTCACGCTACCGCAAGGTTCAAACCCAAGCACAGATCCTGCATCGGGTGATTGTCGTGGTTATTTGGGTGTTCGGACTCGCGGGCATTCTCATGACATTCCCGAGTGCACGCACTGCTGGTGCATCGGTGTTCGCCTCCGCCGGACTGGTTTCCGTCGTCGCCGGCATTGCCGCACAGTCCACGCTCGGTAATGTGTTCGCGGGCCTGCAACTCGCCTTCTCCGATTCCATCCGCGTGGGTGACATTGTCATCTGGCAAACCGAGTACTCCACCGTTGAAGAAATCACCCTGACGTACGTGGTCCTCAAGGTGTGGGATGGGCGTCGGCTGATCGTGCCTTCCTCCCTCATGACCACGGAAACTTTCGAAAACTGGACCCGCCGGACCCCCGCCATGCTTGGCTACGTGCACTTCCAGCTCGACTGGCAGGCACCGATCCCGCAGATGCGCGCCGAGCTGGAGCGCATCCTGCAGTCCACAGATCTGTGGGATGGCACCACCGGCATTCTGCAGGTGCGCGACGCCGACGGGGAACTCTTGCAAGTCTCGGCCCTACTCTCAGCGAAGAACTCGTCAACGCTAACGGATCTGCGCTACTACGTTCGTGAACAGATGGTGCGCTGGATCCAAGAGAACGCTCCCTCTGCCATGCCGCATGTGCGTTATTACACCAGCACCGATGAGACAGACATGGTCGCACCCGACGAGGTTCCCTTCCCGGAGGGAAAGCCCCTCGCTGCGGCGAAGGCAGGTGAATCCGCTCGCAAACAGAGGCCGAATGCTCGCGTGCAGGCGAGAGTTCCGGAAGGTAGCTCCGATACCGAGCCGGAGGCGGCTTTTGCTGCGGATGGCTCGCGAGTCCCCACTGCGACGGCCGCCGACCTTACCGAAACGCGGGTGCTGAGCATCGAGGAGATCGGCCTGGCGGGGCCGACGCGCGTGCCTGCGGGGCAACGCGAAATCAGCCCGACGGAGACCATGATCGCTCCCGGGCATGAATCGTCGATCTTTACGGGATCTGTTGCGGCGGAGAAACGCGGTCAGGAATTCTCTGGACCGGGCGATGAGGCAATGCGGGAACGCGAGGCGGCAGCCGAACGTCGGCACCGCCGTGACGACCGTGGTGAAGAACGAGAGCGGTCCTCCGACGACGACAGGGCCGAGGCACAACCCGATGATGATATGATGGAGCGCGACGGGTACGGTGCTGCAGATGTCGAGGCGGATGCCGATCACGATCAACGACCTGGTACGGATACGGCAAATCGGTCGACGACGAAGCAGCCGCTGGGGAATCCTGCCCAAGATACAGGCGACTGAGAGCCACTATCAGGGTGGAGTTCGCAGCGTGCGTCGTCTACCCGAATATGCTGATAGCTGAGGGTACGTGCCGGAAGGCATGTGCAAGCGCGGTTGTGCGTTGGGAGTGTATGCGTGGTGGGCTTAGGCGCAGTCTCCGATCAGGCTGTGGTCCGGCGACCTGCGCGCTACGCCTGGTGGGCTTGCGCGCAGTCTGTGCACGATCCACACAAGTAAGCCGACAGTTTGCTTGCGTGGCCGCCACGTCATGCCGAGCCGCTTGGTGCGATCAACGCTTACAAGTGACCTGGTATGAGGCGCGATGGAAAAGAGAAAGCGGAAACATGGCTGATCAAGTGCGTTTACCACAAACCGATGAAGAATGGCGGCAGGTCCTCTCACCCATGGAGTTCCATGTACTGCGGGAAGCCGGCACAGAAAGGCCGGGAACGGG
>SUUB01000002.1:0-34407 GCA_015062745.1 Actinomycetaceae bacterium
AAGTCGATCTGGGCCACCCAGCCGGAGATTACCTGGCCCAAGGTGATGGGAGTGGCGTCCTGCAAATGAGTGCGTCCAACCATCACCACATCTGCGTACTGCTCCGCCTTCGCCGCCAGGGTATCGCGCAGCACCCGCACCTTCGGGTACATATTGGCCAGCTCGCACACGACGGCGATATGCATAGCCGTCGGGAAAGTGTCATTGGACGACTGGCCACGGTTGACATGGTCGTTCGGATGAACGGGATTCTTCGAGCCGCGCTCACCTCCTGCCAGTTCAATGGCGCGGTTGGAAATCACCTCATTCGCATTCATGTTCGACTGGGTTCCAGAACCCGTCTGAAATACGACCAGGGGAAATTCCTCGTCCAACTCACCGGAAATCACATCGTCCGCAGCGCGGGTGATGAGATCCGCGACATCTGCCGGAAGCTCTCCCAGTTCGCCGTTGGCCTGCGCCGCCGCCTTCTTGAGAATACCGAGAGCCCGCACCATCGGCCGACCCCACACGAAGGTCTCTCGTCCAATGTCGAAGTTGTGGAGGCTGCGCTCCGTCTGGGCCCCCCAGTAACGGGCGGCCGGCACCTCTACAGTGCCCATGGAATCCGATTCAATACGCTTCTGCGCGCTGTTATCTGTAGCCATGCCACAAGGCTACCCTGTTGTGGCGACGTTGAAACCGGTCTCCCGTCCCGGAAAACAAAGCACTGATGCATCGGGACCCGGCAGAACCAGTCTCCACGGACTGGCAGAACCAATCTCCACGCAGAAACACGCATCAATTCAGACCTACCCCTTGCCATATGTAGACACGCGCGATATGCTTATATGTCTGCATTTATTGCAGACAGTGCGCAGACTACTGCGTGTCGGCGTCTTAGCCGACCATGTCGCGATGACGCCTCCGGGCGGCAGCGCGCAAACTACGAAGCACATAGGCGTTGAGCCTCACCGCTCCGCCATTTGAGGAGAGGAAGAGAGATGAGCACGAACATGAAGAATACGAAAGACCTACGTCTGGTCGATCAGGCGGCGGCCGAGTTGGAATCGGCTCGCACCGAGTTTGCCAGTCTTGGTCAGTCGGCGTCTGCGTCCCGCGCGGAGCGTGCGCTGGCACGCCTGGCAGCCGCTGAGGAGCGCTGGCAGCGCGTCAATCGCGCGGCATAAGCGGGACCTGCCTGAGGCAGGACGCTCTTACGTACGTCAGTGGGTGCCCACCAATGCGGTGGGCACCCACTCTTCTTACCCGTCTTGGAGCTGGGCCTCATCAACTGCATGCATCGGAACGCGACTGCCACGTACCAACAAACGATGGGAGTTCGTTGCCCGTGGAGTCGTCGTCATCAAGGTCAGATAGTCCTTGCCCTCCGTGATCCTAAGATCAGGGACTCTTTTGGGGAGCACGGTTCGGACCTGATCAACGCGGTATGCGAGCGTCTGCCCGGCGACCTCAATAAGAATGACGTCCCCTTCTTCCACCCTGTCCAGGTGGTCGAATAAGGTGGCGTCACTCCTCCCGGTGGCACCCGCGATAATCGTGTGCGTTGACGTTCCCCCGACCGGCAGGGAGGAACCAAACACGTGTACAGCGCCATTCGCACCCGGCCGATCGCCACGGTCGCGTCGCACTGGCAGATCAATTCCGGCCGCCGGAACCCGTACGCGTGCCAGAATCTCCGAGTTGGAGAGCTGCTCCGCATAGTCCGCATACTCGCCTTTCGTCGGCGCCGCATCCTTCTTGGAGCCCCCTGCGAACGGGTCGGAGATGCCGCTACCATCCAGGCTTTGATTGTACGAACGGGCACGTGCGAGCTGGCCCTCACGCTCCGCCGGGTCGGTTTGCGCCATTGCAACGCTGTAGCGAGCGGCCGTGCTTCGGTTTTGTGCGTTGTGGTAGTGCACCACAACCGTCGAGTAGGCCAACAGCACCGCGAGAATCAGCGCGAATACGGACGGCACAATCCATGCCGCCCACCCGCGCCTTATCGCCGACAACCGATACACCCCGATACCTTCCGTCATTTCCGCAATGCGCGGGTAGGCGCCTAGTGAAACCGTGTTTCACGTAGCGGTCGCCCACGCCTGCCCGGAATCAAGCGAGCAGAGTTCAGGATAAAGGCCGACTCCGACCCCACATGCACCAACGCGGACGCAATCGGTCCGAGTAGTCCACATGCCGCGAGTAGCATCCCGATACCGTCAACCGCAATAGTACCGACGAAATTGAAAAGAATAATCCGTCGTGCGCGGCGAGCGATGGCGATGGTCGTCGCCAGGTCGCGCGGATCGGAACTGACAAGCACCACGTCGCCTGCCTCCCGTGCGACATCTGTCCCCGTGCCCATCGCGATCCCCACATCGGCAACCGCCAAGGCGGGCGCATCATTCACGCCATCGCCAACCATCGCAACGCGGCGGCCTCGCTCCCGCAATCGCGCAATAACCGCATTTTTGTCGGCGGGCAGCAAGCTCGCCCGGACGGCATCAACCGGCAATCCGAGCTGGTTCGCCACATGCTCGGCGGCTGCGGCGTCGTCACCGGTGAGAAGCAACAACCGCAACCCGGTATTACGCAAGCGGCGCACGCACTCCTGAGCACCCGACCGCACCTCATCCACTAAGAAGATGGAACCGGCACGGTCGCCGTCGATGTCGATCTGCACCGAGGTTGCTCCCGGAGGCGTTGGAATATCGCTTTCAGTGGATGGATCGCCAGCCCAAGCGTCTCCGCCTACCGCAGGTGTACCCGAGCCGAGCTGCGCTCGGCGTCCGCTTCCGACCGCCACGTCCCGGCCGGCCACTCGCGCATACACACCGACTCCGGGCCGGTATTCCACAGCCTGCGGCGAGGGCACCTCCATGCCACGTTCCCGTGCCTTTTGGGCGATGGCCACGCCAAGCGGATGCTCCGAGTTCCATTCGGCTGCGGCGGCCAGGCGCAGCAGTTCCCCTTCGGCGTAGCCACGTGCCGGTACTACCTGAACAACCCGCGGTACACCGCGCGTCAGCGTTCCCGTCTTGTCGAACACAACAGTGTCGACCGCCGACAGCTGTTCTAGATGCGCGCCATCCTTCACAAACGCTCCGGTTCGCGCGCAGCGGGCAATGGCGGCAAGCACCGCCAGTGGCGTTCCGGCCGCAACTCCACAGGCCCCGGCAACAATTACTACCGAAATCGTAGAATGTATTTCTCGCGTGACGATGTAGGTGATTGCGGCAGCAGCCAGGGCGATGTACACAATACGAGCGGCGAGCCTGTCGGCGAGTCGCTGCACGGGCGCCCGCGATGACTGTGCTTCCCGTACCGCAGCAACGATGCGGCCATACGATGACTCCTCGCCGCTTCGCTCAACCCGAATCTGTAATGCGGCCTGGGTGATGGACCCCGCATAAACCCGCGAACCGGGAGCGACGGCGACCGGCATCGACTCCCCGGTGATCCGTGACTGGTCCACATCGGCACGGCCCGTCTCGACGACGCCATCAACCGGTATGCGCCCACCGGGAACCACGGCAATAAGTTGACCGGCGACGACGTCGTCACGTGGTACCTCATGTACGCGCGACCCCTCCACCACGCGAACCGTGTCCGGGAGGAATGACATGAGATTGGTCAACGCATCCCGCCCACGATCCATAGAGAGGTCCTCCAGGATCTCGGCCACGAGCACGAATACCGTGATGAGGAGGGAGGTCACGAGCTCTCCCACCGCCGCCGCGGCGGCGATGGCCAGCAACATGGAAAGCTCCATGCTCATACGTCGCGCGTGCAGGTCTTCCAAAGCTTCGCGCACAATCGGCCAGCAACCGAGAATCAGACCACCGCAGGCTACAGCGATGGCAATCCATCGTGGCCAGGGAGCCTGCTCAATGACCCAAACGAGAATGGTCGTTACTATAAGAGCACCCACTCGGAGGAGATCACCGGTATCGATGCGCGACCACAGCGATCTCTCCTGATCATTGATGCCGCCCTCCCCGTCATTCGACTCTCTGGAACGAAAACGGAGCCGACGATCAGCCTGGGGGATTGCCATCCGCAGATCCTTTCAGCAACTCGTTGTGGAGCTCACGCCCATCGTAAAAGATCTGCGTGAGCCCCACAAGGAGTCACCGAAGGAACTCAGGAGTTCTGGCGCCCCCACAAGCCGTCGATCACAAGATCGATCTTGCGATCCATCCACTCGAGCTGCGCGTCAATCTGGTCGACACCGGGTGGCGTTCCCAGCAGCGTACCGCCGTCGGGATCCAGGTAGCGTGCCCGCATCACGTCAATTCCAGCGGTTGTGCGTGGCTCGTCCGCGTCGGGATCGTCAAGGGGCTCTGTTCCCTCCACGACGTACACGGCAGCTTCTTCCTCTTCCAAAGCCTGCCGCGCCTCCATTGCCTCCACAACGCCGCGTGTGAAGATGACGGTGTTACCGATCAGATCGGCCGCCAGCATCGCGTCTTCGCGGTTCAGACCGCCATCGACAAGCGTTCGCACGGCCCCCATCGAACGCTGTGAAAACGGACGACTGGTTCCCGGAATCGCCTGCAGTACGCGCGCAAGACCCGGGTACTTCGCCATAACGTTCCAGAGCCGCTTTGCGAACTCGCGGATCGCTTCATCCCACGCGGGCGGTAGATCGTCGAGATCTAGATCGTCCACCATGCGCTCCAAGCATTCCTGGAGCACATCATCACGCGAAGTAATCACGCGATACAGGGCGGGGGTGCGAACATTCAATCGTTTGGCTATCCGCGCCAACGTGAAGTCGGCGATGCCAATATCCAGTGCTACCCGAATAACATCTTCACGGGAAAAGCCGGGCTTCGGACCCGTCTTCTTACGTAATGTTGTCATGCTATAAATCGCCGTTGACCATCCGCATTTACCTCTGCCTCTGGGCGGAAGCTCGTCGGCGCTCCTCTTGGTATTAAGACTACAGCCAGTAGAGGGTGTCAAACGTACCAAAAGCGCAGGTGTATCGGATTCGCTGGAAGGATAACGCTGCAGCATAGGCGGCAAATCCGCTTGACTTACCGCCAAGATTCACAGTTGAGAAGGCACCGCACAGTGCGGTGTTGTTTCAATCACAAAACCATAAACATCCGGAATCTGGTCAACCCCCTCCAGAGAGGTCTACCGGACATACCCTGCTGTCTCAAACTGTTGAGCTGTTCAACTTGGAATCTCTTCGTCAGTCAGCACTTTCCCCACGGCTTACGCAGAGGAAGTCCCTGAACAAGAAAGATAGGTAACCCGTCCCGAACAATGCTTTAATGGAGCGTGTGCCAACCGACGACCACGTGGCTCACAGCATTATCTTGAAGGCTGGAGTGTGGCCCCTGTTTTTGAGGAGACATTGAGTGAGGATTGACCGCCCAGTCGAATCTGACGATCACAGCATCGCCATACTACCTCCGGATCGTGCGTAACAACGAGCATCGGTAGATGTGCTTTGAGCCGGACGAGCAGATCGCACAGTTCGTCACGCGTGGTCACATCAAGGTTGGCCGTCGCCTCGTCAAGAAGCAGGAGCGCAGCTCCGCTGACAAGAGCACGGGCGATGGCGAATCGCTGGAGTTGTCCGCCCGACAGCTGACCCGGACGTCGATGCTGCCATTGTGCTGGCAGACCGACGAGGGCCACTACTTCATCTGCAGCCAGCTGGTTCGACCTGGTAAGAATGTTCCTCTCCTGCGCTCGGCGTAGGGTGACCCCCAACGGCAGTACCGGGTTAATAGATGCGGCCGGGTCTTGCGGAACCCACCCTATGCACCCGCGCAACGACCGCGTCCAGTGGTCGAGCCTCGGCGGAAGCTTCTCCCCTTGGCACCAGACTTCACCATTACGGCGTGGCCACAAACCGCACAGCGTCCGTACAACCGTGGATTTCCCACACCCTGAAGGGCCGGTCAGTGCCAGCGCTTCACCCGGATACACGTCGAAGTTCAGATCGATCACTGGTGACTGCCGCAGACTCGGAGCACTGGCTTCCAGATTGCGCACCCGGAGAACCGGCGTGTCAAAGACGGCTTTCACCGCGACGGCGGCACGTTTTTCTTCCTCCCTGTCCACACCTTCCGTCACTGTGTCTTCTGACTGCGGGTCATAGTTCTTTTCACCGCTTGTAGCAGTTCCCCCTCTGCAGTCTTCCGTGGTCTCGTTCCCGGTCTCCGCCCGCTCAGCGGTACCTGCCGAACCGACCGGGACACCGCACGAACCCGCCTGGGCGGGAGAAGCCCCCGGAGGCCCACCGGTGAGCCGCGCTGTGGTCCGTCGCTCACCTGCCGCCACGGCAACAGAAGGATCCGCGGCAAGAGTTCCGCTGTCTAAGCGGGTCACCCGCTCCGCCAAGTATGCTGCCACGGCAGGATCATGGGTGATAACCACCAGTGTCGCACCGGTTTGACCCACAAGTTCTTCCACCAGTTCCAATGCGTTATCGCGTGCCTGAGAATCGAGACCCGCCGTTGGCTCATCCAAAATCAGCAGTTCTGGCTGGCGTAGTAAAGTGCGTGCCAATGCTACTCGCCGCCGTTGACCACCGGATATCTCCGCCGGAAATCGACTCAGGAACTCCGGATCATCGGGCAACCCGAACACCGCCAGGGCACGAGCGCGCTCAGCAATTGAAATACGGCGTTCCGCTGGTGCAAGTTCAACGAGTAATCTGCCAACTCGATGTGTGGGCGTCAATGTCCTCGCAGGATCCTGGTCAAGTCGTCCGACACGCCGCCGCACGGCTGCGAGTACCTGTTTCTTGGCCGATACTCCGGCTCGTATCACCGGTGTACCGCATGTCTCGACATCTCCCGACTTCAGATTCAGCCCTGGAGCCACGTATCCCAGCAAAGCAAGGCAGAGAGTCGACTTCCCCGCACCGGAGGCCCCGATAATCGCTCTCCGTTCACCCACACGTATACGTAGATCAACGGATCGCAGCACCGTGCCACTGGAAGAACCAATCGTGAGATCCCGCACGCGAATCGCAACTCCGGCACCTTCGTGTCCTTCATCCACACCAGTTTCATCCAGACCAGTTCTTCGCATCGTTCGCCCTCCTGTTCATTACCTTTGCCGTTCGCCGACCGATCCGACGAGCAGGTTAAGCGGAACCGTCAGCATGATGATGGCGCACATAGGTGCCAACGCAGCCCAGGGATTGAGCTCTACCCCGCCCAAGTTCTGCGCCACCATCGTCGGCCAGAGAAATCCGTCGTCCACAGTGACTGCGCCCAAGTACGACACAGTAGACATAAGGTATATGGCCGAGATGACAGATAACCCTAAATCGACGAGAACAGGCCGGAGAAGTACTGGCACGACTTCCCGTACCACCGCGACCATCATGCGGTCGCCGGCCACTCGGGCTTGCTCGAAGAACGCGGACCGCAGCAATGATTCACCGGCCGCCTGGTAGTAACGGGATGTGAAGGGGACGGTCAACGCCGTGGCGATAGGGATTGTTGCGTATAACGAAGAGCCTGCCAGCGTGTATGCGATCAAGGCGGCCACTGTCAGCGGCACGATGAGCGCAACGTCAAGGAAGAACCGCGCCGTTTTGGTGCCGCGTGCTTGCGTCGCTATCCACAAACCAGTGGCCAGCCCGAAGGCTTGTGCCACAGCAGCAGTGGCGAAGGCCGCGATCAGAAGGCTGCGTCCGCCCTCCAATAACTGTGGCAGTACCGGGCGCCCTAGATAGTCGTACCCCAGTCCGAACGCGCCACCAGTTTCATAGGCGAAGGCGGTAGATGTGCCGCTATCTCCGATCACCGGTCCCAGCCAGGGGCCGACAATTGTCACCAGCAGGACGACGCCGACGAGTACACCGCACACACCTGCCCGCCTACGCCGACCCACCCCGCCCACAGGAGCACCGTTCGGCCAATGCCTCCACGCCCCTCGCGTCCCCGCACGATTCATCCAAGCACGTCGCTCCCTCATAGCACCGCCACCACCCGTTCTTGTCGGCGTCCCAGTAGATCCGCAACAGCGAACGCAAGTGCGGTACTCACCATCATGAGCATTCCGATCGCCATCACCAACGCCGATTCTCGCGCGCCGATGGCCGTGACCAGGGTTGAACCCAAGCCGGGAAAGGATGTCACGGTTTCCACAACAACCGTCCCGCCCAGCAGATAGGGAACGGTCTGCGCCAAAATCTGGCAGATGCCGAACGCCATCGTCGGGAAGAGGTGCGTAAACAAGACGCGAGAACGAGGGATCCCCGCCAGCTCGGCTTCCCGCACGTAGGCGGCGTCCGCATGCGCTCCAATCAGGGCTTGCACTCGGCGCAACAGCGCCGCCGAACAGATGATCCACAGGATAAGCGTGGGCATGACGAGACAAATTGGATTCTGCCAGACGGTGTTACCGGCGCCCGGAACCGACAACACGGGCAGCCATCCCAGCCAGCTGCACAGAACAGCCAAAAAAGCAATCGCTACAACGAACTCCGGCACCGCAACAATCGCGACCGCGACACCGGAGATGATTCGCGACTGTCGGCGCTTCGCATTGGCACCGGTCACCAGTCCAATAGGCAGTGTAATCGTCAGCAATAGCACGAAAACGATCACCGCCACGGTCAGGGTGGCAAGCAATGAACCGCCGATGGTCTCTGCCACCGGTTTACCGGTCGCGAAAGAATTGCCGAGGTCTCCTCGCAGTACAAGGGCACCGAGCCAATCGAAGTAACGCTCAAGTACCGGGCGATCCAACCCCATCTCCTGACGGGCACGCTCAACAGCCTCCGGCCCATTGCGGCCTTCGAGGGCGGTAGCGGCATCGCCGGGAAGCGCCTGGATCAAGACAAATAGCACGACGGAGGCGATGAGGCACTGTATCAGCGCTCGCACCAAGCGCTGCACCAGCCATCTGCATGTGCTTGACCGGCGCAGCGCATCCTGCGTTTTCAGCATGGGGAACTCAGGCGGCTGGTTCGTAGCTCGCGTCGACCAGCCACGGTATGGACTGGAAGAGGACCACCCCTTTCAAGCCGGAACGATAAGCGGTTATCTGCATCTGGTATCCCCAGATCACCTCGCCGCCAGAGTCGTGCAGTTCTTGACTTATCCGAGCCACGATTTCGTTGCGTTTCGCCTCATCGGTAGTGGACACCGCAGCCTCATAGGCGCTTCTAAGTGTCTCGGAGGTATAACCGGATACGTTGAAGTACGAATCCGGCGCTATCTGGTTGCGAAACTCACTCAGTGGGCTACGGTTCACCCAGTAGAAAGTGAAGGCCTGCTTGGTGTAGAGCGTATCCATATCACTCAAGTAGGTCTCCGGGTCTTTCTTATCGATGGTGACGTCAACCCCTACTTCTTTGAACTCCTGCACTGCCAGTTCCGCTGCCGCAACGGAGCCGGGGACTGTATCTGAGGCCGCGATCTCAAAAGAGGTGACACCGTGCTCGGCAAAGATTCGCCTGGCCTCCTCTTTATCGGCAACGGTCTGCTGGATCATATCGGGATATCCGGGGTAGCCCTTACCAAGAAGATCGTTACCGATCTCGCCCGTCTTCCCCAGCAGAGTATTGACCATCTTTTCGCGGTCGAGAGTGAGCCGAAAGGCCTTGCGTACCTCTGGATCGTTGAAAGGCGCAACTCGCGTATTGAGAACGAAGTCCATCGCTACCGCCGAGTCCAATGTCGGCTTGGGCACGACAATCTCGTCGTGTTGCGCCAAGGTAGCCACTGAGGACGCATCCAAACCCGCCGCATAGTCAATCTCTCCACTAATCAGAGCGGCGGCCTGTGAGCTCGATTCGGGTACCGGGACCAGCACGATGGAGGGAATCTTCGGTTTACCCTTCCAGTACTTCGCATTGGCCTGCAAGGTGTATCCCGTCGTCGGATCGCCCTTCTCGACGATGTATGGACCAGCCCCAACGCCGTCGAATCTACCACCGGGCGAGACTGTCGACATCATGCCGAGAATTGACTCGACAAAGTCCGCCACCGGCGTTTTCGTTTTCAGAACCACCACGTTGCCCTGCACACTGGAGGCCTCAAAATCGATATTCGAATACAGGGCAGCCAGGGTAGGTGACTGCGCCAGGTGAGCCAGTGAATCGAGTACATCCTGTCCAGTTACTGCCGTGCCATCGGAAAACGTAAGTCCCTTGCGCAATGTCACGGTCCACTCATCAGAAGTATCATTCGGTTCCACAGACTCGGCCAAGGACATCACCGGCCCGTCGGCGGTCATGAGCACCAGCGAGTCGTAGACGGAGAAGAGAAGTATCATCGCGCCCGCACTAGTCGCCTCACTTGGATCGAATGTATCCGTGGGTGCGAATCTCGTACCTATCCGCAATTCCTGCGATGCGGCGACATTCCCACCATTATCGGATGTCTTGTTCGACGAACATCCGCTTATCGCCAGTGCGGCTGCTGCCACTATAGCAACCGCACGAAGTTTCCATCTGCTCATCAATTCTTCCTCTTTCGGTCGGTTTACTTATTACTGCGCTATTACCGCGCTGCGCGGATCCGGAGACTCCGGCCGTACGTGCAGCACCGCGTGAATGCCTGTAAACGCTGATGGTCTACGGCGCCGCGCCGTTCAAGCATGGAATGCGCTGTCTGAGGAGTGAATCCACGGGTATGCACACCCTTGTTTCCTTTAAACGAGTTGCCATCCACCGGCCCGGTGCCGGTAGTTCCAGAAATCTTGGTATGGACCGGGAACCTTTACGAGTTCCGTGTGCCGCCCCTGCTGCGTGACGCGCCCATCTGCACTGAGTACAACCACTTGATCCGCCGTAGCTATCGTTTCGAGTTTGTGGGCGATCACCAGTAGGGTCGACGTGCGCCGTAACTCATTCATAGCGGCAACCACATTCGCTTCGTTTTCTGCGTCCAGCGCACTGGTAGCCTCATCGAAAAGCACGATAGGAGCACGTTTGAGCAGTGCTCGGGCAATGGATACCCGTTGGCGTTCTCCGCCGGAGAGTGCTCGCCCACCCTCCCCTACTCGTGCCTCCCAGCCCCCGGGTAGACGGTTTACAATCTCTGTCACACCGGCCAGGTCGGCTGCCCAACGAAGCTGTTCATCAGTCGCCTGAGGATCGCCCAGCCGAATATTGGCTTCCAGGGTGTCGTCAAAGAGGTAAACATCCTGAAAAACCATCGAGAGCTGCTCCATCAGGTCTTCGCTAGTAAGCTCTCGAACATCCGCACCGCTGACACGCACGCAACCAGAATCGACGTCGTAAAACCGGGCCACAAGCCGCGCAATCGTCGTCTTACCGCTGCCGGAGGGGCCGACGACGGCGCACATTGTCCGGTTCGGCACCCGAAGTGATACACCCTGCAGCACAGGTACCTCGTCCGCATAGCCGAAATCGACATCGACAAGCTCCACGCTTCCGGGCGCAGTCAGCCGCTTAGACTCCTGCGGCACGGATAAGATCGGCGCATCCATCACCTCATCGAGGTGTGCCATCATCTGTCTGCGCTCCTCCATTGCCATAACACCGGATCCCAGATCCTCCAGCATCGTGGTAAAACGGAGGGACATACCAATGGTCGCTATGGTGCCGAGCGGCGAAAGCTGGCCGGAAACTGCGAGTTGCCCCGAAACAACGATCATCCCAACCACGACAACCTGTACGAAGACGCCATTAAGAACCATACCGGCCGATTCCCACCACAGTGCGCGATGGGCGGCTTTGTCTCCAGCAGTGAAGGATTGAATGAGACGCGGATAGCTCGCACTGGCATGGCAGGATCGTAGGGCGCCTTGGCAACGGCTGAACTCCACAATCCGTCCCGCCATCTCGCGCTCATGTGGCTCTACGATGGCTTTGCCACGGTTCACGAGCCGTCGGGACAACCGCAGGAGGAGGGCAATAGGAGGCGCGGCAAGAGTCAGTAACAGGCCCAAATGCCAGTCCCAGAACCACGAGCCGCCCCAGATGACCAAGCAACTGGCGACCGTGGACGAGATCCGGTACAGGTAATGCGCGGCGGACTCCGCCAGTGACATCATCTCTTGGGAGACAGCGCGCGAGAGCGTTCCAGCCGAGTCAGCACTGAACCAGGATAGCGGCAAACGCGCTACTTTATCCCCGATAGCATCGTGGATATCCCGGATAAAGCCCAGCGCACCGAGAAATCCACGCCGTTGACCGAAGTAGTCCAAGACCGCAGCAAGAAGAGCACAGACCGCTAGTGCTATCATCCAGCCAGCAAAATTCAATCCCCAGTATGAACTGCCCGTTGCCAGCGCAACGGAAGCTGGCAGTAAGACGAGTAGCGCGGCACCCGATACCGTTCCGCAGATAAAACCGAGAGCGATGCCCCCGATCAGGTTACGCCACGACAACCCTGTCATAAGACGCCGGTAGTGTGCTAGCAACGAGCCGCCGATGCGGCCACCTGCCGTGCCATTGAGTGCCGTGATGCTACTTATATCATCGCGGCTGTCGGAAATATCGGCATGCGTCACAGCGTGTGTTTCGGCCTGGGACATCAGCGCTCCTCCTGCTCCGCTCGCACTCAGTGGAGTATCCCGGGCCATTCGCACGGGTTTCTCACCAGCGGCGTTCTGCTTCTGCAGGTGAGATCCGGCAGCTGCTGGATTATCCGGATCCAAGCCATTTGCGCGCAGCAATGCGCGATAGTGCGGTTCCGCCAGCAACTCCTCATGCCTACCCATCGCCACAATGCGACCACGCTCCATAACAACTATCCGATCCGCACCCCGAATAGCCGCTGGACGGTGGGCAATTACCAGCACGGTGCGTCCTCTTACCAGTTCGGACAGCGCCTGCTGGATCTCGGCCTCGGACTCGGGATCGGCAAAGGCTGTAGCTTCGTCAAGCAGCAGCACCGGATTATCGAGCAGAAGAGCGCGGGCAATAGCGATACGCTGTTCTTGACCCCCAGAAAGCGCCGTCTCCGTGCCAAGAATCGTGTCGTACCCGGCGGGAAGTGCCATGATATCATCGTCAATCCGAGCAACGGCAGCCGCAGCCCGTATTTCCTCCAGCCTTGCGTCCGGTCGGCCCAAGGCGATGTTCTCGCGGATGGACGCGTTGAGTAGCTGTGCATCCTGCAGCACAAAGGAAACCGTGTCGTAAAGCGCACTCTCATCCATATCCCGCAGGTCAACACCGCCGATACGTATAGCACCGCTGGCTGGATCAGCAAACCGGGCAATAAGTGTGGCGAGGGTGGATTTTCCCGAACCGGACGGCCCCAACAGCGCCGTCACCGTCCCCGGCTCCAGGACGAGACTGGCGTTATCGACAGCAAGCGTATCCCCGTACGAAAAGGTCACCTGTTCAATGTCCACCCGCGCATTCGCCGGACGGTGCGGATCATCGGTGTCGGAAAGAACCGGGGTCTCGAGTATGTCACATAGTCGTAACGCGGCGGCGCCGGCTAGTTGGTACGACCAGCTGATTGACGCGATGGTAATAAGGGCTCCGGGCAGTGCCAATCCAATCAACGTCGTTGCAAGTAGTTGCGGAAGAGTAACAAACCCTGCTTGTAAGAGTAGCGATCCGCCGCCCAGATTGACCAACAGCAACACGGGAATGGACACCCAGACATAGGAGAGACAGCTTATCGTCAGCAGGGGCATCGACCACGCATGGTAGAAGTCCGCATAGTCCTTGGCCGCATTCCGGTAGGCGGCATGCGCACGGCCCACCACCCCGAAGGCCTTCACCACGGAGATACCGGCAACGAATTCCGCCATGGTGGAGGAAACCGCCGCTAATTTGCGGTCCATTTCCACGGTTTTCTCGTTCATGCCACGCAGCGTGAAGGAGTACGTCAGGATGTATAAAGGAATCGTTCCCACAGACAGCAGGCCGAGACGCCAATCGACCCAGAACGCATAGGCGAGAAGAGCTAGCGGCTGCACGATGGCATTGAGCCGCTCAATGGGGGCATGGGCAATAACGGTGTGCACGGTAACGGTGTCGTCTTGCACAGCCTTCCGTACCCGACCTGATGTCGCCGCCGTGAAATAGGACAGCGGCGCGCGTGCCAGCCTTTGAACGATTTGCCGCCGCAGGTAGTCACGCAGGGTGAGGTCGGCGAAATGCGTGATGAGCATAGCCACAAAGTATAGAAATAGGCGAGCCGAGTACATCCCAACGAGGAACACGATCACGGTCTGCACTCGCTGCGCATTCGGAGCAACACCGGATTGAAATGCTTCCAGCAGAATGTCGCCCAGGTTGACAAGCGCCATGTAGGGAGCGATCACGAGGAGGCCGGAAATGATGACGAGAAATTGCCCCAGCCGGAGCTTCCCCCGGATCGGAGCGCCCAGCCGTTTCAGTGCCTGCTGACCAGCAGTCGCTTGCTCCCGGTTATTCTGCCCCCGATTTGACTGCGACGCCGGGCTATCAACAGCCTCGCTGCCATCTGCGATCTGGACTGCCATTCAGCTACCTCAATTCAATCAAGAAAATAGTTCTTCATTGAGTACGGACAACCTTACCACACGACAGTGGATAATGGAACGTGGGAGGAAACATAAGCATGGAGGTGTCACAATATGCGCATGGGTAACAAGACCGGCCCGAAGCCCGGATTCACCCGGAAGCAAGTGGTTGATGCCGCATTAGAGCTCGGTATCGCGGATTTCACGCTCGGGCAAGTGGCACAGAGACTCGGAGTAGGACCGTCGGCGCTCTACCGCACTATTTCCTCTCGCGACGATCTCCTGCAGGGATGCCTGAATCGTATCTCCGCGCGAGCAGACTTCTCCGGTCTGGAGAAGGGGACATGGCAGGACACGGTTCGTGCCTACGCTCAGAAAATGTGGGAGTTCACCGACGAATACCCCGGCTTGGCACGGACCCTCATGACCGTACCGTGGGCGCACCAAGCCTTCTCCCCACATATTCATACCTGCATACAGGGAATCACGGATACCGGCCTCGATCGCCCTTTTGCCGTATTCGCGGTGAAATTCGTCGGAGATACCGTCGTCAGTACACATATGATGATTGAAACGGTCCGGCAGCCCGTTACACCACCTGCATTTCCTTCTACGGTGGTGCAGGGAAACCTCGCTACTGCGCCAACCACTACCAGGACGACCAGATGTGAAACTCCCACCGGTGCAACGTTGGCGCCCGCAGATAGTCTAACTGGCTTGGATATCGCTCGACATCGCTACCAAAACCCGGCGATACGCGATGTCCTGCCCGAGGAATTCGCACCCAGTCCGATATGGGCAGGCCGGGGATGGCTGGAAACGAAAATCGAAGTGGTCATCGCGGGCATCGAAGCATTGCTGCAAGACGGCCGAGGCTTTGTTCTCGGAGCCTTCCCCAAGCTCAGTTCGAGAGAAGAATAGATGACAGAGCCCGGCCACTAGCCGTTTCACCGTCACCAAAGCACGAACAGCACAAGGGCGGACGATTCTCCCTGCGAATCGCCACTCTTTCCTCGCGCTTACGCCTTGCCGTCAGCGGGAGCCTCACGCCTCATCATTGTCGAAGAGTTCCATGAGATCGCGGTACATTCCGCGCAACTCGTGACCCTCGAATCGCTCATCGCCGAGTATGCGGCTGGCCATGACCATCTTCTCCCGAGCCGTGCTCAGAGTGCCCGCCATGCGGTACATACTGGCGAGAATAAGCAAATGCCTGAGGTAGACCTCCTCGAAGTCCACGGCGATCCGCCGATACCACTCAACGCCCGCCTCTTGCAGGTCCAAAGCGGTGCGGGTGCGGCCCACCGCCCAGTACAGACGTGCCGTCCGTGTACACCACACCGCTTCGCCCTGCGCAGCGCGATAATCGGCATCCGTGGCGAGCTCGCCGGCCGGCACTCGTCCAGCCACCTCAGCGAAAAGCTCGTGCAGCCTGTCAAGCATCGCCTCAAGATCGGCTATGTCCTCATCGGCATGTTTGCCTGGCCGGAAGGCCAGGGCGTCCGCGCGCTCCCACAGCGCATCGATAAGCGCGCCGGAATTATCCCGCTGCTCGGCCAGCCGTATAACATGCGCCCAGGTCGCCAGAGCGCGAGCGTACTGATCGGTCGCCCGCAATGAATTCGCCGCACTGCTGTAGCACCCGATTGCTTCTTCCATATCGCCTGCCAGTTCGCGCAGGTCACCCAGGCGAATGGCGGCCTCAGCAGCTCCGCGTTCATCGCCGATGGCGTTCAAGCCCGCCAACATGTGCCGCAGAAGCGCCTCCACGAGTGGGGAAGCAGTTGTCAGCCCCTCCACATACCCGATACCGAGCTGGGCGACCTCCGCTGCTTCCAGGTTCCGTTCCATATTGACAAGAGCGGCCGAGAGTGCCTCTGCGAATGCGGCCGCACGAAGGCTGAATCCCGCTGCCGCACACAGATTCAGACCCTGACGCGCATACCCGACTGCCGTTGCCGAGAATCCCGCCCGAACACTGGTCACAGTCAGCGCCAGCAGAGCTTCCAGGCGCACTCCCAATTGCTCGCGTGAAACGGTGCGCATGGCGCTGTCCGCGAGCAGCGCAGCCGCAGCATCCTGCCCCTGGTCACTCAGCCTCCACGCCTGATCGATCGCCGCCCAGGCAGCATCGTCCTCAGCAGCATCGTCCTCAGCAGCTTCGCCCTCAGTGGCGTCGCCCTCGACGACGTCGCCGCCGCGCGGAGTCGGCGCAGTGGAGACGGCAGCCTCAAAACCAGCAACTATCGGGTTGTCCTCCCCCAAGGCCGACGCCAGCCATCTACGCAGCCGAACCCCGAGCTCGCCGTCGGGCAGGCGATTCTCGCGCCCGTACGCCAAACGCTCCATCAGTTCCACCGCATAGACACTGCGGCGGATCTCGCCGACCTTCCGCGCGTGGGTAAGCAACTGTGCGTAGTCCATATCGCGCCACGGTCCGCGAACTTCAACGGAGACGACGGGACGTAATACCGTGCCCGCAGGTGGTGCCTGCTGCTCAGTTTCGCCGTTGGTCACGTCGCCCGGCCCGTCTGAGACTGCCCGGGCTGCGTCACCCGATCGGGCC
Organism: Actinomycetaceae bacterium; assembly: GCA_015062745.1. Taxonomy (GTDB): domain Bacteria; phylum Actinomycetota; class Actinomycetes; order Actinomycetales; family Actinomycetaceae; genus Asp313. Next base: position 16,967 of record SUUB01000002.1, read on the forward strand.
GCATCGCCAGCCGGTGCTCCCACGGCATCACCCGGCGACTCCTCGGAGGCGGAAAGGTGGTAGTCGGTGGCGTCATCTCCCAACAACCCGGACGCGTCCGGGATCTGTACCTCCCCGTGCGCAAGCGGGCGTCGGGCAAGGTACCGCTCCACTGAATCCTGCCAAGCCGTCCTCGTCACCCCGGGCCTGCCGTCGAGCTGCCCCGCAATATCACGGGCCAGTGATGCGAACCAATCCTCTGCCTGCCGCAGGGTGGGGTTCGTCAGGGTTTGCCGCGGTGCGGCGGCGAGCTTGTCTCCCGGCAGCGTCACCGGCAAGACCTCGCGCTCATGATCACCCGGCAACGCGCTGACCACGTTGGCGGCGGAGCACGCCAAGCGCAGCAGGCTGATACGTCTTCCCACCTGCGGCCACGATGGCAGATGCCTGATCAGGATTCGGCGGGCGCGCTCCAGGCGCTCCGGACGACCGCTGAGATACAGGTAGTCAAGATGCTGGTATAGCGATCCGGTCTTCTCCACTCGTGTCTGGTAGTCGCGATACACCCGCAGATGTGCCGCCCACGCCTCCGCATCACGTCCGGTACGGAACCAGGGTTCGAGGAGCATGGATAGCATCGAGTTCGGTTGGTTGCTGCAACGTCTCCCCTCTGCTGCAAGCGCCGCGTCTCCGACCCGCGCAGCCGCCTCCCAGTCCCCGCGGTCAATCTCGTGGTAAACCTCGTCCTCGGGGTCGCACGCCGTGCAATCGGCGAGGCGAGTCACCGGTGCATCCTTCCACTGTTCGTAGAAGCTGACCGCAGTCTCCATCTCGCCGAAATTCTCATAAAGGCTGTTGGCCTGGCTGTAGTAGGGCCGCAGCGACTCCCCCATCTGCAGGTAGAACAACCGCATCTCTTCAAGAATGTCAAGGCATTGCTGGCGTGCGACCTGCGGCAACTGCCGCAGGGCAATCAGCACGTACTTGAAACTCCAGCCGTACAGGTAGAGGGAGTGATCGTCGAAGAGTTCCGGCTTCTCCCGGTATTTGTTCGTGCACCACACGAAAGGCACCAGCAGCTTCGCAAACTCCTCCGTCTCCAGATAGGCATTACAGAGGGAGAGATTCGCGCGAAGGGCAATGTGCTCGTCACCGGCCTCTTCGGCCTGTGTGGCGAGTTGAGCCCACAACTGGTTCGCACCCGGGCCGGTCGGCGTATTCGCCGCTTCTTCCCACAGGGCAATGAGGTCCTCATGGCTGCTGGTCATGATCGTCCTTTCAACGAGAGTTCGATGAGGCTGGTGAAGGTCTGGTCCGCCCAGGATCGCGCCTGCACATCCATCGGATGCTGGCCGGCAAGCAGAGCCTGCACATACAGTCCGCGCACGGCCGCCTGCAACAATTGATCGTCATTTGCGCTGGCAAGCCGGCTGATAACCGGCGAGCGGGCATTGAGAACAAGTAGCGGCTTGCGGGAATCACCGAAGGGATCGGCTGCCTCTAACAGCGCTCCCCATACGCCCTCCGCCCGGTCGCGCACCGTCTCCGCGAGGGCCTGCCCGGCTACATCGGCGTCGGGAAGAAAGAGTACCGAGAGGGAGGTGGGCGAGAATTCGCGCAATACTACCTCCACGCCGGCCGGATCGAGGGCAATTCGCGCAGCTGCCAGGGCGGAGCGCATGCGTTGCCGTGTATCCTCCGGCGGGGCGGCGAGAACGCCGAGTACCTCCGAGGGCTCCAGTTCACCGATGGCATTCTCCGGATGATCAAGCGCCAGTTGGGCCACAAGCTCGGCGTCGAAGGCGTAACCGCAGTTAACAATACACAGCCCATTGGCGCGCGCAACCGGCTCCAAGGAACGAAAGCGGCTTGCGGTACGCGTATAGCGGAATGCCCCGAAGCGCTCCAAGATCTGCGTGAATGTTTGCTCCCCCAGAGAAGTGACAAAGGGAACCGTTCGTGCGACCATCTCACGAGTGGGCGCATCGGAAACCGCCATGGCCTTCAGGCCGCTGATGTGGACAGCGATGAACTCGGAGAAGAGCTTCGGGTCCGCGGTCGATAACCTCGTCAACCAAGCACGAATCTCTTCACCGAGCGCCTCGCGTGTTGTGGCCAGTAGGTCGTCGTCGAACAACCCCTCCCGCGAGGCCGTGGGATGGAGGTAATCGGCGTCGATAACGACTCGGGCGAAATAGGCCCAGTCCGGCAGCAGGTCGGTGATACGCGAGCCGAGCAGCATACGCCGCAGATAAACCCGATGCCGCGTTTCCTGGCCCGGATGCGCGCCGGTGGGAAGAATGAACGCACGGCCTCGTACTCCGGCTTCCGGGACGTCCAGCGGTACGACGGCGAAGGGATGGAAGCCGAAGTTTGCGGCACACCAGCTCACGGCACCCGCATTGTTCCCCTCCCACGGCGCGCGACGCGCGGTTAATACCTGCGATTGTCCATCGGCCCGTAGCTCAACCGGGATGGCCAAGAACTCGCCGTACTCGGTGATGAGGCGGGACAGTGAGGAGAAGGCGAAGGGATTCTCACCAGGAAGTGAATGCAGAAGCATCTCGGTTCCCGGCTCGGTCAGCGGCTCGGCAGCAGTTGTGACAACCCAGGTGCCATTGGATCTTCCCTCCCACTGGATCGTCGGGGCGTCCGGCGTGCGAGCCGAACGCGACCGCACGCTGATGGTATCCGAGACCATGAAACAGGACAGCAGCCCGATACCAAACTGCCCGAGGAAGTCTGTACGAGCCATTCCGAGCTCGTCGCGTTTCGATGTCGCACCGATGGTGGCCAGCAGATTAGCCGCCTCGTCCATTGTCAGTCCGATACCGGTATCGCGTACCCGCAGTGTCGGCCCCTCGCTGGCAAAGGTGATGCGTGCCGGACAGTCCGGAGCCAGTTCGCGCCGAGCGGTGATGGCATCGACGCCGTTTTGCAGCAGTTCACGCACAAAAACTCGCGGCCCGGAATACAGATTCCGACTCAGCAGTTCAACAAGACCCGCGAGATCGACCTGGAAGTTCTGCAGCTGAGGAGACTGCTGGGCATCCGGCACTCGTTGAGCCTCAGACATCGCCGGACTTTTCCTGGTGCCGCTCGAATACATCGACCATTTCCAAGCACGCCGTCATGGTGGGTTCCAGATACTCTCGCAGCTGGGCGTCGCTCATCCCCTCACCGATAAAAACAAGGGATGCCGTTCGGACATATACGCGCGCATCGTTGTCAATGGTGGGGAGAAGCCGCACAACATGCGGCGACTCCGGGTCGCCGTTGAAATCGTTCATCTGCCCTGCAAACTCACCGACGACGTGTTCCGGGAAGCGCGCTGTTCCGTAGTGGTCAAGTTCTAGGAACTCGCCGTTATTCACGCTCCAGATTACGATTTCACGGCCGGAGAGGGATGCAGTGATCGGATACTCTCCCTCGTCGGGGAAGGTTACATCCCAACCCAGTTGCCTAACTGCTGCCGATAAACGCTCCTGGCTGACCGGAGCGACGACATCGTCCGCTCCCATGTGCCGGAACCACGCTGCTTCGCTGGTCATGCCTGTTCTCCTCCTGCCGTCCGGCCTTCGGGTGCTGCCTCCTGGCGTTCCTTCGCCAATTCGGCTATGCGCTGATCCTGCTCCGTCACCGTGGAGGCACATATGTCGAGCGAACGGCGCAGAAGTCGCAGCAGCTGCGTATCGGTGGCACCAGCGGTGATAACCGTGTCAAAAACGGCTCTCATCCGCCCGCCAGTCTCCGTCCTCTCCACACTCGTGGCCGCCAGCATCCGACCGGCATCAGGGCCGGCCGCCAGTTCCAACGCCGCCCCGAGATCCTGCCGATCGGTGAGGACGGTCGGGGATACTGCGGAAACGGAAAGAACTTTCTCCCGGCAACGCACCTCGACGATGACATCGGAATAGCTGCGCCGCAGAACATCGCCCTCGCGGCGCACAGCCCCATCGTTAGGGCGAAGCAACGACTCTATGCGATCCAGAGTCACTGACGGTAAAGACATAGCGAGCCTTTCACTGCTGTCCGGTGAACTTCTCCGGTGAACTGCCCCACGCCGGCCAACAGCCCGCGCATGGCATATGCCTCATCATACTAGCCTCGCAAGTGAGTGTGAGCGCGTACCGATCTGGTTCGCGGTATCGCGGGCAAGGCGAAGGGGCCGGCCCTTTCGGGTCGGCCCCTTGATTCAGTGGCGGGGGGAGGATTTGAACCTCCGACCTCCGGGTTATGAGCCCGGCGAGCTACCGAACTGCTCCACCCCGCGTCGGCCTATTCAGTCTAGTCCCGAACCAAGCGGTGTTCAAAGTACGGACCCGTGCCATCGCTCACAACGCCACACAGGCGCGCACAGCACTCGCTGACCACGAGCACCCACAGCACCCGCTGACCAAGGGGTGGACAGCACCCGCTGACTACAAGCACCCACAACACCCACGGCACCCGCCCCACTCATATGCCAATGGGCCACCGGTACAGTGCGAAACCGTACCGGTGGCCCAGCGAGGCACTAGCCGAGACAGGCCGCTCGCGCCACCCACACTCAGCTCAAAGCCATGGCTCAGCCTCCATTGATTTCCTCTTGCGCGGCAATCGCCTCTTCAAGCGCCGACTGCAGTTTCTCCTGCGCGGCGCCGTAAGCGGCCCAATCGCCTTGCTGCAAAGCCTCCTGAGAGCTCTCCATGGCCTCCTGCGCATCATTGAGTGCCGAGTTCAAACGCTCCTGCGCGGATCCGGCAGCCGGACTTGACGCGCTCGCCGACGGTTCAGCGCTGGGCGACTGGCTGGCCTGCGCCGATGCGGTGTCGCTCGGCTCGGCACTCGGCTCGTCGCCGCCGTCACCGTCGGTATCGTCACCGGAAGGAGTGACCTCCTCCTTCTGCCCGGAGATATTCGCATCCCCCGCTTCGGCTCCCGAGTCTCCGCCGAACACCTGGTTCAGCGACTCCTCCAGGGTCGGCGCAAAACCAATGGTGTTGCCATCACCGAAAGAAGTCAGCACATACTGCAACTGCGGATACTGTGTTCCGGAAGTCGCCTGCACGTATACCGGCTGCACGTACAGCAGGCCACCGCCGACCGGCAAGGTCAACAAGTTCCCCATCAGAACCTGTGTTCCGCCCTCGCGCAGTAGGTTGAGCTGAGTCGACACGGTGGAATTTGAAAGGAACGTCGCCTCGGCCTGGCCCGGACCGGGAACCGTCAAGTCGCGCGGCAATTCCAACAACTGCAGTTTGCCGTAGCCCTCACGGACCTTTCCGGCCTCAGCACCGGCATTCGAGTCGACTGCCAGGAAGCCCGTCATGATATTACGCTGCGTCGTACCGCCGGGGATGTAACCACTAGACAGCGAGAACTCCGCTTCCTCCTGACCGGGCATCTGCAGGGTCAGGTAGTACGGCGGCTGTTGCTCCGAGGTGGTATTGGAGGCCGTCGGATCGGTCGGCACCTTCCAGAAATCGGAACCCGAGTAGAACGATGCGGCATCGGTCACGTGGTACTCGGTGAGCAGCTGACGCTGCACCTTGAACAGGTCCTCCGGGTACCGCACATGCGACATCAAGTCGCCGGACATCTCCGACACTGGGGTCAGCATGCCCGGGAAGATACGGTTCCAGGCCTTGAGAATCGGATCGTCGGCATCCCACTGATACAGCGTCACCGAACCGTCGTAAGCATCCACCACGGCCTTCACCGAGTTGCGGATGTAGTTGACCTCCTCCGCACTTTGCGCGTAGGTGGTGGAATCCCCTGAACGCGAATCCTGCGTCGCGCTGGAGAGTGTCTGCCGCGCGGAGTACGGGTAGGAGTTCGACGTCGTGTACGCATCAATGATCCACACAAGACGCTTCGGAGTCTTGTCGTCCCCATCCATGTCGACGACGGCCGGGTAGGCGCGTGAATCCAGCGTCAGATACGGCGCCACCTTTGAGACACGGTCGTGTGGATCGCGTTCGTAGAGGATCTGCGACTCGCTTGTTACGCGATCCGAGAAGAAGAGTTCTGTGGAACGGAACTTTATGGCAAAGAGCAGCTTATCCCATGCATTACTGATCTTCGGGCCACCGTCGCCGCTATAGGTGTTGTACACAAGGCCCTGATCGGAGTCGTCCGGGTAATCCAGCTCCCAGGCGTCAGTTCCCTCCGGAGCTCCGACCACGGAGTAGTCGGGCGAGTTCTGCCCGAAATACACCCGCGGCTCGTAGTCGCCCAGTTTGCCCTCGGACGGGATTCCCTGCTGGAAGAACTGCGGCACGCCCCTGTCCGTCGTCGTGTTGCCGAAGGCGGCCGCAATGCCGTAGCCGTGGGTGTACACGGTGTGGTCATTCACCCACGTACGTTGATCATCGTTCAGACCATCGAGGTTGAGTTCGCGCACGCCAATAACCGTGTCACGCTCCGTATCATCAATGTTGTAGCGGTCAACAGACAGTTGATCGGAAAACTCGTAGTACTGCTTGTTCTGCTGCATCTGGTTGAAGGTCGGCGAGACGATATTCGGATCGAGCAGGCGGATCTGCGCGGTGGTCTCAGCGTCCTCACGCAACTGCCCGGCGGTCGCCTCCGTCGTCGCGGAATAGCTGGTTGTCTCGACGTCGTCCAGTCCATATGCCGTCAGGGTCGCATTAATATTGCGCTGAATATACTCCGACTCCATCTCAACGGCGTTCGGGTTCACACGGAAGGACTGGATCAGACTCGGGTACGCCCACGTGATGACGAGACTCGCAATCACCGCAACGACGATGCCCGTACCAACCAGCTTCCATAGGCCGCGGACGGCGGCGAAGACGAACAGCAAAGCGATCAGCAGTGCTGCGATCGCCAGAATGGTACGTCCGGGCAAGGACGCATTGATATCCGTGTAACCGGCTCCGGAGAACTTCGAGTTGTCCGCCAACAGCATGTCGTAGCGGCTCAGCCAGAAGTAGCCGGCGCCTAGAAGCGCGGCAACCGCGCCGAGAATTCCGAAGTGGATACGCGCTCGATTCGAGAGCTTCAAACGCCCGTTAGCGGTACCAATTCCCCCGTAAAGATAGTGCCCGACGACGGCGGCCAATGCGCCGACCACAAGGAGGGTGATCGCCAGACTCAAGAGGGAATGCAGCAGCGGCAGGGAGAAGACGTAAAAACTGACGTCCTTGCCGAACTGGGGGTCGGTTTGTCCGAAGGGTGTGCGATACAGCCATGTGACGTAGGTACGCCACTGGCCCGAGAGCGGCGCTCCGAGCAGCACCCCAAGCACCAACGGCACCACTAGGCGAACCAACCACGGGTGCTTTTCGACCTGATCGCGGTATCCGGCCACAGACCGTGAATCGGTGCCGGACTCATCGGTTTTTCCTTCTTTTGGCCGGGACAGCAGTAGGTTCAGGAAGACGACGACGGCCACAAGTACCGTGCCGATCACTCCAAGAGCTACTGCCCATCCCCACTGCGTCCAGAACACGCGACCGGCGTGCAACTGATTAAACCATTTGACTTCGGTCCAGACATTCGCCATGACGGCAAGTACGACAACCAGAAGCGCCAAGACAATGAGGGTCGGGATAAATACTCCCCCGGCTCGCGGAGCCTCGCGTTTACGGGTGGGCCGGGACATATGCGGTGTAGACACGCAGATACCTCGCAACAGAATTGAGCAAGTGCCGGAGCACATCGATATACATGTCTAACCTATCCGATTCGCCCGCAAATTCCCACAGCGACCGCGCGCAAATTGCCCGAAGCGAGCATCGGCACTCACTACTCGTACCGGCTGAGCACCGTCACATCGCCCATTGCGCCCCGCATTTCGAACACGAATCCCCCACCGGTCACCGTACATTCCAAACACGAATCCCCCACCGGTCACCGCGCTCCCTTCCACCCTGTGAGACACTGGTCCGGTGAATGACAACACCATTGCTGCCGCCGTCAAGGAGATCGAACGCTATGTCGCGGGGGCGGGGTGGGACGCACCCATTCGAGTCTTCGCCCTCATTCGCTCCGCACAGGCGCTGGCCACGCATCCCGAGCTCGCCGCCGAGCTTCCCGCCGACGTTCCGCTGGCTGCCGCGGAGAACCCCGACGCACTGTTCTCCGTTGAACAAGAAGGTCTGCCCCCGGCGAACTCCATTGGGGAGCTGCTCGCGCAACTTGCCTGGCCCGATACCGTTGCCGGGGCGGCTATCACCTGCGAGCGTGTGACTCTACCGCCGCAGGCCGAGAAAGACATTCCCGCCGATCCGCAGGAAGCGGAGAGATTCATCGCCACCGACCCGCGCCGCGAGGAGATCCGCATGGCGGTGGGCGTATTACGCTCCGGCGAATCGTGGTGTGCCATCCGTATGCGCTCCCACGATAACGACGACGAAGTGCTGGGTTCCCCCGATCTGGTACCAGAGCTGGTGGAGGCGCTGCGCGCCACGTTCACGGAAGAGTAGCCGGAGACACCACGGGCAGCAGCCGGTGACTCCATGGCGGTGACCGTGACGCTCAGGCACTAGCGCAGAAGCTGAGGCCGTAGCCCGCGACAGCTGGGACGTAGCGCAGATACCGGCGCAGTAATGCAGATACCGGAGCTGTAGTCCGCGACACCCAGGCAGTAACACAGCAACCGGGACCGTAGCCCGGCGCCAACACACGCCCCCGGTTCGGCAACACGCGCCTCTGTTCTGGCCTCCGACACCCCGCTGCTTCGCTTACGCAGCTACTCTGTAGCCCCCACAACTTGCCTGCAGGTGATCAACCCGGACGTATCACCATTGCCGATCGCCTCTGCGGCGGCGATCGAATCATCAAGAGTCCGCACGGCGAAGATCTGCATATTGTCCGGCTCGTATCCGATTGTCTCGGCGCAATTCTCGGCCGGGGCTAGAAAGTAGGTGGCGCCCTCCTCGGCTGCACCGACTAACTTGTGCTGGATACCGCCGATGGCACCGATCTCGCCACTGTACGAAACGGTTCCTGTACCGGCGATGATGTTGTCACCGCCCAGCGATCCCTCCGTGAGTTTGTCATAGATGGCGAGCGCAAACATATTGCCCGCCGAAGGTCCGCCTATATCGTTGACGCCATAGCTGATATCCACCGGGAAATCCAGATCCTCCGAGTTCACGTAAATGCCCAGACGCGATCCCGGATGCACCCACCCGGTACTATCAGCCTCATAGGCGGACGTCGTTACCGTCCCCTCGCGTTCATTACCATCGCGCGTGAACCCGATAACGACCTGCTTACCGCCGGGCACATCCGCCAGCACCGTTGAAAGGTCGGCGAAGGTCGTCAGCTGCGTCGTCGTACCCTCATAGGTTATGGAGGTGAGAACGTCACCTTCCTGCAGCACGTCTCTCGCACCGGAATCATCGGCCACCCCGGCCACCGAGAGGGTCATGGGCGTCGTGTAGCCCGCCTTTGCCAGCCCCGCAACCGCAGCAGAATCCTGGGAACTGGTCATCAATTGCGCATTCTGCTCGTCCACCTGCTCGGCGCTCTGCTCGGCGGAATACAACGAACGTACCGGTACCGTCTGTGAGTCCTTCATAAACAGAGCCAGCAGGGCCTGCGCCCCCGGCACACCCATATCAGCGGTGCCATATGCACTGACAGTGGTCATATAGAACTGTGTATCGCTCGGGTAGGTAGAGGCACCGCTGATCGTGAGGATCGGAGTGTCTTCACTGGCGTCACCCGTGACATCGATGGCCGGCCCCGCCTGCTCCACGATGAGAGAGGAGGGCATAACAAGAGAAACGGCGGCCAACACTCCAAAAAGACCACCGGCAATACTCAGACGACGATTACGCACAGGCATATGATGCCTCATTTCGCTGGAAGAACCCCAAAGCGGCGGAGTGCACGTCGTGGCCGGTGCGGTGCGAACGTCGCCATTATCGCCACCGCCCAGGCGTGACGGCACATTCCCGCTCTCCGCCCTCGGCGTAGAAGTGCGCGTCCATTCCGCGGAACGCAATATCCTTAGCTTCAGACAGAATCCGCGTACCCCGCGACAGATTCCACTCCGCGTGGTTAGGGTCGTATATGAAGAAAGACGTGAGGAGCGGTTATGAGCGAGTTGGGTGATGGGCAGACACCCGATCAGTGGGAGCAAATGCTACGCGCGGTGCTGGGCGACCAGGCAGCGGAGCAGATCCTCGAACAAATGCGCTCGCAGGGTATAGACCCCGGGGAGCAGCTCTCGCAGATGATGTCCCCCGCGAATTTCAACGCCGTGGTGTCGCAGGTCAAGGACATGCTCGGATCTTCCGGCGACGGCCCCGTCAACTGGAAGGTCGGGGAACGCATGGCACGGGAGACGGTTCAACAGGAGCATTACGACACGCTGGTTGCCGCAGACGCCGATCGCGCCCGCTCCGCTCTGCAGACGGCCAGCCTCTGGCTGGATCCGGCGACCGCAATTGACCCCTGCACCGGACCGAACCAGGCGTGGAGTCGCCTGGACTGGGTGGCCCACACCTTGGCGACCTTCAAGCGGCTGACGGAGCCGGTAGGGGCCAATGTCTCCCGCGCCTTCATCACTGCCATGCATGAGGAGCTTGAGCATGCGCCGGAAGAGATGCGCAGGATGCTGGGCGGTAATACGGAACAGATGATGCGCAGTATGATCGCCTCCCTGCTGGGCATGCAGTATGGCGCCGGCTTAGCGGAGCTTGCGGCCACCTCTTTTGGAACCACGGATGCAGGCCTGCCCCTTGTTGAGGGGCAAACGGCCGCGCTCGTCCCCGCCAACGTGGCCGACTTCGCCGATGGACTCGATATCGACACCGACGAGGTAACACTTTTCGTCGCCGTGCGCGAACATGCCGCAGCACGCCTGTACTCACGCGTGCCTTGGCTGCGGGCACGAGTACTTGACACCGTTGCCGCATACGCCAGTGAGATCGCTATCGACACGGCATCCATCGAGGAACGAGTGCGTGAGATGGGTCTTGATCTGCAGAAAATGCAGGAACTGGACCTCTCCGAGGTCTTCTCGCAGGAGCCCACCGCGGGCCAGCGCGAGACGTTGGAGCGACTCGAACATCTGCTCTCTCTGGTGGAGGGATGGGTCAGCGCGGTTTCCGCGCAGGCCGTTGCCGCACAACTACCACACGCGGTGCCGCTCGGGGAGATGTTTACCCGGCGCAGTGCAACCGAATCCCCGGCTAACCAGGTGTTCGGCCCGTTGGTCGGCCTCGAACTCAAGCCGCGGCGCATACGGGAGGCGGAGGCCTTTTGGCGAATGGCCCTGGACAATCTCGGCATCGAAGGGCGTGACCACCTGTGGAGTCACCCGGATTTACTGCCGGGGCCACAGGCCTTGGACGATCCGGCCGCCTTCTTCGCCGGGGAAGATTCTTCCCCGGTTGCGGACGAGTTGGATGCGTTCCTCGCCGAGGTTCTCGCCGCTGCCGACGGCGACGCCGGCGTTTCACCATCCGACGGCGAAGCCGGCATTTCGGCGGACAGCGGCGACGTCGGCGTTGCGCCGGACAGCGATAAGCGGGAAGGCGCCTCCGGCACCGCCGATGATGCCACCGGTGACCGGACCGGCAATGAGCAACACGATGCTGATAGCGGCGCCCCGGGTGAGGGCAACGCCTAGCCGCACTCGTGGATGGCTCGTAGCACTGGGAGCAGACCACTCGCAGCACTGGGATCACCACCAACGGCCTAGCCGCACTAGCATTCGACTTTTCGCCGCGCAGTGCTAATCCCCACCTGTGTATGCCCGACGTCGGCCGCCGACGACTGTGGCTACTATCGTCCTGCCGGTCCTAACGGAGACGGTAGATAGAGGTGGGGCCATGCAGATCATTCCCGAATTAGGCGTTTTTTGGCGCAACCAAGCCACGCTGCAGATCGGACTCGACTCGCGGGTACGTATCTGGGTTGACGGCCTCACGAAGCATGAGCAGAGCCTCGTCTCTTTGCTCACCCGAGATCACACCATCCCCGAACTCGACAGGCTCGCCGCCAGCCATCATGTGACGCCCGAGCGGCTGGCCACAATATTGTCCATGCTTCGCCGCGCCGGAGTGCTGCATGAAGCCGCCGATGCCCAAGAGGCTGCCGGAAGCACCGTCTCGGCCACTCTTGACCCAGAACTCGCCGTCCCGGAAGCCAATCTGAAACAAGAGCCGAAGGCCTCCACGGCATGCGTTTCATCCGCGGTGGGACGTCTGGAAGGCGCACCGGCCACCGCTCGCGATAATGGTCCCGCCGCCGCACGGCTCGCCCTTCTCAACAGTGACGCGCATCCGCGCACCGACTGCCGGGTGCGTCTTTGCGGGCTCGATCCTCTTGGAGTGGCAGTCGGCCTTTCGCTGGCGACGCAGGGCATCGGAACGATCCTCTTTTCGGACCCGCAGCCCGTCGGCGCGGCGGATCATTGTGCGCTCTGGCCACGCTGGCAGGGCCTGCCGCGCGAACGTGCCTTCCTGACCGCACTGCGGCAGGTGAATCCACGAATTCGCACCGGGAGTACCTCCGGGGCTAACAGCGAAGAAGCGCACCTGGCCGTTGTCACTGGCTCACGGCTGGTGAATCCACGCAGCACCATGCACCTCATGGCCTCGGGAACTCCCCATATGCTGCTGTGGACGGAGGACATCGATGTCTGCGTCGGCCCATTGGTTGAACCACACCACAGTGCATGCGCAGAATGCCTCTACAAAGAACGCCTCGAAGAAGATGCCTCCTGGGCGCTGCTCGCGGCGCAGGCGGCAAGCAGCGCAGCGCTTGTCACCTCCGGCCCCGCACTCGGATTAGCGGCATCCCTGGCCACGCACGCCATCCTGAGCCTGCTCGACGGGCTCGGCAACCCGCTGCAGAATCGGCAGTGGAGAGTACCGCCGCTGCCCGAGCCTCCCTACCAGGTGGAGGTGCAACCGCACTCCTCATGCGGCTGCACCAGCCCGGAACCACGCCTGCAGGCGCTCACTCAATCGGCGTAATTGGTGCGGAATGCCGCGATAATGTGCAGGATATCCTCTCCCCAGCTGGCGAGCTTGGTATCGCCGATGCCTTTGATCCGGCCGAGGGCAGGTAGCGTCATCGGTTTTGCGATGGCGATCGCACGCAGGGTTGTGTCGTGTAAAACGGTGTACGGCGGGCGCCCCATTTCCCGCGCGCGTGCCGTACGCCAGGCAGCCAGCTCCTCGAAAAGCGCCACGTCCTCGCCGTGCTCGGCGACGAAAGCCGCGGCCTCCGCCGCGCGCCTCTGCCGATAACTGGTGGCGCGAGAGACGGGTTTCTCCTCCCGTGGCCACAGCGGAGAGAGAAACCGCGATACCTTCCTCCCCGCACGCGATCCGTTTCCTTTCGCATACGAGAGGTATAGCTGCTCTTTCGCGCGGGTCACCCCGACGTACAGCAAGCGCCTCTCCTCCGCCACATCGGCGGCACGTTTTGCCAAGGAGATGGGCAAAAGCCCCTCGCTGAGCCCCGCCAAGAACACCACACGCCATTCCAGGCCTTTCGCCGCATGCAGCGATGACAGCGTCACCCCGTCCATCTCCGGGGTGTTCTGCGTCTGGGCTCTTTCTTCCAGCTCACGAACAAAATCCAGCATGCTTGCCGAGCGCACATGTTCCATCTCCGTCGCGAGATTGAGCAGCGCATTGAGGGCATCCCACCTCTCCCGTGCCGCACCCGCCACCTCAGGAGCCTCGTCGCGCCATCCCATTTGCCGTAGCGTCGCACGAACATTTTCCGATAGCGGCCCCTCAACACCGGAACGTGCCGCGGCCCGCAGAGCAACCATGGCTTCCCGCACCTCACGGCGGGAGAAGAAACGTTCGGAGCCGCGCAGCGTGTAGCCCACACCGGCGTTGGACAAGGCCGCTTCAAACTCAGCCGACTGGGCGTTCGTGCGGTACAGAATCGCCATGTCTCCCAGTGGCACCCCGGCAAGCTGTAACTCGCGAATATTGCTTGCAATATCCGCCGCTTCCGCCGCGTCGTCCTCGTATTCCCTCCACTTCACCGGAACGCCGGAAGGGACCTGCGATACCAGCCGCACCGCTCCTTCGGACACATCGGAGGCGATCACGTCATTCGCCGTGGCGACGATCTGCGGCGTCGAGCGGTAATCACGTATCAGCTCTATAACCCGCGCGCCCTTGAATTCGTCGGTGAAATGCGCCAAGTAGAGCGAGGAGGCACCCGTGAACGAGTAAATCGTCTGCGATACATCGCCGACGACGCAGAGTTCTCGGCTTTCACCCAGCCAGAGCTGCAGAAGCCGGTGTTGCAGGGGCGAGACGTCCTGATACTCGTCGACCGTGAAATGACGATACTGCCCACGAATCTGCCGGGCGATATCCGGCCTGTCGAGAAGAATCCCCACCAGATATAGGAGCGTATCCTCAAAATCGATCTGGTGTGCGTCCTCCTTAACCTCTTCATACACACGTAGCAGTTGGACGATTTCGGCGGCGGAGTGCCCCGCCACGTCAATATGACCGGCGGCCGCCGCACGTTCTGGATACGCCTCAGGCGTGATCAGTGAAACCTTCGCCCACTCGATCTCCGCGGTGAGATCGCGCACCGCCACACGGTCGTAGGACATGCCGAGCCGTGCCGCAGCCTGTGCCACCAGGGCACCCTTGTGTTCCGTGACCGGTGGCATGCGTCCGCCTATCGCGGTGGACCAGAAGTAGTTCAACTGGCTGAGGGCGGCAGCATGAAAGGTACGCGCGACGACGCCGGACACTCCGAGATCGCGCAGGCGGGAACGCATCTCACCGGCGGCTCGCGCGGTGAAGGTCACGGCAAGTACATGGTTCGGCTCAAAAGCGCCGGTATGCACCCCATAGGCTATCCGATAGGTGATGGCGCGAGTTTTCCCGGTACCCGCACCGGCACGCACACATAGAGGCCCGCGCAAATGAGTGGCGACCTCACGCTGCTCCGGATCCAGATGCTCCAGTAGCTCTTGCGGCGTTTCCATTCCAAGCCTTCCCGGTTCTCTACCAATTCCGACTCATCCGCGTTGCGGCCAACGCGCGGCCGTCACCCGAATACGATGCACGGAATACGCTCAGCATGGGAAGTGTACCCCGCGACGATCGCATCGGCCGACGCCGCTATGCTCAGTCTGGCACGCCGCTCCGACACGGCTGGGGCACGATGCACACGCGTCCGAGATCGGCGGGCCCCGACGTGCCCGGTTGCACTCTTTTTGCGCTACCCATCGCTCGCCACTTACAGGACAATAGTCCCATGCATGGTGAGTACAAGGTTCCCGGTGGCAAACTCGTCGTCGTCGACCTGGATGAGACGGACGGACTGCTGCGCAATGTCAGCGTATCGGGAGATTTCTTCCTCGATCCCGATGAGGCTCTGTCCCGCATCACCGGAGCGATCGAAGGTCTCCCCCGCGACACTGCCGCAGCCGATATTGCCGACCGAATTCAAAGCGCGCTCGATCCAATGGACCATCTTCTCGGCATCACACCGATCGGCGTGGCGATCGCCGTCCGCCGCGCGGTGGGTTTTGCGCTCGATTGGGATGATATCGACTTCGAAGTCATCCACGGCCCGGTTGTTGATCCGATGGTCAACGTGGCCATGGATGAAACCCTCACGGAGGACGTTGCCGCCGGCCGCCGCAAACCCTTCATGCGGTTGTGGGAATGGAACGGGCCGCAGGTGGTTATGGGATCGTTCCAGTCATATGCCAACGAGATCAACCAGGAGGGCGTGGACCGCTACGGCATCACCGTCTCGCGCCGCATCACCGGCGGCGGAGCCATGTTCATGGAGCCGGGCAACTGCGTCACCTTCTCTCTCGTCGTTCCCACTGCGCTGGTGGATGGAATGAGCTTCGAGCAGTCATACCCCTTTCTCGATCAGTGGGTACTTGAGGCATTGGCGAAGGTCGGCATCAGAGCCACATATGTGCCGCTTAACGATATCGCCTCCGATAAGGGAAAAATCGGTGGCGCTGCCCAGAAGCGCTGGGCCAACGGCTTCATGGTGCACCACGTGACGATGTCCTACGACATTGACGCACACAAGATGCTGGAGGTACTGCGTATCGGCAAAGAGAAGATTCGTGATAAGGGCACCCGGTCAGCCGTGAAACGTGTTGACCCCATGCGCTCTCAGACCGGCTTGCCCCGCTCCGAGATCCTGGACGTCTTCTACACGACCTTCCAGGAGAAGTACGATGCAGCACCGGGCGAGATCACCGCCGCGGACATCGCCGTCGCACAAGAGCGTTGCCGCACGAAATTCTCCACTTACGAATGGACGCACCGGATTCCTTGAGGATGGCTCGCCGGCTCCCGCGGCGCTTCTGCGGAGGGTGAGACTGCTGAGGGCAAGGGCCGCCCCGGGGTTCTTACCGCCAACACTGTCGGCCAGCCAACACGGTCGGCCCACCAACGCTACCGGCCCGCCATAACCTCGGCGAAGGACCTGCCCAACCACGCCTGCACCAAACTGGCAGCAACCGATGTCGGCGTCGGCATCCGTATCTCCCCGGCCCGTAGCTGCTGGCAGAACTCGTCACGCGCGAAGAAGTGGGCGTGCGCCATCTCCTTGCCGTCAACGGCCAACTCCGATTCCCCCTGTTCCGTCCAGCCGTCGAAGGCCAGCATAAGAGAACGGGGAAAAGGCCACGGTTGCGACCCGTAGTAGTCGACCCGGTCAACCCGGATATGCGTCTCCTCGAAAACCTCCCTGCGCACGGCGGCTTCCAGGGTCTCCCCCGCTTCGACGAATCCGGCCAACACGGAATACCGGCCCGGCCCCCAGGCCGAGTTCCTTCCCAGTAACAGGCGATCATCAGGATCATGGATGGCCATAATCACGGCCGGATCGATGCGTGGGAACACCTGATGCCCGGCCGGGCAGGCCATGTCCCAGCCGGTGAAGCGTTGCTCAAGCTCTTCCCCGCACCGCGGGCAGAAATGGGTGACGCGACGCCAATTGAGTATGGCCACCGCACCGACGGCCAACGCCGTATCAAGATCGGCCCATTCGTGTGCCCAGAGGCGCACCGGACGCAACTGTGGGAAGTCCGCCGGCAGAACATCGTCGGAGGGAACGAGATCTGTGATATCGCAGCCGAAGTAGTAGTGCTCGCCGTCCCGTCCGAGGTATGCGGCGTCGTGCGCGTTCCACTGCGTGGCCTCACGGCGTTCCAGGAACAGCAACCGCCCCTGCGCATTCGGATTAATGGCGACTGAATCGCCGGCCACGAGAAGATAACGCGCCCCGGGCGAAAGGCGTGCGGCAGCGAGCGCGCGCGGATCATTACGCGTGAGTTCGTCGCGGTCGATCCTTCCCCGAGCCAAACTGAGACCGATATAGGGCATAGCGTCTCCTCTGAACAGCGCAGTCGACTACTTGGGATCATACCTGCTACCCGGCACCCACAGCTCCAGGCTGCACGATGCGGCACGAGGCGATACCGGAGACGGTCGCATATCAGGTGCGCATATCACCCACAACACTCGCGCACC
>SUUB01000002.1:34507-43802 GCA_015062745.1 Actinomycetaceae bacterium
CGGCAACACACATGAATACTCGCCCTCACCGTGAGATATTCACCTCCCGCTAACGGCACCACTTCGTGCAATATGCGCCACATGTTCGCTGGAAGCGGGACATACACCACGTCTTTCCTGCCACGGTAAACGAGATTTCCTGTAATAATGCCGCTGTGACAACCTTGACGGCGGCGCTTCCGCTCGAAACCCGGTACACACCACGCGATCCCGAACCTACCTCGCGCGCGCTCGGCATGCCGGTCCAACTCGGTGCCCACCTCGCTGGTGACGGTGCCGACTTCGCCCTGCGTGCGCCGCACGCCTCTGCGGTGCACCTATGCCTTATCGATTCCACCCCGGCCGGACTGGTGGAACGGCGCTTCGCGCTCCGTTCACAACTGGGCACCTGGTCCGGGCACGTTTCCGGCGTTACTGCCGGACAACGCTATGGCTACCGCGTTTTCGGCCGTTGGTCGCCCGAGTCCGGTCTGGTCTACAACCCGGCCAAGCTCCTGCTGGATCCTTATGCACGCGCCGTTACCGGCTCTCCGGTCCTCGCACCCGCGCTCTACGCTCATCGCACCGACGACGCGTTGACGCCGCTCTCCTCGGCGACCCTGGAGCAGGACGACCGCGATTCCGCTCCGTATATGGCTTACGGCGTCGTCGTTCCCGAGAACACAACGCCGATTCAACATCCCTACACCGCCTGGGACCGAACGGTTATCTATGAGGCACACGTCAAGGGCTTGACCAAACTATCGCCCGATCTGCCCGAGGAACTGCGGGGAACCTACGCCGGGCTGGGACATCCGGCCACCGTCTCTTATTTGAAGAACCTCGGAATCACGGCCATTGAGCTTCTGCCCATCCACGCGAAAATGTCCGAGCCATTCCTCACCCGCAAAGGGCTTGTGAACTACTGGGGATACAACACCCTCAACTTCTTCTCACCCGAACCGTCCTACGCCACACAGGCCGCCCAGAAGGCCGGCGCCGTCGCGGTTCTCAACGAGGTCCGCTCGGCCATCAATAGCCTGCACGACGCCGGAATTGAAGTCATCCTTGACGTGGTTTACAACCACACCTGCGAGGCCGGCATCACCGGCCCGACCGTATCCTGGCGCGGCATTGACCAACCGTCGTATTACATGCAGGCGCCGGACAATCCCGGCCAGCTGTTGGATACCACGGGTTGCGGAAATTCGCTCGATTTCCGGCGCCAGACCGTGCTGAAGATGACCCTCGATTCTCTGCGCTACTGGGTCACGGAAATGGGCGTGGACGGATTCCGTTTCGACCTCGCCGTAACACTCGGGCGCAACGGCGAGCAGTTCGACACCCATCATCCGTTCTACATGGCGCTGACAACCGACCCGGTACTCTCAACGGTCAAACTCATTAACGAGCCGTGGGACCTGGGCCCCAACGGCTGGCAGACCGGCAGGTTCCCGTTGCCCACCGCCGACTGGAATGACCACTTCCGCGATACGACACGTGCCTTCTGGCTCGGCCAGCCACGCATGCTTATGGCCGGCGGTCAGGGAGGCGACCTGCGGGATATCGCGACTCGCCTGGCCGGCTCCGCCGATTTGTTCGGACACGGCCGGGTGCCGGGAGGCCGTGGCGCCTACGCCTCCATCAACTTCGTCACCGCCCACGACGGTTTCACGCTTCGCGACCTCGTCTCCTTCGATTCAAAACATAACGAGGCGAATCTGGAAGACAATCGCGACGGAACCAACGACAACAAGTCGTGGAACCACGGCTGGGAGGGCATCGGCCAGGAGGGCGACGAGCCGCCGCGTACCGTGCGCGAACGGCGGCGCCTCTCCATGCGAAATCTGCTCGGCACGCTTATCCTCGCCACGGGCACGCCCATGATCACCGCCGGCGACGAGATCGGCCGTTCCCAGCAAGGCAATAACAACAGTTACTGCCAGGACAACGAGCTCTCCTGGGTGGACTGGGAGCTGGAAGAGTGGCAGCGCGACCAGCTGGAAACGACATCGTATCTGTTGCGCCTGCGCCACGAGCACCGGGTGCTACGCCCGAAGCACTTCTTCTCCGACGGCCCCGGCCCCCTCGATCCGGTCAGCGATCTGACATGGCTGGATGCCAGCGGCCATCCAATGCCCGACCATGCCTGGTTCGACTCGTCGTACCGAACACTGCAGATGCTTCGCTCCGGGCAGGGCCGCGACGTCGACGCGCTGATCGTCTTCAACGGCTCGCTCTCACGTGCGGCATTCACGATTCCGGAGGGCCGAGGCACCTCATTCAAGCTCGTGTGGGATTCGTCGTGGCCGCGCCCCCGACGTCGCCATGAGGTATACGCCCCGGGTGCGAGCACGTCCATGGGGCCGTTGTCCATGCGTCTGTACTTGGCCAATCCGCGGTGAGGGCCTCCTGGCCGATCCGTACAAGAAACGACCACGTTGGCGGCTACGACGTTCGCAATTGATCGTTGCGGCCCGGTAGCCGATAGAATTGCCGGGCCGCACCGCGCTACTGCGGGCCCGGATCAGGAAGGACATCATGACGAATAACGCCGCGGATACGTTCGAAAACTCCACCGACCACGCGTCGTACCTTCGCGCCCGCGAAACAAGCGAGAAAATCGAGGCCGCGCTGGCAAAGGATCCGAGCCAGTTCCGAGTTCTTACCGGCGATCGCCCCACCGGTCATCTTCATGTCGGCCACTATTTCGGCTCCCTTCACAATCGCGTTCGCCTCCAGCGCTCCGGTGTGGAGACCTGGCTGGTCATTGCCGATTATCAGGTGATCACGGACCGAGACGGCGTCGGCCCCATCAGGGAACGCGTGTACTCGTTGCTGGCCGACTATCTCGCGGCGGGGATTGACCCCTCAACGGCCACCATTTTCGTGCATTCCGCGGTGCCCGCGCTCAATCAATTGATGCTTCCCTTCCTCTCCCTCGTCACCGAGTCGGAGCTACACCGCAACCCGACGGTGAAAGCCGAGCTGGAAGCGGCCACCGGGCGCGCGATGACCGGACTCATGTTGACCTATCCGGTTCATCAGGCGGCGGACATCCTCTTCTGCAAGGCGAATCTGGTTCCCGTCGGAAAGGATCAGCTGCCACATCTGGAGCAGGCGCGTGTTATCGCCGATCGTTTCGAATCCCACTACGGCCATCCCGAAGGCAGTGATTCCCCGATCTTCCCGCGTCCCTACGGTCTGCTCTCCGAATCGGACACGATTCTCGGACTCGACGGCGCCAAGATGAGCAAGTCACGGCACAACACGATCGAGTTGCGTATGGACGCCGATGAAACGGCCCGTCTCATTAAGAAGGCAGTCACCGACTCCGAGCGTTTCATCACCTACGACCCGGAGAACCGGCCGGAGGTGTCGAATCTGCTGACCATTGCGGCACTGTGTCAGAATCGGCCCGCCGAGGAGATCGCTGCCGAAATTGGAAACGGCGGTGGCGGAACACTGAAGAAGGTCGTCACCGAGTCCTTGAACGAGTACCTCGCCGAGCATCGCGCCCGGCGCGTTGAGCTCGAGAAAGACCCTGCTCAGTTGCAGAATATCCTGAACGAGGGTATTGAACGCGCGAATGCCGTCGCCGACTCAACCCTCGCCGAGGTTCGCGAGGCCATGCGCATGGTCTACTGAGGCTGCGCAGTTCCGTTCGGCACGGCCGGAACGGAACTGCTGCCAGTCCCTCGCCCACGCACCCCATCGAGG
Organism: Actinomycetaceae bacterium; assembly: GCA_015062745.1. Classification (GTDB taxonomy): domain Bacteria; phylum Actinomycetota; class Actinomycetes; order Actinomycetales; family Actinomycetaceae; genus Asp313. The sequence continues at coordinate 38,207 of SUUB01000002.1, forward strand.
CCGAGCCTTTCCCGGCGTCGTCGGGACGTACCGAGGGCGCGCCAACAATTGACATACCGCTGCACGCACCACGCGTTCTCGGAGAGGAGGAGAGCAATCTTCCCAACTGGGCTGCGCGTGGGCGGTAAACATCATAGGGTGAACACGTGACGAGCAATAACACACCAAATTCCCGGCATGCCCGCCGCTCAGCCGCGCCCGCACGGCCGGATGCATCCACACAGACCACTACTCGGACGGCTATGACCACGTCCGACGCACCAATCGCACCCGCCTCACACGCCCCCATTCCGGCGCCTTTCGCGCCCCTCGGCCGTATTCCGATCCGGGATATCTCACCGTGCGTGGAGAACGGTTCTTGGCCCGCCAAGGGAACGGAGAACGAAGCCTTTCCCGTGCAGGCCACCGTGTTCCGAGAAGGGCATGATCTCTTCGCCTGCGAAGCCGTCCTGGTGAACCCCCGCGGCGAGGAGGTCCAGTGCGCGCCCATGGTCAATACGCAACCCGGATTGAACCGGTATGAGGCGTGGCTTACCCCGACCTACCCCGGTGACTGGTCCTTCTTCGTGCGCGCCTGGTCCGATCCCGTTGGCACCTGGCGCCACAATGCGGAGGTGAAACTGGCCGCCGGTATCGACCAAGAACTCGTCCTCTTGGAGGGCGCCAAACTACTTGAGCGTATCGCCGCCAATGTGCCTGCCGACAGCGAGGAACGCGCCCTGTTGGAGGAGTCCACCTGCGTGCTCGGCAAACAGCATCTAGAGACCGCGCTGCGTTATCAGGCGGCGACCAGCCCGCAGATCGACGCCCTGCTGGAGAGGTATCCACTGCGGGATCTCGTCACCGAATCCTCTCGTTTCCCGCTGCGCGTCGATCGTATCCGCGCGCTCACCGGGTCCTGGTATGAGATTTTCCCGCGATCGCTGGGGGCCTACCGGCGTGAGGACGGAACCTGGGTGTCGGGAACTCTACGCACTGCGGCCGCCGAGTTGGATCGCATCGCCGCCATGGGCTTCGACGTCGTCTACCTCACGCCGATCCACCCCATCGGGACAACGAACCGCAAGGGCCGCAATAATACGCTTGTTGCCGAGCCGGAGGATCCCGGTTCGCCGTATGCCATCGGTTCCGCCGCCGGCGGCCACGATGCGATTCACCCCGATCTGGGTACTTTTGAGGATTTCGATGCCTTTGTAGCCGCGGCCCGCGAGCGCGGGATGGAAGTGGCCCTCGACTTGGCGCTGCAGTGTTCCCCGGATCATCCGTGGCTGAAGGAGCACCCCGAATGGTTCACCACGCGGGTGGATGGGACTATCGCCTACGCGGAGAACCCTCCGAAGAAGTACCAGGATATCTATCCGTTGAACTTCGATAACGACCCGGAAGGGATCTACCGCGAAATCGTCCGTGTTCTCGAGGTGTGGATTGACCACGGCGTCACAATTTTCCGCGTTGATAATCCACACACCAAGCCGGTCGCCTTCTGGCAGCGGCTACTCGGCGAGTTCCGGGCAACCCACCCCGAGGTTCTTTTCTTGGCGGAGGCCTTTACGGCACCGCCCATGATGCAGGGACTAGGTGCCGTCGGATTCCACCTCTCGTACACCTACCTCGCCTGGCGGAACAATAAGAAAGAGATCGAGGACTACCTGTGGGAGCTGGCGCGAGAGTCGGATGCGAGGCTGCGGCCCGCCTTCTGGCCCACCACGCACGATATCCTCACGCCATACATGCAACACGGCGGTCGTAATGCCTTCGCCATCCGCGCCGTGCTGGCTGCAACCGGCTCTCCCACCTGGGGCATTTACTCCGGGTATGAGCTTGTAGAGAACGTGCCCCGCCCCGGTTTCGAGGAGCAGATCGACAACGAGAAGTACGAGTTCAAGCCGCGTGACTGGGATGCCGCTCGATCAAACGGCATCCAGGATTTGCTCACGTCGCTGAACCGCATCCGCTCCCGCCACACGGCGCTGCAACGCCTGCGGGAATTGCGTATTAATCCGACGTCGAACGACGCCGTCCTATCCTTCACACGCTTCAGCCGCCCGGAGGAGAACAACGGCGAGTCCGATGCCGTTATCGTTGTCCTGAATCTGGATCCTGGTAAGGCGCAGGAAGCCCAAGTGCGACTGGACCTCGGCCCACTGGGGATCACTCCTGCCGGTGACATGCCAGTTATTGAAGTGACTGATGAACTCAGTGGAGCTACCTACCAGTGGAACGATCACCCGTACGTTCGTCTCGACCCGTACTACCAGTGCGCACATATCCTGTCCGTGAAGGTGCTGAGGTGAGCGAATCTTCGCCGCTTCCCGCCCTTCCCCTACCACATGACCTCCCCCGCCCGGGCCTGTCCGACGACCCGCAGTGGTTCCGGCACACGGTCTTCTATGAGGTCCTATTGCGCGCCTTCGGCGATAGTACCGGTTCCGGCAGCGGTGATATCCGTGGCCTGACCGCGCGCCTGGACTACCTGCAATGGCTGGGTGTGGGATGTCTGTGGATCCCTCCCTTCTACCCCTCGCCGCAACGCGACGGCGGCTACGACGTATCGGACTTCACCGCGTTGGCCGAACAGTATGGCACCCTTGATGACTTCGCAGAGCTCCTCGCCGAGGCCCATGCGCGTGGCATCCGCGTCATGATCGACCTGGTGATGAACCATACCTCGGACGCGCATCCTTGGTTCGAGGCCTCGCGCTCGGATCCCGATGGTCCGTATGGAGACTTCTACGTGTGGGCGGATGACGATTCCTCCTACGCCGACGCCCGTATCATCTTCACCGATACCGAGACGAGCAACTGGACCCTGGATCCCGTGCGCGGCCAGTATTTCTGGCATCGTTTCTTCTCGCACCAGCCGGATCTGAACTACGAGAATCCCAGAGTACGCGCCGCCATGCTCGATGTCGTGCGGGTATGGGCGCGGCGGGGCGTTGATGGATTTCGGCTTGACGCCGTGCCCTATCTCTTCGAAAGCGAAGGCACCAACTGCGAGAATCTGCCGGCAACCCATGACTTCCTCGCGGATCTGCGCGCCATGCTTGATGCCGAGTTCCCCGGCACGGTACTGCTGGCAGAGGCCAATCAGTGGCCCGACGACGTCGTCCCCTACTACGGGACCGCCGACCGGCCGGAATGCCACATGTGCTTCCACTTCCCCGTGATGCCGCGTATCTTCTACTCGCTGCGCGATGAGAAGGCCACGGCACTGCGAAATATCCTGGCCGCCACTCCGGCGATTCCACCGGGCACCCAGTGGTCGATTTTCCTGCGCAATCACGATGAACTGACGCTGGAGATGGTGACGGACGACGAGCGGCGCAACCTCTACGACTGGTACGCCCCCGCCCCTCGCATGCGTGCGAACGTGGGAATCCGGCGACGTCTGGCCCCACTGCTGGAGAATTCCCGCGCGGAGATCGAACTCTCGAAGGCACTGCTGCTGTCTCTGCCCGGCTCTCCGTGCCTGTACTACGGCGACGAGATCGGAATGGGCGATGACATCTGGCTGCCCGACCGCGATGGCGTGCGTACCCCCATGCAGTGGTCCCCCGATCCCAGTGCCGGCTTCTCCGCGGCCGATCCCTCCACCTTCTACCTGCCACTCAACAACAATCCGCATTTCAGCGGCCAGGTGGTGAACGTAGAATCGCAACTGTCGCAGCGCTCCTCGCTGCTGCTATGGATGCGTAACATGCTCACCGTGCGCCGGCAGCACACCGCTCTTGGCGATGGCGATTTCAAGCTACTCACGTCGAGTAACGACTCGGTCCTCGCCTTCACCCGATCCAATGACTCTGAGACGCTGCTGTGCGTTATGAACTTCGCCAGCACCCCGCAGGCCGCCAGGTTGCAAATCGATGACTTCGGCGATGCACAACCGATTGATGTTTTCGGCGGAGCACGTTTCCCGCGACTCACGCATAAGGGAGCGTACACCATAACGCTCGGGGCACGAGGATTCTATTGGCTCTTGCTGCAGAAGCCCTCGCGTTCCAAAACGAATCGGCGGCGGCGAGCCGGGGAACTCGAAAGAAACCGCTAACCCTACCGAAGAGTGCCATGAACCGTGAACCAGTGGAGTCCTTCGCGAGCCTCGCGCCCGCGCTCGCCCCGTGGATGTCAGCTGCGCGCTGGCATCTCGGCAGCACCGCAACACCCAAGATCCGCCTCGCCCTCCCCGTTGCCCGAGCCGCCGGTGTGGAACTGCATTGGCTGGTGATTGCCGACGGCGACGTCGCCTACAACACTCCTCTCACCTTCCGCCAGTCGGCTGGCGATGAGCAGGCGGTTCTTCCCGCCCCGATCGCAGCGTGGGAGAACTGGGAAATCCGCGACGCCACGGACGACCCCTTCGGTCAGGAGCAACTTCTGCGGCTCATTACAGGAGGGCCGGTGTATTCCGGCGGCACCGATTCGTCTGCGGCCGGGCTTGCGGACACCGCACCGATACGCGAGGAGGAGGCGACGTTGGCCTCTCACCGCCTGTGCGCGGTGCAGCCGCGCACCTCGGCCCGGCGTCTTGGCCGCGAGCAGTCCAACACCTCCATCGTGTACGATGCGGTCTCGCCGGTCTCGCCCGCTGCCGGCGAGACCGGCGGCGCGGCCGGATCACGGGATGCGACCGGCTCTCCCCCCACGACCGACGCAGCGGCCACAGCGGCCACCATCTTCGCGGGTCCGATTATTCTCAAGCTGTTCAGAGTGCTGCATCTCGGCGACAACCCCGACGTGGAGCTACAGCAGGTTCTCAGCGATTCGGGGGCCGTGCCGCTTCAGATCGGCTCGGCACAGCTGCTTCTGCACACCGGCCATGCCGACGTGCTGACGGCGCAAGAATTCCTTCCCACGGCCAGCGATGCCTGGGAGAGTATCACCACCTCACTTGCCACCGGCCGCCCGCTGCCTCGCGAGGAGTTCGTTGAACTGGGTCGTACCACCCGCCGGATCCACAGCATCCTCGCCGCCTCCCTCCCGGTGGTCGAGGCCACCGCCGACAAACGCCTCCAGCTGCAAGACTCCTGGGCGCAACGAGCCCAGAAGGCGATCGATCTTGTACCGGAACTTGCCGAATACACGGATGCCATTGCTGCTATCTTCGCCGCAACACAGTCCGTGCCGTGGCCGCCGTTGCAGCGCATCCACGGCGACTACCATCTTGGTCAGGTATTGCGAAGCGCTCGCGGCTGGGTGGTACTCGATTTTGAGGGCGAACCGCTGCGTCCTCTGGCGCAACGCCGTCAACCGGATCTGGCGTTGCGCGACGTCGCCGGAATGCTGCGCTCTTTTGACTACGCAGGCGGGGCCGGATCCGAACACCAGGAATGGGTTCGCGCTACCCAACAGGCCTTCCTCTCCGGCTACGGCACTCTTTCGGAGGGGCACAAAGTTCTTCTGCGCGCTTTGGAACTGGACAAGGCGCTCTATGAGGTGGCATATGAGGCCGCCACCCGCCCCGCGTGGATCCCCATTCCGCTCGCCGGCATCCACCGAATTCTCGGCGCGGCGGACTGAGGCCCCTGCCACGGCGCAGGAGGCCGAGAGGCTACCGGCGCTCTTCGAGCTGGGCCCGGATACCGTAGGCGCCCGGCCC
>SUUB01000002.1:43902-46462 GCA_015062745.1 Actinomycetaceae bacterium
CCGGATACCGTAGGCGCCCGGCCCGCAGGCTGCCACATCATCATTGCCGCTATCGGCCGTGCGGGCCACACGACAGCGGACACTGCCCTAGGCAGCGGGGGTGCTTACCGCCGTACGCGCCCGGACCGCATATGCACATGTGAGCACGGGAGCTGCCGATTACCTCCCCATTGCACGGCCGATTACCTCCCCAATGAATGCTCGCCTGTATCCCGCTACCCAATTGCGGGAAACTCCTCATCAATTCGGCGGGTAAACGCTCCCGTAACGGGCGTCAATATGAAAGAGTATGACCATGAGCGAAACCGACTACGTGCCCGTCAGCACGAATATTCTCGACGGTGTTTCCAACGGCTGGTATCACGCCCCACATGATGTTCTCGGCCCCCATGTGGGTACCGACAGCGTCACCATCCGGGCTATCCGGCGTCTCGCTGACCGTGTATTCATCGAGACCGTCGATGGCCGCACCGAGGCAGTCCACGAATTCAATGGCATCTGGCGCGCAGTCCTGCCGGGAACCGCCATCCCCGACTATCGCGTAGTCGCCGTCTATGGCGATGTCGAGAACCGGACGGATGATCCCTATCGGTATCTGCCCACCGTAGGCGAAGTTGATACTTACCTGTTCAGCGAGGGCCGCCACGAGGAGCTCTGGAAGGTCCTCGGTGCACATGTCCGCTCGTACCCGAGCGAGCTCGGTGAGGTAACCGGCACGAGTTTCGCCGTCTGGGCCCCCAATGCGAAAGCGGTGCGCGTTATCGGCGATTTCAATGGCTGGGATGGATCGCTGCACGCCATGCGGACCATGGGTTCTTCCGGTATCTGGGAGATTTTCATTCCCGGTGCAACCGTGGGCGCCCGCTACAAGTACGAAATCCAGTACCCGGATTTGTCCTGGCATCAGAAGGCCGACCCGATGGCACGACGCACCGAGGTGCCGCCGTCGACGGCGTCGATCATCACCGATTCGCATTACACCTGGGGCGATGAGGAATGGCTCGCCGAACGGGCGAAGCACGACCCTCACGCGGGCAAGGTCAGCATTTACGAGGTGCATCTGGGTTCGTGGCGCCCCGGCCTCGATTACCGCACCATGGCGGAGCAGCTGGTCGGTCATATCAAGTACTGCGGCTTCACACACGTGGAGTTCATGCCGCTTGCAGAGCATCCCTTCGCTCCGTCCTGGGGCTACCAGGTCACCGGCTACTACGCTCCCACGGCACGTTTCGGCACTCCGGACGAACTGCGCTACCTCATTGACCGGCTGCATCGCGCCGGTATCGGCGTCATCATGGACTGGGTGCCCGCCCATTTCCCGAAGGATGACTGGGCGCTCGCCCGCTTCGACGGAACGGCCCTGTATGAGGATCCCAATCCACTGCGCGGCGAGCATCCGGACTGGGGCACACTGGTCTTCAACTTCGGGCGGCGCGAAGTCCGCAACTTCCTGGTTGCCAACGCCCTGTATTGGCTCAAGGAGTTCCATATCGACGGAATTCGAGTAGATGCCGTCGCCTCCATGCTCTACCTCGACTACTCGCGCGAAGATGGACAGTGGCAGCCGAATGTGTACGGCGGCCGCGAGAATCTGGAAGCGATTTCCTTCCTGCAGGAGGTCAATGCCACCGCGTATCGTTGCGCCCCCGGCGTGATGATGATCGCCGAGGAGTCGACCTCCTGGCCCGGCGTCACCGGTATGACCGATAATGGCGGACTCGGCTTCGGCCTGAAGTGGAACATGGGCTGGATGAATGACACCCTGCGCTACTTGGAGGAGAAGCCCATCAACCGCCGCTGGCACCACGGCGAGATTACCTTCTCTCTCGTCTATGCCTTCTCGGAGCACTTCCTGCTGCCACTGTCACATGACGAGGTGGTACATGGTAAGGGATCCCTCTATTCGAAGATGCCCGGCGACGATTGGCAGAAGCTAGCCGGAGTGCGCGAACTGCTCGCCTACCAGTGGTCGCATCCGGGCAAGAAGCTCCTGTTCATGGGGCAAGAATTCGCCCAGATCGAGGAATGGAACGAGTCGAGGGGCTTGGACTGGTGGCTCACCGATGATCCGTCGCACGACGGCGTCCTTTCGCTGGTGCGGCGCCTGAATGAGGTCTATCAGGAGCATCCCGCCCTGTGGAGCGACGACTTCACCAACCATGGCTTCGAATGGATCGACGTGTCCGACGGCGACCACAATGTGCTGTCCTACCTGCGGCGAAGCGCCGACGACGAAGACATTATGGTTGTCATCTGCAATTTCGCAGGCGTGCCGCAAAATGACTACCGGGTCGGCTTGCCTTTCGATGGCCAGTGGGATGAGATCCTCAATACCGACGCGCTGGAATACGGAGGCTCCGGGGTCGGCAACTTCGGCGCCGTGACCGCCGAGCCGGTGAGTTGGAACGGGCGGCCCTTCTCCGCCTCCTTGCAGCTACCACCCTTCGGCGTCGTCTACTTCACACCGCATCGTCCGCAGGACGACGAGGTGGCGGATGCAGACGCCAACGCCGCGATCGGCTCCGCCACGGCGGGCACCTCCGTTGCGCCGAGTGCGGGC
>SUUB01000002.1:46562-48180 GCA_015062745.1 Actinomycetaceae bacterium
GCGGGCACCTCCGTTGCGCCGAGTGCGGGCGACTCCGCCGCTGAGGAGTCCACCCTCTAGCAACTGACGTACTGGCGGCGCTGGCGGCGCGCTCACGGAGTTCGCTGCCGGCGCCGTTTGTTGTGTGTAGGAGACGCGCGTGTCAGGGGTTGTACCGCCGGCCCTTCGTTCCAAGCCTGAGTCACCAGCACATGTGCCCAGGGGCACCCTTCACCGTATGTATCCGGGGTTGCCCCTTCACCGCATGTATCCGGGGCCGACCAATCACCGCATGTAAGCAATACGAGGGAACACCTGAGTGTTCCCTCGTATTAGTGTGACAAGTGCGGTCGACCGCGCCTCCTAGGCCGACCACCACCGTCATCGACGGCAGAAAGACCTCTGCCGGGATCGGGTTAGCCCTTGACCGAACCTCCGGTCAAACCCGACACGATGTACTTCTGCAGGAAGAGGAACAGCAGCAGGATCGGCAGCGCCGCGATAATCGCTCCCGACGTGAACCAGTCCCAGTGCTTCTCGTTTCCACCTACCCACAGATTCATTCCAACAGCCATCGTCCAGTTGCTCTGCCCGGTCAGAATTACCTTCGAGAGAATGAAGTCGTTGAAGCAGCTGATGAAGCTCAGCAGCCCGACGACGGACAGGATCGGCGTAACAAGCGGCATGACGATGGTCCAGAAGATCTGCGCATGGGAAGCGCCGTCGATCTTGGCCGCCTCATCCAACTCCATCGGAATGGAGTTGAAGGTTCCGTACATCAAGAAGGTGTTCGCGCCAAGAGCTCCCCCGAGGTAGACGCAGATCAGCGCCAACTTCGAGTTGATTCCAAGCGCTGGAACCACGTTCCCCAGACTCAGCAACAGCAAGAAGATCGCAACGAAGGCTAGCAGCTGCGGGAACATCTGCACGACCATTAGCGCGAGCAGACCGCCGTTGCGCCCCTTGAAGCGATACCGCGAAAAGGCGAAGGCTGCGGCGGCGCCCATGAGGACGGTTCCTAAAGCCGTGATGATTCCGATGACCAGTGTGTTGCGGAACCAGGTCCAGAACAGCGTGTCACGCCCCAGTTCCACGAAGTTCTCCAGGGAGACTGCCGAGAACAGACTGTTCGACGATGTCAGCGTCGTACCGATATGCGGATTCAGCGCGGCCGAGATGACGTATAGGATCGGGAACGCAGCGTATATGACTGCAATGATGCCAATGACGTGCCGGAAGCCCACCTCGGCGAACCAACGTCCGAAGGGGCGCCGGTGCTCTTTTGTCGGACGAGCGATGGATGGCTGAGCGTCCGCCGTCGCCGCGATCGTAGTTGTTTCACTCATCACTGGGCCCCTTCCATCGCACGCGACTTCCTGAAGCTGATCATCGAGATCGTCCCGACGATGATGAAGATCAGAATCGACATGGCAGACGCGAGTCCATAGTTGGCCTGCGCCTTACCGGAAAGTCCGGATATCTGGTACACCATGGAGATCAGAATGTCCGTTGCGCCCACCGGAACCGACGCATCCTCGAACTGCGGTCCGCCTTGCGTCAACATGTATATCAGGTTGAAGTTGTTGAAATTGAAGGCGAAGGAGGAGATCAGCAGCGGCGTCACCTGCGTCATGAGCTG
>SUUB01000002.1:48280-71625 GCA_015062745.1 Actinomycetaceae bacterium
CCTTCCTCCGGATCATCGGACAGCGGGACGCGAAGGTTCGCCACCTCCGACTGCCGCGATGCCCAGTCACTCATCGTGAGCACGTCCCAACCGGGAACCTCGGTGATCGTGGTGCCGTCAACGGTGGCGTCCGGTACTTCAGCCAAGGGATCTTCTGCTGTTCCCACGCGCACGACACCATCATCGAGAACGGCGAACCCGAGATTTCCGTCCTTCTCGACGACGACGAGTGGGTACTGAGCGGAACCTTCCACACGCCGCGTGTTCTGCAACATCAAGGATGTGATGGCGGCGCTCTTATCGAGTGTGTGGCGATGCCCGTAGTTGGTGAATGCCACGTACCCGGTGTACAGAATGACGAATATCTGGAACACGAGCAGGAAGACAAGGCCGGGAGCCAAATACTTCAGCGCCAGTGTTCGCTTGGAGAAGTAGATGTAGTCCACCGCCAGTAGCAGCACGGTCATCAAGGCGAAGATCAGCCAGGCCTGTGCCGTGAACGCTGCGACGATAACATAAAGACCCACGGCGTTAACCGCCGCCATGAGAATGAGTTTGACGAAGAAGCCGGACCGCCATGTCGTCGCATGCGAACCGCTTACTCGCGGCTCAGTCGCAGCCTCCGGCTCAATCGAAGTTTCTGCCATCACGTGCCTTCCTCACGTGAGGGGTGCCGTGGCGCACCGGATGCGCACCACGGCACCCCTCACGATCAAGAACTAAGCGGAGACTTAGAGGTCGCCCTCAATATCGGACACCATCTTGTCCCACACTCCGGCAGGATCGTCGCTTCCCTTAACGAGCTGCGACTCAGTCGAACCCCAGTAGTTCCACACCGCACTCATTTCCGGAATGGACGGCATAAGGGCGCCGTCGGCTGCCACCTCGGCGAAGCCGGCGGTCACAGGGTTCTCCGCCGCCTTCTCGGCAACGGAGGTCATGGCCGGGAGGCGGTTACCCACCTCGTAAATGGTCTCCTGCACGTCCTCCGTGGCAACGTAGTTCACAAGGAAGTCGGTAGCTGCCAGCTGGTTCTGTGCCTGGGCTGACAGGTAGAAGCCCTGCACACCGACGAAGGGCTGCGCCGCCTCGCCGCCGGCGGACGGAATCGGATCCACGGCGATGTCGATGCCGGCTTCTTCGAAGTCGGCAACCATCCAGGGGCCACCAACAATGTACGGAGCGTTGCCGTTCTTGAAGGCATCAACGGCAATGTCGTATGTCATGTTGGTGTCCAGCACGCCGGTGCCGGTTTCACCCTGATCGTTCAACCACTGTGCGAACTTGTGGCCGTTCTCGCCGCCCAGGGCCAGCGTGGTGTTGTACTCGCCGTTGTCATCCAGCTCGAACACCGGTGCACCGAAGGAAGTCTGTAGTGCGTAGTAGGTGTACGGGTCGCCATCGGCTCCGGTCTGGATGAGGAAGGGATACTCGGTGCCCGCAGCCTTACCCATCTCGATCATCTCGTCGAAAGTATCGGGGGTGGAGTCTGCCAGCGCGGTATTGCGGATAATAGCCACGTTCTCCATCGCGTAGGGAAGGCCGTACACCTGGCCGTCATTGGTGAAGGCCGTCAGAGCGAGGTCATTAAACTCCTCTGCCTTGTCGCCAAGTTCGAGAGGAGCAACAACTCCATTTGACACCAACTCGCCCAGCCAGTCATGCGCGCCAACGGTGATATCCGGTCCTTCACCGGTGGGTACCTGGGCAAGGAAGTCCGCACGGATGTCATCGAACTCCTTGGTCACCAGCTCAACCGTGTTGCCGGTCGCTTCCTCGTAGGCCTTAGCGGCTTCTTCGAGTGCGGGCTGACGATTGGTGTCTGTCCATACGGTAATGGTGATGCCATCACCCTCGGCAGTGGTGCTCGTATCCGTTGTGGAACCACCCGTGGCACCACTTGTTTCGTCTGTTGTTGAATCGTTTCCGCAGGCAGCCAGCGTTAACGCAAGCCCGGCGGCGGTGGCAAGTGCTATGCCCCTTCGCATCTCGATCTCCTGATGTGTTGATTGTGTGAACCGAGTCGTTCAATTCACCACAGCCGTGTGACATGAACGATTAAAACGAGAATATATCCGCTCTGTAAGGTTCTGCAAGTAATTTCAGAAAATTGTCATCATCCTGTGATCTATTAGTGTAGGAATCCGTCCAATCGGCATTTCGACGTGGCGCGTTTTGCTCCCAGACTGTAAAGTCTTGCAGAGAAACAAGTGAGGTGTTGCCGCTGCTGAGCAGGGGTGCGTATCCTTCATAAACGCGCATGACGGGCATGGAGGCCTAGGAGTACAACGATGGCAGACCGTATCAGGCTGGCCGATCTGGCCAAGCAAGCGGGCGTTTCGACCGCGACCGTTTCACGTGTGCTGAACGGCAAGGGCACAGTTGCTCCTGCCACGCGCAAGGCCGTGCTCACGGCGCTCGATCTGCTGGGCTATGAACGGCCCGAGCGCCTGCGCCAACGTCCCGGCGGGCTTATTGGCCTTGTCGTTCCCGAGCTTTCCAACCCCATTTTTCCGAGCTTTGCACAGAATCTGGAATCGACCATGGCATCCGGAGGCTACACGCCTCTGCTATGCACTCAAACCGCCGGCGGCGTCACCGAGGACGCTTACGTGCAGATCCTCATTGACCAGCACGCCTCCGGCATCGTTTTCGTCTCCGGTTTACATGCGGACATGACGGCAAGCATTGACCGGTACCGCCACCTGCAAGAACTCCACGTTCCTTTCGTCACGATGAATGGAGCTCATCCCGGTATCGATGCGCCGGACTTCTCCACCGACGATGTTTCGGCCGTCACCCAGGCGGTTCGGCATTTGGCCGCGCAGGGCCACACGCGCATTGGACTCGCCGTCGGCCCCAGCCGTTTCATCCCCTCGCAGCAGAAAGCACTCGGCTTCACCCGCGCGATGGCACAGATTCTTCCCGGAGCTGCGGCGCCCATCGTCAACACTCTATTCACCGTGGAGGGTGGCCAAGCGGCCGCGGCGCAACTCATTGAGAATGAATGCACGGCGATCGTGTGTGGTTCCGACATCATGGCCCTGGGCGCTATCCGCTACTGTGAGGGCGCCGGGCTACGGGTACCGGCGAACGTCTCCATCATCGGTTTTGACGACTCCCCGCTCATGCGCTTCACCAATCCCCCATTGACCACCTTCCACCAGCCGGTTCGGGCCATGTGCGAAGCAGCAATCTCTACGCTGCTCTCCATGATCGACGACACCGCGACCAGCTTGCGCTCCATGCAGTTCCACGCCGAACTCATCGTGCGTGAGTCCACCGCCCGCTGCTCACGCTGAGCAGGGGCCAGAAGGTAAGACGCCCCATTCGTCCCACAAGGTAAAGGAATCCATGCCCAGGCAACTTCATCGTCCGACCGCTCCGAGTCAGTGGTGGCAGGACGCCGTCATCTACCAGATCTATCCCCGCTCGTTTGCCTCCTCCGGCGGGCCGATCGGTGACCTTCCCGCCATCACCGCCCGCCTGGAGTATGTGGCAAGCCTGGGGGCGGACGCCGTCTGGCTATCGCCGTTCTATCCCTCACCGCAGCACGACGCAGGATACGATGTCGCCGATTATCGCAATATTGACCCGCGGTTGGGAACGCTGGAAGACGCCGACGCCCTCATCGCCCGCACTCATGAACTCGGGATGCGGATCATCATCGATCTCGTCCCAAACCACACCAGTGACGAACACGTCTGGTTCCGCGAAGCGCTCTCCGCCGGACCGGACTCACCCGAGCGGGAACGCTACTGGTTCCGCGAAGCGAGTACCGATGCACCGCCCAATGACTGGACCTCGATCTTCGGCTCCATCGCGTGGACACGGGTCCGCGAGCGCGACGATGCACCGGGATCTCCCTGGCAGGACGATCCGCAGTGGTACCTGCATCTCTTCGACTCAAGCCAGCCCGATCTGAACTGGGACAACCCCGCCGTTCATGCCGAGTTTCGCGACGTGTTGCGATTCTGGCTGGATCGCGGCGTTGACGGCTTCCGAATCGATGTCGCACACGGGCTGGCGAAAGACCCTGAACTACCCGACTGGCAGTACCACTGGACCATGGTGGAAGGGAGCGACGCCGACGCCGCCAGCGTGCCGCCCCCTCCGATGTGGGACCGCGACGGCGTCCATGACATCTACCGTGAATGGCGTACCGTTCTTGATGAGTACGGACCGGATCGCATGCTGGTGGCGGAGGCATGGGTCTCTCCCGGTGATCGTCTGGCGCAATACGTTCGCTCGGATGAGATGTCACAATGCTTCAACTTCGACTTCCTATCAAGCCAGTGGAAACGCGATGACCTCCGGGCGGTGATTGCATCGTCTCTGCGCGCCATGGATGCCGTCGGCGCGCCGACCACCTGGGTTCTCTCGAACCATGATGTTGTTCGAGCGGCCTCTCGCCTCGGACTGTCCCACACCGGGAAAGGCCCCAACGGTATTCGGGCCACCGATGAGCAGCCCGATCCCGAACTCGGCGCCCGCCGCGCGCTCGCCGCACATTTGTTGATGGCAGGACTGCCCGGCTCCTGTTATCTGTATCAGGGCGAAGAACTCGGCTTGCCGGAGCACACCGCCCTTCCAGACGACGTACGTGAGGATCCGGCCTACTTTCGGACCAAGGGGGTTGAGGCCGGCCGTGACGGTTGCCGGGTCCCTCTTCCCTGGCGTGCGCAGGCACCCGCCTTCGGCTTCTCACCGGACGGACAGTCGTGGCTTCCACAGCCCCCGGAGTGGGCCGCCTTTGCTGTTGATGCTCAGGAAGCCTCTACTTCCTCCACCCTCAACTTCTTCCGCCGCATGTACGCCTTGCGCAGCGAGTTGGCGCTCGGTCATGGCGGACTGGAAGACGTCTCGGACGCATTCCCGGGCGCCCTTGCGTACCTCAACACGGCCCCTGCCGATGCGGAACGTGGAGACATACTTATCCTCACGACGTTCGACACGGACGTGAGCATCCCAGAGGATTGGCGGGTTCTCCTGGCAAGTGCCGCCCCCGGAAGCGCCGAGTCGACCACGTGGCTCGCGCGCGCGTAGCAACGCCCGACCACATCGCGTACCAACCGGCAGTTGCCAACGGCGACGCCGCCCGAAGAGGCCCGTTCCAGCAGCGCCTAACTGCGAGACGGTGCGTGGCGTTCCGGCTCGCCGGTGCGCGCCTCGTGCTGATTTTAGAAAAGCGCCGCAGACAGTTCCCGGCGCGCCTGAGCCACCACCGGTTCGTGTGTGCCGACTATTTCGAATAGTGCCAGAAGACGTTTGCGGACACTGTCGCGCTCTTCACCGTTGCTACGACGAATCACCGCGAGGAGCCGCGCAAATGCCTCACCGGGCCGCCCGTATGCAACTTCGACATCGGCCGCGGCCAGCTGGGCATTGAGTGAATCATCGCTCTGCGCGGCACGCAATGTCTGCTCCGGGTTGAGGACACGCACCCGCTGCAGCAGTTCCACCTGCGCCACTCCCGTCTGCGCTGCGGCATCGCCCGGGTTTGCCTTAAGTGCCGCCAAGTACTCGGCATGTGCGGTGTCCAGATCGCCGGAGCTGAGAGCCTCGGCCGCTTCCTTATGATGCGGGGGCAGCTGTGGCTGCGGAGGCACCGCCGCCGCGTCACCGTCCAGAACACCGGTAATCCCGTAACGAGCCGCCGCCTCCAAGAGCCTGTCAATAACCGTACTCAATTCGCCTTCGGCCGGAACGCCTTCAAACAGCGGAATTGGCTGCCCCTGCAACAACGCGACCACTGCCGGTGCGCCCGTGATACGGAACGCCTGTGCAACTTCGGGGGCCGCATCGACGTCGACTCGTCCCAGCTGGAAACGACCGTTCTGTTGCGTAGCGAGCGCCTGCAACTGCCGGTCAAGGGCGGCTGCGGGTTCCGATCGAGAGGTATGAAAAAGCACGACGACGGGAACGCGCTGCGACATTTCCAGGGCGCCTTGTAGAGAGTCCGCCGTAATGTCGGTAACCAGCGGCCCCGGCACACTCGCGCCGGACGAAGCGGCGGGGTTGGCACCTGCAGCACCCGTGGGAGCGGCACTACCGGCCCTCCCATTCGTACGATTACTCAGACCAGAAAGATCGACGGCACCATACATCGAGGCGCCAAGAGGCTGTGACATTTTCATCCATTCGATACGTCGAGAAGCACTGCCGCGTGGGCAGCAACAACATCAATTGTCTGGTCCTCCGCATCCGCGGCGGGCACATTGAAGACTATGACGGTAGTGTAGTGCGCCGTCATCGTATCCGTCACGGTCAGGCTGTCATTCGCGTTGCCCGTTCCTAGCGCCGCAATATTGCCGCCACCGGCAATATCCACGGATCCTCCCTCCGCGGTCACGGAGATGGTCGTTGTGACGTTGACCTGTCCGAATACCAGTGCGCCTCCGTCGGCCGTGCGCACCGCGACCGTCCCGTTCTCGCCGGGTTCGAAGGACATGGTTGCCGTTCCCGTATCCGCAGTGGTTTCCGCATTGGCGTCTTGTGCCTCAGCCATCTTGGCAAGCCAAGCGTCATCGGCGAAGCGCAGACCCTTGGAATCAGTTCGAGTCGATGCGAGGGTGGTATAGCCAGCGAGCACATCGTCTGGACTTGCGACTAGACCCTCCGCAGAATCCGAAGCAAGAACCGTGCCTCCCTCTTCCCCGAACTTGAGCGCCGGCACCGTTGCACCGGGCAGAATATCGGCGACGCCCCACAACGACCAATTCTCCCGTGCCGAGGGCTGCACGAAGATATCGATCGTCTTGGCGCTCGATCCGGCGGGCTCAGCCATGATGCTGACCGCGGCATGCGGATAGTCATCGGCAGCGCTGATCATCGTCTGGTCGGCACTGTCTGACAGTCTTTCCAGCGACATACTGTCCGCGAGTATCGATTTCAGTTTGTACTCGGCGTTGCGCATAGACGCGAATGGACCGGTTACACGCTCAGCCAGCGCCTCACCGTTGAGCTCTTCATCGGCCGACGCGAGGCTGTCGAAGATGTTGGACTGCACCTGCTCAAAACGGGTGACCGAGAGCGCAGGACGCGCAGTCTCGGTGGCCGCTGTCGCCTTGGGAAGCTCCGCCTCGTTTGCGCAGCCGGACAGAGCGAAAACCAGTACTCCGACAGTCGCAATAGCTCTCCTATGCATCAGGGTCCTCCTTCTTCTCGCCCTCTTCTTCCGCATGGTTGCCTTCTGGTTCACCTGCAAGCTCCGCGCTCGGTGCGGATGCGGTCTCCGTCTCATCTTGCCGTCCAGCCGTGGCGAACTCCCAGCGGCTGCGCCACTGGGCTCCCGCTGCGGTCGACGGTTCGTCGTCGGCCGCGGTATCCGGCTCAGGCGACTCGTCTTCGTCGTCAACGGGGATCACCAAGCGGTCCTCCTCAGCCAGCTCGCGTGAGCGCAACTCCTGCGAGCGAGGGCTGGCACATATGATTCCCGCCCCCAGGGCCTGCCCGGTGACCGCGTTCTGCACGTGTCGAGTACTCTCCGCGATGTCACCGTCGAATGCTTGCAGAACGGTTGTTTCCGCGGCCGCACGCGAGGCACGGCGGGCCTGGCGACGCTGCCGCGATTCCTGCCGTCGGGCACGGCTGCGCGCCTCCTGCCGCTCTAGAACAAGCAGGAGCAGGCCGATAATCGCCAGCAGCACGCCAATGAGAATCAACGGTATAACGTCGCCGGAATTGACCTCGCGACTCCAGCTCAGCGTGACTGTGGGAGCCTTCCCATTGGATGCGGTGGCGATCAACGAGATATTGCCCGGATCGGCCACCTCGTAACCGGTGACTTTAGCCGATCCTTTCTCATTTTTGACGCTCAGCCACATATCCGAATCCGCAAGGGCAGGAACTTCGGTCGCATCTTCGGCGTCCCCCTCGGCCTGCTCTTCATCCGCAGTGGTTTCGCCGTCCGCAGCCGCGCTGGTCACTGCTAATGTCGACCAGTCCTTCATGCCACTGATCGAGTCGGCCGAAAGCCCTTCCGCCCACGCCGCGACATCACCGGCATAGCCGATAGCGATGGTGACATCGGCATCGTCGGAGCCGGATGCGGTGATTGTCACCGTATCGGACACCATGTCCAGTACGCCCGGTTCCGTCAAAACATACGCCGTATCCCCGGAAGGAACGGCTTCGGCAGTGACCTGCCCGTCATCACTCCATATCGTGGCCTTACCCACTCCGAGGAATGCGACGAGAAGTCCAATCACTCCGAGCGCAATGCCGGCGATCTTCCGCATTGTCTCTCCCTTGCCGTTAAGTACCCACACAATATAACGATTTAATAACGATACCCTACCGAAGGTTACGAGTGCGAATGCACCCCGGTACGGCCTGTGACGTACAAGTCTTTCGAACTCAAAGCGAGTGCGCCAATCGTGCGGTGTCACAACGCCCAGCCCACCTGTACGCCTTACGCTCAGCTTCTCATATGAATTCCATCTGATTCCCGCGCCTCGCCCATGACGGACTCATGAAGTCTGTCTCGGAACTCTGCCGTACCTCCCATATACGAGTAACCTTAGTATCAGTGCCAGTCCTGTCACGCCGTGCCTACTAATCGAAAGGGTCAACATGGACGAAGATAGCCCGCTTTTCCCGCTAGTGCGCCGTGGTTACGACCGTGCCCAGGTCGACGAGCGCGTACATTCCCTCGAGAAGGCCCTCGGGGATACACGTTCACAGGTGGCGAACCTCGATTCACGCGTTCTCCGCCTCTCAGGTGAACTTGCGGAAGCCCGTAAGCAGCTGCGAGAAAACGACCGCCCAAGCTACGGCGGGCTTGGTTCCCGCGTGGAACGGCTCCTTCACGCAACCGAACAACAGGCTATGGACGTGATGGCGCGGGCGAACTCCGACGCCGAGTCCACCATTAACCGCGCCCAGTCACGGGCGAACGATCTCACCGCCGCAGCCGAATCCGAGGCTCAGGATACGCTGGCTCGTGCTCATGCCAATGCAGATCAGCTGCGCGCCTCATCGCGCAAGGAGGCCAACGCCTTGACAGCCAATGCACAGCGCACCGCCGAGGAGCTCGTCGCTTCCGCCGAACGGGAGGCCAATCGGGTCCGAACAACGGCGAACGCGGAGGTCGCCGCGCTACGTTCACAGGCAACGCACGATGTGGAACAACAACGTGCCCGGGCCGAAGACGAGTTGACCGCACTACGCACCGAAACGGAAGAAGAAGTTGCGACCTTGCGCGCTCAGGCGGAACGGGAAGCGAACCGTATCCGTACCGAGGCCAACGAAGAAGTCGCTTCACTGCGGGCCAGCGTGAATCGCGAGGTGACAAGCCTACGCAAGCGCAGTGCCGACGAGCGCGCTGCAGCGGAGACGGAGGCGCGTTCGGCTGCGGAACACATGGTTCGTACCGCCGAGGCGCGTGCGGATGAGGCGGAACGGCGCCTGGCAGAAGCAACGGAACGCGCGGAAGAGCTGACGTCAGTTAGCGAGAACAAAGCGGCTGAGATCGTCAATGCAGCGCGCCAAGAGGCCGAGGAGATGCTCAGCGCCGCCCGCGCCGAAGCGGAGCGCATTCGCCAAGAAGCCGCAGAAGAGGCGGTTGAAACGACCACCTCCGCCGAGGAGCAGGTCGCTCTGCTGCAGGAGCAACGCGAGGTTCTCAGCTCTTACATCGAGGACATGCGCGCCCTGCTCGCCTCCGACAACTCGGCCTCCATCGCCGTCTCGGCAATCGTTGCCAATGCCGCGGCCAACGCGGCCGAGGACGCCGATGGTGCCTATACCGCACCGGCGGCCGATAGCGCCGCAGAGCTGGAAGAAGACTCCGAGACATCGGATGACTCCAGCGCAACAAGCAGCGCGGAGGCCGTGTAACACCTGTACCCGTGCCCGCCACCGGACACGGGTGGCGGGCTCATGCCTGGGTTGCACTCGCCTCTTGGTAAAGTCCGCGCAGCAGTGCCGCCAGCTCGGTCGGCTTCTCGTCGGCGGTGAAATGCCCGGCTCCCGGAATCTCTGCGATACGCGCATGCGGGGCCCGCTCTTGTAATTCTGCAAAGGACTCCCGCGAGCAGGTGGCGTCGTCGCTGCCGCGTTCCAGTAGCACCGGCCCATCAATACGCACGGCATCGCGGGCGTCGGCGCGATTCATCAACGCTTCCTGGACCCAGGCCAGCGAGGAGGCGGATATCTGCCGGAAGCGCGCATCGAGGGAATCGCGGATCTCCTGCGGACAGGACGGAGAGACCATGACGGTGGTCCAGTCCTTAACCGCATCGTAGGGCCGACCTTCGGCGCATAGTCGCAGCGCGTTTAGGCGTATCTCGCGGTGGGCGGGTACATCGGCGCCAATATTGGTATCCATGAGGGCAAGGCCGGCGACCATCCCCGGGTAAGCCAGAGTGAACGCTGCCGCCACCGATCCGCCCATGGACAGGCCGCCGAGAACGATCCGGGTGATGCCGATGGAGTCGAGCGTGTCCTTCAACGCCCGGACGAATACTTCCACCGAAGCGGACGCGATACCGTATTCGCCCTGCAACTCCACACCGGAGGGCGAGCCGCCGAACCCGGGAGCATCGATGGTCAGAACGTCGATTTCCGCCAATTCACTTCGTACGGAGTCCCACATACTGCCGTCCAAGGGCATGGCATGCAGCAAGACAAACGGAAGATCGCTGTGTGGGCCAGTGCGGCGCCAAGCAAGTGAAGTCATACGCCAACATTAGCGGTTCGCGAGTACACGTGCGACCGGGTACGCGGCGGGATTAACGGCCCCGATGCTTCCAGCAGGAGGTGTGCCAGTGCCGTCGGGAGTCAATTCCGTGCTGCGCTCCCCAGATCGTGTCCTCCGTCCACACCACCTCATGCGCTTCGCCCACGAGAATAATGCCGTTGCAGCCGGGGCAGACATACTGCTTGCTACCCGCCGAAATATGATGGACCTTATAGTCCGTACCGTCACGGCCCCGTTCGTGGCGCACGCCTCCCATGGCCGCCTCAATGTTCAGCGGCCGTACCGGACGAGAGTATTTCTTGGATCGACGCACATACATACGCTACACCCCGGCGCCCGGTCGCAGCGCGATGCGCGACGGCGTACTAGAACAGCCGGTCTTCCGGCCGGTCGAGTCCACGCATCTCGTCATAGTCAAGCGTGACGCATTCAATACCGCGGTCTGCGGCGAGAACACGCGCCTGCGGCCGAATCTCCTGGGCGGCGAATATCCCCCGTAACGGGGTCAAAAGCGGATCGCGCCCCAGAAGATCCAGGTAGCGCGTGAGTTGCTCAACGCCGTCGATCTCACCACGCCGTTTCACCTCAACGGCGACATGCCCGCCGTTGCCATCGCGCAGCATGAGATCCACCGGGCCGATAGGCGTGGGAAACTCACGCCGCACCAGGCTCAGCCCCTTCCCCAAGCGTTCCACCTGCTCGGCGAGGAGCTTCTGCAGATGCGCCTCTACTCCATCCTTGACCAGGCCGGGCTCTTCACCGAGCGCCCGCTCATAATCGCCGAACACTTGGAAAATCCGAATGATCAGTGCGTCGTCGGTTTTCAGGTGCGAGACCTCCCAGACTTCGCTGACACCCGCCGCGCTCTCCTCGGGTTCCGGTTCGCGCCGGCGCATTCTGGCCGGCGGACTCATCCAGTTCAAAGGCTTATAGGAGCCGCCGTCGGAATGGACAAGAACGGACCCGTCCGCCTTCAGCACCAGCAGGCGCACGGCGGGCTCCAGGTGAGCATCAAGACGACCGGAGTAGTCAACAGAGCATTCGGCAAAAACTACACGCACCCTGCAAGCGTACACGTCACCGCGCGCAACGGCGGAACCGCTCCCCTCTGCGTGCCCGTACGAGGCTCAAATGTCGGTGGGTTCCTCCGCCGGCGGCGCCGAGTCGAGCCAGGACACCAGCCCTGCCAACGACGCGGACGACATTGCGGCCTGTAAGGTGGAACTCCCCACCGACAAGTCGGCAACGATAATGTCATCGCCAGCCGTGCTGTGGCCGGAGAGGCGAAGTGCCGATCTCGGGATCACGAAGCGCGGCTGCGGCCGCAAGGATCGAGTAGCAAACCACAGCAGAGCATCCGGGCGGAACAGCATGACGCCGGTCCGCCACGCTCCGGACCCCACCCGTAGCGAGCATTGAAAGGTGCCAGCCCGATTGAGTAGCGCTCGCAGGCGAATAACCATGGCGCCATACACCACGATGAACAGAACAGCTGCAATAAGAAGAATCAGCCTCACCGTGGCGACGACGCTCGTGCCCACTAGTCCGCCATACCTCTCCGGGCAGCACCGTTGCCCGCACCGTCGACAACTATGTAGATATGGTCGTTATCCACGGTGACGAAGCCGCGGTCGACGTCGAATACCTCGACGACGCCTCCCCCTTGCCGCACCTCCACCGGCCCGGCGTCGAGCAGCGCCATCAACGGCGTATGACCGGGCAGGATGCCCATGCCGCCGTTGACAGAGGGAACACTGACGTGATCGGCCCGTCCGGACCACACCGGCCCGGAGCGTGCCACGATCTCGACCAACATCAGGCCTGCTCCTGCTGGATGCGCTGCCAGGCGTGCTCGATATCCTCGATACCACCGATATTGAAGAATGCCTGCTCCGGGATATGGTCGTATTCACCGTCGCACAGCCGCCGGAAGGCTTCAACCGTCTCATCCACCGGTACCGTGGATCCCTCAACGCCGGTGAACTTCACCGCCGTGTAGGTGTTCTGCGAGAGGTACTGCTGGATCCGGCGTGCTCGTGCCACCGTCACCTTGTCTTCCTCGGAAAGCTCATCCACGCCGAGAATGGAGATAATGTCCTGCAGTTCCTTGTTCTTCTGCAGGATCGCCTTAACCCGGGTTGCTACCTCGTAGTGATCCTGGCCCACGATTTGCGGGTCGAGAATTCGCGAGGTGGATGTGAGCGGATCGACGGCCGGGTAGAGGCCACGAGAAGCGATCTCGCGGGAGAGCTGCGTCGTGGCATCCAGATGTGCGAAGGTCGTTGCCGGTGCGGGATCGGTGTAATCGTCCGCAGGAACGTAAATCGCCTGCAGCGAGGTAATCGAATGCCCGCGTGTGGAGGTGATCCGCTCCTGCAAGGCGCCCATCTCGTCCGCCAAGGTCGGCTGGTATCCGACGGCGGAGGGCATACGGCCGAGCAGAGTGGACACCTCCGAACCCGCCTGCGTAAACCGGAAGATATTGTCAATGAACAGCAGCACATCCTGGTTCTGCACGTCGCGGAAGTACTCCGCCATGGTTAGCCCGGACAGGGCGATGCGCAGGCGCACCCCCGGCGGCTCATCCATCTGCCCGAATACCAGGGCGGTCTTGTCAAGAACTCCCGCCTCGTCCATTTCGTGGATGAGGTCGTTGCCCTCACGGGTGCGCTCTCCCACGCCCGCAAACACGGAGACACCCTCATGGTCCTGGGCGACGCGCTGAATCATTTCCTGAATCAGAACCGTCTTCCCCACACCGGCGCCGCCGAACAAACCGATCTTGCCACCCTGCACGTACGGGGTGAGCAGGTCGATAACCTTGATGCCCGTCTGGAACATGCGAGTTTCCGGTTCCAGCGCATCGAACGACGGCGGCTTGCGGTGAATCGGCCACCGTTCGGTGATCTCGAGCCTCTCCCCCTCCTCGAGGTTGAGGCAGTCACCGAGCACGTTGAAAACATGCCCCTTGGTGGCGTCACCCACCGGCACAGTGATTGCCGTGCCGGTATCGTGCACCAGCGCACCACGTACCAGGCCGTCCGTCGGCTTCATGGCAATACAACGGACGATATTGTCTCCCAGGTGCTGGGCCACCTCGAGCGTCATATCCGAGGCGCCCTCACCCTCACCCTGCGCGGACAGGTCCACCCGGGTCACCAGCGCATTGTTGATCTCCGGCAGAGCATCGGACGGGAACTCGACGTCGACGGTGGCACCGATGACCTGAACAACGCGACCCTGGCCGACGACCGGTGTCTCGACAGTGTCAGTCATGTTCTTCTCTTCCTTCACGCTGATCGTCTTCCTCCATGTCAATCTTGCTTGAGCGCATCGGCGCCCGACACAATCTCGGTGATCTCGGTTGTGATCTCCGCCTGGCGGGCATTATTCGCCATGCGGGTGTAGTCCTCTATGAGCTGCTGCGCATTCTCCGTTGCAGAATGCATGGCCTGCTGACGCGATGCCAGCTCGGATGCCGCCGACATCAACAACACAGAACGGATTCGCTGGTTGATGTACATGGGCAGCAGCAGGTCGAAAACCTCCTGGGCGGAGGGCTCAAACTCGTAAAGCGGCATCGCTCCTGGAACATAGTCACCGAGTTCGTCTCGCTCCACATCTTCAGAAAGAAGCGACTCCTCCGGCTCCACGACCTCCATCGGAAGCATATGCCGCACCTGCACCACCTGCTTCACCATGGAAATAAAGCGCGTGAAAACCACATGCAACTCGGCAACACCGCCCTGATCCGCCGGAGCCAGGAAGAGGTCCAGTAGGGTGCGGGCGATCTCATCGGAAACCTCAACGCTCGGATTATCCGAATGCCCCGTCCAGGTCTGCGCCATCTCTACATTGCGGAAACGAAAGTACGACTCCCCGCGCCGACCACTGACATAGAGCACCGGTTCCTTGCCCTCGTCGCGCAGCGACTCCAGAAGCCGGTCCGCCTCGCGCAGTACGGATGCCGAATACGCTCCGGCCATACCGCGATCGGATGTGACGATGAGAACCGCCACACGATTCGTGTCCGTACGCGCGTTGAGAAGTGGATGCCGATGGTCGAAGTCATGCGCTGCCACCGCCGCGATTGACTGCGTGAGAACTCGGGTATAAGGATCCGATCCCTGCGCAGCCTCACGAGCACGCGAAATACGCGATGCCGCGATAAGCTCCATGGCGTTAAAAACCTTCTCCAAGGTTTGCGTCGCCCGGATCTTCTCCTTAAAAACCCGCTGTGCCCCCGCCATGGTCAGCCTCGCCTGCCTCGCACGAGTTGCTCTTGGACCTCTTCGGTCTCCACCTCAGCTGCCTCTTCCTCCGCGGCGATCAAGCCCTCGGCCACCAGGAAGCTGTGCTGGTACTCGGCCACGACTTTCCGCAGAGTCTCCTCCGTATCGTCGTCGAGTACGCCGGTATCGCGAATGGTCTCCAGAACATTCGAGTTGTGCCGAACGTAATCAAGCACCCCGGTCTCGAAGTCGTGGACCCGATTCACCGGCACCTCATCAAGGAAGCCCGCTGTTCCAACCCACACGGACACGACCTGGTCCTCAACGGGGAATGGCGTGTACTGCGGCTGCTTCAGCAGCTCCATCAAACGTTCACCACGCGTCAACTGCTGACGCGTCGCCGCGTCCAGATCAGATGCGAACATGGCGAATGCTTGCTGCGAACGATACTGCGCCAAAGTAATCTTCAGCGTACCGGCAACCTTCTTCATCGCTTTGATCTGCGCGTCGCCACCGACTCGCGACACCGAAATACCCACGTCAACCGCGGGGCGCTGATCCGAGTTGAACAGGTCGGACTGAAGGAAGATCTGTCCGTCGGTGATGGAGATGACGTTCGTCGGAATATACGCCGATACGTCATTCGCCTTTGTCTCGATCATCGGTAGACCGGTCATGGACCCGCCACCGAGTTCATCGGAGAGCTTCGCACAGCGCTCCAAAAGTCGCGAGTGCAGGTAAAAGACGTCACCGGGGTAGGCCTCACGCCCCGGCGGTCGCCGCAGCAGGAGCGACACGGCTCGATACGCCTCCGCCTGCTTAGACAGGTCGTCGAAGATGATGAGAACATGCTTACCGCCGTACATCCAGTGCTGGCCGATGGCAGAACCGGTGTATGGAGCCAGGTACTTGAAACCCGCCGGGTCGGACGCGGGAGAGGCAACAATCGTCGTGTACTCCATTGCGCCGCCCTTCTGTAAGGTGGATCGCACCGAAGCGATGGTTGACCCCTTCTGACCGATGGCCACATAGATGCAACGCACTTGTTTGCTGGGGTCGCCCGTCTCCCAGTTCTCCTTCTGGTTCAGGATCGTATCGAGAGCGAGCGCGGTCTTCCCGGTCTGCCGGTCACCAATAATGAGCTGGCGTTGTCCACGTCCGATCGGGATCATGGCATCGATGGCTTTAATCCCCGTTTGCAGCGGCTCGTACACGGACCGACGCATCATCACGCCGGGAGCCTGCAGCTCCAGGGCCCGTCGGCCTTCGACCGGAGCAATCTCACCCAACCCATCGATCGGGTTGCCGAGCGGATCAACGGTACGCCCGAGGTAGCCATCTCCAACCGGGACGGAGAGAACCTCACCGGTACGGCGCACTTCCTGGCCTTCCTCGATGCTGGAGAAATCCCCCAGCACCACGACGCCGATCTCGCGCTCCTCCAGGTTCATCGCCAAGCCCTGCGTACCATCTTCGAAACGCAGCAACTCGTTTGCCATGGCACCGGGCAGTCCCTCAACACGCGCAATACCGTCGGCCGTCATTGTGACGTGACCGACCTCTTCGCTCACGGAACTCGCCGGTTCGTATGAGTTCACGAAGCTGTCGAGCGCGGCCCGAATCTCCTCCGGGCGAATAGTCAGTTCAGCCATTCCTCATTCCTCCACTATGCGGTCGCTGCCGCGTGGTGAGCCGAAGCTCGTGTTGTCATCGTCCTCGTGCGGGTTATGTTCCCACCACTCCTGGTCATTTGACGATCTCCTCCCGAACGTGCTTGATCCGTGTGGCAAGGGAACCATCAATAACTTCGTCACCGACTCGAATTCGCAGTCCGCCGACGACGGCTGGCTCAACCGCGACGTGCACGCTGACCTCTTGGCCGTAACGTGCGCTGAGAATTCGGGTCAGACGCTCCTCCTGCTCCGTTGTCAATGGAGCGGCCGCAGTAACCGCCGCGACCAAATGGTGGTTGCGGGTGGCGGCCTGATTCATCATTCGAAGCAACGATTGGGCGAGGGACGGTTGCGGTGCATAGCTCACCGCTCGCCCCAACAAGGTAGCGGTTTCCGGAGCGACGGCCGCAAATACCTGCTGAGCGAGTTCAACTCTTCTCGCCTTGGGAAACACCGGCTCGGATAGAACCACACGCACATCACGTTCGTCGCGCAGAACGCGCATGCAGCGGTAGAGTTCCTCTTCCACCCGTACCAGACGACCTTCTCGCTGCGCACCGGCCAGCACGCTCAGAATGCCGAGTTCCTCCAGGCTCGTCAGCAGATCGTCGTCGTCGGACCAATGCTCGCGGACCAGCCCGCACAGCAGATCAAGAACCTCTCCGCTAACCTTTCCAGCAAGGACATCCCGTGCCAACTGCACGCGATCATCTCCGCTGCGGGAAGCATCTGTCAGCGAACGCGCGAGCGCCAGCGAAGAGCCAAGCGTATCCGCCAGGTCAAAGATCTCCGTGGCGAAAGCAGCTTCGTTCCCCCGCTCGTAGAGCAAGGCATCCCAGCGTTCGCGTGCCGCGGCGAGTGCCGCTTCGCTTCCCGATCGCATCAGTTCTCCTCGGTGCTGGCGGGTACCGGAGAGCTGGCCTCCAGCTCATCCAGGAACCGGTCTATGACACGCTGCGAAACCTCCGGATCGAGGGTCTGTTCGCCGACGATACGCCCGGCGAGTTCGCTTGCCATCACGCCCACTTCGGTGCGCAGGCTACGGCGTGCCGTGTTGGCATCCGCCTCAATCTGCCTTTGCGAGGCGTCGGCTATTCGTTGGGCCTCATCCGTGGCCGTTCGCTGCGCCTGCGCGATAATCGATGCCGCGTTGGCTTGTGCCTTCTCGCGAATCTGCGCGGCCTCTCGCTGCGCGTCTTCGACTTGCAGCGCCAGCTGGGCGCGCTCTGCCGCAACCTCATCCTTGGCCAGCGCCGCCGCGTTCAGCCCCTCTTCAATCTTCGCGGTGCGCTCATCAAGCGTACGCATGAATGTTGGCCACGCGAATTTGTAGACCGCCACGGCGATGATGAGGAAGGAAACCGTTCCCCACACCAGGTCCGGCGTCGCCGGCAAGATGAGAGAATCTTCAGCCAGCAACATAATCAGGCGCCAAAGACGAAGCCTGCCACGAAGCCGATCAGACCGAGGGCCTCGGTGAAGGCAATCGACAGGAACATGTTGATTCGCAGATAGCCCCTGAGCTCCGGCTGGCGCGCGGTGGCCTCCTGGTTCTTCGCGCCGATGATTCCGACGCCAATTCCCGGGCCGAGCGCGGCAAGGCCGTAACCGATGGTGGCGATGTTACCGATCATGAAAGTGTCCTTTTCGGTTAATTTGCGGTGTCAGTGCGATTCCAGCGACAGTGCGATATACGCTGCCGTCAGAAGGGCAAAGATATAGGCCTGCAAAGCAGCAATGAAGGCCTCAAAGGCGGTGAAGACGATCCCTCCCAATAGGGTAACTGTACCCAAGGCAAGGCCGCCTACACCGCCCATGGAGAAATAAAGAGCGTTCGTGCCGAGGAAACACAGCACGAGCAACAGATGGCCGGAGACCATGTTCGCCAAGAGTCGGACGGTTAGGGTCAATGGCCGGATGACGAAAGTCGAGATGAGCTCGATGGGCGTCATCAAAAGATAGATGGGTTTCGGCACTCCCGGAGGAAACAACTGGGAACGGAAGAAATGCCCGGTGCCCTGTGCCTTACACCCCGCCACTATGAACGCGATATACGCGACGACGGCGTAGACAAGCGGCATACCGATCAACGATGTGCCGGCGATCTGCAGGCCCGGGATAATGCCGGTGATATCCATGAAGAGCACGCCGAGGAAAATCGTTGCCAACAGTGGCTGGTAGGGGCCGGCTCGCTCCTCCAGGATCTGCTCCCCCACGTTCTTACGCGAGAAGTCGAGGAGCATTTCCACGGCGTTTTGTGCACGTCTGGGTACCAGGCGTGCGCGGCGCGAGTAGACGAGCAGGATCGTGCACAGCGCCACCGCCGCGATCAAACGCACCAGAATAACGCGGTTGATGGCGAAGGGCGTACCTGCAAAAAGGAGCGGATCCGGGAAGAACTCCTCCACCGAGGGCGGCTCGAAGCCGCCACCTTCCGCAAGTGGTGCAAGGGCACTGAGCAACGTCATTGACAAGATATGCCCTCCGATCTCACTGGCTAGATACAGACCGCGTGCGGCTGGACCGCACGGCTTCTATCATAGCCACATTTACGCCGCAGAGACACACTTGTTATAAAACTCTGCGTGCAGAGCACCCACATGAGTGCGGTCGGCCTGCCGCAAGGTACCGCATCGCCGTAGGTACACGGCTGTGGAGCAACCGGCGGAGCAGGAAATCCAGAGCTCCGGATTCTCATGTACCGACCGGGAGTTATGCCGTGCGGGCGGGCACGGCTCGCGGGTGGGGAGAAATGATCGCTCGCCACAGCGATCAGTCTTGCGGCCCACCGCCATGCAGAATCACCGCCATGTCCACACCCAGCGAAATCACGGTTGCGCAGACGACGGAGATGAGTAGGGCACGGGTGTCCACCGCCAGGAACTGTACGATGAGGGATAATACCGCGACGACGACGAGCATCTTCACCACGTAGAGCAGGCTCTGCAGTGCTCCGCCGAATAGGGTCAATGAGGAGGCCACCGTTGATCCAATAACAATCAGAGCGCCGGCAAGAATACCCAGTGCGGCATCCCGATTGCCCGCCAGGAACACAGCGGCAGCACTGATTAGAGCCAAAGAGCCCAGGCTGATCACATTCCAGAACGCCACCGCACGCAGCGTCTCGCGAGCGGTACGCCGACGTCCCGGTTCACGCCGCATGCGCCATCCCGTTCGCCCGGGCGTTTCATCGGATGTCGCGGACGAAGCCCGCGCGGCTCCGGCGTCGTCGTCGACTTCGTTCATCGTTCCTCCGTCGTGGCGGACACGCGGTCCTCCCGATTGCCATCGACAGCGGCGGCTCCGGAAAACTCCGCGGGCGTCTGCGAGCCCTTAATCATATCCTCAGAACGAGCCGTATTACCGGAAGTCGCGGTATCTTTGCGGGGCACATGCAACTGGCGTCGCGTTACGACAACACCCACCGCGCACAGCAGTAAGAAGACCGGGAGTACCCGGCGTCCGGGGATCACAACGAGTGCCACACAGCTAAAAGATGCGATTGTGGCCCACATGTACAAGATGAGCACTGCCGCCACATGGGAATGCCCGCGCCGCAGCAGTCGGTGATGCAGGTGACCGGCGTCGGGATGGAATGGGGCCTGGCCCCGCGCCAAACGCCGCACCACGGCCCAAATGAAGTCGACCAGCGGCAGCAGTATCACAACCATGGGTACCAGCAGGGGCATAAATGCCGGTAACGCGTAGCCGATCGAGGTGTTGGCCGGATCAATCTGCCCGGTCACCTGGATTCCCGCGCCTGCGATCACTGTGCCAAGCATCAACGCGCCGGAGTCGCCCATGAAGATACTGGCAGGATGGAAATTGTGGGGCAGAAAACCCGCACAGATACCCACCAGCCCTGCCACCATCGCGCAGGCCTCCGAAGTGTAATCCCCCGGAGAGGCGTTTCGGGTCAGCATATACGAGTAGAGGAAGAACGCCGCCGCCGCAATTCCAATGATCCCCGCGGCGAGCCCGTCCAGCCCGTCCATGAAATTCACCGCATTGACCACTACCACCACCACGAAGATGGTGACCAGGAGGGTCAGGCGGCTGGATCCTACCGTCAACCCCATCACCGGCAGAGTCACGAGCTGGACCCCCTGCCACGCCATCACTCCGGCAGCAAGGACCTCACCGGCCAGTTTGGCGTACCAGTCGAGTTCCCATATGTCGTCGATGACGCCGACGGCGCACATAATGCCGGCGCCAATCAGCACCCCCCAGGCTGCTGATCCAGTGCCTAATACACGTGAGAGGTACGGAATTCGTGAGGCGACGACGAAACTGACGACCAGCCCCGCATACATGGCGACACCGCCCAACCGCGGGATGGGCACGGTGTGGACGTCACGCGCTCGCAGCTGGGTAATCGCGCCCACCGCCAGTGCCACGCGGCGTACCACCGGAACCAGCACAAGCGTTACCGCGGCCGCTATCACCATGAGGAGAAGATAAACGCGCACACCAACTCCCTACATGGCCGTCACAATAGCATCGTCTGGTATGGCCCCGTGCCGCAGGATTGTCAGGTTGCGCCCGTCAACAATCGTCGACGGCGTCCCGCCGCTGCAGGGACCATTATCAAGATACACGGCAACGGCGTTCCCCAGCTGTTCCCGCGCCTCTTGGACCGTTAACGCCGGCGGTCGTCCGGTGATATTCGCCGAGGAAACGGCGAGCGGACCGGTCTCTTCCAAAAGCGTGAGGGCCACGCGATCGGCAGGCATTCGCAACGCAACCGTGCCGCCGGTCTCTCCGAGGTCCCATCCAATCTCAGGCCGGGCAGGAAGGACTATGGTGAGCGCCCCCGGCCACAGTCGCATCAGTCTTCGCGCCTCCTGCGAGATCACCGCGAGGCGCTCGGCATCGGCCTGCGATGCCACCAACACCGGTGACGCCTTCTCCCGCCCCCGCCCTTTGACGGTGAGCAGTCGGTTCACCGCAGCAGCAGAGAAGGCGTCCGCACCAACGCCATAGACGGTATCGGTGGGGAGTACCACCAATTCACCGCGCCGCACCGCCTGTGCGGCGGCACTGACCGCTACGTCAATCCGGCTGCCGCAATCGTATACCGACATCAGTCCTCCTTCCGCGCCCATAACCATCGTGGGCGGTTGGTCAGGTCGCTCCCGGTGTGAACTTGAGCGAATCCCGCGCCGCGCGCCGCACCTCGCAACGCGGATGCCTGGTTCTCCGCATGCTCCATCACGAGAATACCGCCTGGCTGCAGGAGTTCCATTGCCCGAGTGACAAGCGCCAGCGGCATATCGAGCCCCCGCGGGCCGCCGCCCCACAGGGCAAGTGGCGGATCCGCCTCGACTTCCGGCGAGAGCACCACATCCGGCGGCACGTAGGGCGGATTGGCTACGACGACGTCCGCCGGTCCCACATCTGCCGTCCGCGCATCGCCTGCAACAAACTGCACAACATTGCCATAACGCGCATTGTTCTCCCGCGCAAGGGCAAGGGCCTGCGGATCGCAGTCAACGCCAATGACATCGGCACCGACAGCCTCGGTGGCCACCGCCAAGGCTATTGCGCCACTGCCCGTGCACAGGTCCACTACCCGCGCACTGCCACGCACCGCAAGGAACTCGCGTGTCGCGTCGATGGCGTCTCCGGCCACCATCTCCGTTTCCGGTCGCACGATGAAGCAACCGGGTCGGGAAATCAGTTCGAGGAAGCGAAAGTACATTCGGCCGGTAATATGCTGCAGTGGTTCCCGGCGGCAGCGCCGCGAAACAAGCTCTCGAAAGCGCTCCACCGTCTCGGTATCGGCCTCAATGGGTAGTTGAGTATGCTCTGCGGCGGCCTCCGCCAACTCGCGGGCATCCGCCGTCGCGGAAAGTACTCCGGCGGCGGAGAGCCGACCGGCGCCTTCCGCCAAAAGCAGGCTCCAGCGCATATCACTGCTCCTGTGCCAAGCGCTCTGCTTCATCCATCCGCCGCGCGGAGTCGATCAGGGGTTGCAGATTACCCTCCAGCACATGGTCGAGGTTGTATGCCTTGTACCCGGTGCGATGATCGGAGATGCGGTTCTCCGGGAAGTTGTAGGTACGAATGCGCTCCGACCGATCAACCGTGCGCACCTGGGAACGCCGCAACTGTGCGTTCTCCTCCGCCTGCTGGTCCAACTGCATTTGTCGCAGCCGTGCCCGCAGCACCCGCATTGCCGCCTCCCGGTTTTGGATCTGCGACTTCTCATCCTGCATGGAGACCACAATCCCCGTGGGCAAGTGGGTGATCCGAACCGCCGAGTCCGTGGTGTTCACCGACTGACCGCCCGGCCCGGACGAGCGAAATACGTCAATACGCAGATCCGAGTCGTTGATCTCCACCTCACCCGGGTCGTCAACCTCGGCAAAAACCAATACACCCGCCGCAGAGGTGTGAATGCGCCCTTGCGATTCCGTGACGGGAACACGTTGGACACGGTGTACGCCCGCCTCGTATTTCAGGTGTGCCCATACGCCGTCGGCAGGATCCTCCGGTATCCCCTTGGTTCGTATGGCCACCTGCACATCCTTGTAACCACCCAATTCGGTCGGGGTAGCGGAAAGAGTCTCAACGCTCCACCCCTGCGACTCTGCGTACCGCTGGTACATGCGCAGCAGGTCGCCGGCGAAAAGAGCGGACTCCTCGCCGCCTTCCCCGGCTTTAATCTCCATAATCGCGTCCCGGGCATCATCGGGATCACGCGGGATCAAAACATCCTTCAACTCGGCTGCCACG
>SUUB01000002.1:71725-90337 GCA_015062745.1 Actinomycetaceae bacterium
GCGGGCCGCCCGTGCCGAACCTCATTCACGTACCGGCGCTGTTTACACCAGACGCCGGCACAGGAGAACTGTACCGGCGTCTGAAAGCTATACGTACTACTTCTTGCGCTTGCCGTAACGCGCCTCGAAGCGGGCCACCCGGCCACCGGTATCGAGAATCTTCTGCTTGCCCGTGTAGAACGGATGGCAGGCGTTGCAGACATCGACGCGCAGATGGTCGCCCTCGTAGGTTGAGCGTGTTTCAAACTCATTTCCACACGTGCAGCTCACTGTGACAGTGTGGTAATCAGGGTGGATTCCCTGCTTCATGCTATCTCCTTGGATCGTTGAACACCCCGGGTCCAGTACGCACCGGGTGGCCGTCCGCATGATCCGTGCCCGGATCCAGCGGGCGAATCGTCATGGACGCATCACCACCGCGCGGCACGACCGGTGAACCGGAAGCCGACGTGCCATTATGCCACAGCCGGGCATCCCGGCGCAGCGGCAGGTGACCAAACCCACCCGCAGCGATTGCCCGCCGAGGTGATGCCGGGGTCTCGCCTTCACATAGTGGCACTATTGCGGCGCCGGTGTGGCGGGCGTCCGGCCGGAAAATATGCGCCCGCCACTTCCTTCTGTCGCTTACGACGCCGACGCGCCCGAGGCCTGCATGGACCGCATAATCGACACCAGGAACTCGGCGTTGTTCTGCGTCTTACGCAACCTGCCAAGCAGGAAGTCCGATGCCTCCGGAACATCCAGGGTTCCGAGGGCGCGGCGCAACTGCCAGATGACCTTGAGTTCTTCGTTGGAGAACAGCAACTCCTCGCGGCGGGTGCTTGAAGCATTGACATCGATGGCCGGGAAGATACGCCGGTCAGCGAGCTGGCGCGAGAGCCGCAGTTCCATATTGCCCGTACCCTTGAACTCCTCGAAGATGACCTCGTCCATCTTCGAGCCGGTCTCAACGAGCGCGGAAGCGATGATGGTCAACGAGCCGCCGTTCTCGATATTGCGCGCGGCACCGAAGAAGCGCTTCGGCGGGTAGAGCGCACCGGCATCGACGCCACCGGAGAGGATACGCCCCGAGGCAGGCGCCGCCAGGTTGTAGGCACGTGCAAGCCGCGTCAGCGAATCGAGGAGCACGACCACGTCCTGCCCCAGTTCCACCAGGCGCTTGGCACGCTCAATAGCCAACTCGGCCACAATCGTATGGTCGGAAGCGGGACGGTCAAATGTTGAGGCAATGACCTCCCCCTTGACCAGACGCTTCATATCGGTGACTTCCTCGGGGCGTTCGTCCACCAGTACCACCATGAGGTGCACCTTGGGGTTATTTGCGGCGATGGCCATGGCGATCTGCTGCATGATCATCGTCTTGCCCGCCTTGGGAGGTGAAACGATAAGCCCGCGCTGTCCCTTGCCGATGGG
Source organism: Actinomycetaceae bacterium (assembly GCA_015062745.1). Lineage (GTDB taxonomy): Bacteria > Actinomycetota > Actinomycetes > Actinomycetales > Actinomycetaceae > Asp313. The sequence continues at coordinate 73,139 of SUUB01000002.1, forward strand.
CGCAACCAGATCGATGGCGCGCGGAGTAAGCGCCTTCGGGGTCGTCTCCATGCGCAGCATATCCTGCGGATACAGCGGCGTCAGTTTGTTGAACTCCGGCCGCAGCGAGGAGCGCTCCGGATCGAGGGAGTTGATCGTATTGACCTGCACCAGCTGGTTCAGGTGCTGATGCTGGCTGAACTTCCGGTTGCGATTGCGGCCGTGGTTCTGCTGCCCCTCGTTCTCGTTGCGGCGCTTCACAGCTCCGACGATGGCATCGCCGCGGCGCAGACCGTATTGCTTGACGATCTGCTGCGGAACCAGTGCATCGTTCGCACCGGGCAGGTAGCCGCCCGTGCGTAGGAAATACTGATTACCCTCCTGGTCGAGGATGCCCGCCACGGCGAGGAGCATGTCCTCCTCGCGCGCCGCTTGCTCGTTCTCGCGCCCGTTCTGTTCCCGTGCCTCGACGTTGCGGTTACGGTTGCGTTCCCGGCGACTGCGGCGAGTACGGTGTGGATAACTGTCCTCTTCCTTATCGCTATTAGCACGGCGTTCTGCCGCATCACCGATGGCATTGAGCGCTGCCATACGATCCGCATCAGACAGCCGTGGGGTCACGGTGCGCTCCCGACGGCGCACCTTCCCGCTGCCATTGGATTCGGTACGGCGCTCCGGCAATACGATCTCGTCTGTCGTCCGCGCGATTCGCCCCGATCCTTCGGAGGCCTCCGCAGTAGTGGAGCGCTCTGAACGCTCGAAGCGACTGGTGCGGTCGTACCGGCTTGTGCGCCCGGCATTCCGCTCGGACCGGTCGAAGCGACTGGTGCGGTCATAACTGCTGACACGCCCTCCGGTTCGGGATGTGCTGCGGTCATATCGGCTCGTCTGTGCGGTGCGCTCCCGCGGCTGAGTCTCTGACGAAGAAGCCGCCTCTAAGGTATGGGACCGCTCCCGTACCCTCCGGGTCCGGTCGTTGGCCTGCTGCGCGTGTTTGCTGCTCGTTTCCTCGCCGGAGGGCCTGCCCGACGAGGCGCTTTCTTCCGCTACGCGCGGGGATGTGCGTGCGTACCTTTGCCGTAGAGCAGGATCGAACACGCTGGCTTCTTCTTCCTTCGCCGCAGATGAGGCGGCCGTCGGTGCGGGGTCTGCCGTGTGTGACGTCGACACACCATTTGAGGCGTTCTTCGGCGGTCGCCCCCGGCGCGCGGGACCGCGCACTTCACGAATAGCCGCAATAAGGTCTGCCCTACGCACCTTCGGTCCCACTTCTAACCCCAGGGACTGTGCTAAGGCTTTTAGATCCGGCAAGCGCATTGTTGAGATAGGGCCGGAAACAGGAGTCTCGCTCACGAGGTTCCTTCCTCGGTGTCAGCCTAGTACTGACATGCTCAAGGCCAGAGATTATCTGGCGGTATTACTTCAGGGAACGCACCATGCATGAACGTTGCGTAATGACAACAGGGTGCACATGCCGGGCAGTACTGGAGGTACTTTCGCTCCGGCGATGTACACATTAGCACCATCCACGCCCGGATGCACTTTTAACCACGCAGCTGTCAGCGGAACTCTTCTTACCCGCGTTCCCCGAGACGCTGTTACTACGCGATGTCCGCGATCATTCGACGAGGTGCGCTCCGCGCGCCATCCCCGCAAGCACCACATGGAAACCGCGCGCCTCAAGGATCTGGCAGGTCTGCGGGTCAAGCGTGTCAAAGACGAGAAGGGCAGGACCCGCACCCGATACAACGGCTGGCCATCCCGCTTTGCGTAGAGCTTGCAGCGCATTGGCGGAAGCGGGCATTGCGTCTGCCCTATATGCCTGATGAAGTCTGTCCTCGGTTGCCGCCAACAGCAGTTCCGGATGCCGTTCGAGAGCCAGCACAAGCAGCGCCGTTCGCGAGGCGTTGAAAGAGGCATCGCTATGAGGAACCTGCGTCGGAAGTACCGATCGGGCGGTCTCCGTCAGCAGTTCTGCCTGCGGCACCAGCAAGGTCGTGTGGATGTCCGGCGATACGTGTATGCGAGCGGCATGCGGAGCATCATCCGTCCAGCACACCACCGCGCCACCGTAGAGCGCGGGTGCGGCATTATCCGGGTGCCCCTCAAACTCGGTGGCCAGGCGCAGCACCGTGGCGTCGTCGAAAAGCTCCGGTTGGTCAACTAGACCACGCAACAGCAATAACCCGGCAACAACCGCCGCAGCCGAGGAGCCGAGCCCCTTGCCCTGCGGTATAGAGTTGCGGCACACCATCTCAATACCGGCCTGAGGCAGCCCTGCAACATCGAAGGCTCGACGCAACGCGCGCACAATCAAATGTGATCCGTCCGTCGGCAGCGTATCCTGTCCCTCCCCAATGACGGTAACGGTGGTCGGACCCGCAACGAGCCGCACCTCGACATCGTCCCACACGTTGTGGGCCATCCCCATGGAGTCGAAACCCGGGCCGAGATTACCCGATGTCGCCGGCACTCTTACCCGTGCGCGCGATTTGACCACACGCATCAGAGCGCCTCCGCCATACACCGATTATCGGTAAATACCCGCCGTTTGCTCCGCATCACCGCTCAGCTCTCCTCCACCCGCAAGACGTGCAGCACGTCCACCACGAACGACGAGTCGCGCAGTTCCCCAATTGTCAGTTCCAGGTCTTTCTGAACGGCCTCGTGTGTTGTCACCGTCAGGCGGCACAATTTCTCGGCGGCATCGTCGGGCTCATCGCGCCCGTCCGAACGTTGGGCAACCGCACGAATTGACACGTTATGTGCCGCGAACACGCCACTGATCTTCTCCAGAACACCGACGTAGTCCTGCACCACCATTTCCACTTGGAAACTGCCTAGAGACTCCTCGGGCGGCAGCACCGGCAGATCCGCATAAATGAGTTCGCGTGGAGCGTGGCCACCGTGAACCTTATGCCCAGCCGCCGCGACGACGTCGGAGAGCACCGCCGATGCGGTTGGTGCACCGCCGGCACCCCGACCGTAGAACATGAGCCGACCCGCCGATTCCGCTTCAATCACCACGGCGTTGAATGAGCCGTGCACAGCGGCAAGTGGATGCCCAAGAGGAACAAGTGTGGGCCCAACATGCACTTCGATGCCGGTGGGACGGCGTCGCGCCGAAGCGATGAGCTTAACGACGTAGCCAGAGCTCTTCGCGGTGGCGATGACTTCCGCCGTTACGTCGCGGATTCCGTGGACGTGAACCTCCTCCAAGGAAACACGTGAATGGAAGGCCAGCGATGCCAAGATGGCGCATTTTGCCGCGGCATCCAGCCCGTCGACGTCGGCACTCGGATCGGCCTCGGCGTAGCCCAGACGTTGTGCCTCGGCCAGAACCGTATCGTAGTCGAGTCCCTTCTCGGTCATCTCGTCGAGAATATAGTTCGTCGTACCGTTGACAATGCCGAGAACTGCGGTCACCCGGTCTCCGGTCAGCGACTCCCGCAGACCGTACACAACCGGTACGGCTCCGGCCACTGCCGCTTCGTAGTACAGGTCGACGTCGGCGCGTGCCGCCGCCTCGTATAGCTCCGGCCCGTGGGCCGCGAGCAACGCCTTATTTCCGGTGACGACGGAGGCGCCATGTGCGAAGGCTTCTAGGATGTAGCTCCGTGCCGGTTCCACGCCGCCCATGAGTTCGATGACGATATCGGCTTGGGCGATGAGTGCGTCGGCATCGTCGGTCAGAAGCGAGCGGTCAATCGCCGGGTCACGCGGGGATGCAACATTTCGGACGGCAATTCCTATGAGGCGAAGTCGCGCTCCTGCCCGTGCCGCCAAGTCGTCACTGCTTTGCGCCAAGAGACGCGCCACCTGAGTGCCAACCGTGCCACAGCCCAGCAGGGCAACTCTCACTTCCTCCACCGATTCTCCTTCCATTCGCGCCTAAGCCTACCGGGATATTCCCGGCTCAGCCTACCCGGACAACGGCGCAAGTACGCTTCTGTCCGCCTGCCGGGAGCAGATCGGGCCCGCGCCGCCGTTGTAACGACGTCGCGGGCCCGCAGTCGGCTAACTTACGCCACGCTTCGCTAGCGCCAGGATCACACCGATCCGCAGGACTACCTGCGCCCGGTGCGCTCGAGTACCGCTAGAATCTCACGTCCCTCGCGAACTGCATCAATAATTCGGCGGGGATGCACGGAGTCGCCGATATTCATCACCGTACGCTCGGCCCTGTTGGCACGCTCGATCAGATAATCGAGGTCACCGCGTACCGGCCGCATGCCAAGGCAAATCACGGATATTGCGGCCTCCAGGGTCCGCTGCGTTCCGTCGGGCAGTTCGACGACTGCATGGTCGCTCGCCACTTCAAGCAGCGAGGTGGAGCACAACTGTTCCACATTGTGCTTCTCCAGCATTTCCACCATCTGCAGACGGGTAACAATATCCAGCTCATCGCCCACCCGATGCAGTCGCTCCACCAGGGTGACCTGGGCTCCGTGGTCAGTCAGGTGCTCGACAATATCAAGTCCGACGGCTCCGGCACCGACGACGACGACAGGTTTGCCGGCCACTTCTTCGTCGAGTCGCTCCACGTTGTCCGTGAACCCGAGAATGGAGTAGACGTTGGTTCCCTCCTGGTCGGTCAGCTCCCGCACGCCGGGGATTGGCGGCAGCGCGGGCGTTCCGCCGGTGGCGTTCACGACGATGTCCGGATTCTCATGGCCGATCATGTCCACCGTGGCTTCGACGCCCAGACGAATCTCCACGCCCGCACGGCGCGCCCTGCGCTCCGCGAACTCGACATAGTCGGCAATCCGCCATTTGGCCGGCAACTTGGTTGCCGCGGAGATGATTCCGCCGAGATGATCGTCTTTCTCCAGTAGAGTCACGCGGCAGCCCACCTCGGCGGCGGTTGACGCCGCTTCCAATCCGGCGACTCCGCCACCGACAACAAGCACCCGGGTGGGGACCTTGACCTTCTTCTCCTTGTAAGACTCGTTATCAAGGATGCTCGGGTTAATGGTGCAGCGGATGGGCCGCCCGAGGCGAATGCGGTTGTCGGCGCAACCGATGTTGCAGGAGATGCAGCGCAGGATTTCGTCCTCGCGGCCCTCACGTGCCTTGCGTACCCACCACGGATCGGCAATCAGGCCACGTCCCATCGCCAGCAAGTCGGCATCGCCGTCGTCGAGAATCTTCGCCGCGATCTCCGGGTCACGGATATTGCCGGAGGTAATCACCGGCTTGCCGAATTTCTCCTTATAGGCGCGTGCCATATAGGAACGCCAGCCGTCGGGAAGCCGAGCCATATCGATCTGATACTGCAGGTTGTAGTTCAAGGCAGAGGAGACATTGAAGATATCGACATATTCGGCGAAGTAGGAAGCGAGTTCTAGGGTGTCCTCCAGGCTGTTGCCGCCCTCGATCAACTCATCGGCGCTCAGGCGGATACACACCGGGTACATCTCGCCCACGGCCTTGCGAACTTCCTGCAGCACCTCGACGACAATCCGCGCACGGTTCTCGGGGCTGCCGCCGTATTCATCGGTGCGCTTGTTGTACCGCGGCGAAAGGAACTGATCGAGGAGGTAGGAGTGCCCGCCGTGTATTTCGACCATGTCGAAACCGGCCTTCTTGGCGCGCAGGGCGGTTTCGCCATATGCCTTCACCGCCTGTTGGATGTCTTCTTTTGTCATGGGGACGGGCACCGGCATACCGTCCTTGCTCGGCACGTCCGAGGAGGAGATATTGGGCACACCGGTTTTCTTCGGATCGGCGGAGGCTCCGGCGTGGTTGATCTGGATGCCGACGCATGCCCCGAGGCGGTGCATCTCCTCCGTGAAAGTGAACATACGCGGTAGGAAACGATCGGAGTCCAGGCGCAGCTGCGTGAAGCCGTTGGACGCCACCGGGTAGTCCACACAGACATTCTCAACGATGATCAGGCCTGTTCCTCCGCGAGCGCGTTCCTTGTAGTAGGCGAAGTGCTCGTCGGTCAACTCGCCGGTGGTGGTTGCAAAGTTGGTGCCCATGGGAGGCATAACAACCCGGTTGGGAATGGTCATGGTCTTGACGGTCAGCGGCTGGAAAACGCTGCGTGTGTCCGGGTTAAGCGCGGGATACGAAACAGTCATGTGTGGTCCTCTTCTTCTGCCTGTTCACGGGTTCGCCAGCACGTCGGTTGTGTGCCGAACCCGATCTCATTGAAGCACTCAATTCGCCGAGACGAAGGCGAACTGGGCACCAACAATGAACTCACTAGTACATTTTTTCACCTCCTGGGACAAAATCCGGGCCTAAAGTCCACCCAGAGACCTGTCTCACGTATTAACCTTTAGGTACAAAGGTCTTGTCGGCGTCGATATCCTGCCATGGCGTGAGGGTCCCTCCGAGGAATCGAAGGCGACATGACATCCCACAGAGAGGTGAGTGAAGCACACAATGAGTGAAGAAGTGATGCAGCGCATTACCGGTCACACCGAGTTACTCGGACTGATCGCATACCCGATTCGTCACAGTCATTCCCCGCGGATGCACAACCTTGCGGCCAGCAAGCTGGGTTTGGACTACGCCTACCTTTGCTTCGACGTCGACCACGACAATCTGGAAGAAGCCGTGGCCGGGCTGAAGGCACTGAAGGTTCGCGGCTGGAATGTTTCCATGCCGAATAAGATCAAGATCCTCGATTACGTGGATAAGCTCAGCCCCGCCGTGGAATTGATCGGGGCATCGAACACAATCGTGAACGACGACGGCGTTCTAACCGCATACAACACCGACGGCGTGGGATCCATGGAGGCGCTGCGCTTCTACGGCCACGACCCGAAGGATGCCACGATCACCCTCATCGGAGCGGGTGGAGCCGGCACGGCCATTGCCTGCCAGGCGGGTCTGGACGGCGTCAAGAAGCTCAACATCTTCAACCAGAAGGATGACTTCTGGCCGCGTGCCGAAGACAATGTGGAGAAGGTCCGTCGCTCCGGCGCCGAGGCCGTGCTGATGGACTTGGCAGACAAGGACGCCCTTGCGGCAGCCCTCGCCGAGTCGTCCGTACTCATTGACGCTACTAATGTCGGCATGGGCGCCCTTGAGGGGCAGACCAATATCCCCGACATCTCGATCATCCCCCGCGATATGTTCGTGATGCATATCGTGTACTCGCCCGAAGTGACGAAATTGCTTGCCGACTGTAAGGAAGCGGGAATCGAGTGCGCTAATGGCATGGAGATGATGTACCGCCAGGGCGCGGCGTCCTTCAAGTACTGGACCGGCGTTGACATGCCGCTGGATTACGTCAAGGAACACCTCTTCAACTAAAACTATCTGGCCGGCCCGGCACACGGGTCGGCCACTGTCCACACTGCAAGTCACGAAGCATGGCTCGCAGCAACACACAGAAAGACCTGTTATGGCATCTAAAATCACCAATCTCCCAGCGGTTATGACGCTGTACCTTTCCTACTTCATCTACTCCCTCGGCCTTATCGCCGCCGGACAGTTCAGCGACAAGCTGGCACCGCAGTGGGGCGTGACAAAGGAAACGGTTATTGCCGCAATTGCCTGGATGGCGGTCGGTAAGATCGTCACCTACACCTTGTCGGGACTCTTTGCAGACAGGTACGGGCGCAAACCGGCAGTCATAATCGGTCTGGCTCTGTGCGCATCCTTCTTCTTCCTGCTACCGATTTCTTCGAACCAGGCAATTGGTATCATCGCCTCCCTGCTGTTCGGCGCCGGCAACTCCTTCCTCGATTCGGGCACCTACCCAACGCTGATGGAGTCGAACCCGAGCAATGCCGGCACGATGAACATCATCATTAAGCTGTTCATCTCCGGCGGTCAGTTCTTCTTGCCGATGATCGTCATTCGCCTGGCGGACAACTGGAAGTGGCTGCTCTACTTCGCAGCCGCGTACATGGTCGCGATGTTGGTCTTCGTCGTACTGGTGAAATTCCCCGACTACAAGAAGATCGCTGCCCAGCAGGCTGCCGATATTGAGGCACGCGCCTCGGAGACAACCGGAACGCGCGCACGTATGTCCTTTGAGGGGACGATCTGCTTCATCTTCATCTTCTGCGTCAACGGCGTGGTGTACCTGGCCAACCAGGCACTGCCGAATATCGGCTCCGCTATCGCACACCTGACCGAGGACCAGGGCAAGACGCTGACTCAGTTCCTCGCCCTCGGCTCCGTCATCGCGGTTGTCCTCACCGCCATTCTCGCCTCGGCGGGAATCAAGTCCATCCGTTTCGTTCCGATTTATGCAGTTGGTGGCGTTATCGCAGTCGGCCTGCTCAACATGCCGTTCACTGCGAACCTGTGGGGCATGCGGATCACCGCCGCTCTGATCGGTTACTTCGTCTCCGGTGGAATTATGCAGCTCGTCTTGACGGCCCTGTCCGAATTCTTCCCGAAGGCGAAGGGAGCCATCGTCTCCTGGTACTGGATGATTGGTTCTCTGGGCGGCTTCATTCTCCCCTACCTTGTCCGGGTGATCGTTCCCGCAACCGATGAGGAGACGATGTCCAAGGCGGAGATCGATGATCTCCTGGCCTCCGGTTACACGAACGTTGCGTGGGTTGCCATCGCATTCGCAGTGGTTTCTCTGCTCGCAGCGCTCGTTATTTACCGTCGCCACGTGCAGATGTTCGAGAACGCCGAGAAGGCGGCGGCCTAAGCCGTTTCGTGGGTGGTGCCTCCCCGTGCTCGTTCCACTACCTTCGCAAGAAGGTGGCGCAACGCGGGCCGGGCACCACCCACAACCATTGCTGCACTGACTCGGTGCAGCTACAGACGACATGAGCGAGTCCAATACCCGCGATTCAGAAAAGAGTAACCATGCGTACCGTACGTTTAAAGGATGTTGTGCTCGGCGAGGGACCGGCAAAGGTCCTCGTCCCGATCACCCCCGCCACCATCGATGAACTCGTTGCCCAGGTAGATGCACTGGCAAATGAGGACTACGACATCCTGGAGTGGCGCATCGACTTCCTGCAGGCGGCTCCAGACCTCGCTGCCTGCCGCGAGGCAGCGGCAGTGCTCGCCGAGCACACCGACCGTCCGGTTCTCGCCACGTTCCGCACCGCCGACGAAGGCGGAGAGAAGGCTATCTCCTCACAAGACTACGTAGCTCTTCTCGGCGATCTCGCCGCGAGCGGCAACGTCGCCGCCGTGGATGTTGAGCTGTTCCGCGGCGCCGAAATCGCACGCACGATTATCGACAACGCGCACGCCGCCGACGTCGCCGTCGTCGCCTCCTTCCACAACTTCGATGCCACTCCCTCAGCGGAAGAGATCGTTGAACGCCTTGTGGCGATGGACGAAGCCGGGGCGGATATTCCCAAGCTGGCCTGTATGCCGCATGACGCAGGTGACCTGCTGACCCTGCTGCGGGGAACATGGGAAGCCGCGCAGCGTATCGACCGTCCTCTTATCACCATGTCCATGGGCCAGACGGGCGTGCTTTCCCGTGCCGCAGGCGAAATCTTCGGCTCCGCTGCCACCTTCGGCATGGTGGGCCGCGCCTCCGCGCCCGGTCAGGTGCCGGTGAATGAACTCCGCCCCGTGCTGGCGGCTATTCACCGCTGGAGTTTCGGGCAGTAAGCGGCCATGACGGCGGACGGCACGCGGGGCCGGTGCGCGTCTCTTCTCGCCTCTGAGACGGGGCAACTTCCCTCGGAGACGGGGACGCCACCGACTGGCTGCCCCAAAGCGGGGCGGCGCTGACCATCCTTTACATGAGGCGGGAGAAGTCACTTCGTCGGACTTCTCCCGCCTCACTCTGTGCACGGCATAGGCGGCCGCAGCCAAGGGCCGCAGCGTAGCGTCTACACCTTATTTCGGCTTGCGGGCGCCTACGCTCCGGATGCCTCCACGTCCAACTTCAGTAAGTCGGATATCGACTCGGGACGCAGCACCCATCGCGCCTCGCCGTCACGCACAGCGACAACGCCCGGTCGCGGTAACAAATTGTAATTCGATGCCATGGAGCGACCGTACGCCCCGGTCACGGGAACAGCCACTACGTCGCCCGGCCCGAGGTCTGCAGACAGGGAGACATCATGCACCACGATGTCACCGCTCTCGCAGTGCTTCCCCACCACGCGGGTTCGCACGCCGTCGGTAGCGGGAACCCGCGACGCCAACGTCGCCGTATAGTCCGCCTCATAGAGCGCGGGCCGAATATTGTCACTCATACCGCCATCCACGCTCACATAACGGCGTGTGCCGTCCTCCAATGCCACCGACTTGATCGTTCCCACCGTGTACAGAGTTATTCCCGCGGGCGCCGCGATTGAACGGCCCGGCTCCACGGATACCAGCGGTGCGGGGATACCTGTCGCCTCGGCGTCTGCGCGCACCGTGGCTGCCAGCGCCTCCGCATAGTCGGAGACCGCCGGAGGCACATCGTCCAGCACGGTATAGCGGACCGCGTACCCGCCGCCGAAATCAACTTCCGGTATCACGCATCCCAGTTCACGCACTGCCGTCGCCCGCAGCGCCAAAACGGCGCGTGCCGCCGTCGTAAACGCCTCGCGCGAGAGAATCTGCGATCCGATATGCGAGTGCAAACCGATCAGGCGCAAATGATCAGCGGCCAGGGTTTCCTCAATTGCCCTGCGCGCCGCTCCCGACGCAATGGACAGACCGAACTTCTGGTCCTCATGCGCGGTCGCGATGTATTCATGTCCACCGGCATGGACACCGGTGGTGACGCGCAGCATGACGTTGGCGGTGGCGCCGCGCCCTGCGGCAATGGCCTCTACCTGAGCCAGCTCGGCCAAGGAGTCCACCACCAGATGCGAGACCGCGGTGTCCAGGGCCAGCTCGATCTCGGCGCGCGACTTATTGTTCCCGTGCAAGCCGATTCGTTCGCCCGGGATCCCCACTGCCAGCGCGGTGCGGAGTTCCGCCTCCGAACAGGTGTCAATAAAAAGCCCCTCATCGGCCATCCAGCGAGCAACCGCGCCGCAGAGAAACGCCTTTCCGGCATAGAAGGCATGCCCACCGGCCAGATCAGCGAAGGCTTGATCCATCGCCTCTTTCCACGCGCGAGCACGCCGCCGCATGTCTTCTTCGTCCACGACGTAAAGCGGTGTACCGAACTCACGGGCCAACCGCGCCATGGATACTCCGCCCACGGCGAGTTCACCGGTAGGCAACCGCTGCGCCGTCGTCGGCCAAATGCCTGCAGCGGACCCATCTGGCTCAGGAGCGGCGAGGTCTTCTAGACGAGTGGACATATCACTCAACCACCTTCTTACATCTTCTCGGGTGCACTCACACCGAGCAATTCCAAACCGTTGCACAGGACCTGACGAGTGGCGTCGTTGACCCACAGGCGGGTGCGGTGCAAATCCGTGACCTGTTCATCACCTCGCGGGGTGACGCGAGCCTTGCCATACCAGGTGTGATAGGCCCCGGCGAGTTCCTCGAGATAACGAGCCACACGGTGCGGCTCACGGAGCTTCGCCGACTGGGCGACGATATCCGGGAAGCGAGCCAGGGTGCCCAACAACTCGGAATCGGCCGACTCCAGTTCCTCCGGGGCGAATCCATCTTCGCGCCGCACGCCGTGCTCAGCGGCATTGCGGGCGACGGAGCAGGTCCGGGCATGTGCGTACTGCACGTAATACACCGGATTCTCGTTCGTATGGGAGGCAACGAGATCCAGATCCAGTTCCAGGGTGGTATCAACTGACGCCCGCACGAGCGAGTAGCGCGCCGCATCGACGCCCACGGCATCTACCAGATCCTCCAGAGTAACCACGGTGCCGGCGCGCTTCGACATGCGGACCGGTTCGCCGTCGCGCACCAGATTCACCAACTGGCCGATCAAGATCTCCATGTTCTTGCCCGGCCCCGCCTCGTCGCCGAAAGCGCGCGCCATGGCGTACATGCGGCCGATATACCCGTGATGGTCCGCCCCCAGCATGTACACGCACTGGTCGGCTCCACGTTCCCGTTTGTCCAAGTAATAGGCGAGGTCGGCGGCGAAATATGCCGCCTCGCCATCGGATTTGATAATGACACGGTCCTTGTCGTCCCCGAAATCGGTGGTGCGCAGCCACAGCGCGCCCTCCGTTTCGAAGATCACGCCACGCGCGCGTAGGCGCTCAATAGCGGAGTCAACAGCGCCCGATTCATGCAGGGACTGCTCATGGAAGAACACGTCGAAATCGGAGCGGAACTCGTGCAACGACTTCTTGATCTCCGCAAACATCAGTTCGACGCCACGGGCACGGAAAACCTCCTGTGCCTCGCCGTCGGGAAGCTGGCGCGGATCCACCTCGCCGGCCTGCACGCACTGCGCGATAACGGCGTCGGCGATCTCCTCGATATAGCTGCCGCCGTAGCCATCGGCCGGAATCTCGCGCCCTTGCGCACGCGCAAGAAGCGATGCCGAGAAATGGTCAATCTGGTTGCCATGATCGTTGAAATAGTACTCACGGGTCACCTTGGCGCCGGTAAACGCGAGAATACGCGCCAACGCATCTCCGACGGCGGCCCAGCGGGCACCGCCGATATGGATGGGGCCAGTCGGATTGGCTGATACGTACTCCAGATTGACATGCTGATCATCCACCGACGACGAGCGCCCGTAATCGCCCCCCTCGGTCACGATCGTCCGTGCCAGTTGCCCGGCAGCACCCGCGGACAGGCGAATGTTGAGGAATCCCGGTCCGGCGACCTCGGCCGATGCGATGCCCTCGTGCTCCGCCAAGCGCTCAGCCAGCAGCGCCGCGAGCTCCTGCGGCTTCATCCCCGCGCGCCGGGCGAGCTGCATCGCGACATTCGTGGCCCAGTCGCCGTGCTCGCGCTGGCGCGGCCTTTCGACCTTCACGTCAGGAAGTTCACCCTCAATTGTGAGGACGCCTTCGGTCCGGGCGGAGGATAGCAATGCGGCAATGAGCTCGCTGAGGTCTTCTGGAGTCACGATACAGAGTGTACGTGGTTCGCGGCGAGAGGCCGAAACGGAACCAGAATCGCCCACGGGCCCATAAAGCTGCTAAAGTAGTTGGCCGGGCCCCAGTAGCTCAGGGGATAGAGCGTTTGCCTCCGGAGCAAAAGGCCGCAGGTTCGAATCCTGTCTGGGGCACGACGGTGCCGGGGCATTCAACAGCGCCCCGGCACGTGACATTTCTGCCCTCACCTCGACCTTGTGCCTTCCCCGCACAGAGTTCCTTCCGCTCCTTTTGACCGGGCAGCTGCCGCCCTACAGTTCGACGGTAATTCCTCTGGCGGTCAGCTGGTCACGCATCGCGCTCGGCTCATCAGTGATGATGCCGTCCACGCCATAGCTCAATAGTTGGGCAGCCGTGTCGATGTCATTGATCGTCCATGCATGTACCGCGACACCGCGGTAATGAGCGGTTTTCACCAGCGCGGGAGTCAGCACGGCCATGCCACGGTAGTGCAGCGGAACCTGCGCCGCCTGTACGCCCTGCTGCGGTCCTGTGAGAAAACGCACGAACTGCCGCCTCAGTGCGGCAGGAAGATGCGCCACAGCCACGTATCTCGCGATCTGCCCCACTCCGAGCGACGTCGCAACCTGCGGCAACGCGCGGCGTATTCGCTTCAGACGCCGCTCGTTGAAGCTGGCGAGGCATACCCGAGCCTCGGCACCGGTCCTCCGAATGGCGCTGATCAGAGGATCGGCCACCGCGTCGGTTTTCGCGTCGATATTGAAGATCATCTCCGGAAACGCGTCCAGGACCTCATCCACCCGCATCATCCTGCCCCCGGCAGCGTCACGGAGGTGTGAGAGTTCGTTCCAAGTGTAGGCGGATATTTCGCCCGAGCCGCCTGCTGTGCGATCGAGTTCGGGATCGTGGCAGAGGACGGCGACGTCGTCGCGAGTAACGTGCGCATCGGTCTCGATATGCCGAAAACCGGCTGCGCGCGCCGCCTCAAAGGCTTGTGCCGAGTTTTCCGGATGCTCATTGGCGCCGCCGCGATGGGCGAGGATGAGGGGGATGCCGTCAGGCCGGTAGATCCTCTCAGTCACGCGCACTTCCTCCTCGGGTCACGCGGCGGACGCACGGGGCTGCCCCACGCACAAGCTCTGAATATGCGATTCCCGTAGACGCGATGAACACACGCTTCGTCCTAATCGCACGGCCACGCTTCGTCCTAATCGCATAGCTCCGAGATATATACCGCGCCATGCTCGCTCAAGAACTCCAACGGATCCTGCAGCTCATCATCGGCGTCGTGAATCTCCAGATGAAGATGCGGACCGGTGGAATTCCCATTTGACCCGACCTTGCCGATCTGCTGGCCCGCGGTGACCTTATCGCCTTCCTCTACGAGCACGCCGTCGTCGTACATGTGGATGTACCAGGAGTAGAAGACCTCTCCGTTTATCTCGTGCTTGATAATGATGAGGTTATTCGAGCGACCCTCGATTCCCTCGCCGGCGTGAGTAACGGTTCCATCGGCGATGGCGTAAATGGGCGTGTTGAGAGGGGCAGCCATATCCTGGCCGGCGTGCAGTGAGTAGTCGCCGTAGATCGGGTCGACTCGGTAGCCGAAGGCCGACGAGAGCCGGTAGACGCCATTCTCCAGTGGCATGACGATGTAATTCGAAGAATCGACGAAGGCGGCGCGCACACCCTGCGCCCCTTCGGCGACACACGCGGACGAAGCGGCGTTGGAACGCGCCTGCTCGCTGGCGGAGTTGGTCGCACTGCGCGCGGCGGCGGTATCACTGCCGGTGAGGGCCTGCGGCGTGGTTGCCTCAGCGGCGGAACCTCCCACCAGAGAGTTGGTATATGCCTGCGCCGCCTGAGCGGCAGGCCCGCCCGAAGTGCCGAATCCCATGACCGGCAAGGCGATTCCGGTAAATGCCAGCGTGCCGACAACAACGCCTTGCAGCATCCGATTGCGGGAGGGGCGCTTGCGCGTGGGGGAGACGAGAACCACGGGCGCAGCGGGCTGTGCCGCGCGCTCACGGCGACGGCGTTCCACCCGGGAGAGGCGAACTCCTTCTCCGACAACGCTTGTCAGTTCGCTACGCGATAGGACTTCAGTCGCTTCGATTTCGGTGGGCTGGACCGGAGCGTCGTCGGCCGCAACGCCCTCGGCCGCAACGCCCTCGGCCTCAATGCCCTCGGCCTCGAACTCGGCCGCTGCAGCGTCGGCATCGCGCTCAATGTGCGGGGCCTCGGCTTCAAAATGGGTGTCGCCGGACTCGAGCTGGGCACCATCGACTTCGCGGTGCGAATCGGCCGATTGGTCCGCCGCCGTAAGATCAGGCGTTGCCTCGCCGGTCTCCCCCATATCAGCATCGGCATTTGCATCAAGGGCGGCCGGGACTTGATCATCATGCGTCCGCGCCGGAGTTTCGCTTTGGCCCCTCTCGCCGAAGGCCGATGTATCGGCATCTTCGCCTTGCTCGGCCCAGGCGTCAAACGAATCGATTGGCTCGGCCACGACGTCGATCGGCTCGGCCACAGCGGCGACAGGCGCGTCGGCCACTTGGGCCGGTTCCCCGCTTGCCTCTCCGGCGATTACCTGCTGCTCATCTACAACGGCCGACTCGCCCAATGCGGAGGCCGCAGCCGGTTGTTCAGTGGTGCACTCGTCCGAATCCGTGCCGGCGTTGCGGATCGCATCATCGGCCTTTCGCGCGCTCGCTGCCTGCAGCCGCTCCTGCCGCCGCCGTTCCGCCCGGCTTATCCGCCGCGACACAGCCTCATCATGCCCAGCAGCGCTATCATCACGCTCGACCGCAGCGACGCCGCTCAATTCCAGCGTGTCGTTGACACTATCGGCCGCTTCAGCGGACTCAATGGTCTGTGCAACCTCCGCTAGCCCCGTGCTAAGTGCGGCAACAACGGCGGCGGTGTCACGCTTGGGGGAAGTGCCCTCCGGCGCAGATGAATGCGCCCGTTCAGAAGTTAGCTGGGGGGCAGAAGTGGGCTGCGCAGCCCGGGCGGCTGCGGCCTCCTGAGCGATTCGAGCTGTCCGACGCCGCCTGACAGCTACCGGAGCATCAAGTTCCTCAGCCAGCTTTTGGATTTGCGCGGCGGCGAGGGCGGCCTCCCGGGCGCGACGCGCTGCCTTTCTGCGCGCAGCGGCTTCCTCGGCCTGGCGAGACAGCCGGATATCACGACGGCGGCGAGGCGCTTCCTGCTCGCGCAGATCCGCTCGGCGCGGACGTGCACTCACCGGAACCGCAGCAACTTCCTCAGATGCGCGCCCAGCCGCGTGCTTCCCCACTTGCCATTCCTTCATGTTGAAATACACCGCCGCGTGCGCGGCTAACTATCACAAAATGATAACGAAACCGGTCGGCGCTATCCAGCCAATGTGATTGACCTAGCTCTCATCATTCCCGCCTCAAACCGCCGAAACACGCCGCGGACTAGGTGTTTCACTCCGTCCATACCGAACGAGAACCACCAGTGTGAAAAATCCAACTCCGAAAACGGCACGAACACGCACCACGGCCCCCTGGCGAAAGGGCACCGTGGCGGTCATACCGGCAGGCGAGTATCTGTTGTCGCCGCTTCTCTAGCGCCAGGGACTCTTCCACATGCGTTGGCGCCAGCCAGCCACAGGAATCCCCTCATCCGGCGCGCGAAGATGCCTAGACCGCATATTTCTGCCAAAGTAGAAGCGTGACTAATCCGATTCGCGTTCTTTTCATCGGCGACGAGCTGGTAGCCGGCCTTGGCGATGCCCGCGCGCTGGGATGGACAGGGCGAGTCATGGCACGCACCGCAAACGATCCGCCGATACTCGCGATGACCCTGGCCGTCCCCGGTGAGGACAGTGCCCACCTCGCCACCCGTTGGGAGGAGGAGGTCGGACGGCGGATCGACCCCGAGACACAGTGCAGACTGGTCGTCGGCCTTGGCTCCCACGATCTCGACACCGGTCAAACCCTTGCCCGCGCACGGCTTCATTTGGCCAACCTCCTTGATTCGGCCGAGCGCATGCATCTCAAGCCCTTCGTCGTCGGCCCACCGCCTCGGCGCGATTTTCCGGAGAAGATTCAAGCCGACCTGACGCGGGCATACCGGGATGTCTGCGAACGTCGCAACACGGTTTTTGTTGAGACCTTCTCGCCCCTTGTCACCCATGAAAACTGGAATACGGATCTCACGCTGTCCGGCGGATATCATCCCGGGCAAGCCGGATATGGGCTCATCGCCTGGCTTGTTCTTCACAACGGCTGGAACCAGTGGCTTGGTGTCAAGGCGGCGCCCGCGTCCTAGGTGTAGTTCCCCGCGGTTATACTCTCGCGGTCGTGCTCTTATG
>SUUB01000002.1:90437-95537 GCA_015062745.1 Actinomycetaceae bacterium
GTGGCTTGGTGTCAAGGCGGCGCCCGCGTCCTAGGTGTAGTTCCCCGCGGTTATACTCTCGCGGTCGTGCTCTTATGCCCGCCTAGCTATTCGCACGCAAGTCGGAGAATCCGCCCCGCAGGGTCGCTACCCGAGTACAACCCCACGCACTCACAAAATGACGAGACCGGACGATAAAAAACGGACCCGGATCGTAATCCGAGCCCGTTAGCATTTCTCGCTCTGCTCAGGCGTTGGGCCGCTTGCCGTGATTGGCAGCCTTACCCGCACGAGAGCGGCGCTTACGACCGCGCTTGCTCATCTTGCTCCTCCTCGCTCAGGTGCCGCAGGTTCGGCACGCGACGATGCCCAATCGTAGCAGCACCACGTGCAGATGTCATTCAGAGGTACCACGGACAGATGCCAGCCATACGCGAAAACTAGATCACTAGTCGCCAGAGGCAAGTCGGCTCATAGGCAGACAGGCGAGAACCCCACCATATGTCAACCGGCATCGAAACTGCCTATGAACAACACTAGCATTCGAGACGCCAGGTGATTACCATGTAAAGGTCCAGGCAGTTTCGATGCCAATGCTGACAGGAGACCAACATGGCAATTCGCCACTTCCGCTGGGCCACAGTCGCCACCAGCCTCAAGATCCTTGTTTGGGTGGTTATCGCTGGCGCTCTGGTCAAGATAGCGTTCTTCCCCCCGTCCTCAGAAGATGCTTCTGCACAACCGGACCCGCACGCCACCTTTGGCCAAATGACAATCACCCCCTACCCGAGTTCGATCACCAACACGATCTCCCTCGAAGGCACCATTGAACCTGATGCGGCCACGCCTGTGAAGGCCACATCTGAAGGCAAGGTCAACTACCTATTCGTGGAAGATGGCGCCCCCGTAGTCGCCGGGCAACGGATTCTGCAGATCGAGTACGAAGTTCCTGGTGAGGATGTCACCACCACAGACGAGGACGGCAATACTGTCGTCACACCTGGACAGGCAACCAAACGCTATGCC
This sequence comes from Actinomycetaceae bacterium, assembly GCA_015062745.1. Taxonomy (GTDB): domain Bacteria; phylum Actinomycetota; class Actinomycetes; order Actinomycetales; family Actinomycetaceae; genus Asp313. Next base: position 91,443 of record SUUB01000002.1, read on the forward strand.
AATGTCACCGCGCCTGCCGATGGCACCTTGAAACTCGATGCGCTTATCGGTCAGCAGTTCGCGATCGGTGATTCCGTCGGTTCGGTGCAACCCTCGAGTTTCAGCGCAGTCGCTTCTTTAACTCCCGATCAGATGTACCGGATCGATAATTTCCCCGAGACCGCGCAGATCACTATCAAGAATGGCCCAGCTCCGTTCACCTGCGAAGGCCTGACCGCTGGGACGACAAGCAGCTCCGCCAACAAACCATCTGATGACGACAACAACTCTGCTGGCTCCTCCACCTCACTTCGGGCACGTTGCGCCATTCCGGCAGACCAGAAGGTCTTCGCTGGATTACAGGTCACTATGCAGATCGTCGGAGGTGAAGCGGCGGACGTTCTCGTACTGCCGGTAACCGCCGTTGAGGGGCGCTACCAAACCGGTTACGTGTACGTACCGACCGACGACCCGGCCAATCCCGAGAAGGTCCCCGTCAAACTCGGCATCACCGACGGCAACGTCGTACAAATCGTCGAAGGCCTCACCGAAGAACAAGAGGTCCTCGAATACGTTCCGGGGCAGACAACGGAGGACACCTGCGATCCTATGACCGGTGAGGGCTGCTGACGTGCCGTTAATCGAATTGCAAGACATAACCAGAGCAGTACCCATTCCCGACGAAGACGACCTCCATATCCTGCGTGGAATCAATCTTCGTGTCGATGCGGAAGAAAGAGTCAGCATCGTCGGGCGCTCCGGCACCGGGAAAACGACACTGCTTAACATTATCGGCATGCTGGACCTGCCAGACTCAGGCACCTACCACGTCAACGGACGCGACGTTCTCGCACTCGGGGAAGGCCGACGTGCCGCCATGCGGGGGAACACGGTCGGTTTCGTCTTCCAGCAGTTCAATATTTTCAACACGCGGACCGCGCTGGAAAACGTGGCGGTTCCGCTCCTGTACGAGCGTGGCCTACGTTTCTGGCGGCGGAACCAGATCGCAGCGGAGATGCTTGACCGGGTGGGCCTAGGCGACCGGCTGCATTCCTCCCCCGCGCAAATGTCCGGCGGCGAGCAGCAGCGCATCGCCATCGCCCGCGCATTGATACGTGAACCGCAGATTATCCTGGCCGATGAGCCCACGGGCGCCCTTGACCCGGACACCGGGCGCACGGTGATTGAGCTACTGCAGAAAGTGGCCGCCGAGAACAGCGCCGCGCTGATTATCATCACCCACGATATGGATATCGCTCGCGGCGCCGACAGCCGTTACGAGCTCGCCGAGGGAGTTCTCCACCCACTGGAAGGAGATAGATAATGCGCTGGATTACGGCGTTGATAGCACCTCTCATCGAAGCGTGGGGCGAAGTCAAAGTGCAACGTGCTCGTGTTGTTCTTTCTCTGATCGGTGTCGTCGCAGCAGTGGCAGCCATGTCAACCGTCATGGCTTTGGGCGCTCTGATCGTTCAATCGAACCGTGAAATGCTCGAAGCGTCACAGGGCCGCGCAACAACGCTCACTTTCTCGATTTCCAAGTCCGCTGATGATGAGACCTCCAACGGCCAGTATGTCTCCTCCGGCCCACTGGAGTCCGGCATGGACCCCGACTCAAGTAACAGTAATGCCGATTCGTCCAGCAGCGGTTGGGCGGCGGAGGATACCGGCATCATCAACGACCCAGTAGGTAACGCGATGAAAACGGTGGCCGACCGTTTCAAACTGCCGTATTGGAGCCGCCAGGCTCAATCGTCCCTTGCGATTAAAGACATCAAAGAACTGGAAAACACCGGAATGTACCGAGGACACGCCGTACCGCAACCCAAGTACGGCTATGATCAACCCCAAGTCCAAGCGGTGGATCCGGCATACGCGACCATCTACCGACTACGCCTCCTAGAAGGCCGTTGGTTACAAGCGCGCGATGCTGATCAGCGGGTCACTCCGGTTGTGATCAACAGACGAATGTGGGAATACTTCGGCCAACCGAATATCGCGGACCCTATGATCATCACAGCAGACAATGACTCCGGCGATCGTTTCCGCGTCGTTGGAGTCGTTCAATCGCACCGATACGATATGGCCACCATGTATGTCCCCTACGATGCATGGATACTCACACAAGAGGATTCATCCGACAACAGTGTCGGCTTCGCGGGTAAGGAGATGCTGGTTTGGACTGATCCGGAACAAACCAGCCAAGCACACGAGGACATACAGAGCGCTTTGACCGCCATCCTCGGTCCAGGATGGGACCTTACTGTTTGGGGAGATGAGATCTGGGATGACGGCGATGCCATGGCTATGCTTGGCAGCGACGATAACAGTGCAGGTACCCGCAACATCATTATGGCCATCGGAACAGTAGTGATTCTCTTAGGCGCACTTGGCCTGCTCAATGTCGCGATCGTAACGGTCCGGCAGCGAATTCGGGAGATCGGAATCCGGCGTGCGCTCGGAGCCTCCGCCAAACGGATATTCTTCGCCGTCTTCATGGAATCAGTGGTGGCAACCTTCGTTGCCGGTGTCATCGGCGTCATGCTCGCGATCATTGCGATCCGCGTTATGCCACTGGAGAGCATGAACATTGAGCTTCAGGATATTCCGGCTTTCCCGGTTTCCGCGGCTTTGGCGGGAATCGCAATCTCCACCGGGATAGGTGCACTATGCGGCATTATTCCCGCTCTTGCTGCCATCCGGGTACGGCCAATCGACGCCATACGTTACTGAAGAGCGAGGACGTGCCGGTCGCCGCGGACCAAGGAAGTACGTGCCGCAGTCTCGCGGTGCCTCTGGGGCCAGATTGCTGTGCTGCTCCAGCCGGTGGTGCATCCGGTGGTGCATCTAAGGCGCGAGCGGCCGCGTGTCTGTGGCCCGACTCGCCGTGAGCACCCTCCACGTGCACCGTCTCTCGGAACGGACCGTCTCTGGGAAAAGCCGTCTCTCGGCGTGGACCCTATTGAGTGGCCTTGCGGTACACCGCGATTTGGCTGGTGATCCGCATCCGCAGGGTGGCCGGTGCCGACTCACTGCAAGAGCGACGAACGATTTCGCGCACATGCACCTCCGCTTCCGCCAGTGCGCTGCACCGGGGGCAGCTATCCGCATGGCGTTGTAGCCGCTCCGCCTGTTCGGCGGGCATCTGCGAGTCAAGAAGCTCGAAGATGTGGTCGGCCACCTCGGAGCAGGAGCATCCGCCCGGGCCGGAGTCGGCGCGCATACTGGTTTCCACGCGGGCGGCGAATTCATCGCCATTGAGCATGGCATCTGACATGCTTACTTCTCTTCCTTCCCATATCCGAGCTCTCGCGCATAATCGGCTAGAAGCTCGCGCAGCTGACGGCGCCCGCGGTGCAGGCGAGACATAACGGTTCCAATCGGCGTCCCCATGATTTCCGCTATCTCTTGGTAGGAGAACCCCTCCACGTCGGCCAAATACACCGCCAGCCGACGATCTTCCGGAAGCTTGGCGAGCGCCTCGCGGATCTCCGAGTCCGGGAGGTTCTCAATGGCTTCGGCCTCTGCGGAAAGCATTCCACTTGATGCGTGCGACGCCGCCGCGTACTCCTGCCAGTCTTCGACTTCCGGCGAGTCGGCCTGACGCGGTTGCCGCTGTGCCTTGCGGTAGTTCGAAATGAAGGTATTATTCAGGATTCGATACAGCCAAGCCTTCAGGTTCGTGCCGGGCTTGTACTGGTGGAATGCGGCGAAGGCCTTCGCGTACGTTTCCTGAACCAGGTCCTCGGCATCTTGCGGATTCCGCGTTAAGCGCATCGCGGCCCCGTAGAGCTGGTCGAGGAAGGGCAGCGCTTCGCGCTCGAAGCGTTCGGCACGTGCTGCCGCGTCTTCCCCGGGGGCGGTACGTATCGTCTGTGTTTCCATCGTTCCCAACATAACCTAGATCGTTCGTGGAACGCATCGAACCCGCACCGCATTCCCGCCGCACGGACGGGTTCACGACGCACTGCGGCACGTGCTTAAGAGCATCCTCCCGTAGTGAGTCTTTGCGCTCAGGAAAAATCCGTGTGTATCGTCAGCCGTTAGACCCCTGCGCGGCGGGCCATTTTGCGGTAGGAATGATATATGAGCATTCTGCGACTTATTGCCCGCCCG
>SUUB01000002.1:95637-103885 GCA_015062745.1 Actinomycetaceae bacterium
GCCGTTAGACCCCTGCGCGGCGGGCCATTTTGCGGTAGGAATGATATATGAGCATTCTGCGACTTATTGCCCGCCCGTTGTTGGCCAGCCCCTACGTCATTAGTGGCGCCGACGCTCTGCTGCGCCCTTCCAACCACCGCGAGCGCGCCGCAGTTTTCGCGTCGTTGCCGGAGAAGCTCGGCATAACACTCGATGACCAATGCACCGATATGGCAACCCGCGCATTGGGCCTCGCTCACGTGGCGTGCGGAACCGCGCTGGCACTGGGCAAGGCCCAACGCCTGGCGGCTTGTACGTTGGCCGTCACACAGGTGCCGATTGCCTTGGCGAATAATCCCTTCTGGCAGCACCACGCTGAGGAACGCAAGGAAGACTTCTCCTCACTTACCGCAGCTGCCGGCCTTATCGGCGGCACGCTATTCGCCGCGATGGATCGTAACGGCAAACCGTCGTTGTCCTGGCGTCGTGCGGCGGCACGCGCCCATCGGGCCGAGCTGCGTGCCGTGCGTTCCGAGGCACGCGAGAGAATCGCCGCTGCCAAGAGGCCATCATGAGCGATTCGGCGCAGCGGTTCCCCGATCCGTGGCCAGCCCCGCTTCACCCCGAGCCGCTGACGACGGCGGTACGCGTACCCGGCTCGAAGTCCCTGACGAACCGCTATCTCGTGCTGGCCGCACTGGGTGACCAACCCTCCGTCATCCGCGAACCGTTGGTGGCACGCGATACCGTCCTGATGGCTCGGGCCCTGGAGTCCATGGGAACGGGGCTCGAGTTCTACGACCACGAGCTTTTCGTGTACCCCGGGCCGTTGCATGGCGCACAGGTCACGGCAGGGTTGGCGGGAACGGTCATGCGTTTCCTACCGGCGGTGGCGGCACTTGCTCAGGGCGATGTGTTGATTACCGGTGATGAGCAGGCGCGCCGTCGGCCGATGGACCCGATTGTCCGCGCACTGACCGCATTGGGAGTGAACATCAGCCACGCCACACGGGAAGACGGCCAAGCCACTCTTCCGCTGACGGTGCACGGCACCGGGTACGTGACCGGTGGCAGACTGGACATTGACGCGTCCGCATCCTCACAGTTCATTTCCGCACTGCTTCTTGCCGCCCCGCGTATGGACGGTGGCCTGGAATTGCGTCATACCGGCACATCAATCCCGTCCACTCCACATTTGGAGATGACCGTCGAAGTGCTTCGTGACGCCGGGATCGAGGTCTTCACGTTCCCAGACGACGCCGGTCCCGTCCGTCAGGGGCACCCGGCGACTCGCTGGATTGTCCGCCCGGGAGTGCCCGACCTGGGCAATGTTGAGGTTGAGCCCGATCTATCCAATGCCGGTCCATTCCTCGCCGCTGCAATGGTCACCGGCGGTACTGTACAGATTCCAGGTTGGCCGCGCAGCACCCGGCAACCGGGAGAGGCGCTACGTGACATCTTCGCCCGTATGGGAGGGGAGACCAACGTGGCAGGGGGCCGCCTTGTTCTCCAAGGACCCCGCGCCGAAGAATTGCTACCGCTGGATATGGACATGCACGACGTTGGCGAGCTGGTTCCTACGGTGGCCGCAGTCGCAGCGCTCTCCCCCGGACGCTCCGTCCTGCGAAACATCGGGCAACTGCGCGGGCACGAAACCGATCGTCTTCACGCGATCACCACCGAATTAAACCGCCTGGGCGGACGGGTTCATGTGGAGGGCGACGACCTCGTCATTGAGCCGACAATTCTCCACGGCGGCGAAGTGGAGACCTACGCCGATCATCGTATGGCCACCTTCGCGGCCATCCTCGGCTTACGAGTGCCGGGCATCACCGTTCGGAATATTGCGACGACGTCGAAAACCCTGCCGCAATTCCCGCATATGTGGATGAGAATGGTTGCGGATGAGGTGCGCGTAGAAGCGGGCGTGCCGGACTCGATCCTCAACCAGGAGTTCGATACGTCGGAAACCGTAGCACCGCCGGACGGACGTGATGAGGTTACACAGCCGTGAGGCGTGACATTGGAACGGATGACCCCCGAGTGCATGTGCGGCCCGGACGCCGGTCGCGCCCCCGCACCAAGATACGCCCGGACTATTCTTCCGCACCGCTGGCACGGGTAACCGGTGTCGATCGCGGACGGTACCGGCTCCTGGTGGATAACGGCACCGAGGTGACGGCGGTTAAGGCCCGCGAAATCGGGCGCGGCGCCATTGTGGTTGGCGATCGCGTCAGGGTCGATGGCGATGTGTCAGGACGGAAGGACTCTCTGGCCCGTATCGTGCGTGTCGAGGAGAGAAGCTCCGAGCTGCGTCGGTCCCCGGAAGAAGGAGAGGGACGCGAACGAGTCGTCGTCGCCAACGCCGATCAGTTGGCGATCGTCACCGCGCTGGCACAGCCGGCCCCACGGCCCGGAATGATTGATCGGTGCCTGGTGGCCGCGTACGACGCCGGCATGACGCCACTGCTGGTTCTCACAAAGTCCGATCTGGCAGATCCGGCGGAGCTGCAGGCCCTGTACAAGCCACTGGGCCTGGATGTCTTCGTGCTCCGGCTGCGTGAGGGTTCGGACGATGAGGCTGATGCAACGGATGCTGCCGGGATGGGCGCTAATGCGGCGGACGTGGATGAGGCCGACAGGCAGTTGGAGCAACTGCGCCAGGCATTGACTGGGCATGAAACGGTGCTGGTAGGCCACTCGGGCGTCGGAAAGTCCACGGTGATTAATGCGCTGGTTCCCGGCGCCAACCGAACAACCGGCGCGGTTAACGACGTCACCGGGAAGGGGCGCCACACGTCGACGTCGGCAGTTTCGCTGCCGTTGCCGGACGGCGGACGTCTTATTGACACGCCCGGCGTACGTAGCTTCGGCCTCGCCCATGTCAAGGTGGACGATGTTCTACGCGGTTTTACCGATCTCGTGGAGCTGACGAGCAATTGTCCGCGCGGATGCTCCCATGATGCCGCCGCGCCCGAATGTGCATTGTCGGATGCTCAGGACGAGCGCCTCCGAACACGGGTCGCCTCCTTCAGGCGGCTCCTCGCCTCGCGCGGACAGGAAGAGTGGAAGTAAATGGCAGGTTTGACCAGGCTCTCAGACGATTTGGCTTTCGCCTCGGCGATTATCGACCGGGTGGACCAGACCACGCGGCAGCGGTTTCAAGCTGCCGACTTACAGGTGGAATCCAAGCCCGATCTCACTCCGGTAACGGATGCGGATCGTGCCGCCGAGGCGATTATCCGCGATATGCTCACGCATTCCCGTTCCCGCGATGCGATATATGGCGAAGAAGAGGGCGGAACACGCACGCATGCACCCCGTCGTTGGATTATTGACCCCATCGACGGAACAAAGAACTTCGTGCGCGGCGTTCCCGTGTGGGCCACCCTGCTCGCATTGGAAGAGGACGGCGAGATCACGCTCGGAATCGTGTCTGCCCCGGCGCTCGGCCGTCGCTGGTGGGCGGCCAAGGGCATGGGGGCTTTCACCGGGCGCAGCTGGGCGAATGCGAAACAGATCCATGTATCCGATGTTTCTCGTGTGGCGGACGCGTCAATCTCGTACTCTTCGCTTAATGGCTGGGCAACTCGCGGGCAGCTGCGCGCCTTCCTGCGGCTTGTGCAGGGTTGTTGGCGTTCACGCGCCTATGGCGACTTCTGGAGCTACATGCTGCTGGCGGAGGGGGCGGTAGATATTGCCGCCGAGCCGGAACTGGAGGTCTATGACATGGCGGCATTGGTACCCATTGTCGAAGAGGCCGGCGGACGGTTCACCTCTCTGCATGGCGAGGCGGGGCCCTGGGGTGGGTGTGCGCTAGCAACCAACGGTCACCTGCACGAACAGGCGCAGGCCATACTCGACTCGGTGCGCGACGATATCGACGTCGCGCCCGAGGACCATGACGTATAGCGGAGCTACGCACGCCTGCGCAATAGGTGTGGGAGGCGACCGCTAGGCTGAAAGCATGTTGATTCTTCACACGTCCGATTGGCATCTCGGACGTTCGCTGCACCGTGCGGACTTGACGCCCGCATTCGAAATGTGGTGCGAGCACGTGATTACGACCGTGCGCGAACGCGGTATCGATGCCGTCTTGATCAGCGGCGACGTGTATGACCGGGCAATTCCACCCGCTTCCACAGTGAAGCTCTTCGACCACACGCTCGGCGAACTCTCCCGCCTGACCACTGTTATCCTCACCTCCGGCAACCACGATTCGCCGCAACGGCTGGGATTCGGTGCCGAGCTCATGCGCGAGGGAATTCATTTCCGCACCGACTCGCGCGCATGCAGCAGGCCGATCGCCATTCGCAACTCCTCCGGGGAAATCGGAGCACTCGTCTACGCCATCCCCTATCTGGACCCGGATACCGAGAGGCGGCGTCTCGCCCCGGCACACGCGCAGAATCAGGCAGAGCCGATGGAGCCGGGTCAATACCTGGAGCGCAGCCACGAAGCGGTGCTCGGTGCCGCCTTGGAACGCATCGGCGATGACATCCGCACCGGTGCATACGCCGGGAGGAAGATAGCGCGGATCTGTATGGCGCATGCCTTTATCACCGGTGGCAGCCCGACCCTGTCCGAACGCGACATTCATGTCGGCGGTGTCGATAGCGTTCCTTCCGGGCTATTCAGGTTGGGCGAGAGCGGTCCCGGTCCACTGGATTACGTTGCGCTTGGTCACCTTCACTCTCCGCAGCGGGTTGGCCTGGCCGATGATCCCCCGATGCGCTACTCCGGTTCTCCCATTGCTTTCTCCTTCGGAGAGGCCAGCCCAAAATCCTCTGTTCTGCTCCATGTGTCGGATGGCGAGGTACGCGAAACGGAACTGATTCCCGCGCCAGTGTGGCGCCGGGTGACTACTCTCGAAGGCCCCCTGGCTGACCTACTTGATGAGAAGAACGCGAGTCTACGTAACGACTTCATGCGGCTAATCGTCACCGACCCCGCCCGACCCACCGACATGACCGCCCAACTACGCGCCATGTTCCCGCATTCACTGGAGATCCAGCATCGCGGTATACGAAACACCGCTTCCACCACGACGGCGGAAAGCGTCGCCACCCGTAGCCCGCTCGCCGTCCTTACGGAATTCATGGAGACGGCCGGCAACCGGGCACTGACTGCGGAGGAAGCAGAACTGCTGCGGGATGTATGGGAGGAAGTTCTGCGCACGGAATCCGGGGAGGTGCCTTCTCATGCAACTCCGGCGTCTTAGCCTGCGCGGCATCGGTCCCTTCGGCGGTAGCGTTTCCATCGATTTCGATCGCCTTTCGGTGGGAGGTCTGTATCTGCTGGACGGTCCCACCGGTTCCGGCAAGTCCACCATCATTGATGCCATCACCTGGGCGCTCTACGGCGGCGTCGCCGGCGGGGAGGATTCCACCGACGAACGCGTCCGCTCCACACACGTCTCCGCAGAGGTAGAGTCCTTCGTCGACCTGGTTTTCAGTGTCGAGGCCGGTACCTTCCGCATTCGCCGCACACCGGCATGGACAAAGCCGGGCAACAAGAATCCCACCGCGCCCACTGCCACACTGTGGCGCCTGGCGGAAGCTTCCCTGGAGTCGGGAGACCTCGACGCCGGAGAGGTACTGGAGACAAAACCAAGCGGAGTTACTCCCGCCGTCACCGCTCTGCTCGGACTCAACCGCCAGCAGTTTGTTCAAACGATTGTGCTGCCACAGGGAAAATTTGCGGACTTCCTTCGCTTGAACAGCAAGGACCGAACTCGGCTCCTCGAACAGATCTTTGCCACGGCGACGTACCGGCGAGTCAGCGATGCACTCCAGGAACGTGCCCGTGCAGCCGAACGAACCATCGCAGACACGCGGGAACGTTTCATCAGTGCCAGCGACGATCTTCTAAGCACGGCGGCCCCTGAAGATGCAGCAACACTGGGAGATACCGTACGCGGCGCGGTCCTTCCCCGCGAAGTGGAGGGCCAGCTGCGGGCGCGCTTCAGTGAATTGGTCACCAACGCGGAACATGATGTGAGCACGGCGCTGCGTCACAAGGAGGCTTCCGATCGCGCCGAGCAACTCGCGGCGGACTCACTGCGAGAAACGGAGGAACTGGCGAAGCGCCTGGCTCGTCGCTCCAGCGCATTGGAACGACGCCGCATCCTGCTGGAACGTACTCCGGAGATCGCTACTGTGCGCGACGCTCTCGATATGGATGCCAAGGCCGGGCGCCTCCTCCCGTTGGTGCAGGCTCACGCCGCGGCCGAGACCCGGCTGGCTGATACGCATCGGCGACTCAACGTACTGAAGATCGATCCGCACAGTGTGAGCGAAGGCACCCTGGCCGACGCTCGGCGGGAACTGGTACGGCTTAACGAACTCAGCGGCATGCTGGCGGAGCTGACGCAACTGGAGGAGCAGGTCGCCGTGACGACAACTCAGCAGGACGCAGACCGAAAGGCTTTGCGCACGCTGGTTCAAGAACACGCGCAAAAAGAGGAAGAAGCCGCCGCTGCTGAACGGCGCAGGCAGGTTCTTCTGCAGGAACAGGAGGCGGCCACTTCCCGGGCGGCGCATCTCGCAGGTGCGCAACGAGACCTAGAGGCGGCACAGCAGTTGGGAGAGCAGGCGAGGAAGCTGCGGGGGTTGCATTCTGAACTCGAGGAGTGTGAGGCACACGTCGTACAGCTCACGCAGGCCTTCCAGGACGCGCGAAGTCACGAGGAAACGCTGACCGACGCGTGGATCGCATCGACGGCACCACAACTCGCCGTAACACTCAAGGACGGTGTTCCGTGCCCGGTGTGCGGCTCATGCGAGCATCCTGCACCAGCTCCTGCCTCCGCTGTCCTCGCCAGCCGCGAGGATGTCGATCGCGCGGCCCGGCTTCGCGAGGCCGCCCGACATGACCTCTCCGATGCGCGGGAGCGGCTTGCCGGTGTACGCACTCAGGTAGACGAGCTGACCCCGGTCCTTTCCGGTCTCAGTACCGATCAGGTGGAGGAAGGCATCGCACGTGCTGAGGCGGAGGTCGCCGCAGCCACACGCGCAGTGTCAAAGGCACAGGCATTGCGCATTGAGATTGCCGAGCTGAGCACGACGGCGCAGCGCCGAACCGAAGAACTGCAGGCCCTTGCTTCTCAGACTGCCGCTCTTGACAGTGCCATCCGCGAACGCGGCGAACGTTTGGCTGCCGATCAGGAACGTCTTTCCGCGCAACGGGAGGGCTATTCAAGTATCACCGAACGCCGGGCGGCCCATGCTGAGCAGCTTTGCCGACAGCAGGAGACCGTTGAGGCGCTGGCCGATCTGCTCCATCAAGGCGCACAAGCCGCGGAGAGCAAGCAGGAACTCGCCGCCGCCATCGATGAGTCCGAGTTCGCAGATGCCTCTGCAGTGCGTGCTGCCGTGCTTCCAGCGCAGGATGCCGAGGCCGCGCGCGTGCAGGTCCAAGAGCATCGCGATGCGCTCCGCGATGTGGAACGCGACCTCGCCCAGCCCGAACTCGCGACACTTCGTGGGGACGAACAGGCGAACGTGAGTGAGGCGCAAGCTGCCTATGAGGCGGCCCACGCAGATGCAAATGAAGCACGCGACCGGGCTGCCGAGGCCACCAGTCATCACAAGCAGATCGCTGCACAGTTCTCGCGCGTTGAAACGCGCTATCGTGCTTGGCAGGAGGCCTACCACGCCGCGGGCGCGTCCGTGCGCCTCGCGGAACTGGCAAAAGCCGGACCGGCATCGGTCACTCACGTGCCGTTACCGACATACGTGCTACAGCGACGATTCGAGCACGTCGTTGAACGCGCCAACGAGCATCTTACCGGGATCTCGCAGGGTCGCTATGAGCTGGTCAGAACCGATGAGAAGGAGAAGGGATCGCGTCAGATACAAATGGGCCTCGGGCTGCTGGTGATCGACCACTTGGGCGACCCAGCCGGCGACACCCTTCGCTCCACCCGCAGCCTCTCGGGCGGCGAGACGTTCTACGTCTCCCTCGCCCTAGCACTGGCACTGGCCGGCGTTGTCCAGGAGGAGAATGGGGGCATACAGTTGGATACCCTGATGATTGATGAGGGCTTCGGCAGTCTGGATGCCGATGTTCTCGACCAGGTCATGCAGTGTCTGACCAGCCTGGCCAACGGCGGACGGACTGTCGCCGTCGTCAGCCACGTCGAAGAACTCCGCAAGATTATCGCGGAACAAATCATCGTGATTCCACAACCGGACGGGTCATCCACCCTGGAAGTGCAGGCGTAGCACCCTGAAAGTGTGGGCGGGGCGCCTTGGAAGTGTGGGCGGGG
>SUUB01000002.1:103985-112552 GCA_015062745.1 Actinomycetaceae bacterium
GTCCGCTATGCGTCCTCTGCCTTTTTCTTTGCACTGGTTAAGGCCCGCGCGAGATCGAGTCGTTCGGTGACGTCGTACCACATGAGTTCTGAATCAGCGAGGCGGTCAAATGCGGCGTCGTCGCCTCCTGCGGCCGCCTGCACGTCTTCCGCCACCGTCCCATCATCCACATGGATCGACACGATCCTGTCCCAGTCAACCGGGGATGCGAGCTGGCGTGCGGTAACCAGTTCATCCGAGAGCGGGGCATCGCTGAGTACCTGGGGCGGTACGTCAGCTGCCAGTACCATACGGCGCAGTGGCAGAGTCTCGCCTGCCGCAAGCTGCTGCGCGATAAGACGAAGCGAAGCGTCGGCCGCCGCATTCATGGCAACAGCTTCCAATACCTCGGTGTCCTCAAAACGAATCTCTTGCTCCAGGCCAGCGGTCACACCATGCACAATCCGCGCAGGAACGGGCTTTTCTTCCAAGTCGGCGATCGTTGCCGGAATGTAGATCCTCACATACCCATCCTATCCACGCCTTGCGCGGTTGCGGAGGCCTGTACTACTGCCCGTAGTGAAACCCGTGAGGAAGTGGCCTCGGAGGCCAGGGCCTCTTCCTTCCCGGCAGCTGCATGTTGATGTTGCCGACGCCGCCAGAAACGCCTTCGTACCGGAAGTGGCGCCCCCGTCACAGTTTCCGCCAGATTCCTCATGTCGTGGCTCAGTCCACACTGCGGCGCGATCTCGTCATGGGTGACGCCGCGCATCACCGCCTGTTCCAAGTGCTCGCGGTCGCAACGCAGCCAGGAAACGGAGTCGAAGCCGCGCCCGGCAAGCAACTCTTCAATCTGACGACGGTCCACCGCCCGCCCGCGCGAACTCCGCGCGCCAGTCAGGACGACATGCGGCCGCTGCACCCCGAGCTCATCCGCCACATCGAGCTGCCGAAGCAGACGACGAATGCCCAGCGGATCGAAGCTGGAAACACACAGCACCGCCGTAGCGGCTGCCAAAAGTGACAGCGTTACGGCGTCGCGCTCCATACCGTATTCCAACTCGTCATGCTCACACTCGGCGGCGCAATCGACAACCGCCATCGGCCAGCTCTGTTTGACGTGTTTCCACAGGTCGTCCACCACGGCCACCGGCAATTCGCGCCAGCGAGCACCAGTATTAAGGCCGGCCAAGAAGGCGAAGCTCGCAACATGCTCAACGTTATCGCCAACGGCGGTGGCGATTCGCTCCCCATGATTGAAACGCCTGGCAACGGCGACAATCGCTGAGGTCTCCTCGCTACACCCCAGAAGCTGTGCCAGGCACGGGCTGCGGGTATCCGCATCGATTAAGACAGTCGAAGCTCCGGCACCGAGTACGTGCGCGAGGTCGCGGGCGACAGTGGAGCGCCCCGGGGCGCCCGGAGTTCCCCACACGGCGATAAGACGGCCTTCCTCCTGTGAATGGCGCGAGATGGTCCGGTCGGAGGCTGGAGGCGGTGCGTCGCGGAACGCGGTAATAGCCTCGACCACGGTCTCCGCAATGGGCGGCGCTACCGCGTCGCACCGCGTATTACGCGCCCACTGCGCCGCAGGATCCCGCGGAACAGCCACCACACGTACCCCGCAAGCGTGAAGCTCCGCAACCAGAGTGCGGTCCGCCTCGTCTACAACGGCCAGTTCTGCCAAGCCCGCCTGCGCGCTAGCCAGTACCTCCGCCCCGTCCGCGCAACGCCGGACTACGACGACGGGCGGCTTGCATCCTTCCAAGACCCGCAGAACGCTTGATTCCAACTCGGAGTGGAGACATAACAGGATGTTCATTCTTACTCTCCTGGTACTAGAACGAATCCATCGTCTCCGCCCAGAACCAGCAGCACATCTCCCACCGAGGCGCGTTGAATCCGCACTTCTGCCGTGGCGGGTTCACCGAGACTGCCCTGCCCGCTATCCAGGCGAACAACCATTACCTGCGGGGCCACCAGTTCCGCGCTTGTGGCATTAACACGCCACAGTTCCACCACATCGCCCCGTTCTATGGATGATGGCACTCGAGTTGCCAGGGGAACCACCACATCGCACCCGTCATCAGCCTCACCCTGCACGGCGGTGCGTGCTACCAACTCGCCCTCGTAAACAGCCGATCGCACTTTCTTATCGCCAGAGCGTTGCAGGTCGGACGGCTGCAGGTACTGGCTGGAGATTCCCCTCGGAACGCCGACGAGCACCAGATCCGATTCGTCGAGGGCAGCACCGGGAAGTAGCGTCGAGGCGGCTCGGTATACCTGCACTTGCTCGGGGCCCGCCAACAAGGCACCGCCGGCGATAGCAGATACACATACCAGCAGTACACCGATTGCCAGGCGCGGATCTCGCCAGCGAGATCCAATCCGATGTCGTGCCATGCTCACTCCTTCAGTCATTTCACCATATTCACAGGCCGTCCTACCGGCCCGCCAAGAGTGTCCACAGCCTTGTGGATAACTTTCCCGGCACGCGTGGGACGTGCGAAAATACCACTATGGCGAAATTCCTGACCATCGCAGATGTAGCTGAGTATCTCAACGTCTCCGCCGGACAGGTGCGCACTCTTATCCGCTCGGGTGAGCTCCCCGCAATCCAAGTCGGTGGCCGCGGGCAGTGGCGTATCGAGGATACGGTTCTTCAGGGCTATGTTGATGAGCGCTACGAGCAGACACGGCATCTGGTCGAAAGTCGACGCTCCGAGCACTCCAACTCGTAAGCAGTATTACCGTGTCGCTAAGGCCCGTATTGGCCGACCGCTCGCAGACCGACGCCGCCCGATGAGTATGGCCGGTCAACATGTCCATTTTCCTTCCGACATCGGCCGGTGGGCGGCGCCGTCGAGGTCCGCACTAACTCAGGCAGAAGAATCAACGGCAGCGGGACTAAGCGAATCAGCGGCGAGGCTGAGAGAAACAGCGGCCGGAAGAATCAACGGCCGGGCTGGAAGAATCAGCCGAGATGTGGCGAAGAGAAGTCGACACGTTCAATCTGACCTAGAGAGATAACAAGAGAAGCATTGAGTTCCAACCAATTCTGACCAACACGCGTTATGCGCCCCTGTTCCTCGCCGCATGTCAGAACGCACCGGACCACACGGCCGCTACGCATCAGGCGGCGTAACTGCGACCCCAGAGAAATGGACCACCTGTCACCGCGTTGTTCACAGCGCTGCGGAAGGCCGCGTATCGTAGCTATGGCAGCATACGGAATCAGGGTCATAACCCGCTCACGCTCCCCGAGAAACCACGTGTCGGCACAATCGCGTACCAGCATCACAACTACGTCCCCTCCCCGTGTACGCACCTGTACGACGTCGCCAATGCTCGTCGCCAGCCTGTCGGCCAGGCGAATACTCGCCTCCTCGGCCTGTCTCAGCTCGTTCGCCAGGCCGAGCCGTTCGGTATGCAGCTCCGCATCCATTCGGCTCGCCACATCGGCGCTGTAGCGCTCCCAGGGGTCCATCTCGCTCATACGCGCAGCGTAGCCGGTTGCGAGGAAGCAACCGCACCCTTTTCCACAGCAACGACGGTCCGAAAGTACAGCAATTTCCACCTTTGGGAACGATTGGGTATACCCGGCAGACTTCCCTCTTCGGCACATGCACAATGGGACCACAGCATCAAACGTCACCAAATGACATGATCAGCCCGTTAGGAGCATCTATGCGCCCCTTACTCACCGCCGTGGCCTCGGCAACCGTTAGCGCACTCTGTCTGGCGCTCACGTATACCTTCCTAAGGGATTACGACCACGCCTCCGCTGTTGATCAGCTCACGGGAATGACGATGGCCGTACTGACCACCATCGGATGTTTGACTGGTCTGTGGGTCGCCCTGTCCTACACGAGCCTCTGGTACGCGCAGCGATGCATGCGAAGGCGGAGTCGATCCACGGTTCGTCACGGGAAACGGCACAACCTAGTTCTGACGGCGGGTCGGCTACTCGGGACGCCTCGCGTGCGCCGCACCCTTGCCGCGATGGCGCTGACCGGGCCGTGGGTCACGCCTGCTCTGGCCGACGACGCACCCGGCCCCGACCTGGGATGGGGAGCCTCTGAAACGACAACTTCCGCTCACACCATTACAACTGGCGAGGCGGTCGGAGGCCCGACATCACGCTCTTCTGAGACTCACACGACCCATACGGTTCTACCGGGAGAGTCACTCTGGCAAATCGCCATGCAGGATCTACCACCCGATTCCTCACCAGAGCAGATTGCCGCTCATGTCCATCGTTGGTATGAGGCCAATCGTGAGTCAATCATCGACCCGGATCTCATCTATCCCGGCCAGGTCCTTCAGACACCCAAGCAATAATCCTCCACTCCAAGGAAACATCATGACCTCGACACTCACCGCGCTAACATCCCCTGGCAGCACAACCGCATCCGCACCATCCACACCCCAGCCGCCACGCGCATCAACCGCCTCCACATGCCAGAACTCCGCCGTCGCCGCCTCACCCCTCGTGCCAGCCACGCCTGGTATCGAGACTGCCGGTCAATTGGAACCACTGCGGCACACCGAAGGCGAGGAAGGCCTTCCCGGCCCGCTCCGCGTCACCAAGAGACCACCCCACCGGGAGCGAACACGTATCACCGCGGAAAGCGCCGTGGCGCACAGGCAGCCCCCTCCGCGGCCTCCCGTGACCACGCCGGAAAAGCAGTGGGATCGCCTCAGCCTTTCCGTCGCGGCGTCGCCGCCCACCGCACTGAGCCATGCGCGCAAGCAACTCGACGCGCCGCTGCCCCCTGAGGCTCCGCCACCCGAACGAGTGGGCGCCCTGATCGTAATTCAGGCAGTTGAGATACTGCAGGGGCATCGTCCCATCGGTCAACTACGGCACTGGCTCACACCAGAGGTCTTCGGCCCACTGGCGCGCCGTGCCGGTCTGGCAATGCGGATCAAGGGCCCGGCCCCTCGCACTCAGGCACCGCGAATCTTGCACCTACTCGTGTCAACCCCGATGCCGCGAGCCGCCGAAATCGCCGTCGTCGTCCACGACGGCACGAAGGTTCGCGGCGCCGGTATTCGCCTGGAGTATCTCCGCGAACGCTGGCAAGCAGCGGCCCTCGAAATCGGCTGAGTCATTCGGACCAACGGGGACCACCACCAAGCCGAACCAAACAGGGCCGGTGACCGCCACAGTCGATGTTCCTCTCAGTGCTTCCGCGCCGTTCAGTGCTACCGGCGCGAAAGCAGACCCCAGAACCTCAGCACCCTGCGCCTCTGCTCTGGCGTTTCCCTACCCCGGCCCGGGCGCGTGCACGGCTCCGTTCCTCAGTGCTTCTTACGCTTGGCTGCGGCACGACGCTGCGCGCGATTCATGCCACCGGCCGCACCCCCGGCGCCCTGCGCACCGCGCGAACCCGCCTTCGGGGCTTGCCGCACGGCCTGGCCCGCAGCATTCGTGGTCTGCGTTCCGTCGCCGTCCTTCGCAGCAGAAGAGTACGAGACATTGACATTGCGTTGCGGCACCTTGATTCCGAGAACCTTCTCCGCGTCAACACGCTGCTTCTGCTTTCCCTTGGAGGACGAACCGGCCTGTGCCAGGCGCTGCGCATTCTGGCGTCGCATCTCCACGGCGGCCGCTGCTGCGGTCTCCTCCGCCACGGTGGCGGCCTCACGAGCGGCGCGTTCCTCCGGCAGTTCGAAGTTGAAGAGGTAGCGGACAGTGTCCTCCTTGATGCCGTCACTCATGGCTTGGAACATGTCAAAACCCTCGGACTTGTACTCCACCAAAGGATCCCGCTGTGCCATCGAACGCAAGCCTATGCCTTCCTTGAGATAGTCCATCTCGTAGAGGTGCTCACGCCATTTCCGATCGAGCACGGAGAGCAGCACCTGCCGCTCCAGTTCACGCATCTTATCGGATCCGACTTCGGCCTCACGGTCCTCGTAATTGGCGTGTATATCCGTCTTCAGTTCGTCCAGCAGTTCGTCACGTTCTAGCCGGAGCCGACCGCCCACTTCCTGAACGAGCTCATCGGGTTCGAAGCCCGGACGGTAGAAGCCCCGCAGATCATTCCACAAGGCGTCAAGATCCCACTCGTCGACATCCTCGTTATCTGTATGCGCGGCCACAACATCATCGATCACGAAATCGAGGAAGCCCTCGACCATGGGCTCAACATCTTCGCCTTCCAGGATCGAGCGGCGCTCACCGTAGACCACCGAGCGCTGCTCGTTCATAACATCGTCATACTTGAGCACGTTCTTCCGAATCTCGGCGTTCTGCGCCTCGAGCGACGTCTGAGCGCGCTCGATGGACTTTCCGATGACCTTGAATTCAAGCGGCTCGTCCTCCGGATAGCGTGACGGGTCGAGCGCACGCGCCGCCAACCCGGTGGAGAAGCGGCGCATCAGGTCATCTTCCAGAGAAAGATAGAAGCGAGACTCACCCGGATCACCCTGGCGACCTGACCGTCCTCGCAACTGGTTATCGATACGCCGCGACTCATGCCGTTCCGAACCGAGGACGTACAGCCCGCCGAGTTCCACGACTTCGTCGTGCTCCGCGGCCACCGCATCCTTGGCCTTCTGCAGGGTCTGCGGCCACGCCTTCTCATATTCCTCCGGAGTTTCCTCCGGGTCGAGGCCACGTTCGCGCAGCGCAGCAACAGCCCGGTGCTCGGGATTGCCGCCCAGCATGATATCCGTTCCACGGCCGGCCATATTGGTTGCTACGGTTACAGCACCTTTTCTTCCCGCCTCGGCGACGACGGCGGCCTCGCGCTCATGCTGCTTGGCGTTGAGAACCTGGTGCGGAATACGTGCCTGGCGCAGTAGTGCCGACAATTGCTCAGACTTCTCCACGCTCGTGGTACCCACCAGCACGGGCTGCCCCGCCTCGTGCCGCGCGGCGATATCCTCGACGATCGCCTTGAGCTTGCCGTTGAGCGTGGGGAACACGTAGTCTGTCTTGTCCTCCCGGATCATCGGCATGTTAGTCGGAATCGGCACCACACCGAGCTCGTAGGTGGATGCGAATTCCTCCGCCTCGGTTTCGGCGGTGCCCGTCATACCGGAGAGCTTCTTGTAAAGCCGGAAGTAGTTCTGCAGGGTGATGGTGGCAAGTGTTTGATTCTCCGCCTTAATGGCAACACCCTCTTTAGCCTCAATGGCCTGGTGCATACCCTCGTTGTAGCGGCGGCCCGGCAGAACGCGGCCGGTATGTTCATCAACAATGAGGACCTCACCGCCCTGAACGATGTAGTCCTTATCCCTCTCGAAGAGCTCCTTGGCTCGAATCGCGTTATTCAGGTATCCGATCAGCGGCGTGTTCAGCGACTCGTACAAGTTATCGATGCCGAGCAGATCCTCCACCCGGTCGATACCCGGCTCCAGGATGCCGACGGTGCGCTTCTTCTCGTCCACTTCGTAATCGGTATCGCGCCGCATGCGCTTGACCACGCGGGCGAATTCGACGTACCACTTGTTGGCATCGCCTTCTGCCGGACCGGAGATAATCAATGGTGTCCGCGCCTCGTCGATCAGAATCGAATCAACCTCATCGACAATCACAAAGTTGTGCCCGCGCTGCACCAAGTCGTCCGTCTTCCACGCCATGTTGTCACGTAGATAGTCGAATCCGAACTCGTTATTCGTACCGTAGGTGATATCGGCCGCGTATTCCTTTCGGCGTTGTTCCGGCGTCTGCCCGGTGAGGATGCATCCCGTGCTCAGGCCGAGGAAACGGTGAATACGGCCCATGAGTTCGGACTGGTATGAGGCGAGGTAGTCGTTCACGGTAACGACATGCACACCCTCCCCCGTCAGCGCATTGAGGTAGGAGGGCAGGGTGGCAACAAGAGTCTTGCCTTCACCGGTTTTCATCTCGGCAATATTGCCCAGGTGAAGCGCGGCTCCGCCCATGATCTGCACATCGTAGGGCCGTTGGCCGATGGTGCGTTGCGCGGCCTCACGAACCGTGGCGAAGGCTTCCGGGAGGAGCTGATCCAAGGTCTCGCCGTCGGCAAGCCGCTCACGGAAGAGATCGGTTTGCGCGCGTAGCTCGGCATCGGTCATCTCCTGCACCGATTCCTCGTGCAGGTTCACCTGTCTGGTTATTGCCTCCAGCTTCTTGAGGGTGCGCCCCTCGCCTGCGCGAAGAATCTTGTTGAGGATCTTTCCCACGGAATTGACTCCTTCGATACGGCATCATGCAGCGCGGCTTTCCGCGCACGGCCAAACTACGCCCATTCTAAGCGAGTATGCCGGTTCTGCCTCAATCCCCGATTACGCCAGGTGAGGAATGCCCTGTCTCTCTCACTCTGCTTGGTAGAGATCACTTTCATCACCTGTCTGCGGCCTCCGACCCGCGACCGTCTGCGGCCGCCCATCCAACACCAACATTCGCCACGCGAACGCGACACGATCGCGACCTCTCCCTGCCCCCAGTATTCTCCGGGTTTTCCGCCATTTTCCGCGAATAACCCGGAACTCTGCCGAAAACCCGGAGAATTTGGAGCGTCGGCGAGAGAGGCGAGTTAGGCGAGCCGAGCGAGTAGAGAGGTGGGCAAGTCAAGCGAGGTTCACAAGCTAGGCAAGTAAGAGGTACGCAA
>SUUB01000002.1:112652-135556 GCA_015062745.1 Actinomycetaceae bacterium
AAGAGGTACGCAAGCAAGGCGAGTATGAAGTCCGCAAGTAAGAAGTATTCGAGTAGGAAGTGGAACGACGCCGGGCATTCCTACCCGACGTCGTTCCACTCCTGTTTCTATGCCTCGGGATCTCCCAAGGCATACGGCTCAGGTGTGCCCCAGGCCTTCGGCCCGAGCGCATCCCCAGCCGTGCGGCCAAGGTGCGCCGCCGCCCTGATACGCCCCCAGCTGGTCCAAGCGCTTCCTAGGCATACGGCTCAGATGCACTCCCAAGGCCGCCCAGACGCGTCCTCAGACGGCCCGAGCGCGTCCGCAGCCATGCGGCCCAGGTACACCTCCGGCTATGCAGCCCAGGCGTGTGCCGCTTAGGAAGCAGCCAAGTGCCACCTGTGCAGAGCCATCGACTCACCCGGCATAGCAGCACGGCACCGCCTAAACGGCCCCGCGCACACCTATGCAACCCGCCGCCGTGCGGCGAGCATTCCACCGGAGATCATCAGGAACAGCGCAAGGGCAACAAGCCCCTGCGTGTCTGCACCGGTGCGGGCCAGCGTGCCGGTGCGGCCCTTCGCTGCACCCTTGACACCTGCCTGCGCACCGTTCTTTCCACCGGCCGCGTTGCCTGGACCAGCAGTCGCTGTTGCGCTGGATCCGTTGCTCGGCCCGGAGCCGGCACTCGGACTGGCCGTTGGCGACGCACTGGGATCGGCTGCGCTCGCCGCCACTGTCAGTTTCGCCGAGGCTTCCAACGGAGCCTGTGTCACCACAACAGTGTGCTCTCCCGCCGCAGTACCGGAAGGAACCTTGAACGTGACCGTCGCGGCGCCGCTGGCATCGGTTGTCGCCGTCGCCACTTCCACCGGGTCAGAATGCAGACTCACCGAAACCGTCCGGTTAGGAACGAATCCACTGAGAGTTGCCGTGACCTCATCCCCAACCGATGCCTCATCCACCGAGAGTGTTATCGCGGGATCTGGAGTTGAGGTTATCAATGCCCAGTTGTCGACAAAGAAGTTCGCCGGGTCGATCACGCCGTCGGCAGAGGCACGGTCAATGATGAGTTGGCGAATCTCCTGCGTCTCGTCGTAAACAATCGGCGCATCCACCACGTGCGGATAGTTGCTGCCGCCGGACTGGCGGTAGTTGTTGACCGCGAGGATGAAGACGTCGTCGTCGGCAACCGGCACGCCATTGCGGGATAGGCCGACAATGCGCTCGCCCACCGGCTTGGAGATGTCGATGAGGTAGTCGACGCCCGTCAGCGCGTCATAGGCGTAGTCCATAATGCCGCGCGTCGCCCCGGGGTACAAGGCATTAGCACCGGTTTCCGGATCGAAGGTTCCCCCTTCCTCGACCTGCACATAATAGCGGGCCGACCACTCCAGGTAGTCCTTGATCTGCGCACCGGTCATCTGCACGCCCAGCAGCGTGTTCTCGTAGATGTACAGTCCGGCGATATCCTTGATCGTCACATCTCCCTGCGGGAATACAGCCGTACGGGAGAAGGGCGAGACCTGGGCCAGCACCGGAATACCCTCGTACTCCGTTCCCTTCAACGCGTTCTCCACCGTCTCGCTCTGCACCATGCCGATGTAATCGAGAATGGGAGTGTCCTCATAGTAGGACGTCGCAGCCGAGAGCTCCTCGGTAGAAGTGGCAACGGATGTATTCACGTACTCGATCGTCGCCGCGTGGTCGGCGGTGAGAACCGTGTTACCTGTGAAATCAGGAGAATCAGCCACATTCTTGGTTTCCAATGGCACCGCGAGCGCGCCGATCTCCTCGTCCGTTTCCGGCCAGGCAACACGGAAACCGTCGCCATCTGCCTCCAAAGGCACCGTCACCTCAGACATGGAACGAGCCCAGACGTACGGTTGCGTGAACAGCACCGGATCGCCGTCGGGAGCATGGTAGACCACCGACGCCTTATCGACCACATGCGAATGACCGCCGACCACCACGTCGATATCGTTGACGTTTGTGGAAAGTGACTGTGCCACATTCTCCTGCAGCAAGCTGGCGTCCCAAGCCACGCCGTCGGCATCCAGGCCGGAGTGAATCAGTACGACGACGACGTCGGCTCCCTCCGCCTTGATCTGCGGCACATACTCCTGGGCGGTGAGCACGCAGTCACGGAATTCAAGCACGCCCTCCACGTTGTGCTTATCCCACACGCGAACGCCCGGCGTGACAACGCCGAGTACGCCGACCTTGACCGTCTTGCCATTCACCTCTTTGTCAACCATGACGTAGGGGGTGAATGCGGGGTCATTTGTGCCTGCCTTCACCACGTTCGCTCCCAGCAGGGGCGCGTTCAGCTGGCGTTCGTAGTTGTACAGGTAGTCCATCCCATAGTTGAACTCGTGGTTGCCCACCACCTGCACGTCATAGCCAACGGTGTTGAAGGCTTCCGCCATTGGATTGATGGAGTGAGGCAACTTATCCGGTTGCATTGCCGCTAGATAGGTCAGCGGAGTGCCCTGAATCGCATCGCCGTTGTCAACAACAAGTACCGAGTCGGCGCCCTTCTCCGCCCGCACGTTGTCCACGATCGTGTCGACACGCGCCATGCCGAGCTCGGGCACATTGCCCTGCGGGTATGGCGCATCTTGGAAATAGTCCCAATTGAAGACATGACCATGGACATCCGTCGTGGCGAGAATGGTCAAATTGTCACCCTCGTCCGCTACCGCGATCGGCTGCGGTGAGACGATGAGTGCGCCCGTCGCCAGTGCGGCGAGCAGGAGTCGTGAGTGTTTCATCTATTCTCCCGATTGGTCTCCTAGCATCGTCGGTTGATGCCAGTGGGGACACCACATTAGACCTGGGTGACCCGCGACACGCCGGTTTCAGGAACCTAACTCGAATCAGATGACGCCTCCGTCGATTGGGTTCGCATGCCATGCCAGCGCCGCCCAGATTTCTGCGGCGTGCACCTTACTGTGCAGTATGATGCGGTATTCCTGCGTGCTGCGGCCCTGCGAACAGCTGCGGGCTACTCATTCCATACGGCGTGCGGTGTCCTTTGCCAGGCCAGCGCCCTGCGGACCGTACCTTAGTAGGCAGTGCGCGGTATCCCTGCAGACTGCGGCCCAGTGCTTGGCCTCCTCGGCTTGACCCCTCAGGCAGCCCGCTCGACGGTGCCACGCGCAAAGGCCGTCAGGGCCTCTCGCACCTCGTCGTGCGGAAGGTCTTCCAGGAAGGTGAGGGCGTCACTTACCCACTGCTGTGCAAGTTGCCGGGTTTGGGCTACGACGTCGTGCTGACGGAGCATGTCAACCACTTCCGCCAAGGCCGTATCCGAGGTCAGATCCGCGCTTTCCAGTCGCTCCAGGATGCGTAGCCCGAGTGCGTCCAGAGTCCCGGCCGCCTGCTGTTCGCGCAGCAGGATAATCGGCATCGTGTCCACGCCCTCCCGCAGGTCGGTTCCCGGTGTCTTACCGGTCTGCTGACCGTCCGACACGATGTCGATCACATCATCGGCCAGCTGGAAGGCCACACCGACCCGTTCCCCGTATTCGGCGACCACATCGGCCATATCCTCGCTACCGCCCGCCGAGAGCACGCCGTAGCGAGCCGAGGCCGCTATCAGCGAGCCGGTTTTATCTGCCAACACGGCCAGATAGTGTTCGCGGGCACTCTGCCCGTCACGCCTGCCAATCGTTTCGTGCAGCTGGCCCTGACACAACCGCTCAAATGTGCGGGCATGCAACTCGACGGCCCGCGGTCCCAAGCCTGACACAACGATTGATGCACGGGCGAAGAGAATATCCCCCGCCAGAATAGCCACGGAATTCCCGAAGAGCTCCTGGGCGGAGGGCACTCCCCGGCGCATCGGTGCCTCGTCCATAACGTCGTCGTGATACAGAGACGCCAGATGGGTGAGTTCGACGACGACGGCAGAATCCAACACCGCCTGCGCCTCGGGATGCGGGCCAAGCTCGGCAGCCAGCAGGACGAGGGCCGGACGCAACCGTTTGCCACCGGCGGCCGCCAGGTGCGACGTCGCCGGATCCACCTGTAGATCGTCGAGGCGCACTTGTGCCCGCAGCATGGACTCGACTACCTGCATGCGGCGGCTCAGGTGGGTGGCAAGCCGACCCTCCCCAAAACTGACGCTCAAATCTAGAACACCGGAACCTTAGATCTACGACAAAAGACCAAGTACCGGCCCGGGTAGGACCCCGAGCACGATCGTGAGTGCGGCGCATGCAACGATCGCCACCCCCGCGTATCCTTCCGAGGCCACCGTCACCGACGTCGCCGGATCAGGTTGCCGGAAGAACATGTTCAGGATAACCCGGAAGTAGAAGAAGGCAGTAGCGGCCGACGCCAAAACGGCCAATACCACAAGAACTGTTTGCCCACCGCTGACACCGGCGGCGAACACCACGAACTTGCCGATGAAGCCGGATGTCAACGGGATCCCGGCGAAGGAGAGCAGGAAAATAGTCATGCACACCGCCAACACGGGGTTGGTCTTGCCCAGTCCCTTCCAGCGGTCAATGGCAGTTGCCTCACCGAGGATGTTTCCCGCCTCATCCCGGTCACGCACCAGTGTGATAACACCGAATGCGCCGACGGATGCGAGGCCGTACGACAACAGGTAGAACGCTATGGGGGCAGCACCAACACCACCGCTCACCTCGCCGGTATGCGCGTAGGTATACACAGCACTGTACAAAGCCGTCACGCCGATCAAAAGGAAGCCGGCATGGGAGATGGCGGAGTAGGCCAACATGCGCTTGATGTCGCGCTGCACAATTCCCATCACCGTGCCCACAAGAATTGTGGCGATGACGATAACCCAGAGCACGGGTTCAAGCGCTTTATAGGTTGTCGCGCCGAAAACTCGTACAACACGCAAGAGGGCGGAGAAAACAGCGATTTTCGTCCCCGCAGCCATGAAACCGGTGACCGGAGTGGGAGCGCCTTGATAAGCGTCCGGCACCCAGGCATGGAAGGGAACCGCGCCGATCTTGAAGAGCAGGCCGATGAGTACCAGCGTGAAACCGGCAATCAGGAGCATTTCATGCTCGCCGGCCGACGTGATGTTCGTAGACCACAGATTGAATCCCCCGGAGAAGCCGTAGAGCAGGGCCACTCCCATGAGGAAGAAGGCCGAGGAGAAGGCCCCCAACATGAAGTACTTCAGCGCCGCCTCCTGCGACAGTGCACGGCGCCGCCGCGCAGTTGCGCAGAGCACATACAGAGGGAGTGAGAGCACCTCCAACGCGATGAACATCGTCAGGAAGTCAACGGTCATGGTGAACGCCATCATGCCACCAGTTGCAAACAGCATAAGAGGGAAGATCTCCGTTTGCTGTGCACCCGTGCGATTCGCCTCCCGTTCTTCCGACGAACCGGGCTGCGTCGCCGCAGAGGCCGCGAAGGAACCCTCACCGGTTTCGGTACGGTCAGCGGCGATGAGCAGCGCAAAGAGTACACACAGCAGCACGATGCCCTGGAAAATAATGGCGGTAGAATCCACCAGCAGCGTGCCCACCGCGGGCTGTCCGTTGAGTTGCAAAACCACACGGGAACCACTTGTAACGCCTGTGATATCCCTCCACAGCGCTACAACGGCTACGAAGGCCGCCGCTAGGGCCACGAAGGAAAGGCAAATCTGCGTCAGTCGGCGCGCACGCTGCGGAACGAACGCCTCAACGAGCACGCCAGTCACCGCGGCGCCCAGCACGATGAGAATAGGTGTTAGCGCCACCCAATCGATGACGGGATTGCTACTCACTTCATGCTCCCTTCTGCGGTCGCAGCGGACCACGCAATTGAGCCGACTTCATCCACATGCGCCGGGGCCGCCGCCACGGTCTCACGTATATTCACCTCTTGCGGCGCCTTGGCGTCTGCCGAGATTTCCTGCGCGAGGTAGACGGTGGTCGTCTCCGCCGCGGGCGTAATGGTGTCGATAACGGGCGCCGGTCCCAGCCCGAGGAACAGCATGGCTGCGATGAGAACGGCGGAAACCGTCTTTTCTGCACCATCCATGTCGTTGACCTCAATGCTTGGCCGCGAACCGGTAAACACTCGCTGATATGGCCATAGGATGTAGACGGCCGCCAAGATGACGCCGAAAACGGCAATGATCGCGAGTGGCACGTTCACGGAGTAGGTACCGATCAGAATCAAGTATTCGGGAACAAATCCCGAAAGGCCCGGCAGTGCAATAGAGGCTAGTCCGGCTACCAGGAACACTCCGGCGATCAGCGGAGTCACACGCTGCCAGCCACCGTAATCGCTGATCATGTAGGAGCTTCCGCGCCGACGCAGCGAGCCGACCGTCAAGAACAGGGCACCGGTTGCCACACCATGCGCCACCATGTACAGAATCGCACCCGTCATTGCCACCGAGGAACCGGAGAAGATTCCCAGCACCATGAAACCGAAGTGGCTGACCGAGGTGTACGCAATAAGACGCATAAGATGCTGCGAGGCGATCGCCATGAACCCGCCCCAGAGGATGGAGATCACGGCCAGAATCATTATTGGCGTGGCGGCCCGCTGCGCAGCCTCCGGGAAGAAAGGAACACAGAAGGCGATCATGCCGTAGGTGCCGATCTTATCCAGCACGCCGACCAACAGTGTCGACGTTCCTGCCGGTGCCTGCTCCGTCGTATCCGGCAGCCAGGTATGCACCGGGAACATCGGCGCCTTAATGGCAAATCCGATGAAGAAGGAAAGGAAGATCCACATCTGCGCGGTGTCTGATACGTCGAGCGCCCCGCTGATGTTCTCGACGAGCATACCGCCCTCCGGCAGGGGCGAGGCGACCATCAGGGCTATCACGCCGACCAGCATGATCAGACCACCGACCAGGGAGTAAATGAGGAACTTAATCGCCGCGCGATGCCGCTTCTCACCGCCGTAACGCCCGATGAGGAAGTACATCGGCAGGATCATCAGCTCGAAGAGTACGTAGAAGAGGAAGATGTCTCGGGCGGCGAAGATACCGATCATGATGGCTTCCAGGAAAAGGATCCACCCGACGTACCCGGCCGCTCGGTTCTCGTTTTCGCCGCGGAACTCGTTCCCCGATGCGAGCAGTACCACCGGCACCAGGAAGGTAGCCAGTCCGATCATCACCACGCCGATGCCGTTAATGCCCCATGCCAGCGACACCCCGAGCTGCGGAATCCAAGAATATGTTTCTGCCAACTGGTAGTCGGCCGATCCGATGTCGAATCCGGTCGTCACTGCCACCAGGAATACGACGAGTATCACGAGCGATACCGTCAGGCCGAAAGGCAGCGCCATTTTACGCAGTGACCTGACAAGCCACAGCGCCAGTGCCGCCAGCACGGCCACCACAATCAGTAGGCTGAGCCAGGGAAAGGCTGCCTCGTTCACGGATTGCATTATTCTCCTCTCCCGGTCAGAACCGCGACGCCAGCGCGATAATCAGGGCGATAACCACGCCGACGTACATGTAGGCCGCGTATGAGCGCACGTAGCCGTTTTGCAACCGGCCCAGCAAACGCCCGGTGACAGCAGTTCCCCGCGCAACCCCTTCCACAGCGCCATCAACCACATGGTGATCGACTGCCGCCACAGCGCCGGTGGCCGCGAGGCCTGGCTTCATCACCAATGTCTCGTTAATGGCATCCTGGTACAGGTCGTTTCGAGCTGCTCGCGTCAGTGCACTGCCAACCGGTACCTCCACCGGTACCTGCGAGGCCAGATACATCTTCCAAGCCACCGCTACCCCGATTGCCACAACCGCCAGTGTTGCCACGGTAATCGCGACCGGAGCAATCACGGGTTCACCGTGCTCGCCGGCCCCGGTAACCGGTTCAAGCCATGCGGTGAATCCGACCCGGTTGAGCACGAAGCCCAGCGCGAGGGAACCGATCGCCAGAATCACCTGCGGCACGTACATCGATGCCGGCGCCTCATGCGGATGATGCGCGTTCTTCCCCTTCTTGGAGAAACGCTCCTCGCCGTGGAAGATCATGAAGAACATGCGCGACATGTAGAAGGCCGTCAGCCCGGCAACGAGCAACGCCAAGGTTCCGAATACCCACGGTTGCCATCCCTGCCCCACGAAGGCGGTCTCAATGATCTTGTCCTTCGAGAAGTAACCGGACAGGAACGGGAATCCAATGATGGCTAGGTAGCCGCAAAGGAAGGTTGCCCAGGTAATCGGCATGTACTTGCGCAGGCCTCCAAAGCCGCGCATATCAACTTCGTCGTTCATCGCATGCATAACCGAACCGGCGCCCAGGAACATGTTGGCCTTGAAGAAGCCGTGCGTGACCAGGTGGAAGATGGCGAAGCCCGCGCCCACCGGTCCGAGCCCTGCGGCCAGCATCATGTAACCGATTTGCGACATGGTCGAGGCGGCCAGCACCTTCTTCATATCGTCTTTCGCGCAGCCGACGACGGCACCGAACAGGAGGGTAATCGTGCCGATGATCGCGACGAGCAGTTGCGCGGTGGAGCTAACCGCGTAAATCGCCCCGGACCGTACCATGAGGTACACGCCTGCGGTCACCATGGTTGCCGCGTGAATAAGCGCGGAAACCGGCGTCGGACCGGCCATGGCGTCACCCAGCCATGCCTGCAGCGGGAACTGCGCTGATTTACCGCACGCCGCCACCAGCAGGAAGATCCCGATAGCGGTCACGGTTGCCGTGGAGGCCCGGTCGATACCGGCGTTCACACCCTGGAAGCTCACCGTTCCGAAAGTTGAGAACATGATCATCATGGCGATGAGCATGCCCATGTCTCCCACCCGGTTCATGAGGAACGCCTTCTTACCCGCAGTGGCGTTCTCCGGTACCTGGTTCCAGAAGGAGATAAGGAGGTAGGAGGCCAGGCCCACGCCCTCCCAGCCGACGAACAGCACCAGATAGGAGTCGCCGAGAACAAGCAGCAGCATGGAGGCGACGAAGAAATTCAGGTAGGCGAAGAAGCGGCGCCGTGCCACGTCGTGTTTCATATACCCAACGGAGTAGATATGAATCAGCGTGCCGACGAAGGTGACCAACAGCAGGAAGGTGACCGACAACGGGTCCACCCGCATGGCCAGATTCACCGCTTGTCCCCCGGCAAGAGGAACCCACCGGTACAACGCCACGTCCAGAACACGCCCACCGGAAGGCAGTGCGATGAGCTGGAAGAAGACGGCAGCTGCCACTACGAAGGAAACCGTTGCCGCGGCGATGGCGAGCCAGTGCCCCCAGGCGTCGCTCGCCTTACCCGCGACAAGCAGGACGCCGGCGGTGACAAGTGGAACGGCCACACACAACCACACTAGGCTCGCGGCCCCGGTCGCGGGAGTCGCGAGGGTCGTGGTAGCGGTGACGCTTGCTGGAATGAGTGCCAGAGTCAATTCACACCTGCTTCCCGTCAGTGCTTGAGTTGGTTCGCACCGTCAAGCGACGCGGACCTGTGGGTTCGGAAGATAGCGACGATGATTGCCAGCCCCACCACTACTTCGGAAGCGGCGACAACCATGACGAAGAAGGCGAAGACCTGCCCCTGAATATCTCCCCACATGCGTGAGAAGGTTACGAGTGCGAGGTTGCAGGAGTTGAGCATGATCTCCACTCCCAGCAGCGCGATAATGGCGTTGCGGCGAGTGAGCACAGCCGCCCCGCCAATGGCGAAGAGTATGATCGCCAGTACCACGTAGTACATCAAGTTCACTTGGATTTCTCCTCACCGGATTCCAATTCACTCTTCGGCTCGTCCCCTTCCAGGGCATCGCATGTGTCCGGTTCCTGCGCCGGATACACCGGCGCGGGCTCTCCGGGCATGCCGGGCAGTCCACCGTTGTGCACCGCTGCCGAACTGCCCGGTCCGGTCAGTTCGTTGCGTGCGGCGCGGGCCGCCGTCACCGGGGAGATTTCCTCCACCGTGCGTTCCTGGCCGCGTATGCGCAGCACGCGCTGCATGGAGCCCTCCGCGACCTTGCCGCCGACCGTGAGGGCCGGATTGGCCGCCGAATTCGATTCCGCGTACACACCGGTGGGCGGCTTTTGGCCGATGTGCCGTCCACTGGTGGCGTAGGCCTCCATCTTCGCCTCGGCGAGTTCGGGCTGCGTCATCCGCTTGTGCACCTGCCGGTGCGTGAGCGTCATGGCTCCCAGCGCCGCCACAATCAGCAGCGCGCCGGTCAACTCCATGGTCAGCACATGCGAACTGAAGATCTCCTGTGCGATGGCCTTCGGGTTCGTCGCGGCGTTGGCCATTTTCATCCCAACCGCTTCAGGTGTGGCGGCGCCCAGCACCGCGCCCGCCGCAACGATGATGAATCCGAGTCCGCCCAGCGCGGCCAGGGGGCGCTGGGCCCGTTTGGTCTCATGGGTGGAATCCGATGGATCCACGCCGATCATCATGAGGACGAACAGCAGCATCATAAGAATCGCGCCCGTGTACACGGCAATCTGCACAACACCCATAAAGGGCGCCTCCAGCATCGTGTACAGGATGGCAAAGCCCACCATGATGCCGATAACACATACGACGGAGTAAACGGCTCGGCGTGTAAACAGCAGGCCGTACACCGCGAGGACCACCATGACGGCGGCGAGAACGAAGAAGAGTATGGTCTCCCCGGTAGAGATCTGTAAAGGTTCCAGGATCATCGCACGTTTTCCTCCACTGCCGGTTCCGGCGCTGTCGGCTGAGCTACCGGTGGCACTCCTCGAGCCGGAGATACATCCGGAGCCGGGCCTTGCTCGGCCACCGGCCGGGCGGTTGCCAGAGTCGGATCGTCGGGGCGGTGCTCGCGTACCCAGTCGATCTGGCTTTGCGTCGGACCTGTAATCTCGCCGCGGTAGTACTGCAAATGGCTGGCACCGGCGGGCATCGGGTGCGGCGGGGCGAGCATGCCGTCCTCAAGCGGCACGAGTATGTCCTGTTTCTCGTAAATGAGCCCCTCACGAGTCGGGCCGGCGATTTCGAATTCGTTCGACATGGTCAGCGCACGAGTCGGGCACGCCTGCATGCAGTATCCGCAGAAAATGCACCGCTGGTAGTTGATCTGGTAGACGCGGCCGTAACGCTCACCGGGCGAGTACTGCGCCTGCGGATCGTTGGCCGCGGCTTCCACAAAAATCGCATCCGCCGGGCAGGCCCAGGCGCAGAGCTCACAGCCAATGCATTTCTCCAGCCCGTCCGGGTAGCGATTGAGATGGTGCCGCCCGTGGTAGCGGGGATGCACCGGTACCGGCTCCTCCGGGTACTGTTCGGTGGCCACCGGGCGGAACATGGAACTGATCGTCACCCCGTAGCCGGCAACCGGCGCGAAGAACTCACCTACCGGGCCTTTCCGGGGACGTTCCCACAGGTTCGGATCGGGCGACGACGCCGCAGGATCGGGCGACGACGCCGAAGTGTTCTCAGTCATGATCGGCCTCCTGGGTACTTAAGGTGGCCTCGCGGCGCTTGGCACGCGGGGACGGGGGCAGGGATTGTCCGGGCAGCGGTGGCACGGGGAAACCACCGGCCATGGCATCGAATTCGTCCTCGGGGCGAACGAAGCCGGCCGCACTCTCCGCCTCTTCGCCAACCGGAGCGGGCCGGGATTCACCTGCGCCGGGCTCGCCCGTCGTTTCCTCTTTATCGCCAACCAGCCAAATGATCGCCATGGCGATGAGGAAGACGACGGCGATGCCGATGTAGAGCTGATTGCGGGTGAAGGTGCTGAAGGATGTGACTCCGCGAATCACGACGACGCAGACGAGCCAGATCAGTGACACGGGAATGAGAACCTTCCACCCCAGCTTCATGAAGTGGTCGTAACGCATACGTAGCAGCGTGGCACGAGTCCAGATCATGAAGAACATGAACAGCCAGGTCTTCAGGAAGAACCACAGCATCGGGATCCAGCCGACGTTCGGGTCTCCGCCCCACAGCGAATAGATCCAGGTCATGATCGGACCGGCTCGCCATCCTCCGAAGAAGCAGGTTGTCGCGATCATCGACACGTTGAGCATGTTCACGTACTCGGACAGGTAGTACCACGCGAACTTCATGGAGGAGTACTCGGTGTGCGGGCCGGCCACCAGTTCGCCCTCTGCCTCGGGCAGATCCAGCGGAAGACGGTTGGTCTCACCGAACATTGAGATGATGTAGATGCAGAAGGCGGGGAACAGCGGGATACAGTTCCAGATGCCGGCCTGCGCATCAACGATCCCCGAGGTGGACATGGTCGACGCCGTCAAGAACACGGTGACCAGTGACAGGCTCAATGCCAATTCGTAGGAGATCATCTGCGTCGCGGAGCGTACCGCGCCGTACAGCGGCAGTGTAGAACGAGCAGACCAGCCTCCTAGTACAAGCCCGTATTCACCGAGCGCCGCGATACCGAGGATCAGCAGCAGCGCCACCGGGGAGTCGGCCAGTTGCAACGGTGTGGAATGCCCGAAGAGCGAAACCTGCGGCCCCATGGGGATAACCGCCATGATGGTGAAGGCACAGGCGGCGGAGATCACCGGGGCGACGAAGTACACGATCTTGTCGGCGCCCTTGAGCCACATGTCTTCCTTGATGATCAGCTTCAAGGCATCGGCGAATGCCTGACCCAAGCCGAGTGGTCCCACTCGATTCGGCCCCAAACGGGTCTGCATCCGCCCCAGGCCACGGCGCTCAACCCACAGCGCCAGGATCACGGAAAGGATCAGGTAGAGCAGAATGAAGACTGCCTTAAGAACCCAAATCCACCAGGTGTCCTGGGTGAAATCCGCCGTCTGGGCGGCTGCAATAACCGACGAACTCATTTCGTCACCTCCACGGTGGCCGCGCTGAGAGCGACCTCTTCGCCGGCGCGTACACCGAGCGATGAGATCTGGCAACCGACCGAATTCTGTGGCGCCCACACGACGCCGTCGGGCATCTCAGCGATGCTGGTATCGAGAGTCAGCGATCCGCCCGGGCCGCTGATTGTTACGGCGGCACCGTTACTCACACCGACGGCGTCCGCGGTTGCCGCAGATAGAAGCGCCACGGGCTTACGGGCCGTTGCCGCCAAATGAGGTTCGAAGGCCTGCAGCGCTCCGGCTCCCAGCATGAGGTTCCAACTGGCGAGCACGGCGTGGCCGGCTGCCGGTTCGGCAACCCCGGCGGCGGCGACCGTTGGCGCTGCCACCCGTGCCCCATCCCAGGCGGGGAATTCCTGGATCTCGCGTACAACGTCCTGCAGGGTTGCCAGGCCCAGGTCCGTACCCATCTCGGCGGCGAGGTTGTGCAGCACGACGCGATCGGGTAGTTGTACCGATGTCAGTACCTGCCCGAAGGGGCGGATCCGCCCCTCCCAGTTGACGAAGGAACCGCCTTTCTCACTGGGTGGTGCCACGGGAAGGACAACATCGGCTGCGGCGGTCACCGCACCGGAGCGCACCTCCAAGGACACGACGAAATCGACCGCCTCCAGTGCGGCTGCGGCGTCTCCGGGCAGGTCGTCCAGTTCAACACCGGCCAGGACCAGCCCGCCCAATTCGCCCGCCGCAGCGGCGGCGAGGATCTCGTCGGTTCCACGCCCGGCATGTTCCGGCAGGCTTGATACTCCCCAGACTGCGGCGGCATCAACGCGGGCAGCCGAATCAGTCACCGGGCGCCCACCGGGGAGGAGGCCGGGGTGCGCGCCCAT
The DNA here is from genome assembly GCA_015062745.1 of Actinomycetaceae bacterium. Classification (GTDB taxonomy): domain Bacteria; phylum Actinomycetota; class Actinomycetes; order Actinomycetales; family Actinomycetaceae; genus Asp313. The sequence continues at coordinate 126,256 of SUUB01000002.1, forward strand.
CTCGAGGGCTCCGCGATCGCCGGCGCGGCGCGGCACCCAGGCCACGCGGGCTCCGGTGCGCTCGGCCAGGCGGAGCACGGCGCTCAGAGCGCCGACGGATTCCGCCGCACGCTCTCCCACCAGAATAATGCCGCGGTCGCACAAGGCGTCGAATGTGGCATCGCCAGCTGCCAGATCATCAAGAACGGCTGCCTCTGCTCCGGGCACAACCGGGATCAATCGGGCATCCATTTTCCGAGTTCCGGCGCTGGCGTAGGGCGCCAGAACGGAGACGGTAACCGTGCCGGCCCGCACGCCCTTGCGCAACCGCAGGAAGATCGCCCCGCATTCCTCTTCGGCTTCCAGCGCCACCGTCAGAACATGACCGCCCCGCTCCAGCGCCTCGTACGTTACTGAAAGTCCACTACCGGCGACGGCGGAACCGAGGAAGGCGTCCTCCTCGGAACGGGCCGGGCGGGTACGGAAGTCGATATCGTTCGTCTTCAGAACCGTGCGGGCGAATTTCGAGTAGGCATAGGCATCCTCCATAGTCAGACGCCCACCCACGAGTAGGCCGACTCCCTTTTCCGCGGCCTTCTGCAGGCCGCGCGCCGCCACATCGAGCGCATCGGGCCAAGATGTCGCCACCTGAGCGCCGTCGTCGCGCACCAGCGGATGCCGGAGTCTATCCGTGCCGTTCTGCCACCGGAAGGCGAAGCGGTCCTTGTCGGTAATCCACTCCTCGTTCACCGCCGGGTCCTCGCCCGCCTGGCGCCGCAATACCTCGCCGCGTCGGTAGTCGATACGCAATGCCGAGCCGGAGGCATCGTGTTCCGTAACTCCGGGCACCGAGACTAGGTCGAAGGGCCGGGAGCGGAAACGATACGCGGCACTGGTCAGCGCGCCCACCGGGCAGATCTGGATGATATTGCCGGAGAAATAAGAGGCGAAGGGACGCCCGGACTGGTCCAGTTCAGCATTGTCCACTGGGCCACTTGCGAAGCCGCTTGCCAGCCCGGGGGAACCGAATGGCCCCGAATACTCCGCCGGTGTCGTCTTCGGCTCGCTGTCCCCCGATTCGGAGAAGTCAAGAACGCGGGCATCAAAGCGACCGATTTGGGAGCCGTTGAGGGAATGAATCTCATACCCGGGTGTTCCGCCGCCGCGCCCCTGCAAGGCGATGAAACGGTCGCCGGCGATTTCATCTTGGAAACGCGTGCAACGCTGGCAGAGGATGCACCGATCACGGTCGAGCAGTATCTGCGCGGAGAGCTGCACCGGCTTGGGGAATGTCCGTTTCACATCGATGAAGCGCGAGGTTGAGCGCCCGTCACTCATCGCCTGGTTCTGCAGCGGGCACTCGCCGCCCTTATCGCATATCGGGCAATCCAGCGGGTGGTTGATCAGCAGGAATTCCATGATCCCGCGCTGCGCCTTCTGCGCGACTTCTGAAGTGGCCTGCGTGTACACCTCCATGCCGGGGCTGACGGCCTCTGCGCAGGACGGCACGGGCTTCGGTCCCTTCGCGATGGTGCCATCGCGGCCCGGCCTGGCGACTTCCACCAGGCACTGGCGGCACACGCCCACCGGCTTGAGAAGAGGATGGTCGCAGAAGCGCGGAATGCGCACACCGGCTTTCTCGGCGGCGCGGATGATCATCGTGCCCTTCGGCACGGAGACCTCGTGACCGTCAACCTTGATGCTGACAAGCTCTACCGTCTCGTTACTTGTCATCGGACTCCCACCTCGCTGTATGCGGTCGTCTTCTCATACGGGAACAGTTCCCACGCCGGCGTCGTGTAACCGGCCTCGAATTCTTCCCGGAACCGTTCAATTCCCGAACGAATCGGAACCGCAGCGGCGTCGCCGAGCGCGCAGAACGAACGGCCGGAGATGTTTCCGGCGATTTCGTATAGCAGGTCGACGTCGCCTGCCTGGCCCTGTCCCGCCTCCAGGCGGTGCATGATCTGCCGCATCCAGTACGTGCCCTCCCGGCAGGGGGTGCACTTGCCACAAGACTCATGCTGGTAAAAGTCGGTCCACCGGGAAATGACGCGTACCACGGAGACGGTGTCGTCGAACATCATCAGCGCGCGGGTGGCCAGCATTGACCCGGCGGCGCGCACCTGGTTGTAGTCCAGTGGAACATCCAACTCCTCGGGAGTGAACAGCGGGGCTGATGATCCTCCGACGGCCCAGAACTTCAGTTCGTGCCCCTCCCGGATACCCCCGGCCAACTCCAACAACTGCCGCCCGGTGATCCCGATCGGAGCCTCGTATTGACCCGGATGGCGTACATGCCCGGACAGGGAGAAGAAACCGTGCCCCTTCGCCGTATCGGTGCCCATGGCTTGGAACCAGTCCTTGCCGTGGCGCAGGATGCCGGGAACAGAGGAGATGGTCTCCACATTATTGATAACCGTGGGGCGCGCGTATAGCCCCTCCGCCGCGGGGAATGGCGGCTTCAACCGCGGCTGCCCGCGGTAACCCTCCAAAGAGGAGAGTAGCGCGGTCTCTTCTCCGCAGATGTAGGCCCCGGCACCGGCGTGCACGGTGATCTCGATGTCGTAGTCCCCGTTCGGTCCCAGGCCCTTGCCGATGAGCCCTGCTTCGCGTGCCTCCCGTGCTGCGGCCATCAGGCGCCGGTACACATGAACGACCTCACCCCGCAGGTAGACGAAGCCGTGGTGGCCTCCCACCGCGAGTAGACAGATCGCCATTCCCTCGATCAGTGCATGCGGATTGGCCATCAGCGCCGGCATATCTTTACAGGTTCCCGGCTCCGACTCGTCGGCGTTGACCACCAGGTAACGCGGCCCCCCATCCGGCGGCGGAAGGAAGGACCACTTGAGTCCGGTGGGGAATCCGGCACCGCCGCGCCCGGCCAGGCCGGAATCCTTGATTAATTGAACGATCTCGCCTTCGCCGTATCCCCACGCCTTCTGCAGGCCCTCGTAGCCACCGTTCGCCCGGTAGGTTTCCAAGGTCCAGGAGCGTTCTTGGTCCCAGGTATTCGAGATAACCGGCGCGAGGACGCCGGGAGCGGAAAACGCGGCCGCTTGCTCTTGCTCGCTCACTTGGTCTCCCCTCCGTTCGAGGTGGTGGCTTGCGGGGATGTCCAGTTGTTCTCGCGGGCCTGCCGCAATCCGGCCAGTGTTGCCGGTCCGGCCCCGGGGCCTTCGTTAACATGGCCGTCTTCAAAGCCCGCAAGCACGCGTTCCGTCTCTTTGAAGGTGTGCACCTTCTCGGCTCCGCGCGTCGGATGCACATCCCTACCGGCCTGCAGATCCTCTACCAGCTGCAGGGCCGATGCCGGGGTCTGATTATCGAAGTACTCCCAGTTGATCATGACAACCGGCGCATAGTCACAGCCCGCGTTGCATTCGAGCGCCTCGAGCGTGATCTTGCCGTCGTCGGTGGTCTCATCAGAACCGACCCCGAGTTTCTCGGTCAGAGTGTTCCAAATGTCGTCACCGCCCATAACGGCACACAGCGCGTTCGTGCATACACCCACATGGTATTCACCGTTGGGATGGCGCCGATACTGGCTGTAGAAGGTTGCTACCGCCGAAACTTCCGCCCGAGTAAGCGAAAGGACGTCCGCGACCAACGCGATGCCGCGTGGAGAGACAAAACCATCCTCCGATTGGATGAGGTGCAGCATGGGCTGGATTGCCGAACGCGGGTGGGGGTAACGCGCGATGATTTCCTGCGCGTCCGCCCGCAGCCTCGTTTCGACTTCCGGTGCGAAATTCTCAGACATCAGCGGTCAACACCTCCCATAACGGGATCGATAGAGGCCAGGCACACAATGGCGTCGGCGAGCAGGCCGCCTTCGGCCATCATGGATAGGCCCTGCAGATTGTGGAAGCCGGGGTCATCCACATGCACCCTGTACGGGCGGGTTCCCCCGTCGGATATCAGGTGGCATCCCCACACGCCCTTGGCGTGTTCCACCATGGTGAAGGACTGGCCAGCCGGTACGCGGAAGCCCTCCGTGATCAGTTTGAAGTGATGAATGAGCTGTTCCATGGACTCGCCCATGATCTCGCGTACATGCTCTGGCGCTGTTCCCTGACCATCGGAACCGATGGAGAGCTGGGCCGGCCAGGCAATCTTCTTGTCCGCCACCATCACCGGTTCTCCCTCGCAGGCGTCAAGGCGATCAAGCACCTGGTAGATGATGCGCAGCGACTGGTAGCACTCATCAAAACGCACCATCGCTCGGTTGTAGGCATCGGACTGGTTGTAGGTGGGAACGTCGAACTCGTACTGCTCGTAGCCGCAATACGGCTGGGATTTACGCACGTCCCACGGCAAACCCGCCGCCTTCAGTCCAGGTCCGGTCTGGCCCAGTGCCATCAGTGCGGGAAGGGAGAGCACGCCGACGTTCTGGAAGCGCGCCTTGAAGATCGGGTTTTCGCCGACGATGTCCAGCATCTCGGTGACGCCCTTGCGAATATCCGGGAGCAGTTCGCGGATGTAATCCGTTGTCCCCTCCGGAATGTCCTCGAGGACGCCGCCCGGCCGAATGAACTCGTGATTCATGCGCAGTCCGGTAATACGCTCAAAGATCCGCAGCACGTCTTCGCGGGTGCGGAAGGCGATGGTCATCATCGTGGTGGCGCCCAGCTCGTTCAGCGCGGAGCCAACGGCCACCAGATGCGACGCGATGCGATTAAGTTCCATGAGGAGGACGCGGATCATATTCGCGCGCGGTGGTACGTCCTGTTCAATGCCGAGCAGGCGCTCCACCCCGATGCAGTATCCGACCTCTTGGAAGAAGGGAGCCACGTAGTCCATACGGGTGACGAAGGCGACGCCCTGCGTCCAGGTACGGAACTCCATATTCTTCTCGATGCCGGTATGCAGGAAACCCGTTGCGCCGCGGATCTCGCGTACATATTCGCCGTCCATCTCCAGGAGCAGCCGGAGCACGCCATGAGTGGAGGGATGCACGGGGCCGAGGTTGACCACAATGCGCTCCTCGGCCATCTGCTCCGCTTCGGAGGCGATGTCGGACCAGTCTCCGCCGCTGGCCATGAAACTGGGCAGGCCGTCAAGCTCTTCTTCGGTTATGCCCGCCGTGGCATGGAAATTCGGTGCAGTCATCAGTTGTAGCTCCTCCGAGTGTCCGGTGGCGGAATAACAGCGCCCTTGTACTCCACCGGAATACCTCCCAGTGGGTAGTCCTTGCGCTGGGGATGCCCCACCCAATCATCCGGCATGGCGGTGCGGGTCAGACCCGGGTGGTTGTCGAAGATGATGCCGATCAGATCCCATGCCTCACGCTCATGCCAATCGTTGCCCGGATACAGCGCAACGATCGACGGCAGGTGAGGGTCCTCCTCCGGGCAGGTGGTTTCAATGGCAATGAAGCGATTGTGGGTGATGGAGAACATCGGGTAGTAGGCGTGCAGTTCGCGGCCTTTATCATCCGGGTAGTGCACCCCGCTTACCCCGATGCATAGCTCGAAGCGCAGATCCTGATCATCACGCAGGTAGCGCATTACCCGTTCCAGGTGATCGCGAGTCACGAAGATCACGAGTTGCCCGTTTTCCACCACGACTTTATCGATGGCTTCGTCCACGACGACGTCGTCGGCCTGCAGTAGCTCAACGATGATGTCCACGACTTCGTCGAACCAACCGCCGTAGGGGCGCGATGCCGGGCGGGCCATAACCTCCGTGTGGCGCAGGCCGGTGAAGCCGGATGTATCACCCGAGCCGTGCACGCCCCACATCCCTTGGACGGTACGCAGGCGTTCCGGTGCGGTATGCCCGCCAAGCGGGGCTGCGTCACCGGGCTGGATTACAGCGCCTTCTTCATTCTCACTCACGCGAGCAGCCCTTTCATATCAAGCAACGGGGTTGCGGCCAGTGCGGCCTCCTCGGCGGCTCGCGCTGCGGCCAGACGCCCCTTCTTCGTAATGTGATGCTGGGCCTTTACCTGTTTACGCAGTTCAAGCACCGCATAGATCAACATTTCCGGGCGGGGCGGGCAGCCGGGCAGGTATATATCAACCGGCACGATGTGATCGCAGCCCTGCACCACCGCGTAGTTATTGAAGACTCCGCCGGAAGTGGCGCACGCCCCCATGGAAATGACCCACTTCGGATCCGCCATCTTGTCGTACACATCGCGTACCACCGGCGCCATTTTCTGGCTGACTCGGCCGGAGACAATCATGAGGTCGGACTGTCGCGGAGAGGCGCGGAACACCTCCATACCGAAACGGGAAGCGTCGAAACGCGGGGTTCCGAACGCCATCATCTCAATAGCACAACATGCCAGGCCCATGGTCACCGGCCATTCGGAACTGGTAATCGACCAGTTGACCACCGATTCCACAGTGGTAAGGAATACTCCTTGGGAACCGTCTTTTTCGTGTGCCATTCTTTCCTCCTCAGTCCCACTCAAGGCCGCCGCGGCGCCACTCGTAGATGAAGGGCACGGTGATCAGAAATACGAAGAGGAGCATGGCAACCATTCCGAATGCGCCAAGAGCCTCGAAAGACACCGCCCACGGGTAAAGGAAGACCACCTCGATATCGAAGATGATGAAGGTCATCGCCGTCAGGTAGTACTTGACCGGGAAGCGCCCCGCACCACCGGCGTTCGGCGTCGGTTCGATGCCGCACTCGTAGTTCTCAAGCTTGATCCGGTTGAATCTGCTCGGGCTGAGAATCGCGCTGAGCACGAGTCCGCCGATTGCCAGCACACCTGCCGCAGCGGCCATAACCAACAGGGGAACGTATGCGTTCACCGTGCCTTCACCTGCTTTCTCTCGTCGTTCCGCGTACCATCGTGGGACGTTGGACCCAAATTTGCCGTTGTCTCCATCTTGACACAATTCATGCTTTTGGTACCGCCTTTGCAAAAGTTGCGATCAGACGGTCCATCCAATCTCCTCCTCGTCGGTCGTAGCAATCCGAGAGAAGTTTCATCACCAGACGCATAAGCACCGGACGAGGTAGGCCATAGGTCACACACAGGTGCATGATCTGTGGCCGTTCGATCAGAGCGGCAAAAATGCGCCCGAGCGAGTAGTAACCTCCCAACTCGGCGGAGAGCTGGGCGGGGTACTGCTCCAACGCGCGTTCTTGCGCAATAACGGTTGGGCGTGAATGAGCCTGCACAATCGCGTCGGCGGCAAGCCGTCCCGACTGTAACGCATAGGCGATGCCTTCCCCGTTGAAAGGCGACACCATGCCGCCGGCGTCGCCGACAAGAAGGAGGCCATCGCGGTAATGAGGCTTGCGGTTGAAGGCCATGGGTAGCGCCGCACCGCGCAGCGGAGCCATACGGTTGTCCGCAACGAGTTCCCACTCTTCGGGGACGTTACGCATCCACACCTCGAACATCTTTCGGTAGTCGAGGCCGGTGGGCTTCGCATTCGATGAGAGGGAGCCCAACCCAACGTTGACCACGCCGTCACCCACCGCGAAAATCCAGCCGTATCCGGGCATCAGTGCGGACTCATGCGGGTGCCCTTCCCATAGTTCAAGGTGGGATTCCATCATCGTGTCGGCGCCGCGCGGGGAACGGAAATACGCCCGATGCGCTACTCCCATGGGCCGTTTCATATCCTTGTGGCGACCCATCGCCGTCGCGAGGCGGGCTGACACGCCGCCCGCGTCCACCACCCAGCGCGCACGGAAATTATGAAGCTCGTGGCTTGCACCGTGTCGCGCGACGACTCCGGTGATTCTCCCGGTGCGCTCATGCACAAGGGGGCCGGTGACGGTCATATTCTCATGGAGTCGTGCGCCGCTGCGAACCGCATGCCGAATCAATGCGTGGTCGAGATCGCGCCGTGAACGCGCCAGGCCGTAGGAGGGAAGCGAGGCGACCTCGGGCCATGGAACCTCGATACAGTGGCCCCCGCCGTAGGTACGTAAGCCGTGGTTGCGTGCCCACCCGCGTGTATCGACTCCCATTCGCACCAATTCTCCGACCGCGCGGGGCGTCAGTCCGTCACCGCAGACCTTGTCACGTGGGAAGGTGGCCTTTTCCAGAACGACGACGTCGAGGCCCGCAGTGGCCAGGTAGTGCGCGGTTGCCGATCCGGCCGGGCCTGCACCGACAATGAGGACATCACACTGCTCTTCCATGTGCCCCCATCCAATGTCGCATCACGCCTGAGCGGCGACCCAGGCACCCAGAAGTTTACGCCGCGCCTCATACCGACTTAAAGCCGCGTTCGGCCCTTTTTCGTAAGGATTTGCTTGCTTAATTGGCCTATGTGTGGAGTGCCCTCCGCTGCCGCTGGTTCATCGCATCCGCGCAGTGCTCGCCACCGCCACGTGCGTCGTCGCTGGTAATGGACGCCACCGCATGCACGCCCGACCATACGGCGCCACACCGCGCCCACGCCGATACCACCCCAGCCAGGTGGCTGGCGCCCGGCCTTGCCGCACCGCGCCCGCATGCCGTTCCCTGTGTCGGCGTCTGTCCGCTTAGTTCCGCGTTGCGCGGTGCAGCGCAACAATGCCGCCGGACAAATTTCGATACTGCACGGATCGACCACCGGCGCGCTGGATCCTCGCGGCGAGCTGCTCCTGATCGGGCCAGGCCAGGATCGACTCCGCCAGATACTCGTATGCCGCAGCATCGGAAGAGAACAAAGCAGATATCGTCGGCATCGCCGTGGCGAGGTAGAAGTTGTAAAGCGATCGGAAGGGAGCCCAGGTGGGCCGAGAGAACTCTGCAATGACAACGCGCCCACCCGGGCGCGTCACACGCAGCATTTCCCGCAGGGCGGCATCCGGGTCCTTCACATTTCGCAAGCCGAAGGAGATGGTGGCCGCATCGAAGGATGCCGTTTCGAAAGGTAGCGCCATGGCGTCCGCTTCCACAAAGGTGAGCTCCGGATGGCGTCGCTTCCCTTCTTCCAGCATCCCGGCAGAAAAATCGCAGGCAACCACATCGGCTCCCCGCGCGGCATAGGCTGCGGCCGAGGTACCGGTTCCGGCCGCAATATCCAAAATCCGCATTCCCGCGCGCGCATCCAAGGCGCAGGCCACGGCCTGCCTCCAGATGTATACCTGACCGAGTGATGCCAACGTGTTCGTCAGGTCGTAGCGTGAGGCGACATCGTCGAACATGCCCGCAACCTCGGCGGGCGCTTTTTCCAAAGTGGCACGGCGCTCCATGGAGAGTATTCAACCACGTTAAGGCTGACTTCGATATTGCAGCATCGGGGCCAGGCGCGCAGCGAAAGATTGTTTTCGCCTCGAATACCCGTACATTCGCATGATTCCCTTATCGTATGTAACAGGACGATCACCAAGACACAAGGATCACGATGAGCACACCCGC
>SUUB01000002.1:135656-146321 GCA_015062745.1 Actinomycetaceae bacterium
ACGTGTCCCAACAGCGCGCTACGCCGCCCCCGTGCGAAGCAGCACATGGTTGACAACAATCCTGGCGCCGATTGCCGCCGTGGCGATCGCCTGGTGCCTGGCCTTCCTGTGCATGTTGGTCCTCCCCACCCTGCCCTCTACTATCCGCCACGAACTCGTGGACTTCGGTTTGTCCTGGAAAGGTGGGAGTCTCGCCCACTACTCCACGCTTGCCTTGCGCTACACGGCGATGGCGCTCAGCGGCTGGTTGACGATTAGATCCGGAGACGTCACCAGCACATCTTGGACGCCAACGCTGACACTCACCATCGTGATCGCGGTGGTGATTTATGCCGCGCATCGCCGCGAATTCCGACGCAATCCCACAGGTGCCTCACGTATTGCCCTGCCCCGAGTGGTCTCCGGACTGGTCCTCGCCTCACTCGCTGGTCTACTCATCCGATTTAGCACCGCTCACTCGGGCACGTTTTCCGAAGGGGAACCGGTCACCACGACGATCGCTCCCTCGCCGGCGGGTATCGTCTTCGGCTTCCTCCTTGGCTTTCTCGCCGTTGCGCTCGCCTGGTCCTTCGCCGACCGCCCACGTGCCGCCGACCGCTTCCAGAGGATACAGCGCCCTGCCTCAACGTATTCCCTCAGTTTGCGGGCCATATCGCACGCCACGCGCGTAAGCCTCGCGTTCTTCATCGTGGCACCACTGGTGGCGGGCCTTGGAGCCGGGCTCTTGGACCTTGTCGACCAGATTTTCTTCGGCTCTGCACTACCTGCCACAGCACTGATCTTCCGTATACCAACGCTGTACACCACGGGTGTGTTCTCCATGCTCGGCGCTTTTGGAGGGCTGCGCTATCACGGTCCGGTGACGGAAGATGTGCGGTCTTACCGCAGTTTTCGGCCCGTTTACGAAACACAGCAGATCTTTGCGGACGAGTCGCCCCTGTACTACGGCCTCGCTCTCCTCGTCATCGCTGTCCTGGTGTATTTCGCCAGACTGTGGGGCCGGACCCGCGATCCTCGCACCGAATCGGGCTTGGGAAACCGGTTGTGCGCGCCGGTCCTCTTCACACTCATCGGGGTGGTACTCATTAGGATCACCGCGCAAAGCCTCTCCTCTGACCGTCCCGTCGGACCGTATGGCACCGGCGGTGCGCACTACTACCACAATGGTCTCACCTGGACCGACCTGGTCTGGTTCTTTGCCTTCGGTGTCGTCTTCGAGTTGCTTGCTGCATTTTTCTCCTGGCGTCAGGCGCGGACCACCACCCACCACGAACAGGTGGCCGCCCGGCAGCGCGCGGATGTGCTCTGGCTCGTGACCTTCCTGGCACCTCTGGTGGCCGTCGCCGCAGCGGGAGGTCTGGCACTGCTGTGCGCCTCCGCCCTGCCATATGCACCCGCCGAAGTGCAAGAAGCCGGCAGTAGATTCGGCTTGTGGTGGTACAGCAATCCCGATGCCGACACTCTCGCCTTGGCCTTCCGCACGACGGCGCTGGCGCTGTGCGCCGCCTTTACCACCACCACCTACATTGACAACGTTGACTATCACAGTTATGAAGTAGCAACCGGAGCATGGTTGCCCGCCCTCACGCTCACTGTTGTGGTGACACTGGTTATTTTTGCCGCCCATCGCCTCGAAGTCCGCGACCCGCGGCACGCCGCTGCGGTGCGTGCACCCGCCATCTACTCGGGAATCACGCTGGCCTTGCTCACGCAAGTCATTCGTTTGCAAACAAATAAGACCTTCAGCACCGAGGATCGGGTCTACCGCTTCGACACGGATGTGAGCTTCCCCCTCTCCGGCCTTCTCTTGGCTTTCCTAATAGGTCTGATCCCCGTTCTCCTGGCGCGCACTACAGGTGCCACGCGCACAACCGATACCACACGCACAGCCGATGCCACACGCACAACCGATACCGCACGCACAGCCGATATCACACGGCGCAAACGCCTGAGAAGGTCACTGGGCGTGCTACGGACACCGAAGGTCATGCAAGCTTTGCGTGTTGCCCTTTCCTTCCTCATCGTCACACCGCTTGTAATAGGACTTGTCAGCGTCCTCATCGAGACGCTGCCGCTGACCGCACCATCGGCGGCCTTCGCTGTTGCAGCACCCTACCTGTACAACATCGGAGTTTTCACGATGCTTGGTTCCCTGGGCGGCTTCGCGCAATCCGGCCCGGTAGCAGCAGAGGCAGGTAGCACCACGCACCTGATTCTCAGCGGCTTCTCCCCCATCAACTATGGTCTGAGCCTCGTCGTTCTTGCCTTCGTTGTGGGTTTCGCGGTGGTGTGGGCACGCACCGGTCGGCCGCTTACGCACCGGAAACGGGACGCATTGATCCTGCCCGCAGCGACCACAGCGCTCGGCGTCCTATTGATTCTTACCGATACGGTCAAACTGATCTCCACCGCCCCCGTCGGGCCGTATGCTACATCCGGCGCTATGACGTACACGCTGTCGGTGTCTTGGCTGAGCGTGTTGTGGTTCTTCGCCCTCGGTGTATCGATTGAGTGCCTGGCCCGAGTAATCGCACGCTCCGCCCGATTCAGACTCTGGGCGGCGAAGCCACCACGCAGCGAGCGGCGTCTGCAACGCCGCGGTGAGCAGAAGCAGCGTCACGAGCAGTTACAGCACGACGACGCATTGGATTTCTCCCTCCTGCCCGATGTGCCCACTGGACATCCCGACACCGATCCACATGCGGCACCCTCTTCCACTCCGGCCCTGTGATATCGCGCGGCGGTTCCCGTAGACTGATATCCGCAAACCAATCATGATTCGAGGATTCTGATGACAAATCCCACCCAATTACCGCAGCCGCCGCACGGCGAGCCCGTTACCCCGCCACCGCACGGCCTTCCCGTCGGCCCACCACCCGGTGTCGGCTACCCGGCCAGGCCACGCCCTCTAGCGCATATGCGACCGGCAGGCTGGCTGACCGCAGCTCTGGCACCACTTGCCGCTGTTATCGTCGCCTGGTTCGTAGCATTCCTCAGCGCACTTACACTGCCTGGTCTACTGGACTCCGTTACGGAGGGAATGGTCGGGGATCTTGGCCCCGGTTCCTCCTTCTCCAGCAACTGGCTCACTTCCGAGTACCAGGCGGATTACGTGAGGCTGGCCTTGTATTCCACGGCACTCGCACTGTGCGGCGCCTACAAGGTGGTGGTTTCAGCGGCCTATCTCGATCAGTCTCTGAGCGCATCAGCAACGGTCTGGTTCCCCGCGCTCACTCTGACGGTCATCATCGCGCTGATGATATACGCCGCACACCGCTTCGAATGCCGACGCAGGCCGCGCAATGCGCTGACCATCTGGGTGCCTGCTGCTATCTCGGGCGCAGTCCTCTCCCTCATCACCTTGGTGCTGCGACCGCTGGCGAGCCGAACGGGTGAAATCGATGAGAGCATGCTGAACTCGGCGCTCGGCACATATGGCGATACAAGCGGTGCCACCATGACCGCTTCAGCTACGCCGTCGCTGCTGGGCCTGCTGCTCGGATTCTTGCTCGGAGCGCTGCCTGTGGCCCTCGCACGCTCCTTTGGAGAGCGGCCGACCAGCGGCAATCGTTACGCGTTCCAGGCCAGACGGCAAGGCCGAACTACGCTTCATGCGCTACGCGTCTGCCTGGCCTTCCTGCTCCTAACACCTCTGGCCACCGGCGTGTTAAACACCTTCCTTCTGGTCAACGACTCCCCACTTCCGATCACCACCGTAATTTTCTTGGTGCCCTTCCTGTACAACATCGGCGTCTACACCATGCTTGGTTCTTTCGGCGGCATGTTTCACTTCAGTGGCAGCACGAGTTTCGCTGGAGGCTACTCAGCCGACGGCGGTTCGTCTATTGAGGAGACTCACACTGTTTTCGAAGGCCTCTCGTCCATCCACTACGTGGCGATCATTGTGGTCGTGGCCGGACTCATTGCATCCGCCATCGTGTGGGGACGCACCCGGGACCCCTTCACCCAACGCACGCCATGGGGGTGGCTCGAGATACCGTCTCTGACTACAGTGCTTGGAACATCACTGGTGCTCGTTGATTCATTACGCATCTCCGCCGGTATTCCGGATTTTGGCTACGGTGAAGCTGGATTGACAGCCTCCTTCGCTCTGTCATCGCTGAGCTTCCTCTGGTTCTTCGGTCTGGGACTGCTCCTCGAACTAGCGTCCCGCGCCTTCTCCACGCTCGGTTCGTCAACTCCGCCTGCGGGTTACCCCGCCGCGATGCCGCAAAGCAACGGACCGCAACCGGGTATGAGCTATGCCGCGATGGCACCAACATCCCCAGGAATGCACCCAGGACGTCCTGCGGGCAGTGCGGGAGTGGCCAATGCCGCCTCGCCGGCCCAACCGGCAATTGCCATGCCGGGCCAAAATGGTGTGCCCACGCCATATCCTGCGCAGAGTTTCGCCCCGCCCAGTTCCTCGGGTGTGAACGGCGAAGCGGAGGCAGGCGCGCAAGCACCCGCTGTCAGCCAATCGCCGCAGGACTCGGCGTCGGGAACGACGCAGCCCGGAGTTCCTTCCAATAACCGCAACCCCTCCGACAGCGGCAACCCCTCCGACAGCGGCGCCGTAGCCGAAGGGGAAACTTCTCCCGGAGATGCGGCACCGCAAGAGAGTTAGTCCGTTCTAGAACGCTATCGGGCCTGATAACAACTGATTATCAGGCCCGATAGTTACACTGTGGTGCTATGAGCGATCTACCCGCCATTCCACACGTGGTCTCCGAACTGTTCGACGCCGAACGCTGGCGTGAAATTGACGGTTTCCCAGCCGGCGACATCACCTATCATCGCGGTGTCAAGCGGGTGCATGACGCCCGCACCGGCACAACCATCTGCCACGACCTGCCCGTCGTGCGCATTGCCTTTAATCGGCCGGAAGTGCGCAATGCCTTTCGGCCCGAAACCGTCGATGAGTTGTACCGCGCCATCGATCATGCACGGCTGACCGCCGACGTCGGTGCAGTTATCCTGACCGGAAACGGCCCCTCACCCAAGGACGGTGGCTGGGCCTTCTGTTCCGGCGGAGATCAGCGAGTACGCGCAAAAGATGGCTACCGCTACTCCCGCGACGGCGCACCCGACCCTTCCCGAGCCGGGCGGCTGCATATCCTCGAAGTACAACGCCTCATCCGCTCCATGCCGAAAGTCGTTATCGCCGCCATTCCCGGGTGGGCAACCGGAGGCGGTCACTCCCTCGGAGTCGTCTGCGACCTGGCGCTTGCCTCGGCACAGCATGCGCGTTTCAAACAAGTGGATGCCGACGTCGGCTCCTTCGATGCCGGCTACGGCTCGCAGCTACTGGCACGGCAAGTCGGCGATCGGCGTGCCCGCGAGATCTTCCTGCTCGCCCGCGAATACAACGCCGAAGAGGCGGAGAAGTGGGGAGCAATCAACGAAGCGGTGCCGCACGAACAACTGGAGACTCGCGCGCTGGAGTACGCTGCAACCGTCACTTCCAAGTCACCGCAGGCCATCCGCATGCTCAAATTCGCTTTCAACGCCGCCGACGACGGCATTGCCGGTATGCAACTGTTTGCCGGCGAGGCGACCCGGCTGGCCTATATGACAGATGAGGCGCGAGAAGGCCGTGACGCCTTCCTTGAACATCGCTCCCCCGATTGGTCCAACTTCCCCTACTACGCATAGCCATGATTGTTCTCGCGGAATCCGAAGGCCCCTCGGGCCTGCACTCCTGTATCCGTGCCGTTGAAGCCAAACTCGCCGGTTTCGGCAAGGGCCCGATTTACGCGGCGACATCAAGGGACGACGCCGCCAGCGCACCGGCACAGCTCGCCGGTTTCCCCTTCCCACGCGACGCAATGGTGCTTCTACGCACATCGGGCAGTACCACCGGCACCGGTCGCCTGGTCGTGCTCACGGATACGCAGCTGCGCGCCTCCGCCACCGCGAGCTCTGCGGTGATCGGAGGTCCTGGCCGTTGGGTCACCTGCCTGCCGATCACCCACATTGCCGGATTCCAAACCGTCTACCGCAGCGTCCTGGCCGGTAAGGAACCCATCTACGCCGGCTCGGGGCGACCCGCGGAACTCCGTGCCGCCGTCGCCCGCCTCGATGCGGATGAACTTGCCTTTCTCTCCCTCGTCCCCACCCAGCTCATTCGCCTGCTCAATATGGGCGAGGCCGCTCCCCTGCGACGGTTCCATGCCGTCCTCGTAGGAGGTGCCGCCTGCCCTCCCGAGGCGCTGCGGAAGGCGCGTGCCGCCGGTGTGCGTGTTGTCACCACGTACGGGATGACCGAAACCTGCGGCGGGTGCGTATACGACGGCCAACCGATCGGTGATACTCGGATTGAGACTGACCTTGCAGGCCGGATCACAATCGCCGGATCGGTGGTGGGAACCGGTTACGCCGGAGCGGAGCCCTTCTACGGGCGCTTCGTCACTAACGACGCCGGGGAACTCGACGCGAATGGCCGCTTACGGATTCTGGGGCGGCTGGACAATGCGATTACCACCGGGGCGTTGACGATTTCACCGTCGCTCACTGAAGCCGAGCTGCAACACTTGGCCGCCGGGGAATGCGCCGTCGTCGGAGTTCCCGATCCGCAGTGGGGAGAGATCGTCATCGCCGTAACCACCGAGCCGCTCATAGAGGACGAGACAAAGCTGCACATACGGCAGAAGCTGAACCGCGAGCATGCTCCGCGGCGCATTTTCTCGCTGGAAGCGTTGGGACTGGATGATTTCCCCCGCCTGAACTCGGGCAAAATCGACCGCCGGGCACTATCTGCGCTGCTGGAAGAGAAAGGCATCGGCTACTGACCCGCCGCTTTCCGTGCGGCTGGTGCGTCACTACGCGAAGGCGTTATGAGACCGCAGCATTGCGAGTAATCCCACTGAACTCTCAGGTGTCGGCTGCCGTAACCTCCGCCAATGCCAGGTGTCGGCTGCCCTAACCTCAGCCAAAGCGCCAAACGACGACGCGCTCACCCGCGGCCCGCTGCTGTGCCGACACCGCGGCTAGGCTTAGCCTGTGGCAACGTTCAACGATTGGTTGGAAGGCGCTCGCCTTCGTACGTTACCGGCGGCCGTGGCACCGGTTTTCGCCGGCACCGGCCTCGCCTACTGGGTGGGGCACGGATCGCTGGTACGCGCATTGCTTGCCGGCTTCGTCGCCCTCGCCTTCCAGGTCGGCGCCAACTTCGCCAATGACTATTCCGACGGTATTCGTGGTACCGACGATATTCGCACCGGCCCGCCCCGCCTCACCGGCGGCGCTAAGACCGCTCCACGCAATGTGAAAATCGCTGCCTTCTCCTGTTTCGCGGCGGCGTGCCTGGCGGGATTGGCTCTGATTGCCCTAGCGGGCACCTGGTGGCTGCTATTGGCCGGGCTAGCAGCGGTATGTGCCGCCTGGTTCTACACGGGTGGCACACACCCTTACGGTTACATCGGCCTGGGCGAAGTCTTCGTCTTTCTCTTCTTCGGCTTGCTGGCAACGGCGGGCACCATTTACACGCAAGCGCTGCAGGTTCCCTGGCAGGGCTGGTATGCCGCCTGCGCCCTCGGACTCATCGCCTGTGCCCTACTGATGTGCAACAACATCCGGGATATCCCCACCGACGTTCAGGCGGGCAAACGAACCCTCGCGGTAAGGTTAGGAGATGCCAGGGCACGACTCGCCTACCAGTTACTCGCCCTGGCTCCTCTTCTCGCATCGGTGTGCTATCTCCCGGATCTGGGATGGCGCCTCGTGTTCCTACTGCCTGCGTGTGCCCTGGCAGTACCCTGCGTTTTACGCATCCGTCACGCACGGGGCCGTGCTCTGATCCCGGTTCTGCGCGACACCGGCTTTCTCGAACTGGCATATGGGCTCGGCCTATGTGCCGCATTCTTGCTGGCGTGAACTGCGTTGACCTTTCACGGCGCTAGTGCATGTACTCATGGACCAGCGCGTAGCTGCGGACGGCGGCTGTAATCTCCAGCGTCATGCGGCCCGCGCACACCCCGAGTCGCATTCATCACCGCGCTGCCGGTCCCAATGCGCGTTCTGATAGCCCTGTTAGCCCATCGCGAACGGACGGGGTGTACGGAGCCGAATGGGCTTCTATTAGACTTGAACCATGGCCAGAATCGTGCCGATCATATTCGCCGTCGCCCTCTGGGTGTTCGGGATCATCGATTGCGCCCGCATGCCGAAGGACCTCATGCCGGGGCGGCTGCCCAAATGGGTGTGGATGCTCCTCAATATCTTTGTACCAGTCATTGGGAACATTGTCTGGTTGGTCTTTATCTGGCCCTACCGCCATCCCGATAGCGATGGCTACTTCGGAGGTTTCACCCGCCCGAGCAGGCCGCAGCCGAGCGAACCCGTGGCACCCGATGATGATCCGGAGTTCCTCGCTCGCCTTGACGCTGAGAATCGTTTCCGCGAGTGGGAACGTCAACAAGAGGAACAGGACGGCGACGACGGCGCTCCCGCCGCCAGGTAGTGCTCCCACCAACAGATAGCACTTCCGCTGGCAGAGGCAGTAATAACAGTTCCGCTGGCAGACGGTGCGCTGGCAGACAGTGCGTGCGCCGCACGTTTCCTCGGCGGCCCAGTGTTTCCGCACCAGTGTTTCCGCAGCCACGCGGTATCGTGCTCTCGCCGCTACTCAGTCCTGCGCGCTCTCGCTGCCACTCAGTCTCGCGCTGCCACTCAGTCTCGCGCCGCTACTCAGTCTCGCGCGCTCTCGCCGGTATTCGTCGCAGCGACGGAAACACCGGGGGTCACATCGCGTGCCTGGGAGAGAAGCGCCGCCACCGGCTCGACATAGCCCACCGAGATGAGTTGCCGTCCCACAAAGCTCAGCGACGTCACCGAGCACAGCGCGCACTCCCGACGCCGCGGATCGTGCGCCAGCGAGCGCCGTTCGACGAAGCTGCGCATCGTCCAAATCGGCAACTGGTGCGAAACGAGGATTGCCTCTCCCCCTTCCGCTAACGTGAGCGCATGCCGAATGGCTCCGGAGAATCGGTCAACTATGTCGGTATACGGTTCGCCCCACGATGGCGTGAAGGGGTTGCGGTACCAACTCCAGTAGCGTGGATGGGCAAGAATCATACGATTCCTGTTCACATTGACGCCTTCGAAACGATTTCCCGCCTCAATGAGCCGCTCATCGCTGAGGATTGGCAACCCGAGCTGCTTAGCCGTGGGTTCGGCAGTCTCATACGCCCGTTCCAGTGGAGAGGAAATAATGGCACGCACATCGCGCCCAGCGAAGTATCCCGCCAGTTCTCCCGCCATGTTGCGGCCCAGTGACGTGAGATGGTAGCCCTCACGCCTCCCGTAGAGCACACCGGTCGGATTATCGACCTCAGCGTGACGAACCATATGGACTACTGTTAGCTCAGTCATGAAGACCATCCGATTACACGCGGCTGGGAGGAAATCAGATCGGCGCACATCTCGCCCAAGTCGAGCATCCTCTCGTGACCCAGAACATCCACGAGGCTTCTTCGTACCGATCGGTCATGTACAGGAAAAGAGTCGAGGAACTTGGCGTATCCCTCATCGGTCAGCGTGCACTCCACGCCCCGACGGTCCTCTTCACATACTCTGCGCCGAACGAATCCGAACCGTTCTAGGCGTGCCACGGTGTGAGTGAGGCGGGAACGGGAATGAACCATGACATCCGCCAGCTGTGACATGCGCATGCAATGATCCGGAGCCTCCGAAAGACGCTCCAAGACCTGATACTCGTTGAGCGATAGCCCGGTCTCGTCCACAAGCGCCCTATTCAGCGTTTCGGATATCACTGCAGTGGCTCGCAGATACGAGCACCATGCTTCATGCTCTTCTCGTGTCAGTCGGAGATCAGATCCGTCATTCGAGCCGCGCATATCGTGATGTTCCTCTCCACATTGTCTCCAGTGACGATAAGACTATGCCAAAAACATCACACTTCGCGAATGTTCCTCAAAAACCGAGGGCCCGGATACCCGAGCCCCTCGTGTCACTTCTTGTTACGACGCTGGTGACGAGTCTTACGAAGCAACTTGCGGTGCTTCTTCTTCGACATGCGCTTGCGACGCTTCTTGATAACAGAACCCACGGACTACCTCCGGACGTTGGAAGGGGCTAACACCCCGTATGAACAGGAATATGGTACAGCGTCAGTGCTCCACGCTCGAAACGGCCGACTCAGTCGCCAGCCGCTTGGCGTTCCTCCGGCACCTCGAAAGAGGTCAGAAGCTCATCGACTGCAGACTTCGGGACGCGATAAGAACCTCCGACACGCACTGCCGGCAATTCACCCGAATGAACCATTCGATACACCGTCATGCGCGACACCCGTGTCAACTCGGCAACTTCAGCCACGGTGTAGAACTGTGGCCCCGAGCGTGGTAGCTGCGTCATCCTGTCCGTCCTGCGAGAATTAGAGCGGGAAGCTAGCGAAGGGTTCAAACTACGAACCACAACATGCTCAGGATACCGCACTTTCACTCAATTCACATGTTTCTCAGTTGCTTTGCGGGTCACGTCACGGCGAGTCATCCGCATGCATCCCCGCCAGCAACCGGAATGTACCTCTCCTACCAGGGACGATGGCATCCGCACCCCATTTTTCTCCCACGCACTGCACATTTTCGCCGACAGCTCCTCCTCGCGGGGCGGCAACCATTCGCTTCCGATGGGTGCCCCGACGAG
>SUUB01000002.1:146421-150754 GCA_015062745.1 Actinomycetaceae bacterium
GCGGCACGGTTACGGGCGAACACCGCCAGGGCCGCCTCGTGCGCGCTACGCTGTACTTCATACCGGATTCTGTTAGGGGGTGTGCACGTGGCTAGACGCGTGGGGCGGGTTCCACCATCCGCCATCGCAAGTCCTTCCATATGGTCGCGCGGTCGCGACGCCGTCGACCGGGTGGCGCGTGAATCGCCCGCCCGCCTTACGCTGGCCGTCTTTGCCGGCATCATCCTCCTGATCACCGGTCTGCTGCAGTTACCCGCAGCCACTGTCAGCGGGCAGCGCGCGCCCTTCATCGACTCCCTCTTTACGGCGACGTCGGCCGTATGCGTCACCGGCCTAGTCACGGTTGACACCGCCTCCTTCTGGTCCCCGTTGGGCAAAGGCATCATCTGTATCGCCATGATGGGCGGCGGACTGGGCATCATGACCCTTGCGTCCATCCTCGGCATGGCGGTCTCCCGGCATATCGGCCTCACCCAGCGTCTGCTCGCGGCCTCGGAAACCAAGTCCCGGCTCGGGGAAGTCGGCTCCCTGGTACGCGCCGTCGTCGTCGTTGCAGCCGCCGCGCAAGCGATTCTCTTCTTGGTCCTCATTCCTTTCTTTCTGCAACGCGGTGACGCACTGCTGAATGCCCTCGGCCACTCCCTTTTTATGGCGGCATCGATCTTCAACAACGCGGGCTTCGTCATCATGCCGGAAGGCCTCACCCCCTATGTGGGCAACTGGGCGTTGACCTTGCCTATCATCCTCGGCACCTTCACCGGGGCGATCGGGTTTCCCGTCATCCTTGACATGTGGCGCAACCGAACCGCGCCGCATCGCTGGAACCTCACCACAAGAATCACTCTGGTCACCTACTTCTCGCTCTTCGTTCTCGGTGCAATCGCCTTGGGCGCCTGCGAGTGGTCGAACCCCCAAACGCTTGGCTCACTTTCTCTTCCAGACCGCTTGAACGCCGCACTGCTCCACTCGGCCGACGCCCGTTCCTCCGGTCTTGCCACACTGGATGTGGGCAACATGACCGAGACCAGCTGGTTCCTCATCGACGCGCTTATGTTCGTCGGTGGCGGTTCGGCCAGCGCAGCCGGCGGGATCAAGGTGACAACGGTTGGTGTTCTCCTGTTGGCGATTATCGCGGAGGCACGGGGCGATCGAGATACCGAGGCATTCGGAAAACGCCTGCCGGCCGACGTGCTGCGCCTGGGTATTGCGGTGACCTTCGTCGGCGCCCTGATGGTGCTCTTGGGAACGATTTTCTTGCTGCAGGTCACCGATCTACCGCTCTCGCAGGTTCTTTTCGAGGTAATATCCGCCTTCGCCACCTGCGGCCTTTCTACCGGGATCACGCCGCTGCTGCCGGCATCCGCCAAATGGATGCTGGTTATCCTCATGTATGCGGGTAGAACCGGAACTATGACTTTGGCCGCCGCCCTTGCCCTGCGCTCGCGGCGGCGGCTCATCCATCTTCCCGAAGAACGGCCGGTTATCGGCTGATCGGCAAAGGAGAAGCGCTATGCCCAGAATTCAGTCGCGCGACGACGCCGTCCTCGTCATCGGTCTCGGACGATTTGGAACGGCCATTGCCTCCACCCTGGACGGCCTGGGACGTGATGTCCTGGCAATTGAGAAGGATCCCGACCTCGTACAACAGTGGTCGCATCGTTTCCACATCGTTGAAGCGGATGCGACCAATGCGGAAGCGCTGGCGCAGGCCGGCGCATCCGAGTTCTCCATTGCGGTGGTTGGCGTGGGAACGTCGCTGGAATCCTCCGTGCTGATCACCGCCAACCTCTCCGACATCAACATGCCGCAGATCTGGGCGAAGGCAGTTTCGCGCTCACACGGACGTATTCTGCGCCGTATCGGCGCGCATCACGTGGTTTATCCCGAGTACGACGCCGGAGCCCGCGTCGCGCATATGGTCACCGGACGCATGCTCGACTACATCGAGATGGAGGATGGCTTCTCCATTATCAAGATGCGCCCGCCCCGGGACATCCAGGGATTCACACTGGATGAGACCAAGGTGCGTGAACGTTTCGGAGTGCGGATTATCGGGGTGAAGTCTCCCGGACAGCCCTTCGAATATGCCAGCGCCGATACTCATATCGGTCCGGAAGACTTGATTATCGTCTCCGGCGACTCCTCCCTGCTGGAGGCATTCGCCAACCGCCGCTAGACGGGGTCACTGGGGCCACCGGGCCACCGGCTCACTGGGTTCACCGGGGCCACTGGGTTCGCCGGCTCCCTGGGCGAGGGGCGCCGCAGGGCGCGCCACCACCTGCCCGCAAGGCCGGGAGCCGCCGCGCGCCGGCAACCTGTCGGCCGCACAAAACTGTCGGACCCTACCCTTATGCTGTTGCTATGGCGTCACGCGTATCTGTCACCTTCACCTGCACCGAGTGCGGTTGGACCACCAACAAGTGGGTCGGCCGCTGCCCCCAGTGCCAGGCCTGGGGAACACTGGAGGAACTTGCTGCTCCCGCACGCCCCACGCCATCGCTCAGCCCGGTATCCCCCGCACAGCCGATTACCGAGGTGTCCACCACCGCTTCGCATAAGCAGCCCACAGGCGTTGATGAACTCGACCGAGTCCTCGGCGGTGGTCTAGTTCCGGGCGCCGTCGTTCTTCTGGGCGGCGAACCGGGAATCGGTAAGTCAACTCTGCTGCTGGATGTGGCTGCTCGCGCGGCACAGCACGCAAGCGAGTCTCGGTGCTCGCCGGTTCTCTATGTCACCGGTGAGGAATCCGCCTCCCAGGTGCGGCTGCGCGCTGAGCGTATCCACGCCCTGCATCCGCACCTGCATCTGGCCGCAGAATCCGATCTGGCGCGAATCCTTGGGCATGTGGAAGAAACCAAGCCCTCGCTACTCATCGTTGATTCTGTCCAGACGATCGCCGACCCGGCGGTGGAGGGCGCACCCGGCGGCGTCGCGCAGGTTCGAGCCGTCACCGCGGCTTTGGTATCGGCGGCGAAGGCACGCTCCCTGCCCGTAGTTCTCGTTGGACATGTGACAAAGGATGGTTCAATCGCCGGCCCTCGCGTCCTAGAGCATTTGGTGGATGTGGTGTGCCAGTTCGAAGGTGACCGGCATTCCCGGCTGCGCATGATCCGCACCGTTAAGAATCGCTATGGCACCACCGATGAGGTTGGCTGCTTCGAGCTGGTCGACGACGGAATCATCGGCTTGGCCGATCCCTCCGGCCTATTCCTCTCCTCACGGAATCTCACCGTTCCCGGCACCTGCGTCACCACAACGTTGGAGGGGCGGCGGCCCATGCCCGTCGAAGTACAAGCCCTCGTCGTACCGACATCGGGCTCTCCGCGCCGCACAACCAGTGGGGTGGATTCGTCGCGGGTTGCCATGGTCACCGCCGTGCTCCAGTCACGGTTGGGCTTCCAACTCGATCGGCAGGATATCTTCGTCTCGACTGTTGGGGGCGCTCGCGCCGGGGAGCCTGCCTCGGATGCCGCCATTGCCCTTTCACTGGCCTCCGCCGTGTTGGACCTGCCGCTCGCCCCCGGCGTCGTCGCCGTCGGCGAAGTCTCTCTCACCGGGGAATTGCGCCCTATCACGGGCTTACAGCAGCGCCTACAAGAGGCCGCACGGCTCGGATTCACTTTGGCGCTCACGCCTCCCACCGCCGAGAACGTCAAGGTACCGGAGGGAATCACGAGGCGACCATGCGCGGACATCGTCGCCGCCATGCACGCAGTGTTGCCAATCGAGGGATAACCGGCGGCAACGGACAAGTGGCGGCTGGCGCCCAGGCCTCAGGTCCCCTGCACCCAGGCGCCCAACATCCCCCAGCAGGCCTCAGGTCCCCCGCGCCCACGCACCCAACAGCCTCTAGCAGCCCTCAGGTGCCCCGCACCCACGCACCCAGTACCCCAGGCGCCCAGTAACCCAGACGCCTCGGCAAACACCGCCCCGACAGACCAGACCACCCCCGCCAAACCCTAGCCCGCCGCGGTCGCCGTCAAGTGACAATGCCCGCGACGAATCGGTCGCTGACGCTGCAGGATCCTCTCACCATCGCGCTATCTTCTCGTTGATTCATGCCGTCGAGTACCCGTACCAGGTCACGCCGGCAATGAACTCACAGTCACCCGCCTGCTCGGTCCGCGCCCATTACTCCCGAACATGCCCCGTCCGGTAATCCCAGATGCGCCGCACCTCCTAATTCCGGATATGCCGTGCCAGATGTGCTTTGAAACCGGCATGCTCACCTGGTTCGTGCCTGCTGGTCATGGATGCGTTTGGTCGGCCATGGACTTCCTCCGACGACTCAGACTCCCGGTGGCAGTCAAGACCACGGATACGTTTGGTCGGC
>SUUB01000002.1:150854-154623 GCA_015062745.1 Actinomycetaceae bacterium
ACAGGAGCGGACGAGTAGACCCGCAGACACGTGCGTCTAGGAATACGTAGACCCGAGAACGCTTGACCTCGCAGACAGGTGGCGCCGCCAGGGGCCCGTTACTCCCGATCCCGTAATGGGCCTGTCACTCCAGCACGAAACTCTTGCTGGCAGAAGGGGCAGAATCGCCGGCAAAGGTCAGGTTTGCCACATAGGTGCCGGCCGTCGCCGTTCCCTGACCGCTGGAACAGCCACTGGCGGAGGTGGAACCATCCCAGGTCACCGTGGTCGAAGTGGAGAAATCGCGGTTGAGGAGCAGCTGTTTCGACTCGCTACCCGCCTCGCATGCGGCCGTGCTGGAGAGGTGTTGCCCACCCGATTCGATCTCGACATCCATACTCGACCAGCCGATATCGATGTAGCACGGGTTGTCCTGCGACTTATTAGTGAGCGTGATCGTGAATGTTACCGGCGACCCCGCCGTGCTGCCCGTCGTCGTGATCTCTGCATCCACCATATCGGCAGTGCACGCCACCGGCGTATACATGGTGGTCGGATCGACGCGCACGGTAGTGGAACGTTCGTGCAGTTTGCCGGTTACGAACTTCGCTGCCAGAGCAACGCCCACAAGACCTACAACGAATAAAACACCAAGGATAATCAGCCGGTTGCGGATCTGCCGCTGTTGCTGGGCTGCACGGCGCTCATTGGCCCGCATCCGGGCCGCCTCACGTGTGCGTGTGGACTCGCGGGAGCGTGGCCGTGCCGAGGGTGAACCTCGGCGCGCACCTTGACCTTGTTGTGCCGTCCCGCCACGCCGCGGCGCCTGCGCCTTCCGTCCGGCCTGGTCCTTCTGCGGCGCGTGCTTCCGCCGCGA
The DNA here is from genome assembly GCA_015062745.1 of Actinomycetaceae bacterium. Taxonomy (GTDB): domain Bacteria; phylum Actinomycetota; class Actinomycetes; order Actinomycetales; family Actinomycetaceae; genus Asp313. The sequence continues at coordinate 151,711 of SUUB01000002.1, forward strand.
GGCTGCAGAATCCTCCCCGCGATGCGCACCACGTGCACGGCGCGACCCCGCGTCGCGCGCGCCGCGTGGCCTACCCGCATCGGTCCGGGTATTCCCCGCCTTTGCGGTGAACGGCGAACCGCCCGCCGTTCGCGTCGCCCGCTTCACCTCACGGCCCGCATCTCGCGTACCGCGAGTGGCTTTGCCATCACGTGCAGCGGTGCCCTTCTTTCCCGCTGCGGCACGGCGACCGTCTTGAGAACGTCCCCCATCTTGTGCACGGCCCTCGCGTGCCACTCTCGGCTTTGACCGGGAGCTCCACCGCTCCCGGTTTTTGCCTGGTTCCTCCGCATCTCGTGCCACGGCGCCCACGCTACCATTTCGCGCGCCGTCCGCCGAGTGGGGCACACTGGAGAGCGTGCAAAAGGATAAGCCCGCTGTTGACCAAGACGTCGTTTACTACGACGTTGTCGCCTGGTACCGGCAGAACGCCCGCAAGTTGCCGTGGCGCGAACCGGGAACGGACGCGTGGGCCATTCTCGTCTGCGAGGTTATGAGCCAACAGACGCCGGTCGCACGAGTGGAACCCGTATGGCGGTTTTGGATGGAACAGTGGCCCACTCCGGCAGCCCTCGCCGCCAGTTCGCCCGCAGAGGTGTTGGTGGCATGGGGCACACTGGGGTATCCGCGCCGGGCGCTGCGACTACGCGAATGCGCCGCCGTCGTCGTCGAACGCCATCACGGTGTACTTCCGGCCCGGCGCGAGGAACTTCTGGCACTACCGGGTATTGGCCCGTACACAGCAGATGCAATTATCGCCTTCGCCTACCATCGTCACTCAACCGTGTTGGATACGAATATCCGCCGTGTGCTTGCCCGCTGGCAGACGGGAACAGCACTCCCGCCGCCCACACTGCGAAAGGAGGAGACGCTACGCGCGCAGCAGTTGGTGCCACTCCACGACTCCGCGGCATGGTTGTGGAATGCGGCGCTGATGGAACTCGGCGCACTGATCTGTGCAGCGCAAACGCCGCGCTGCCAGCTCTGCCCACTGGCGGATAGCTGCCGGTGGCTGGCAGTTGGCAAACCGCAGAGCACCCAGCCGCGCCGTGTCCAGGCATTTGCCGGAACCACGCGGGAGGCACGCGGCAAGGTGATGGCCGTGCTACGCGCCTCCCGCGCCCCGGTTACGATTCCCCAACTACTAGAGCAAACGAGCCTGGTCGAGTCGCGGTTGCGAACAGCCTTAGAGGGGCTTGTCGCCGACGGTCTGGCATGCCGTAGCGACGGCGCCTACACCCTGCCCGGTCTGACGACGGCGGACGATTCCCGCTGACGAGGCCGCGCCGACGACGTCGCCCCTCCGGCACGTCTTGTCGCTGCTACTTCACCGGTGTCAGTGCCTCACGCCCACTGAGTACCTCCACCACATTGTCGAGTGCCAACTGGCACATTCTGTCGCGCGTCGCCTCACCCGCGCTGGCGGTATGCGGCGTGACAACGATCTGCGGGCGACGCAGCAACTCCGGATTAACCACCGGTTCACCCTCGAAGGTGTCGATGGCCGCGCCGCGTAGATGCCCCGCGTCGACCGCCTCCAGCAGTGCCTGCTCGTCCACCACGCCGCCCCGCGCGCAGTTGATGAGGTAAGCCCCCTCCTTCATCGCGGCAAGGGTCTGCGCATTCATCAGGTGGCGAGTGGTGGGGAGCAAAGGAACGTGTAGTGAAACGATATCCGCGCGCTCCAGCAACTCCTCTTGGGAAACGATCTTCACACCGTCAATAACTTCCCCGACCGTCAGCGTTGTATCTGCCGCAAGGACCTCCATGTCGAAGGCGCGGGCACGGGCGGCAACGGCCCGTCCGATACGCCCGAACCCAATAATCCCCAGTGTCGCTCCCGCTGATACGTCCAATCCGACGAACATGCGCGGCCCCCAGATCCACTCCTCACCTTCGTGCAGGAATCTGTCGGCTTCAACCACTCGACGGCATAACGCCAGTATGAGCGCCAGCGTATGATCCGCCGTCGCACCATCTAGCACGCCGGGCGTGTTCGTGATCTGCACGTTATGGCGCTGCGCCGCTTCCACATCGATGTTGTCGTAGCCGACGGCGACGTTCGCCACCACCTTGAGCTGCGGGCCGGCTGCAACGAAGAACTCCTCGTCGATCCGCTCCGTGAGAGTGACGATGGCGGCATCCTTCCCCGCGACCGCTGCAAGAAGCTGCTCCCGGCTTGGCGGGGCCTCCTCTCCCACCTCAAAAGAAAACCCCTCCAACGAGGACAGTCCGGCAAGCACGTTGTCCGTGAGGAGCCGTGCGATGTACACATTCTTGGTGGTCATATGTTCCCTGCCCTTTCCGCCCGCGCAGCCCGCGCGATGACGCTACGTAGTATCAAATTGTTTGCGACGACGACGGCGCGACACGGCACCGTCACGACCCTCCGCCACAGCCAGTAATCGTGGGAAACCGCTCCCTACCAGCCGGAAGATCTCCGCCCGCGTGTTTTCATCGTATCTATGCACACTGGCAGGCGGCTACGGTAATACGGCCAGAAACGGGCCAACAGAATCCCACATCTATGCGTCTCGGTACCTTCGTCCCGTCCGAATTGCCAGGCGCGGACATTTACCACACTTTCGTCCTAGGTGCAGCGGTAGACACGTCCGAGCTGCAATGGTGTGCCCGTCCTAGGTGCAGTGGCAGACGCGTCCGAGCTGCATTAGTGGGCACGGCCTGGGCGCAATGGTGGGCGGCTTCGCACATTTCCGGCTGGGCGTCCGGCGGGAATGCCGATCACGCCGTGTAGCGCAAGGTGCACCGAACAGGCGCCTTGCCTCTAGACTTACCTGCGGGAGGAGTCATGACGAGCAACGAAGTCTCTGCTGAAATGCGTGATGCGCTGCGGCGCCTACGTTTTCTTCTTTA
>SUUB01000002.1:154723-165798 GCA_015062745.1 Actinomycetaceae bacterium
GCGGGAGGAGTCATGACGAGCAACGAAGTCTCTGCTGAAATGCGTGATGCGCTGCGGCGCCTACGTTTTCTTCTTTACTGCGGCGTAGGCCTGGCACTGGGCATGCTGGTGCTCTGTCTGCTCGCTTTGCTCTTCATCGTCTGGGCTACGGATGCAACGGCCAAACAGCTACCGCTTATACTGGCCGTTCCTGGCGCCTGCCTTCTTCTGGCCAGTGGCGCCACGCTGTTTCTCGCCATACGCTCCACCGCATGGCACTCCGCCTACCGGAGGGCGGCCAGCTTGCTACGAGTTCTGGCCATTCTCAGTATTCTTGCCACCGCCGCCTGCACCATCTTCTTTGTTCAACGCGCCGCACTGCAAACGGTGCTGCTGACACTTCTCTGCCTGCAAGCGCCGGTTGCGCTTCTCTTCGTGGCCCGGCATTTGCGGCGGGCGACGGCGGGTATCGGCGAGACACGATCCTAGTTGCGCACGCACACGCAGGCACCAAGCCGCGCACGCACAGGCACGCGCCTAACCGCACAGGAACGCGCACGAACACACACGTACGCACACGTCCACCCGGTTCGCTTCACATGTACGCCCCGCCACCGGCACGCTGGTCTGACAGACGCAGCGCCGGGGCAATGCACGCGCCGCTCAGTACAATTGCCCCGTCATCAGCGCAATGCCCCGCCGTCAGTACAGCTCCTTCAGCATGCGAGTGTTGCCGAGGGTATTCGGTTTTACCTTCGCAAGGTCGAGGAACTCCGCGATGCCGTCGTCGTGCGAACGAAGCATTTCTTGAAACGCGTCCATGCCCACCGGGGTACCGGCAATGGGATGGAAGCCATGCCGGGCAAAGAAGTCCACTTCGAAGGTGAGGCAGAACAGCCTTTTCAAGCCCAGGCTCCGCGCCCTGTCTTCTAGTTTCCCAAGTAGGCGATGCCCCACCCCGGCGCCGAGGAACTCTTCCGCGACGGCGAGTGTGCGTATCTCGGCAATGTCATCCCACAACACGTGCAGCGCCCCGCAGCCGATCACGCGTTCATCCTCGCAGGCCACGATGAACTCCTGCACATCTTCAAAATAGGAAATGAGCTCCTTGGCAATGAGAATGCGGCGTGCGGAATACGGGGCGACGATGGCTGCGATTGCTCGCACATCGGCAGGCCTTGCAGGGCGGAAGCGAATGGTCACTCGGCTATTCCAGCATGACCGGACCGCGCATGCCAGCGGCGTTCGTTTTCTTCGACGACACGCCGCGCGCATTCGTCGTCGACAATAAGATCCGTCACCGCGCCGGAACGCAGCACACCCGCCAAGGCCGTGGCCTTCGCCGGACCGGCCGCAACGCATATGCGCCGGGGAATGCGTCCCAGCTCGGCGGGGGTAGGCCCGGAGGCACGCGAGTTAATCTCAATATCCGCGTAGCTTCCATTACCGCGAACGAGCACGGTGCAGACGTCGCCAACAACGCCGTCCCGGCGCAGGCGCAGCACCTCTTCTCCGCTCATATATCCACCGGCGTACACATGCGAGGCGACCGGTGCGGAGAACGCACCGACGCCGAATACGGCGATATCCGCGCCCCTGCCGGCATCGCGGACCGCGGCGATGGAACGCTCTCGCCACATGGCGGCCCGGGTGGATGCGTAGTCGAAAAACGCCGGCACGGGGAAGGCGAGGATTTTTGCACCGAAGGCGCGCCCGAAATTCCCCAGCAGCTCCCCCACGTAGGGGATGCCTGTTGTTACCGGATTGGCAGCGCCGTTGAGCTGGACGATGGTCACGCGCTCCAGCGACTTGGGCACGAGCCGCTCGGAAATGGCCGATACCGTGGTACCCCAGGCTATACCGAGGGTCATGCCGTCTTCCAGTGCCTCGCTGATCATGGCGCCTGCAACGGATGCCACTTTCTCCAGGCGCCGCAGCTCGGTGGTGGCCTGCGGAGTAGGAACAATCGTCACCTTGACGTTGTACATATCGCCCAGTTGGGAGGCCAACGTTCCAGTCGGCTCCTGCGGCGCATGTAGTGAGATACGCACCAAGCCCTCATTACGGGCCGACGCAACCAGCCGCGACACGGTCGATCGGGACAATCCCATCTTTTTCGCAATCGACTCCATCGTTTGTTGCTCAAGGTAGTAGAGCAGCGCCGCCTCGTACGCGAGACGACGACGTTCCGCACTATCAGCCATGGATCCATTATGCACGGTTTCCCGTCACGACATTGCACCAACGCACATTGTCACTCTGGCCACAGCAAATACGTCCGCCTTATACCCTTGAAATATGTCAGGGAAGAAGCTATCTTGCGATGTCGTCGTCATCGGCGGCGGGGCTACCGGCGTTGGTGTGCTCCGCGATGCAGTGATGCGCGGCCTTTCAGCAATCCTGGTCGAAAGAGTTGATCTGGGCCAGGGCACGACGGGTCGGTACCACGGTCTCCTCCACTCCGGAGGGCGCTACGTGGTCTCCGATCCCGAATCAGCCACCGAGTGCGCAGAAGAGAACGCCATCCTCACCCGCATTCACCCCGACGCAGTCGAGGCAACCGGTGGCTTGTTCGTCGCCGTCGCCGGTGACGACGAATCCTATCCCGATCGTTTTCTTGCCGGTGCACAGGCTACCGGCGTTCCCACCGCCGAGATCACGGTGGCGGAGGCACTGCGCCGCGAACCGCGGCTCAACCCGCAGATCTTCCGCGCCTTTGAGGTGCACGACGGTACGGTGGATGGCTGGCGCATGGTATGGGGAGCCGCTGACTCCGCACGTCAGTACGGTGCGCAGGTACTCACCTATCATCGAGTGACCGGGATCGAAGTGCGCGACGGCGCCGTCGCCGCGGTTATCTGCCACGGAGACAAGACCGGTGAGGATGTGACCATTGACTGCCGGGCCGTTGTCAACGCTGCCGGGCCGTGGGCCGGTAAAATCGCCGAACTAGCCGGCGAGCACGATGTCGAAGTCGTTCCCGGCCGCGGCATTATGATCGCAATGAACCACCGCCTGGTGAACCGGGTTGTTAACCGCTGTGTTTACCCGGCCGACGGCGACATCCTGGTGCCAGTGCACACCGTGTCCATTATCGGCACCACCGATGCCCGCGCAGCCGATCCTGATCGGCTGGCGATCGAACCCGCCGAAGTTCAACAAATGCTCGATGCCGGTGAGCAACTGATTCCTGGCTTCCGTCAAGCGCGTGCGTTGCACGCGTGGGCGGGCGCCAGGCCGCTTCTGAAGGATCGGCGAGTCAGTGCGGACGATACCCGGCACATGTCGCGCAACATGAGTGTTATTACCCACGACGTGCGCGGATTGGTGACGGTGGCGGGAGGCAAACTGACCACCTACCGCCTCATGGCCGCCCGCACCATGGATGCGGTCTGCGAAGTGCTGGGCGAGAATCGCACCTGCCGTACCGCCGACGAGGCGGTCGCCACCGGCTCCACCTACAAGGTTACGCACCGCTTGGGCGAGGTGGAGAAGGCAAAGAAGGCTTCTCACGGCCTGCCGGATCCTGACCCGGTGATCTGCGAATGCGAACTGGTCACTAAGTCCATGATCACGGAGTTGCTTGCCGAGCAGCCCACAGCTACCTTTGACGATCTGCGCCGCCAGCTGCGTATCGGCATGGGACCGTGCCAAGGCGGGTTCTGCGCTTCACGCACCGCCGGGATCGCACATGAGTCCGGCTGCTGGAGTGCGGCACAGAGCACCGAGTTGCTGCGCCTTTTCTTGAAGAATCGGTGGAATGGCATCTACCCGATTCTCTCGGGTGCGCAGGCCCGTGAGGCGTCGCTGGACGAGTGGATTTATCAGGGCACATATGCCATGGATTCTTTGCCGGTAACGGATCTACCTGCCGGGGCCGAACTCGTATCTGCCACACCCTACCCATCGCCGGGGCCGAATCCGGCCGCTGTCACGGATGCCGGTGGCGTGGCCCCCGCGGATGCCGGTGGCGTGGCCCCCGCGGCTGGAGCCGGGCAGTCCGCAGCCGTTGCTTCGTCCACGGCCGCCGGTTCGCCCGGAGGCACCGGGGCGCTAGGCGGAGTGCCAGTCGATCCTAGCGGAGAGGGGAAGTGAAATGACAACGGTAGTCATTGGGGCCGGCATTGCCGGGCTCACCGCTGCGATCATGGCACGCAAGGCCGGTGAGGATGTCACGGTTGTTACCGTCGGCTTCGGCGGGCTGCAACTCGGCCAGGGCACGCTTGACGTATTCGGGGCTCCGCACCCGCTTGAGGCGATTGCAAAGCTCCCCGCTGGTCACCCCTACAGCGTTATCAGCGAGGAATCATTGCGCGCCGGGTGTGCGGCCTTCATGGAGATCGTTCCACTGCGGGGCAGCCTGGAGGAGACTACGGTGCTTCCCACTGCTTTGGGGGCGCTGCGCCGCACCAGTTTCTTCCCCGCTTCCATGTCTGCGGGAAAGATCGACGACGGCGCCCGCTACCTGCTGGTGGGATTCAGCGGGTTGAAGGATTTCTACCCGCTCCTCGCCGCGGAAAATCTGCGCAGTCAGGGTATCGAGGCCCGCGCTGAAGTGCTGGAGCTCGTAGCACCCGGGGATACATCACTGCCCTACTCGCGGATGCTCGCCGATCCGGCCGCAGCGCAGTCGCTCGGAAAGCGGTTGGGCGAGTTGGCGCAGGACGGCGAGCGCATTGGTATTGCCGCTGTCGCCCGCGAGGATGCCGCCGGACGGATTGAGCAGGCCGCCGGGCATCCGGTGTTCCAGATCCCGACGGCGCCGCCGTCGATCCCCGGTCTGCAAATGAATGAGAAGCTGCGCCAAGCGTGTGTGGAGATGCGTATCCGCATGTTCCTTAACAGCAAGGCCGTTGGCGCGGTGAGCTCCGGCGGCCGCGTAACGGCTGTGAAGGTGCAGGTCGCAGGATCGGTTAAGGAGTTGCCTGCCGATCACGTGATTTACGCCGGTGGTGGTCTTGACTCGGGAGCCCTGTTGTACGACTCCTATGGCGAGCTCTCCGATACTGTGTTTTCGCTGCCCGTCGTCGGCGCGGAGAATCCGGTCCACGGAGACTACCTGGGCGAACGGCAGCCGCTGTTCGCCGCAGGCTTGGCCGTGGACGCCGCCATGCGGCCGCTGGACGGCGACCGCCCCGTTTACACGAATCTGCATGCGGTGGGCGGGATGCTTGCCGGTGCCCAACGTGCCCATGAGAAATCTGGCGAGGGTATTGCGCTTGGCAGTGCCGCGCAGGCCGTCGCCGCTATGCAAAGGAGTGACGCATGACCGCCCTCGACAATGCCCGCGCGTCCCTGGCTCGGGCCAGCCTCGACCAGTGCGTCAAATGCACGATCTGCGAAACGCAGTGTCCGGTTGCCGAGGCGACGCCGCTGTTTCCTGGGCCGAAATACGTGGGGCCGCAAGCGGAGAGGCTGCGGCATGGCGAGTCGGTGGATTACTCGCTTGATTACTGCTCCGGCTGTTCGATCTGTTCCACCGTGTGCCCACAGGGCGTGAAGATCGCGGAGATCAACGCACAGGCTCGCGCGGTGATGAAGGCGAACCATATGCCATTGCGTGACCGGCTCATCACCCAGACGGAGCTGGAAGGCAAGCTACTGACGCCCTTCGCGCCGATTGCCAATGCGGCGCTGAAGAACCGGCCCATTCGCAAGGTTGTTTCCGCCGTTGTTGGCGTGCATGAGGACGCACCGATGCCGAAGGCGCAGCGGCACAGCTTCCACCACTGGTTCAAGCGGCACACGCCGGTTGCTAGCCCGACTCGCGGCCCTCTCGTGTTCTTCCACGGCTGCGCAGGCGGCTACTTCGAGGTGGAGACGTCGAAGGCCACGGTGGAAGTGCTGGAATACCTCGGATACGAGGTGATTGTGCCGCCGCAGGGCTGCTGCGGCCTCGCTTTCCAGTCCAATGGACTTCTGGACAGTGCGGCCAAGAAGGTTCGCAAGCTTTCGAACCAGTTGCGTGCGGTCGGTAAGGATTTGACGATCGTATCGTCGTCGGGTTCCTGTGCGGGAATGATGCGCCATGAGGCCCACGAGATTATGGGTCTGGAGGATCCGGAGTTGCTCGACGTCGGCTCGCGGATGGTGGAAACCTCCGAGTTCCTGGTGGAGCTGCTGCACAAGGGCGAGTTCCCGGTGGAGGATCTGCACAGGATTGATGCTGTGATCCCCTACCACCAGCCGTGCCAAGTGAAGTCGCAGGGCATTGGCAAGCCCGCCATTGAGCTGATGGAGGCCATCCCGGGTGTGACGGTGATTGAATCCGGGCGTGGCTGTTGCGGCATCGCGGGAACTTATGGTTTGAAGAAGGAGAAGTACGAGGTCGCCCAGCGAGTTGGCCGCCCCCTCTTTGACATGGTTCGCAACACGAATCCCAATTTGGCCGCGTGCGAGACGGAGACGTGCCGCTGGCAGATCCGCAAGGGCAGCGGCGCGGAGGTTATCCACCCGGTGCAGTTGATCCACGCCGCGCTGGGTCTGGGCGGGGCCGAGCTGGTGGAGCAGGCCGAGCGCGCCGGGACTGCGGTGCGCTGATATCCGGAAGAGTTCCCGCCGCGCGTCAGACGTTGACGGGAACTCTTCTCATCCGCCAGCGTTCCTCGCCCGCCTGTCATGACGTGTTCGGGCCTGGGCGTGTTCGGGCCGTGATGTGTTTTGGCCTTTGTGCGTTCGAAGGTGGGTGCGTTCGGGCCGTGAAGTGTTTCTGGCCAGGGCGTGTTTTGACCATGGTGCGTTCTGACCGTGGCGTGTTCTGGCCATGATGCGTCCTGGCCGTAGCATAGGCGAAGCTGCCGATCCGGGCTTCTCCCCGCAAACCACCACGGCATGTTCTAGGTTGGGAAATAGTTCCGCTCAGCCGTTGACCGGTCCTATCCACATGAACGTAGTACCCGTCGCGGCAGCTACTTGCGGCAACTACGGTGACCAACTCGATCGAGACCGTGAGGCGCCGGGTACTTCGTTGCGCCGACTGCGGATCCTCTCCGGGATTTTCGTACTTCTCTGCGAATAACCCGGAAATCAGTCAATTATGCGGAGAACACCCCAATCCCCAGGTGAACCTGGCACCACAGCATCCCAGTTCAACCCGGCAACCAGAACAAAAGCAGAATACTCCCCCACTCTGACGAACACACAACCTCCGGGTTGTTCATCAAACACCGCGAAATCCCCAGTCGCCAGCCAAAACCTCGGAGAAGAACCATAGTCGGCACACCGATGCACCCGGCGCAAGTACCAGGAAAGCTCACCCGCACCGCCGTATGAGGGGACGAACCATAGTCGGCACACCGTAAGAGGCCCGGAGGACGTCCCGATATATGCTGTTACGACACGCATCGGGCGGAGAACTCATGTTCCGGTGAGAAGACTCCGCGCAGGGAAGGCCATGCCGCCGCACCATCGGCCATACCATTTTATTTATGTATGCTCCCTCGACGGCCAGCTCTTATGCCGTGTACGCAGCCAGATCGAGAGTGGCGTCGGCCCGCGCGGCAACCGTCGGATCGTGAGTAACGACGAGCAACGCCGCACCGCGCTCGCGTACAGTGGCGAACAACTGCTCGGCGACGGCGTCGCGGGTGATCGTATCCAGCGATCCGGTGGGTTCGTCCGCAAGAACGAGTTCCGGATCCGTCGCCAGGGCGCGCACCAGAGCGGTACGCTGCCGCTCTCCGCCGGAAAGGTCAGCGGCCCGAGTATCGACAGGAACGCCAACCTCCTCCAACAGTTTGCGCGCCTTCTCGATACGCGGTTCCTTACCGCCCGGCTGGTTGAGCATGAGGGCGACGGCGATATTCTCCGCTGCAGTCAACTCGGGCAGCAACTCGCCGTCTTGGAAGACCACCCCGATATGCTCGCGGCGGATTTGCGCAGCCTGCGCCGGCTTGGCCGAGGAGATCTCTTCCCCAGCGACCTCGATACGCCCCTTGCTCGGCTGGGTCATGCCAAGAATGGCGGCGAGCAGGGTGGACTTCCCGGAACCGGATGGCCCCACCACCGCCAAGCTCTGCCCGCCCTCCACACTCAGCGACAGACCGGAGAACAGAGTTCTGGACGGGACGGTGCAGGCAACATTTTCAACGGTCAGGATCATCGGGAACCTACCTTCCATGTGTTCAAGGCGCGACGAGATGAGTACAGAGCGGATAGCCAACCAAAGAAGACAATCACCGCAGCAACCACACAGGCGGCGATTGCGAAGGGGATCAGCCGGGAGACAACCTGCGACATATTCATGGCAAAAGCCGAGCAGAAGGCTATGGAGAATAGCAGCCCTATCCCCATGCTGATCAGCGGGGGCATGCACACACGAATAATGCAGACCTTCCGCAACATACCGGGCGATCCAGCCAGTACCGTGGTCGGCGCCAGCCGCCGCGCCGTCACCGCCGTGTCTTGAGTCAATTGGACAAGAACGCCACACAGCGCAAATGCCAGGCCGATAACACCCAACCAGACCAGCCACCCGACTTGCCGCGCCGCACTGGAGACAACGTTACCTCCAGGTTGGTGGATCGGCCACATCGGCGCTGTGTGTGCCGCGACGCTGTCCTCCACCTTGATCTCATCGATCACCTGCCCCGGTACGGCCAGCACGCCGTACTCGTATTGAATGTCCCAGTTGTCATAATCGCGACCGATACCGTCACGCATTTCGGAATAGGGAACTATCTGCAGGGTGTTGAGATCACCGCCAGTAAGCCAAGCAATGTAATCGGCAACCACTTCATCGGTTCCCTCCAGGTCACCGGCAGTTACCGATGCCAAGGAATCATCGCTGACCGATAGAGCAAGAGATATACTGCCGTCCTCGTTGTTGATTTGGCGGCTAATAAGCACTCTCACGCCGGGAGAGGAGTTCTCAAGAGAGTCGAGAAGCGCAGGTGTTTGACTGGTATCGGCGCCCGGCATCGGCGCGATGTGGATGACCCGGCCTTCAAGAGAACTGAATTCGTCTCTGCTTTCGGAGGCTAGCTCATCCAGCTGGTTGACAACCATAAACGTCTGACTGGCGATGATGAGGATAGAAGAAAGGACTACCGCCGCACCCGAAACAGCACGCGCATTTGCACTCAGTCCAGCCGCCCCGATAACACGTCCTGCATCGTTCTTCGCGTGGCCCCGTCTCCTGACAAGGATGGCACACCAAGCCAGGATCATCCCAAGCAAGTCACGTTGAGTCGACAGTACCGCTACAAGAAAAACCACGAAGCCGAAGACGAAAATGACGCTCCCGGCCTTATTCGCCAAGATGAGCATACCGGCTGCCACGGCAGCGAATACGAGGCAAGCGATGGCGCGGCTCCCGCTGAAAGAGACGGGCCTGTCCACCGGCCGGTTCTGCTGGAACGCACGCGGACGATGCGCCGAGAGAAGGAGCACCCAGGCGCTGAACAAGAGCACGGCACCCAGAGTTAGAATTGCGATCTTCGGCGACGCGGCACGCACATCTCGCGCCTGCACGATAAAGTCTCGCCCGGGCAGGTCGATATCCACTATGAACCACGGAATACAACAAGCGATTCCAAGTATGGTTCCAAGTGTCAGCGGACGCCATACTTTTCCTGCCTGCCACAGACTGCGCTCACGCGTAGTCGCCCCCAACGTCAGCAAGGCAGTAGCGTCTGCCCGGCGCTCCGCCAGGCCTATCCGGACCGCTACCCAGGCAAGAAGAAAGGCTCCGAGACCAACGGTAAATGAATACGCCAGCAAGAAGTTGAGAAGCGGTTCGCGCTCTACCGCGTCCGCAAGCCAACCACCATTGCTACGAGCACCGAAGCCAAACACTTGGTACATATAGTCGTTCTCGGTATCGGCAATTTCGTGGCGCGGGTGGATGTAGGCCAATTTCTCTGTCGGAGACGCAAGCCCGTCGGAACCGATTTCGCCGACGACGGTACCATAACGAGTGGCAATACCTTCGTCTCGGCCAGTCTCCGCTAATGCAGGTGAGAGAAGCACTTCGCCTTCGCCAGGCCAGGCGTCAACACCGGATGGCGTAGGTGCATCTGCTGTTCGCGGGATCACGTAAACGATGGAGATCTCCTCACCGGTGGTGATCAACCGGTCGTGAATCGCACCGTATAACAACGGCGGGTCTGATGCTTCTTCATTGGTAACAGGCATCCGAGCCACATCGCGGGCCGTAACACCGTCGTACACGGCAATAATCAGACCCGCACCAAAGGCGGCAAGCACGACGCATACCGTCGCGATGACCATGCCGAGTGGGCCGAAACGCCCAAGATGGCGAGGACGGGAGCGATACCCAAACTCACTGAGCGAGGTGGCCAAACGGGCACCCGGCGCCTTCACGCGGCGCGGTCCGGCAGACTCGACGGCGCGCGAACCGGCTGTACCGGTTGATTCAACCGGTGAGGTGCTGGCGAGCTTTGCACCCGCAGTGTCGCCGAGCTCCGCGGCTCGATTCGCGGCCCGGGCGTCAGTATGCTCTGCTCCCTGTTTTCGAGGGGACCGATATGCCATCGCCACTACCACTCCGCAGGGATGCGCAAGGCGCTGCCAACAGGTGTGCCGAGGCATTGAGAGCTTAGGGTGAGCGCGCCAAAAGCGCAACGATGCCACATAGGTCCTCCAGGTCTTTCTGAAGAGTCAAGCGATTTCCAATTAGCTTGAGGTTAGGACGTCCGCACCGCCATATCAAGGGAAAACGCCGAAGCTGGTTTGTTTGCTTGGTTGCGCCCCTGCGGCCCTAGGTACGGAACGCTCGGGCGACGAAGCAGGACGGGTGTTCGTAGCGGACAACAACCTGCGACCTTGGTACGGAACACTAGGATGACTGTGTTACCTTCGCTACTGGTGCATCCACGTTACTGATACCAGACCGCTACTGACCATCCGACCTCTACCGACCGCCCTTCCCACGACCGACCGCCCTTCCCACGACCGACAACCAAACCACTACCGACCGCCCCTCCCACGACCAACAACCAGAGCACCGCTCACAACCAACTCTCTCCACAACACCCCATTGGCTGATGGGCAGAGACGAATTCTCCGGGTTTTCCGCGAAACTCCGCGAATAACCCGGAGAACTGCGAAAAGCCCGGAGAATTAGGAGCAGTGCG
>SUUB01000031.1:0-2257 GCA_015062745.1 Actinomycetaceae bacterium
CGTTCTGACAGTAGGGGCAGCGCCACGGGCACCCCTGCAAGAACACCGTAGTGACAAGATGATCCGGCCAATCGACACTGGACAACGGGACGAATCCGGCAATCGCCAAATCGTGTGCAACAGGCACGCGGAGAGCCCGCTGCCCATCCGTGGCAGCGGCGGCAGTCGAAGGCATCCCGGTGGGGGACGACGACGTAGCCGCAGTGGATGACGCCACAGTAGACGACGGCGCAGGTACGGTGTCTGACGGCTCCGACTGTGAACAACGACCGGACGGGCCGGTCACACCAGAGGCGACCGGCCCGTCAACCTGTTGGTCGCGATTGATCACGCTTTAGCTTCCTGCCTGAGCCGCGCCTGGAATTCGTCATACGAATCGACCAGTATGTCAGCATGCGAAGCCCGACTGGCGAGGGCACCTTCCTTGAAGGTCACACGCTCGTGGTACTCACCCTTCTTGCCGATGTTGAAGGACTGGACGGGACGGAAGTAGCCCATCACCCGCGTCCACACCTCGCAGACCTGCGGCTCCGCCGATGGGTTCATTTCCGCACACTTCTCGCATGTCAGATGCTCACCGGCAAGGTAACCGTGCACCGGGCAAATGGAGAAGGTCGGCGTAATGGTGATGTAAGGCAGATGGAAGTTCGTCAGCGCACGCCGAACCAGCCGCTTGCATGCCTCCGCAGAACTCATCCGCTCGTTCATGTACAGGTGGAGGACCGTGCCGCCTGTGTATAGGGACTGGAGATCCGCCTGCTTCTCGAGGGCTTCAAAGGCGTCGTCGGTGTAGGCAACCGGCAGCTGGGAGGAGTTCGTGTAATACGGCTCGTCGTCGGTGCCGGCCTGCAGAATGTCCGCGTAACGCTTGCGGTCTTCCTTCGCGAATCGATAGGTGGTGCCTTCCGCAGGAGTGGCTTCCAGATTGTACAGGTTTCCCGTCTCCTCCTGGTACGCCACGAGGCGCTCGCGCACATGCTCCAGCAGACGCACCGCAAAAGCGTGACCCCACTCGTCGGCGATGTCGTGAGCGTCGTCGGTGAAATTACGGATCAGCTCGTTAACGCCATTGACTCCGATGGTGGAGAAATGGTTGTTGAGATGCCCCAAATAGCGCAGGGTGTAGGGGTAAAGCCCCTGGTCCATGAACTGCTGCACCTTGACGCGCTTCTTCTCCAGCGTGGACTTCGCCAAATCCATCAGGTGGTCGAGGCGTGCGTAGAGAGCGGCCTCGTCGCCCTTATAGAGATAGCCGAGTCGGGCCGTGTTAATGGTGACGACGCCGATGGAACCGGTCAGCTCGGCCGAGCCGAACAGGCCGTTACCGCGCTTGAGGAGTTCCCGCAGGTCGAGCTGCAAGCGGCAGCACATGGAACGGATCATGCCCGGATCAAGTTCCGAATTGATGAAATTCTGGAAGTACGGCAGACCGTACTTGGCGGTCATCGCGAAGAGCAGATTGGCGTTCTCCGAGTCCCAGTCGAAGTCCTTCGTCATATTGTAGGTCGGAATGGGGAAGGTGAAGACTCGGCCGTCGGCATCGCCCTCGGTCATAACCTCCATGTACGCGCGATTAATCAGATCCATCTCGTGCTGAAGCTCGCCGTAGGTGAAGTCGCAGACCTCCTCCCCGATGAAGGGGTGGTTATCCGCGATATCCGCCGGGCATGTCCAATCGAAGGTCAGATTGGTGAAGGGGCACTGACTCCCCCAGCGAGACGGAACGTTGAGGTTGTAGATCAGCTCTTGGATGCACTGTTTGATGTCAGCGAAGGACATATTGTCCAGGCGCACAAAAGGAGCCATGTACGTATCGAAGGAGGAGAAGGCCTGCGCTCCGGCCCACTCGTTTTGCAGCGTGCCGAGGAAGTTCACGATCTGGCCACAGGCAGACGAGAAGTGCTTGGGCGGCGCTGAAGCAATAGCGCCACTGACGCCGTTGAACCCCTCTTCGAGTAGGCGACGCAACGACCAACCTGCGCAGTATCCGGAGAGCATGTCGAGGTCATGAATGTGGTAGTCGCCATTGCGGTGCGCCTCCCCCTCCTCGGGGCTGTACACCTGGGTGAGCCAGTAGTTCGCGATCGTCTTGCCGGCGGAGTTCAGGATCAGGCCGCCCAGGGAATAGTCCTGATTAGCGTTGGCATTGACACGCCAATCAGAGCGATCAAGATACTCATTGACCGTCTCAATGGCGTCAATCTCAACGCGGTTCGTGCTCTCTGCCATGTCTGTGTTCCCTCCAACGAACGCCGAT
>SUUB01000031.1:2357-13962 GCA_015062745.1 Actinomycetaceae bacterium
GTGGCACGCCGCCCCCAGTGGGGCCGTTTGATGCCATAGGGTTGACGGGTGACCAACTTGTTGGATGTTCTGCGCAGCCATGCGGCCCCCGGCCAGATTACGGGAATCATTGAGCAACCCGAACGTCCCGGTCGCACTACCTGCTGGCCCGAATGGATTCCCACCGCGGTTCGGCACGCGTTGACAAGGCAGGGGGTGGAACGCCCCTGGATTCATCAGGCGGAGGCGGCGGAGTCGATTCACGCGGGACTCCACACCGTTATCGCCACGGGTACGGGCTCCGGCAAATCGCTCGCAGCCTGGGTACCTTTTCTCGCAGAACTCGTCAGATTCGAGCGGAACGAGGTCTCACTGTCTCGCCTGCGTCGCAGGCCAACAGCCCTGTACTTGTCCCCTACCAAGGCGTTGGCTGCCGACCAATTGGATGCGTTAAGTACCCTGTGCCGAATTGTGGATCCCCAGATCGGCGTTTCCACGGTTGATGGCGACTCGGAATTGCCGCAACGCTCATGGGCGCGCGACTACGCGGACATCATCTTGACGAATCCAGACTTCGCGCATCATGCCTTACTGGCTCGACAGCAGAATTGGACACGTCTGTGGCGTGGTCTTTATCTGATTGTCGTCGATGAGTTCCATACCTACCGCGGTCTATTCGGCGCGCACGTTGCCCTGACCTTACGTCGGCTCCTGCGTATGGCGGCACACT
Organism: Actinomycetaceae bacterium; assembly: GCA_015062745.1. GTDB lineage: Bacteria > Actinomycetota > Actinomycetes > Actinomycetales > Actinomycetaceae > Asp313. Next base: position 3,067 of record SUUB01000031.1, read on the forward strand.
ACGGAGCACGACCGGTCGTGGTCTTCCTGTCTGCGACCAGCGATGACCCTGAATCAGCTGCCGAGCGAATGCTTGGCGAAGCATTAGGGCCGGTGGTCGGGATTACCGACGACGGCGCTCCACGCGGAGCGCAGACAACCGTGCTGTGGCAGTGTCGTGAGCTCGACGACGCACACAACAGCCGTGACGGAACCGGCATGGGGCAGGGACGAGCAGCCGCTGGGCCTCCTCCACGTCCTCGCGAGTCCCGGCAGCCCCGGCTTTCTCGGGCACCCCTCGTCACCGGCCCAAACGGGCAAGAAGACACGGCGACATCAGGCCACGGCGAGATGGGCGTTCCCACAGACCAAGAGCAATACGACCCCGATATCGAGTTTGCCGGTGAGGAGAGGCCCCGCCGCGCCGCTAACACGGAAGCCGGTGAATTGACCGGAGCATTGGTGGCAGCCGGGGCGCGCTGTCTTACCTTCGTTCGATCGCGTGCCGGTACCGAGCGTGTTGCCGAGATCGCGCGCGACTACCTGGCGAATCACGCGCCTCAGATCCGCGACAAAGTCGCTGCTTATCGCGGCGGCTACCTTCCTGAGGAACGACGTGAGCTGGAGGGCTCGCTGCGCGATGGGACTCTCAGTTCGCTGGTGAGCACCAATGCCCTTGAACTGGGCATCGATATCTCCGGACTGGACGCCGTCGTTGTTACGGGTTGGCCTGGCACCCACGCCTCTTTCGCACAGCAAACCGGGCGCGCCGGACGAGCAGGGCAGGCCGGGTTATCGGTTTTCATCGGACGTGACAACCCACTGGACCAGTTCCTCCTCTCACATCCGGACAGTTTTCGCCAGCCTCCGGCGGCGGCCAACGTTTTTGACCCCGCCAATCCGAATGTTCTCGTACCGCAGCTATGTGCGGCGGCAGCCGAGCTACCGTTGGTAGCGCAGGACGCCGCCTTGTTCGGGCTCGCCGACACCACTCTGTTCGACGATCTCGCCGCCGGAGACCTCCTGCGGAAAAGACCAACCGGTTGGTATTGGAATACGACCTTGGGCACCCAAGCACATGACACGGTCAGCCTGCGCGGTGAAGCGAGCACCGTTTCCATCATCAACTCCGAGGACGGTGCGCTTCTGGGTACCGTTGGCCGCGAACGCGCTGACACCACCGTGTATCCGGGGGCCATTTATCTGCATCAGGGCATCCCCTATCAAGTCGACGAATTAGACTCCGACACGGCGGTGGTGCACCCGCACCGCGAAGAGGAGATCCGCACCTATTCCCGTGAAGAGCATCGAGTCGAGATCCTTGAGACCACGTCCTCGGTCAATCTTTCCTGCGGAACTTGGGCCGTCGGCCAGGTCGTTGTTTCCTCCCGCGTCACGGGTTATGACATCCGCCGCTCCCATGACGGGATGTATCTGGGTTCTGTACCGCTTACGATGCCCCTGCGCCAGTTCGAAACGACTGGTACCTGGTGGACCTTAAGTGCCGCCACGCTGAAACAAGAACGGATTCCGGCCGCAGATCTGCCGGGGGCGTTGCACGCCGCCGAACACGCTGCGATTGGCCTCCTTCCTCTTTTTGCTACCTGCGACCGCTGGGATCTTGGCGGCCTCTCCACCGCTGTCCATCCACAAACGGGCGAGGCAACGGTTATTGTGCACGACGCCGTCGCTGGTGGATCGGGTTTTGCACGCCGTGGCTTCGATTCCGCCACCCGCTGGATTCAGGCGACCTTGCGCACCCTGGAGACTTGTTCGTGCCAGACGGGCTGTCCGCGCTGTGTCCAGTCACCAAAATGTGGGAACAACAACGAGCCGTTATCCAAGGCGGGCGCCATACAGCTACTCCGCCTGCTCTTGCCCGCCCTGCAGGAGGCTGGCCCTGCCGAGGGACGTGTACCACGCCGAAGAAGGTGAGCAGACGCCGGATACGAGGTTGCGCCTGCTGAATGACCTGTACTCTTGGCGCCACATCTATTCTTGTCGCCCCATCCAACGGCCACGCGCTTAGCACTACAACCTACAAAGTAGTCGCCCGGCTGAGCGTAGCCATCAAGCTGCGGTAACTGTGGGACTCAGGCAACTGAGGCTTCCACTTGGGTGGCGCAGGCCTCCAGTTGGGTGGCGCAGGAGTTCGCTCGGGCGACTGCGGGTGTTCACTCAAGGGTGCACACTCTCGCTCGGGCGACTGCGGGTGTTCACTCAGGGGCGCTCACCTTTGGGAATTGTGCGCGTTCACTCAGGGGCGCTCACCTTTGGGAATTGTGCGCGTTCACTCGGGTGGCGCGTCCGCCGGACCGGCCGTTGCCTGCGCGGTGAAACTCACCCAACGCCACGCCGCCACCGTGCGCGCCTTCACCGTGGCATATTCGCCACTCATTGTGCACTCCACCAGCTCTGCTCTATTCCGCTGCACAATCGCGGCCGCCGCAGCACAGGCTTGTTCGCCGTCGTGAGACTCCTGGAAGACCTGCGCGCCGCCAAGCGCGGCTAGGTCCGCTGCGTCCTGCGTCCGTTCTTTGACACCGACAACACTTCCAACAAACAGGAGCAGGACCGCGAGCATACCCGCCAGAAGGCACACACCCACCGCGAGCACTGTTCCCGCCCCGGCCTCCGGGGAGGCTCTCGGCCGTTCGCTTCGCGTGCTACCGGCATACCAACTGATTATCCGCTGTAACGGGCAGGGTGCCACAGGACCTTTGAGAAGCGTAGGAGCGTTAACCTCGCTTGCATCGCCCACGCCAGACAGATCAGATCTCTCGACCTCAACAAGCGATATCGCAAGTCTTCCTCCTCCGCCGCCTGCACACGCCGACCCGTGTCTATTGCGGCGGGTTGATAGAAGAGGCGCAGCGCCCCGGCGCTTCCGCACCCTGCCCCTAACGGCGGCACTCCTGCCTTTGTCAATGACGCATCTGTTCATGGCAGCGTCACCCCCGGTTCGAGCCGGGCCACAGTCGTGGCGGATATGTCGATGCCCAGTGGACCGGAACCAAGCGGCGCGAGTACTCCGCCAGGCTTCGCGGTAACCGTGATCTTGGCATACTCACCCTCGGTCTCGATGGCAACAGTCATATTGGACTCCCGGGCAGCAGTCGAGTGTGCTACATCGGGCGGTTCTCCCAGCGCAACCGACCTCGCGATCGTGCGGCTGGCATCCTGCGCCTGCAGGTAGGAATGGACAAGGGAGCCAGCGGCAAGTACGACGATGATCATGACCGTTATCGGAATCATCCCAAGCGCGATTTCGACGGTCGCCATGCCACGCTCCGATGAAGTTGGACTAGCTGACTCGTGCTTGTGTGACCTCATTGTTTTTCTCCTTGGTTATGGCAACTGCCCTCGGCAATGGCACACTGCGTCGTCTCTCGATCACGTGTGCTGCAAACATATGCCTGCTGCGAACGTGAGAATCGCCCACACATGGGGAGGACCAAACCCCGCTACCTGTCGCCACCCAACGCGCGAAGCCAAGTTCAACCTTGCGGGTAGAGAGCAGAGCTTGCGTCCGTAGCAAGCGGTTGCGGCTCAGCGTCCTTCGGCAAGCCGGAGAAAGCGCCCTTCGGCGAGGTGGAGAATTGACCCCGTTGTGTACGCCTGCCGATGGCGAGATGCAACCAATCAGTTTGGGTAGCGAGCGGGAGGGCGACCGTGGGGATACTCCCAGCCACCTCCCCGCTCGCTTCTACGGCTAGAACTTGAAGATTGCTTTGAAGATCGACACCAACCCCTCTTTGACCCAGGATTGTTTCATCATCCACACCAGAAGCCCTGCGAAAGATGTGGCGGCGACGGTCCCTATCGCGTATTCAGCCGTTGCCATACCGGCTTCGCCGCTGGTGTCCTCCAGAAAACCTCCGAGTTGCATAGACATTGTTTCCTCCTATGTTTGGCGCCACCCTTTGTGGCGCGGTACTACCACTCTCCCGTTTCGCGGGCACAGCAGACCAGCCGCTAGAAGCTCCTGTGAATCCGCACGACATAACGCGATCTGTGGATACAGCGCCAGGTGAGAGTCTTCGAAGAACTACTGCTGGCCAGCAGTCGGCAAAGGCACTCTTCAATACCGGAGACTCGGCCGAGGGAATGCGTAACGGATGGACTCACGGCTGCCACTAGTTGGGGATGAAGGCACAACGCCCCGGGAATCCGTAACGGATGCACTCACTGTTCCCACCTGTCAAGCGTCCCGTGCATGCAGCGACTCGGAATCGCTCCTCACCTCCCGGCGCGCCACAGCGCCGTCGGATGCATTCAATACGCCATTGCCGGTGTGCCCGTTATGCCAGCACGCCGCCGAACGCGACGTCGACGCGCATTCAAACCGGTTTCGCCGCACACTCGATGGATCCGAATTCCTGGGTATTGGACCCGCGCCAACACCCGAAACGATGCCCAGCGGGCCGCGTGCCGGCACCCCGGCGCACTCGTCTAGCGAAACAGCGAGAGCCCAACCGAAGCGATAACCGGCACGATACCAAGCATCACAAAAGCCGGTAAGAAGCACAGGCCCAGCGGTAACACCAGGTGAGCGCCAAGCCGGGCGGCCGCTTCACGAGCACGTCTACTCCGCCCCTGTCGAATACCTTCCGCGGCCTGTCGAAGCAGCGCGGATGGAGCTACACCATCTTCCCATGCAGGTTGAAGCGCATCACGCAGGCTTTGAAAACGCGCCGGTACCTGGCCCCATGCCTCCTCCCACGTTCCGCCGAGAAGCAGCGTCCGCGCCGCGACATCGAGGCCCGGACTCTCGCTCTCCGCTACCGCTTCATGGATGGCAAGGAGTGCACCCGGTATGGATGTACCGCCCTGTAATGCCGCTTGCGCAATATCTAGGATCATTGCCTCGTCAACATGGGCGAGTCGCGTCGGACGAGTTGTGGGCCTCGGCCTCCCGTTTGGAGTTCTTGCCGTGAGAGCCAGTGCCAATAATCCGCATGCAAACCAGGCTGTCAGCAGCGAGGCTGCAAGACTCGGCGTCGAGGCGGTCATCATCAGCCTTCTTCCGCTCGTTTAACCAAGTGCCGCACCCACACGATTCCCGCCAGTTCAAAGGCGAAACCGATAAGGAGGCAGACTCGTCCCACATTCGTACTCAAAAGAAACGCGAGAGGGTTGGACCCCAACACATATCCCAGGAGCAAGCCAAGCAAAGGCAGAAGAGCAAGCGTCCGCGCGCTCGCCCGTGGTCCAGCAAGGGCCACCCTGCGTGCTGCCGCCGCCTCACTCACCTCGGTGATGCCGCCCGCGCACGCCTCCAACACGTCTGCGCTTGGCGCTCCGGTCAGGTAGCTCAGTCGACACACGGCAACCGCAGCAGGGATGGCGAATGTCAGCTCCGTACCACTTGATGATCTCTGCAGCGCGCGCAGACCGTGAGGCACACCAGCGCTGTCGACGCCCATCTTGTATCTGTCAGCAATGTCTGTACGCTCGAAAGTCTTTTGCCAGGCCTGTTCAAAGCTCGCACCGCATCGCAATCGAGTCGCGGCCTCCGCGACCAAAAGACCGATTTCGGGCTCACGCACCGGACGGACGCTCCGCGTCAACCACCGCAGGCTCGCCTTTCGCATCCCTTGCGAGTTCTCCCCATCAGATCTGCTTGGGCCACCCTTTGACTCATGCCTGCCGGGCGAGTGCCGCGGAATAGAACGAAACCGCTGCCTAGCACCAGATTCGTACTGCGGCGGAGAGCTTCCCGCCAACGACCATGGAAAAGGTCTGCCGCCGCGAAACAGCCTTCGGATACGTGGCGTTTGCCGCAGTCCAGCTCGCGCATCTGCACGGCGGGGATAAGACGGAGTCCAATACCAGGCGGTCAGCAGTAAAAGGAAACCAATCAGCTTCATATACTGTCTCTCAATGCGAGTCTGCGTGCTAGACGCGGCCATCCTGGGCCGGGAACGACACGCCGCTGCCCCTCATCGCCGTCGACACACTCCAATGCGCCACAAGTCACCAACTCGTCGCCGTGCCGCTCCAGCGTGGCGACCTGACTGATGCGGCGTTGCCCGTTGTTCTTATCAATATGGATAACGGCATCGAGCGCGCTAGCCGCCTGGGCCGCAACCACGGCCTCCGTCATGCCCGCGAGAGCACCCAGAGCAACTAATCGCGCCGGCACGTCATGTGCAGAATTGGCATGGACCGTTGCCCAACCGCCTTCATGGCCCGTGTTAAGGGCCGCAAGTACCTCCCGAACCTCCGCACCACGACATTCCCCCAGAACAATCCGGTCCGGCCGCATGCGCAGTGCCGCTCGTACCAGATCAACCATGCCGACTTCTCCGCTGCCCTGCACATTTGCATGCCTCACCTGTAGGTGAATCGCATGCGGATGGCGCGGACGCAACTCAGCCGCCTCCTCAATGATGAGTATGCGTTCAGCCGCCGACGCCTGAGAGAGGAGCGCCGAAAGCAGCGTCGTCTTTCCAGATCCTGTCGCACCAGAGATCATGACATTGGCGCGGCGGTTGATCAGAGCAACCAGAACAGCAGACAACTGAACCGGCACAGTGCCGCTCGCTACAAGCTCGTCCAAAGTCAGCGTCACAGCCCGGTGAGACCGCAACGAAATGAACGGCCCCTCCCACGCCAGAGGAGGAAGAACAGCATGCAGACGCAGGCCGCCTTCCAGGGTGCCATCCACAATCGGACTGGCATCATCGAGCCGCTGTCCACTTGCCGCAGCCAAACGTACCGCAAGATCGCGCACCTGCTGCGGCGTATCGAGAAGACCGGTGCTCACAGCAACAGCTTCCAGACCTCTGCCGCGATCAATCCAAACGCCATGTACCCCGTTCACGAGGATATCCGTTACCTGTGGATCCTCCAGTAGGGGCTGCAGGATCGGACCGGCACCCCCAATCGCCGCGCGCAACTGGCGGCGCACACCTAGAACATCGTGTACCCCGACAGCCACTGGAACGGTGTCCGCCAGCGCTTCCGGAATGCCCTTGCCATCGGCGAGGATTGCGCGCGCTCGGCGGATCTGTGTATCGCTTAACTGCTTCATCACACCGCCTCGCGGCAGATGACCCCGATACGGGACACATCCCGCGCGGTGGCGCAACGAGTGCGATCGCCTACCCGCACGCCGTGGCTGAGGTCTTGGTCCAAGGTACGCAACCGTCGTAACGGCATGACTTGCGGCACATCAAGTGCCTCGGCCAGCGCCGCAGCTTCACCTCCACTCACGCCCGACCCGACGACAACCAGTGGGATTTCGCCCGGCAGCAAACTAATGGCGCGCCGCGCCTGCTGGATTTCCCGCAATCCAGCACCCACAATGAGTACGACGACGTCGCACCACTGCAGCCATTCCCGTTCCCTGGTCCCCGCATCGATGCCGGATCGTGGAATATCCAGCACCGTCACCTCATTGGCCTGCGACAACGCGGCGATTGCGTCGACGCCGAGACCTCCCCCGCGTGGCGCACCACCCCTGGGATCGGCACTAAGAACGCGCAACGCGCCCAGCGATGGCAGGGCAGCATTTAGCCTGCCGGGAACAAGAGCACCGCTGTCTTCCGCCAGATCGGACCATCGCAGGCCCGGCGCACCTTCCAGCCCAAGAAGAAGATCGATACCAGCAGATAACGGATCGAGGTCGAGGAGGCACGTCTCCCCCGCACGTGCCAAGTCCCGCGCCAACCAACTCGCTAGAGTCGACACCCCAATTCCGCCTCGAATTCCAACGACTCCCACGATGGTGCCCCGTTGAGTGGATCCCGCCGCCAGCATCAACTCGAGGACATCTTCCGCTTCCTCTCGCAACGAAAGCGTTATGCGGCCCGTTGCAAAGTACGGAGCATAGGCAGGGTGAAAGCTAGCCTCTACCTGCGGAACGCTTCCATCCACTTCCCGCAGATTGAGCACAGCGGACGGCGCCATCCCGGAACGAACGGTCACAATGTCTATGCCTGCGAGCGCTGCCAAGCGATTGACCTCGGAGCGCACAGTCTCGCTGTGCACGGCCAGGGAACATGCCGCAATCCGTCCTCTCTCCTTGTGCTGCGTCAGCTCCTGCGTATTGATCACCGTCGCATTGCTCTCTCGCCCGCGCGAGTGTTTCTGCTCGAGGCGTTCCCTGTGCCCCGTCCCCGCTTTGCGTCTGCTTTCCATACTGCTTCCATTCCTACGACTCTCGTTGCGCCGCACCTTCGGCCATCGAAGAGTGGTCGATGGCTCCGTTTCTGCGACTCTGTTGTGTGTATCTAGCTTGAAGCACGTGCGCTCATGGACGCAGCGTTCGGGTTGCGCCTGTGGACAGCCCCTTCATTTGCCTTCCTGTGGAGATCTTCTCGGTGGTTATGATGCGAGTTCGTCATCGTCACCGTCGCGGCGAAAGACCACCCTAAAGTCCACGAACTCTTGCCGAGCTAAACCGCGAATGAGTTGCCTTCCTCTCAAATCCTTCGCAGCGATTTTCTCTGACCCACAGCGCACGGGGCGGGCGATGCGACACTGACAGCTCGCTGACCAGCACATTCGTGCCGTATTGTTCCTTGCAACGCTGCGTGATCTCCTACTCAAGGACCGATCTCGCGGAGTATCCGCGTGAATCCGGTGATAGAGTCGCAATAAGGCAAGGTCTACTTGTATGGATCTGGCCGAGAAAAGGAACATGGGCACTCGCCCACTGAACGAAGGGAACCTCACCGCATGAATCTCAAGAAACTCATTGCACTACCCGCGATCCCACTCCTGGCTATTTCGATGGCTGCTTGCGGAAGCGCGGAGAAACCGTCCAAAGAGGAAGTCTCCAACGCCATGCAAACGTATCTCCAACCGATGATGGAGGCGCAGTATGGTTCCGAAGTCTCTGCTATTCTCACGGATGACTTCTACACCTGCTTAGTGGACGAGGTCTACGATGACTTCTCTGCCGAAGCACTTCAGGCCGTCGTCGACGGCGATATGGAGGCGGAGGTTTTCACGGACGACGACCTCCAAAAGACCCAAGAGGCAAGTGCAAAATGCGCCGCGGAAGTCACCGGTGGGCAGACCACGGAAGACTGAAATCTATACAGTTCTTTCACTGAATACGGCGGTGTGCGGTCGCATGGTTGTGACCGCACACCGAGAAGAACAGTTTCCTCATTCTCCTCTGGTTGCCCTTGCTAAACGCGCGATCGCGACCAATATTGAAGTTTCACCGACGATAGCAGAATCACCGTATTACCGTCGAAGCCACACGGTTCCCGTCCAAAACGGGACAACGCACACCTGCGTCGCCCACGAAATGAACGGAAGTCAATCCCATGAATCTCAAGAAACTCATTGCACTACCCGCCATTCCGCTCCTGGCTATTTCGATGGCCGCTTGCGGAAGCGAAGAGAAGCCATCCAAAGACGCAGTTGCAAGCGGCCTCAAAACCCTGCTGTCTGCGGAACTCGAGTCCTATGGTGCTGACGTGTCAAGTCTGATCGACGACTCCGTCTACACCTGCGTGGCTGACGAAATCTACGACGACATTTCCGCCGCCGGTCTCAAGGCAATTGCGGAGGCTAACACGGAGGCCGAAGTCTTCGAAAGCGGTGACCAGCAGAAGATTGAAGAAGCCCTTACGCAGTGCGCTACATCTTCTGTGCAGAGCGGGCAGTAGAAAGCACTCGAGGCTTCCCGCCATTGGCGCCGACGTGCGGCTCGGATATGCAGCCGCACGTCGGCGCACGAGTACTCATCGTTTACCAGTCGTCGTCGAGGCATGTGAGGCTGCACTCGAAAACCCACTCACAATGTATTGCGGGCACAGGGCATGTTAGAGTCGCGAAAGGTCATTTCGTTCCATGCAGATCTGGCCGGTACGAAGACGGGTAATGCCCGCAGAACGAAGGGAACTTGAGCCAAATATGTCTATCAAAAGACTCCTTGCGCTTCCTGCCATTCCACTGCTCGCCATCTCACTCGCCGCTTGCGGCAACGATAGCGACGCGAAGCCATCCAAAGAGGAAGTCGCAAACGGAATTCAGTCCGTCTTGAAACCAGTCATGGAGGAGCAAGTGGGCTCTGAGCTAGCAGATCTGCTCGATGAGTCCTTCTACAGCTGCATTGTTGACGAAATCTATGACGATGTCTCAACCGATACTTTGAAAGCACTTGCCAACGGCGAGGCCAATTCGCTCATCTCCGCTGATGACCAGTCCGAGATAACCGAGGCCAGCGGTTCCTGCGCCACAAAAGCTCTTACAAACTGAGCCACTGCGCTTCTTACTTTGAACAGGTTGGCGTGTGGTCACATACTGATGACCACACGCCAACGCATAGAGCACACATTCCCTTCTGACTATCCCCAATACACGTGAGATAGCACTCAACGTTGCACTTCCCCCTGAAGGCGGCAGAATCAGCGTGCTAAGGTCAAGGCGAAAACAGTTCCGGTCTCTTCGGATCTAACCCACGTGGCGATCACCTACGTTACACACTGAATGAAGGAGAATCTCACCCAATGAACATCAAGAAGCTCATGGCACTACCCGCTGTTCCGCTACTCGCCATCTCCATGGCCGCCTGCGGTAACGACAGCGACGCAGAAGTCACCACCACACAGGCAGAAGTCACCACAGAAGCCCCAACCACTGTGGAGAGCACAGAGCCCGCCGTCGTCGAGACCACCACGGAAACTGAGACCACCGTTGACGACGACGCAAAGCCGTCGAAAGAAGAAGTCGCCACCGGACTTCGGACGATCATGACGCCGATGTTCGAACAAATAGGTGGTTCTGACGCTGCGAGCACATTCGGCGATCCCTTCTATGCCTGCGTTACGGATGAGATTTATGACGTTTTCCCGGCTGACACGTTGAGGGGAATTGCGGACGGGGATGCAACAACCCCTATTTCCGCTGAGAATCAGCAGACGCTGATCGATGCGGCTGCTCCCTGTGCGCAGAG
>SUUB01000031.1:14062-24249 GCA_015062745.1 Actinomycetaceae bacterium
GACGGGGATGCAACAACCCCTATTTCCGCTGAGAATCAGCAGACGCTGATCGATGCGGCTGCTCCCTGTGCGCAGAGCACCGTCACGAACTGAGCTCTCGCGTTTCTGTTCGCCTACTCACGGCGCGCGGCCCTTGTAGCCGCGCGCCGTTTGCAATCCGCCGATGTCACCTAACAGTGCATCACGCCCGCGCACTAACTCGATAGGCTCACTCACCGACAAGCATGTACCGGCAAAAACAAAGAGAGCCGAAAGGCCGCACCGCAGGCCGATAGGAATACGAATCTCACACGAGGCACGCCGCCTGCTTCCCCGACGGATCGCTCTTCTTGCCGTAGCGTCAAGGTAGACGTAATTGAGGAGGAGAGTCGTGTCCACCCCAACTGACCCGTACAGCTCGTCGTCGCGCCGCCCCTTCGAGGACGATGACATTCTCGCGCCGATTGACGACGCAACTTCCGATACGCCGGAGACATCGTCGCAAGATGCTTCCGCACCGGCCGAAGAGAATTCAGAGAGCGTTATCCAGGGCACTTTTGCCGAGCACGACGCTCAAGCGCCCGATTCCATGACACCCGAAGCGTCCGACGGGGATGCCAACGTGCAATCTGCTCCGGACGGCTCGCAAACCGCAGCAGATTCGGCCTTGGCAGGGGAGCTCGCCGAGGCGACCTCCCCAGTCGAAGACGCTCTCGAGGACGCCGCAGTTGAAGATGCTTCTGCGGAACCAGAGGGGTATACCGGCCCGGTCGAATCCGGTGACACTGTCACCGGTGAGCCCCCTACCGCCACCGACGAACGGCCCCTGGCAAATACTGACGCTTCCGCCGAGACGGCCACCTCCCCCTTGGATCTACCCTTGCGTTCCGCCAGCCCGGATGCAGCGCACGCGTCGCTGGCGGAGGCGATCGGGATGACGTCTGAGCATGAGGAACGCAGCGCCGAAGACGATACGGAGACCACGGGCCCGGCAGTCGCCGACACTCCGCAAGAATCGGAAGAGGAAACTGTACCTACCGGCTGGGCCACACCGCCACCTGATCCCGATACCGTCCCCGCGGCCCCTAAAAGTCGCGCCTGGACGCACACGGGAGTCCTTGTGGCAACCATCGTCCTCGCGCCGGTGGCATGGTATTTACTCTCTGATGCCAGCGTGCGGCTTTCACTGGTAGACAACAATCCTTGGGCAACAGGTCACCTCAATATCGCCGCGCTCCTTGAACTGCTCGGCGGAATTGCCGTGGCCACGCTGATCGCACTCCTCGCCCGAGCGTCTTCTTTGGGAGTCACCGTCGCAGGCGCTCTCCTGTCGCTTTTTGGGTGCCTGGCGCTCGTCCTGCCACGCTGGGCACAGGACAGCATCATTAACCCGTTGGACGACGCCATCGGCGACATCAATCCACTCTGCGGCAACATTGTGCATCATCTCGGCCTTGACCTCGGTTCTGGGCGGATGCTCATGCTCGGTGCCGCTCTCATTCTCGCCGGGGTAATCTCGCATGGCGCGCGTCGGCGCGGCCAGCGATTTGGAATTGTGACAACTCGCCGCCGCATCGCTCTCGGTGATTCCGAGTCGTGATCGAGCGCTGAGAGTATTCATGACTGTACCTGCCGATAATTCCTGTATCTATCTCGAAGGTCCGTGGGAGCACCGCCTCATCGGAGCCAATGGCTGCCAGTTCCACCTGGTTCACGCCGGTGAACATCACAGTAGTCGTCCGCTTGTCCTTCTGGTTCATGGCTTCCCGGAGTACTGGTGGGCGTGGCGCCATCAGATCGCACCGATTGCGCAAGCCGGGTATGAAGTCGCCGCACTGGATCAGCGCGGCCTCGGAGGATCGGATAAAACGCCGGATGGGCATGACGGGCTGACGCTGACACAGGATCTTGCGGCCGTGGTGCGAAGCCTAGGAGCATCGCAGGCGGTGATCGTTGGCCACGGTCGAGGTGGAACCCTTGCTTGGTCCGCTGCGGCCATGGAACCAGACCTGGTGAAAGGAATTCTGACCGTATCCGCACCACATCCGCGCACAACGCAGAGGCTAGGAACCCACCTGACGTTGCGAACGTGGCGGCATGTTCTCACTACCTTTATTCCTGCCGCCGCCCGCCGTTCCCTGAATTCGGAGGAGGGAGTGCGCCGCCTACTCGCCGAATGGTCGGCACCCGGCAACGACGGCGCCGCCTCACAGGCCGCCCATTATGCCGCCGCACTCCGGCTGCCCGAAGCAACATCAACCGCATTGGAACAACTGCGCTGGGCATATACCTCACAACGGCATATCGTGGGACGCCAGTATATGGAGATCTCTCGCCGGCCGATCACCGCCCCTGTCTGGACGGCACGCGGGCAGCTTGATCCCCTTCTGCCCGACCGTGCCTGGGATAACGACCGAGAGTTCGCGAAGGGCCATTACCGCCATATTTCACTGCCCGACGCCGGGCATTTCCTGCCGGAAGAGCAGCCGGAGGAACTCACTGAGCTCATTCTCGAGTTCCTTACCGGCATCCGCTGACCCTCCATAGACATATCGGCCATGCCTGCGCGGCATGGCGTTGGTCGCTGCGTGAATGGACCATGCTGCACTCAGGGCAAAGGGGGAGGTGGGGCGTGGAACCGCGCCCCACCTCTGGAGGGAAAGATCTCGGTACGAGCCGGTAGTACTACCTGACCCCAGTGCGTGAGAGGCCGTCGTCACCGCAGCGTTAGCCGCCGAGCAGACCGCTCATTTCGCCCCAGGAAGAGGATATCTGCGTCTCGGTGGTCTCCACTGCGGTGGCCGTTCCGGTTAGTGCGACCACGAAGTCATCCAGACTTGCGTAGAGCTTTGTAACACGAGTGTTCCAGTTCTGTTGGAAATTCATGAAGGCAGCGGCACCAGACCCCTTCCACATGCCGGACCATCCCATGATCTCGTTTTCCAACCGGCCAAGCTCTCCGGTCAACTCCTCTTTGGCCTGCCCAACAAGCCTGGCACCTTCGCGGATAGCGCCATCATCACGCAATTGGCTCGTATTATTCGACACGGCAATGCACCTCTATTGGACCCCGCGCCCGTACCACACCGCTGTACCCATCGGCGCTTAGCGGTCTCGCGGCTTGGACCCGGTCTGAACAACTGTCTTTGGCGGCAGGTGCCTTCGTCCACCATCTGCGGTAGCACACGGCGAGTGGCGCCTGCCAGAAGCCACCTTAGCCGTGTCAGCGCATCCCCCGCCAGTGCACGGGTTGGGTATCAATACCCATTGACAGAGTCTCTGATAAGTGGTACTGCCGCCACAACGCAGGGCTCGGAGGGACGGGCCGTCCACACTAACGGGTCTCACCACCGGAGTACGAGGGCAGCGGCGAGAGCAGGGGAAAGGACGCACAAACATCTGCCAGCGCGCACTCAGAACATGCCGGATGCCGCGCGTGACACACCTGACGGCCGTGCTCGATTATGCGATGGCAGATCACCGTCCATTCCGAGTGCCGGAGAAGCTCGGCGAGATCACGTTCCACCTTCTCTGGATCCCGATGCCGAGTCCACGCCCACCTGCGCGAAAGACGACCAACATGGGTGTCCACAGTTATACCCGGAATACCGAACGCATCACCTAACACCACATTGGCGGTTTTGCGACCAACGCCCGGTAGGCCGACCAGGTCCTCCAAACGTGCGGGAACCTCTCCCGCAAAGCGTTCACACAGCTGCGCAGCCAACGCCTGGCAAGATCGGGCCTTCGCACGAAAGAAGCCGAGCGGCCGCAGGATCCGCTCCAGGTCCTCATGCGCGGCAGCAGCAAGTGCCTCCGCGTCGGGGTAGCGCCGAAACAACTCCGGTGTCACCGTATTGACCCGCACGTCGGTCGTCTGCGCAGACAGTACCGTCGCCACGAGCAACTCGAATGCATTGCTGTGATCAAGTGTTGCGGCGGCATCCGGGTAGAGCTCACGCAAGCGACGGCACACTTCCTCCGCATTGTCGCGACGAGCGGCCAACGAGCGCCGCTGCGGCAACAATTCACCCTTCTTCGACATACTCCCAGCGTATTCATGCGCAAGGCGTCGGAAAAATGGCAAAATGTGATGTGCATGGCAAACATTTTGGCTTGCTCCTTGGTGGAGCTACTACGGCCGGAAAGAAAGGGAACAGATGGACACGAGCGTTCTCAAGGCGGTTCCTCTTTTCCGTGACCTTGAAGCGGAGGATCTCGAGGCTCTAGGCGAGCTCATGAGTGAAGCCGCCCTCAAGCGCGGGGAATCGCTTTTCCGTGAGGGCGACGAGGGTGATCGGCTTTATATTGTCACGGAGGGGAAGGTTAAGCTTAGCCACTCCTCGGATGATGGACGCGAAAACCTCATTGCGGTTCTGGGACCCGGCGAGATCATCGGCGAACTCTCACTCTTTGATTTGGGCGCCCGTTCGTCAACAGTCACCGCTATCGCCCCAACGCGTCTCCTCTCACTATCGCATAAGGACATGATGGGATATCTCAATACCCATCCCGAACTTGCGATGTCGATGTTGCGCGAACTGGCTCGCCGGTTGCGTCACACGAACGAGCAGATGGCCGACCTGGTCTTCTCCGATGTGCCGGGGCGGGTTGCGAAGGCATTGCTGGATCTTGCCAATCGCTTCGGCGAGCGCACTCCCGAAGGCATCTACGTGCCGCACGATCTCACGCAGGAGGAACTGGCACATTTGGTCGGTGCCTCGCGTGAAACCGTGAACAAGTCACTCGCTGATTTCGTCTCACGCGGATGGATCCGCTTGGAGGGCCGGGCCGTCCTTCTTATTGAGTTGGCACGGCTGCAGCGTCGCGCCCACTAGGGCTGGTCGCATACAACCCTGCGGGGACGGTGGCATAGCCGCCGTCCCCCCATTTTACGAAGCAAGATTCAGTTGACGAGCTTTCAGTCGGCACCGACGAGCCGTCCCCGCCCGTCTTGCGGAACAGGAAGCATCCATGCGTTACCCGCAAGCGGATTCGCAGGTTTCCTCAAGCGGTACAGTCTGCGGGCTACCTGCGTACCCGGCAGGTCAGCTCGATCTCTACCGGCGAGTCAAGAGGGAGCACCGAAACACCTACCGCCGAGCGCGTATGCTCCCCCGCATCACCGAATACCTCACCTAGTAACTCGGAGGCGCCGTTTGCGACCTGCGGTTGACCGGTGAAGTCGTCTGCCGATGCAACAAACACCGTAACGTGCAACACACGCTCCAGGTTATCGATACCGCCCACAGCTTCCGCAGCTGCGGCGACGGCGTTGAGGGCGGCACTGCGCGCCAGCGTATACGCCTCCTCGGCGCTGACCGCCGCTCCCACCTTGCCGGACAGCGAGAGCCTTCCGGAAACGAAGGGCAGTTGACCGGAAGTGCGCACGGTATCACCGTCGCGTATTGCAGGTACGTAGGCGGCGACGGGTGCCGGGACAGTCGGAAGCTCAATGCCAAGCTCGATCAAGCGCTGTGACGGATACACCATCGTTCAGTCCCGGGGTCGTTTCAGGTAGGCGACGAGATTCTGCCCGTCAGGACCGGGAACCACTTGTACGAGCTCCCATCCCTCATCTCCCCATGTATCAAGAATCTGCTTGGTGTTATGAATCAAGAGTGGAATCGTCGCGTATTCCCATTTCTGCATGGGCACAATCCTAGCTGCTCTACGGGGCGTGATCCAGAGCGGCGAAGCGACGTACATACCCTCGCCGCTCTCACGAGAATGCGACGGGTCGGCGTCGTCAGCAGGAATGCACGTGAAGTCGTGTCTCAACGATTGTTGAGACGTGGCACACGCCCTTCCCGCAACTCGGTCGCGATTGGGTCCGTACCCGAAATCAACCTGTGGTACCAGTCGTGCTCATTCGGGAAACGACGCAGTAGAGCGCGCCGCTCCCGTTCGGTCAGACCACCCCAGACGCCGAAGGTAGTCTCGGAGTCTAAAGCGTCCGCTAAACAGTTGAGCCGTACCGGGCAGCCGTAACAGACCTGTCGAACCTGACGCTGGGCGGCACCTCTAACGAAAAGCGTGTCGGGATCGGTATTCGAGCACGCGGCATGAACCGCCCATGTCTGGTCTGCGGTGGCCAGAGACATTATGCGTTCCTCCTTTCGCACGTAACCCGAATTCTCGGAACTTCATCTAGAACCGGCAATCATCTGCGCGGTGACGCCGGTCACCTTTCTAGGACAATAATAACCATAAGAGCTGCCAAATGCCCAAGTCAGAACGTCGCGCCAGATAATGCCACTAAGCTCCTGGCGCCCGGCTGCCACCCAGCTTCCACATGGAAGTTCTCCGGATAGCAGAGCTATTTCGACCAGCTGTGAATTGCGGGCGGAAATTCTCGGCTGCACCACGTATTCTTGCACTATGTCCACTTCTACTCAGCACGGTGCAACGGCCCGCCAGATCACGACCTTCCTGGCCGCACTTCTGGCCATGTGCACTCTTGGCGGCGTCCTGATGGCCGGAGTTGCCCTCCCATTGGCAACCACCACGGCGACGACGATCAACGCTGTGACGGGTGTTTTCGAGGATGTCCCCAACGATCTCGGATTCACGGAACCGTCAGAGCAATCGGTTCTGCTGGCATCCGATGGTTCTGTCCTCGCGCGTATTTATGCTGAGAACCGCATCGTCGTCAGCTCGGAGCAGATCTCGGACCACATGAAGAACGCGGTTGTGTCGATCGAGGATCATCGCTTCTATCAACACCACGGTATTGACGTGCAGGGTTTGGCCGGCGCCTTCATCAACAATGTCACGGGCGGTGCAACGGCCGGAGGATCTTCAATCACCCAGCAGTACGTGAAGAATGCGCTGATTGAACAGGGCAGGGTCGAAGGCGATAACCGGCTCATTGACTCGGCTACCGAGCAGACAATTTCCCGCAAGATCAACGAGGCACGGTACGCCATCGCCATCGAGAAAACGATGACGAAGGACCAGATCCTCACCGGCTACCTCAATCTCGCCCAGTTCGGCACATCCGAATACGGCGTCGAAACCGCAGCGCTGCACTACTTCTCCAAGCACGCGGCCGATCTCAATATCGCGGAATCTGCATTGCTGGCAGGTATGACGCAATCCCCTGCTCGCTGGGATCCGATCAACCATCCCGACGCTGCCAAGACCCGGCGCGATGTTGTGCTCGGCGAGATGAACAGGTACGGCTACATCACGGACGAGGAGCTGCAGGAAGCTATCGATACGCCGATCGCCGATATGCTCAACGTCTCAGAAACAACCAACGGATGCGCGGCGGCCGGAAACTCCGCCTACTTCTGCCGCTACGTCATCCGCGACTTACTCGCCGACGACAGTTGGGGAACCGATGCCGATGACCGCTTGGAAAAGCTCTACCGCGGCGGATTAACGATTCAAACCACCCTCGACCCCGCCAAGCAGCAGGCGGCTTTCGACACACTTGTCGCAAATATCCCCACCAACGACGCCTCCGGCATCCAGATGGCGCTCTCCAGCGTCGAGCCCGGCACCGGTCACATCGTCGCCATGGCGCAGAACACCAACTATGGCGAGCCGAGCGAATCGGACCTGACGGCCACCACCGTCAATCTCAATGTCAATCTGGAGATGGGCGGCGGATACGGTTTCCAGTCGGGATCCACCTTTAAGATCTTCACCCTTATCCAGTGGTTGAAAGAGGGGCATACCGCCTACGAGTACGTGAACTCCAACCAAGGCACAATCCCGCGCAGCGCGTGGACGATATCCTGCTCACCCGAGTCTGCGGACGCGTGGCCTGTCAGCAATCTTGAAGGTCACGGCGGCGGGCAGATGACCGTTCTGCAATCAACGCGCGAATCGGTCAACGGCTCCTTCGCACACATGGCGGAACAGATGGATCTCTGCGATATCGCGCAGAATGCGCTCGATATGGGTGTGGAGCGTGGCGACGGCGGCGACTGGCAGTACAACCCTTCTTCGGTACTTGGAACAAATGAGATCACCCCGCTATCAATGGCCGTTGCTGTCGCGACGCTGGCCGATGACGGCAATAAGTGCGACCCGATCTCTTATACGCAGATTCTCGGCGCCGACGGCGAGGTGCTTTTAGACAAGAAGCCCACCTGTCGTCAGGTACTTGACACCGAGACTGCCCGCAAGACTAACGCCGTCCTCAAGCAGGTGGTAACCAGCGGTGCAACTGGCGAGAACGCCATTGTTCCGGGGCGCGAAGTCGCCGGAAAGACGGGCACAGCGAACAGTGATATGGCCGCCTGGTTCGTCGGTTATACGCCACAACTCGCGACGGCTATCTGGCAGGGGCACCAGTCCGGAAGTATTTCGATGCTGGGGTCCGTTATTAACGGGCGATACTACTGGGAGGTGTACGGCGGCCTCTTCCCCGCCACGGTCTTCTCTCAGTACATGACACAGGCGCTAGCGGACGAGCCGGCGGAGTCATTCCCCGCACCATCCAGTAATGTCATAACATCGCCAAACACCCGCCGTACGCCGTCGTCGACCGCGCCCTCAACGCAAAGCGAACCGGAGGAGGATGCCGAGGGCGGCGACGAAGAGGACGATACATCAGAGGGCGGGGACGTAGAGCCGGCACAGCCTGATCAGCCGGAACCCGATGGCGGCGGTGAGGGCGATGGCTAATATTCTCGCTCGCGCCGGGCGAGGGATCTGGCGGGATACGAAACGGGCGGTGGCGGTTGGCGCGGCGGCCGCAGCGGCCGTCGGCACATGGGGCCTGCTTGAGGCGCAAGCCTACACACTTCGGCGCCGGACTATTCTTCTCGATGGCGCCCAAGCCGGTAATCCGGCATCCGCGGGCCGCTCGCTACGCATACTGCATCTGTCCGATTCCCACCTATTGGGATGGCAGCATCGTCGCGCAGCCTGGATCGAGAAACTGGCAGCCACAGAACCTGACCTGGTCGTTCTCACGGGCGACCTGATTGCCTCTCCGGCGGCGTTGACCCCCTTATTCTCCGCTTTGTCTCCGTTGGCGGGCACGGCGGGCGCTTTCGTCTTCGGTTCTAACGATTACTACCGGCCGCAGCCCAAGAATCCGTTGAGCTATCTTGCGGCGAACACCACGCCTCAATCGCACGGAAACGAAGAACGGGCCGAACAGCCCTGGCAGGAGCTCAAAGACGGCTTGGAAGCCTTCGGCTGGCATGACCTCACGAACCTGCGCACACATTTCAATATCGGCGCTTGGAGTCTTGACGCCGTGGGCGTCGATGATCCGCACCTAGACCGCGACGAGTTTCCTCTCCCACTGGGGGACTCCCCGCAAGGATCGCCACAGCGCGGCACTCCGTACACCGTTGATCCACACCAGGTTGCCAGCACCACGCCTGACGGGGCCACCTATCTGCGCATCGGGTTGACTCATGCCCCCTACAAGCGGATTCTCGATGCGATGACGGCTGACGGGTGCGCACTGGTGTTCGCCGGGCATACGCATGGCGGGCAAGTCTGCCTTCCTGGAGCTGGGGCATTGGTGACAAACTGCGACCTGGAACGTGAATACGCCTCGGGCCTGTTCCAGTGGCCGCCCACCGGCAAGGGCGTCATGCACGGGGATGGAACGGTGCCAACGGGCACCGAGCGGCGTCCCACCGCCTGGGTCAATGTCTCCGCAGGTTTGGGAACATCACCCTTCGCTCCGGTGCGGATTGCTTGCCGTCCGGAGGCGGTGTTGCTGGATCTCATAGTGATCTGAGGTTCTCGTGGTGATCTAGAGTCGGCTTCTACGTGATCATCGCAGTGCGGCCAAGCTACTGAATCGGACGCGGCCCGAATCCCGAACGGATCTCATTCCGAGGGCGTTTGATGTGTCCGCTTGAAGCCGTACGTGCGCACGGAACTCTACTCACACCGGCCCCAGTGGAGATGAAGGGCCGGTCGGAGATCGCCGGTGACCCCACAGAATCGATGCCCGTGAGCTTCAAGCCACACGGTAGTATCGTCGGAAACCTCCGAAGACCCGCAGAATCAACGGCCGAACCTTGGGCGAGCGATTGCTGGTTTCAGCACGTATCTACAGGCGGGTCGCTGACTGACCGCGCGCTCCCGGACGCATGCAGGTAATACTCGGAGACAGTAGTCCGCACAGGTGACTGACCGCAGTCCCGGACATGCGAATTCTGGCGATGGGCGGGCGCCGCCGTGAGTATTGATCCAGCAGGAATCGCCACCGTACTACGAGGCACATG
>SUUB01000032.1:0-13448 GCA_015062745.1 Actinomycetaceae bacterium
TGGCGGAGGATGGGGGATTCGAACCCCCGAGGGCTTGCACCCAACACGCTTTCCAAGCGTGCGCCATAGGCCACTAGGCGAATCCTCCTGGCGCACCAAGACGCCCTATAAGGTTAGCGGATGCGACGGCCGGGCGCGAGTTCAGCCGGTGAGATAACTGTCTCGCTTCCTACGCTTCACGTCTCTCTTCGGGCCGCGCTCCGTCTTTGGTGGTCTGTTCGCGGGAAAAGGACCTGTTCGGCGGGCTCGCCCATTCTCGGGTCAACCGCGGCCCGTGCCGTTCTCGTGGCCCGCAGGGATGCTGGGGCGCGCGACCCTCAGTTAGCGAGCCCTTCGATGACTTCTGCGCGTGGAAGTTTGGTGAGAAGTTCGCCCGGCACGGCCAACTTCGAGGTACGCAGGCCTGAACCGATGACGCAGAATCCCTCCGCGACACGTGTGTCGATGAGTAGTCGCCAATTCTCGGGAATACCAACCGGCGTGATTCCGCCGTACTCCATCCCCGATGCGGCAACAGCGCGCTCCTGCGGCCAGAACGAGCACTTGCGTACGTTGAGCGTCTTCTTGATGACGTGATTGACATCGGCATTCGTCGTCGCGCGGATAACAGATGCCGCAACCCTTTCTTCGCCCTCCCTTTTGCCTGCCACGAGGATGCAGTTGCACGAGAGGTAGATGTCCATCTCGTAGTGCTCGGTCATGGCTTCGGTATCGGCGTATGCCGGATCAATGCCACACACGAGGGCCCGCGCGGCAAGCTCCGGCTCCCGCGCTGCCACTTCCCGTAGCCCACCAGCAACCGGCGTGGCCAGAAAATGAAGATTGTCCAGCGCGCTCACCCAGTGAGCGGTTCCCATCCCGTTGATCTCGTCCACAATGCTCATGCCGACCACCCTAGAACCTGGGGTGAAGGGATGGAAGGATGCGTCCGACTTGTGGCACCTTTGGCCCCCGGCAGCCTCGGCGTTTCTGGAAGGTGGTCGCGGGGCGTTGTCTGGCCGTTAATCCGGCGTTTCCGGTTCAGGCGATCTTATGGGAGTTCCGGCCGAATGACGTCGTGTCGCACCGTATGTATAAAGGCCACCGGCGGCACTCCACGGTTCGGCTTGCCAGCCA
The DNA here is from genome assembly GCA_015062745.1 of Actinomycetaceae bacterium. GTDB lineage: Bacteria > Actinomycetota > Actinomycetes > Actinomycetales > Actinomycetaceae > Asp313. Next base: position 1,117 of record SUUB01000032.1, read on the forward strand.
AACAGTTTCAATCCACTGAGCACCCGGCTCGGTAGTGCGCTTGTTGTGTACGGTGGGGGAGGAAGTCGTGATATCGCCTATGGCGAACCGCACTATGGCACGTGGCTGGCGGGGAGGAAGAAGCCCCCACCCGGCGGAAGACTCGCGTAGGTTCCCCCACATGCTGGTGACACCATCCGTTTGCTCGGTCCGGGTTTGGTCTCGGCGCCTCGGTGACGTAAGCTAAGCAAAGACTCCCCACGTGGCGTTATCTTGCAAAACTCCCCCAGGGCTGGAAGGCAGCAAGGGTATGCGGGCTCTGACGGGTGCGTGGGGAGTCCTCGCTTTTCCGAGTGGCAACCCTTCCACACCGCTTTTCTCATACACGCCGTCCGATACAGACATACCCGCTGGCCACGTTCACGTGCATCGAATGACGCGCGAATGTGTCGGTGCCTACCCGTACACTGGTGGGGTGAGCACGGCACTGTATCGGCGTTATCGCCCGCAGACTTTCCAGGACGTGATCGGTCAGGAGCAGGTTTCTAAGCCGATCATGGCGGCATTGCGTGCCGGAAGAACGGCACATGCCTACCTTTTCTCGGGTCCGCGTGGTTGCGGGAAGACGACCTCGGCCCGCATTCTCGCGCGTTGTTTGAACTGTGCCCAGGCGCCAACCGACACTCCCTGTGGGGAATGCGAGTCATGCCGTGAACTCTCCCGTGAAGGCTCGGGATCGCTTGATGTGGTCGAAATGGACGCGGCGAGTCATGGCGGCGTGGATGACGCACGCGACCTCATTGAGCGTGCATCCTTCGCTCCGGCTCGTGATCGGTACAAGATCTTCATTATCGACGAGGCCCATATGGTTTCGAACCAGGGCTTCAACGCGCTGCTTAAGCTGGTCGAGGAACCACCCGAGCATGTGAAGTTCATTTTCGCCACCACGGAGCCGGAGAAGGTCATCGGAACGATCCGTTCCCGTACACATCACTACCCGTTCCGCCTAGTACCTCCGGAGACGTTGGAGCACTACCTCGCCCAGATCTGCGAGGAAGAAGGGGTTCACATCGGAGCCGGGGTTTTGCCGTTGGTTGTGCGAGCAGGGGGTGGATCTGTACGCGATTCTCTGTCTGTATTGGACCAACTCATGGGCGGAGCCGACGGCGATTCGATCGAGTATGCCGATGCTATTGCGCTGCTGGGATACACGGATGCTGCGCTTCTCGACGACGCCGTCGAGGCACTTGCCGCCAGCGACGGTGCAACCTTGTTTTCGGTTGTTGACCGAGTGGTACAGTCCGGGCATGACCCACGCCGGTTCGTGGAGGATTTGCTGCAGCGCCTGCGGGATCTGACGGTGATAAGCCTGGCGGGGGAGGCGGCTTCCGATGTGCTTGATTCTTTGCCCGGTGATCAATTCGAACGCATGGTTCGCCAAGCGGAGCATGTGGGAGGTCGGCGCGCATCTCGTAGCGCCGATCTCACCAATGAGGCTCTTAATTTGATGGTCGGTGCCACATCGCCGCGTCTGCAGCTGGAGTTGCTGTGCGCGCGGTTGCTTCTGCCGGAAACGACGGCGTCTGCGGCTCCGGCACGGGCTGAAGCGTCGAAGGCCGACGCGGACCACGCGGCATCGAGCGCACCGGCCTCTCGGCCGTCGCGTCCAGCCAGTGCGCGGCATCCGGGCGGTGGACAGGGCCAGGCGGGTCCGTCGCACGGTGGGGTATCGCGTGCCAGTGGTCCCGTACAGCCGGGAGCACGCGTGTCACCTGCTTGGGCAGCTGCGGCTGAGCCGGAAGCCCCACGCGAGGATGTCGCGGCTGCCGATGGCAGAGGCGCTCGAAGCGATGAGTCGCAGGCCGGCACTGCAAGTGCTGAAACGCCGGTAACAGACGAAGTCGCCACTTCGGAGGCTGAGCCCACAGCACCCACTACGTCGGTAGCCACTGCGGCGCCATCGTCGGAGCCCGCGGAAGGCACGGAGTCGGCCCTGCCACAAAATGCCGCCTTGGTCCGGCAGCGCTGGGATGAGATCGTCGCGGCCGTGCAACAGAACTCGCGATCCACCGCAGCGCTGATCCAAACCAATGCGCAAATCGGTGGTTTGGCGAATGGCACGCTCACATTGTTCTTCCAAACCGCGGGGCTGGCGACGACGTTTAACGAACGTGGCGACCATGCTCCTCGCGTGGCGAGGGCGCTCAATGACGTCCTTGGTCTCAATGTTCAGGTGCACGCGGAGGTGGGCGGGGGCGATGCCCCAAAAGCACCGGCCGTCCCTAGCCGGACGGCACCGGCCAGCAACGCCCCATCTGGCGGCGTGATTCCCCCGGTACAGGGCGGCCAGCCGGAGGCATACGGCCAGCCATCGGGCGGCGGGCCGGCAAACACCTCGGGTGCCGGTCCCACCGGGGCGGCGCCTGACCTCGCAGCGCGGGCGCAGGAGCACGTGCCGACCACAGATGCCGGGGCCACTGCGAGGGGCACCGAGGGTGGTGAGCCCCGAACGGGATCCGGAGACGGGCCGACCGGGAGTCCGGCCCGTGCACACGAGCCGACGCCCACATCTGATAGCCAGGTTGGACCAGTGGCAAATCGCCAGGCAGAACCGGCATCTCGTGGCAATGCCATTCCGGCACCTGATGCTGGGGCGGTCTCGATGCTTCGCAGTGAGCCGCAGTCGGCATCCGAAGACGAACAGTCGCCATCCGAAAACGAACGGCAACCGGCATCCGAGAGCGATGGCACGGCGCACGCCACGGGTGGGAACGCTTCGGCCCCTGACCCGGCTGGCGTATTGGGGCCTTTGGTCGACGAGGTCGTGGAGGCAACCGCATCGCGCGGCACTGAGAAGGCGAGCGATGAGGCGGGCGTCCCGCGTGCAAGGTCTGCGCAGGCCGACATGAACGTAACATCTGCACAGGTCGGCACAAACGCAACATCTGCACCAGGTAGCACCAGTTCCGCGCGCGCGGGTGATGCCGTGTGGGATACGGAGGCGACGGGAGCCGATCTCCACACCAGTTCCGCGCGCACGGATCAGGCCGAGGAACCCTTCTATGCACAGCGGATGCCAACGCTGCCACCGCGTCCGCCGTCGTCGGATGGGCCGCGAGCGGCGTCGGGCGTACAGGAACCACCGGCGGGCAGGCGGCAAACGCCTGCGGATAGGCTGCATACAACGCCGCCGGGCACATCGGAAACGCCGGTGGATGCACCTGTCGGCGGTAGTACCAACCAGGCGCCAGATGTGCCGGGAGCGAACGATGCTCACACCCAACATGCTTCAGCGGAGTCCCCGGCCTTCAACGGGAGCGAGTCTGCTGGGTATCAAGGTGGACGCGCCGGAGATCACGGCGCGCCCAGTAGCGATGCAAGGCAGACGGTTGGGAACCAGGCACAACCCATCATTCCCCGCATGCCGGCGCCCCCGCCGCGCGGCGCTCGTGGGGGCGGACAATCGTTTATGTCGCGTGTCCTCGCGGAGCATGGCGGTCAGATGCCGCCTCCGCCACCCGTGCCGGAGATGGCCGAGGAGCTCCCCGAAGACGACCAGGTGAGTCCCGATGATCCAACCGTGGCGCAATCTGATCTTGTCGGTCTGGAGGTTGTTCTCTCCACCTTTAATGGCACAGTGATTGAAGAGAAGCCCGTGGAAGGCGGAGGTGCATAAATGGCAGGTGTCTACGATGGTGCGGTCCAGGAGTTGATCGACGAGCTGGGGCGCTTACCCGGTGTTGGCCCGAAAAGTGCGCAGCGTATTGCCTTCCATATTCTGGAGGAGGATCAGACGGATGTGGAGGCGCTCGCGCAGGCCATCCTACGCGTGAAGGAACGTGTTCGTTTCTGCGAGGTCTGCGGCAATGTGACCGAGGAGCAGATGTGCTCGATTTGCGCGGACACACGAAGGCTCGACTCGGTGATCTGCGTCGTCGAAGAGGCGCGAGACATCGTTGCCATTGAGCGAACCCGTGAATTCCGCGGCCGCTATCACGTGCTAGGAGGCTCGATCAACCCCATTCAAGGAATCGGGCCGGAGGATCTGCGCATTAGAGAGCTGCTGGCACGCCTGGGAGACGGCGCGGTTACCGAGGTCATCCTCGCCATGGATCCGAATATTGAGGGTGAAGCCACCGCCGCCTACCTGCTGCGCATTCTGGTCCCGCTAGGGGTAGCCGTCTCTCGGCTCGCCTCCGGTCTCCCGGTTGGGGGCGACTTGGAGTACGCCGACGAAATCACACTCTCCCGCGCTTTTGAAGGCCGCCAACGCGTTCACACTCCGACCCCGCAGGGCGCTGGTCCGCAAGGTTCCCAAGGGGCTGTGCCGTCAGCGCCCCAAAGGTCCGTGTCGTCGACGTCGCGGGGTTCCACGCTGCCGACGCCGTCTGGCCCGGTGGCACAAGCCTTAGAGCAACCGGCAACACAGGCCCTGGGCGATCCGTCGGCACAGGGCCCGGTGGCACAAGCCCCGGAGCAACAGGCACAACTCCCGGATGGAGAAATACCCCCGGATTCGCAGTGAGTTCCTGTCCACCGCTCGGCGGCAGATGCGCCACTCGGCCCGGCATCGGTACGATTAGTCCGTCAAATTAAGGAGAACGACGTGTCACTTGTGGTTCAGAAATTTGGTGGTTCCTCTGTTGCAGACGCCGCCAGCATTAAGCGTGTCGCCAAGCGCATTGCCGCGACGCGCGAGGCGGGCAACCAGGTTGTTGTCATCGTCTCGGCCATGGGAGACACAACGGATGACCTCATAGATCTGGCGCAACAGGTCACCGATGATCCTCCCGCGCGTGAGATGGATATCCTGCTCACCGCCGGTGAGCGCATCTCCATGGCACTGCTCGCCATGGCCGTGAATGAACTCGGCGTGGAAGCGCATGCCTACACGGGGCAGCAGGCCGGTCTCATGACGGATAACCGGTATGGTCGTGCATCCATCGTCGGTATCGTGCCGGAACGGATTCTGCGCACAATCCAAAGTGGTGCGGTTGCCATTGTGGCGGGATTCCAAGGGGTGAACTCTCACAACGACGTCACCACACTGGGCCGTGGTGGATCGGACACTACGGCGGTGGCATTCGCCGCAGCTCTGCACGCCGATGTATGTGAGATCTATACCGACGTGGACGGCGTCTTCTCCGCCGACCCGCGGATTGTGCCATCGGCTCGCCAACTCGGCGTGGTTACCTACGAGGAAACCTTGGAGCTCGCCGCGCACGGCGCCAAGGTGCTGCATCTGCGTGCCGTGGAATTCGCCCGCCGCTACAACGTCCCGTTACATGTACGATCGTCATTCTCCGACAAGGAAGGCACGTGGATCGTGAACGATAATCTCAGTCAGAACGAAGCAATGGAAGCCCCGGTGGTCTCCGGTGTGGCCCATGACCGCTCGCAGGGAAAGATATCGGTGGTTGGAGTCCCGGATATTCCGGGAGCGGCGTCCAAGATCTTCGCCATTGTGGCTGCGGCCGATGGCAATATCGACATGATCGTGCAGAATACGTCACTGAGTTCGCCCGGTATCTCGAATATCTCCTTCACCGTGCCGCAGGCACAGATCAAGGATGTGGTAGCCGCGCTCACCGCCAAGCAGTCGGAGTTGGGATTCAAGGACATACGTGTCACCGATTCCATCGGAATTCTTTCCATCGTGGGTGCGGGAATGCGATCTCATTCGGGAGTGTCCGCCAAGCTCTTCACCACGCTGGGCGACTTGGGGATTAACGTCGACATGATCTCGACGTCGGAGATCCGGATCTCCGTGGTCGTCAACCCGGATCAGTTGGACGAGGCCGCACGCGCGGTACACACCGCTTTCGACCTCGATACCGAAGCGGAAGCCATTGTTTATGGAGGTACGGGACGATGAGTATCACTCTGGCAGTAGTTGGCGCCACCGGGCAGGTGGGGCGCGTCATGCGGCAACTCCTGGAGGCCCGCGCGGTGCCGGTAGACGAGGTTCGTTTCTTCGCGTCGCACCGGTCCGCCGGCACGGTGTTGCCTTTCCGTGGTGAGGATGTAGTGGTGGAAGATGTCGCCACCGCAGACCTGAGCGGAATTGATGTTGCCGTGTTCTCCGCCGGGGGAGGCACCTCGCGCGAATACGCCCCGAAGTTTGCTGCGGCGGGCGCGGTCGTCGTCGACAACTCGTCGGCATGGCGTAAGGATCCCGACGTGCCGCTCGTGGTATCCGAAGTGAATCCGCACGCGCTGAAGAATCGGCCGAAGGGCATTATTGCCAACCCGAACTGCACTACCATGGCCGCGATGCCGGTGCTGAAAGTACTGCACGATCAATTCGGCCTCAAGCGCCTGATCGTCTCCACGTACCAGGCCGTCTCCGGATCGGGTATCAAGGGTGTGCGGGAGCTCGATGAGCAGGTGCGTGCCGGAGTGACGCAGGATCTCACGGCGCTTGCACTCGACGGGAGTGCGGTTGCGCTTCCGGAGCCGAGTACCTACGTTGCGCCGATTGCCTTCGACGTCGTCGCGTTCGCCGGCAATCTTGTCGACGACGGCTCGGAGGAAACCGACGAGGAACAGAAACTGCGCAACGAGTCGCGTAAGATCCTGGAGATTCCTGACCTTGCCGTATCAGGCACCTGTGTGCGGGTGCCGGTATTCACTTCTCATGGCCTTTCGATCAATGCCGAGTTTGAGAATCCGGTGACGCCGCAACAGGCGCGGGAGCTTCTCGCAAAAGCGCCCGGGGTGGAACTCGCGGATGTGCCGACGCCCCTTCAGGCGGCGGGAACAGATCCCTCATACGTGGGTCGTATTCGGCAGGATCAGTCCGTAGAGGGCGGCCGTGGCCTCGCCATGTTCGTTGTTGGCGACAATCTGCGCAAGGGCGCGGCACTCAATGCCATCCAGCTCGCGGAACTGGTCATTCAGGAACTGCAAAGCTGACTCGCCGCGACGCTGACTGGAACCCGTGGCACACGATTCACGGTGTGCTTGTACGGCCGGTTGAGGCATATGCCCTTCATACAGATCGACGCACGTGCCCGCGATGCCGATGGCTCGTCCGAAGTGACATGCGACCGTCGTCCGGTTGTGGCGTGGACAGGGGTGGCTGAGTGACGCGGTGTCGCCATCGGGCATTCTTGGCGACGGCCTGCTAGCGATTGGGTGAGTGGAGGCGAGAGCCGTGTCAGTAGATCTCGTCGCTGTTCAGCCCCTCGAGTTCCTCGGTGTCCATGCCGATGTAGGAGCGCTCGTCGCGGCGATGTCGCAACACATTCTCGATGAAGGAGCAGATCGCCTCATCCAGCGGAATGTCCTTGTGGGCCTTCTCGGAGATGAACCAACGGTGATCGAGAAGTTGGTGGAAGATCTCGGCCGGCTCCAGCTTCCCGCTGAGTTCGCGAGGCACGCGGCTAACGGCATGCTCGAAGACATTCGTCAGCCAGTCATGCGCGACGAGTGAAAGTGGCGCATCGCTCTGCCCGGTAATGGCGCGATATTGTTCCATGTCATGCATCATGCGCCTGGCCTGGTTCTCCTCGACATCCATGCCGGTCAGCCGCATAATCTGACGCGAGAAGTGGCCAGCGTCAACAACCATGGGCTGGATGGAGATATGCGTTCCTTCCAAGTCGGTGACCATGGACAGTTCGCTGACATCAAATCCGAGATCGTTGAGGCGTTTGACGCGGTCGTTGACCTTCCAGCGCTCGTCAAGCCCGAATGAGGTTTCCTCGGTCAGTTCGCCCCATAGCTCTTCGTAGCGTTGGACGAAGGCGTTACCGATCTCCACCGTGTCGACGTCTTCCGGGAGTATTCCGCCCGCCTGCAGATCCATGAGTTCTCCGATGATATTCGTGCGGGCGACGTCGATATCGTAGAGTCGGATGCCTTCGGAGATCTCGTCGTACATCTCGCCGGTTTCAGCATCGACGAGGTAGGCGGCGAACTCCCCGGCATCGCGGCGAAACAGAGTGTTCGACAGCGAAACGTCACCCCAGAAGAAGCCGAGGAGGTGCAGACGTACCATCAGTACCGTGAGGGCATCGATGAGACGCCCGACCGTGGCGGGGCGCTGGTGCCTGCCGAACACGGCGCGGTAGGGCAGAGAGTAGGAAAGATGCTCGGTGACCAGAGCGGGGTTGAGCGGCTCGCCCTGTGGCGTCACTCGGCCGGTGATAACCGCAATTGGTTCGACAGCGGGTGCATCGACGCGGATGAGATTACGCAACATCTCGTACTCGTGATACGCGACCGTCTCGCCTATCTCTTTGACGGCGATGATGCGGTCCCCCAAATGGACGAAACGCACCACGTGGCGTGAAATACCGCGGGGAAGCGCGGCGACGATGCTATCGGGCCAGGTGTCCAACGGCAACTGCCAGGGAAGGTCGAGCAGCTCGGGATTAACGCGCGCGGCTGTAATCTGAAGCGAATGTGGCATCTGTTTACGAATCCTCGGCTGGTTAGAAGAAACACTCATAGTCGGCGGCAACGATTCACACGTAATGCGGAGAACTCCGGCTGGTGCCGATCTGGCCATATGGTCCGCCCGGGGCTGCCACCTCGGGCAATATTATGCCCGCATGAGGCGGAAGGTGCCGGCGAGTACACGGCATTCTGCCCGCATGAGGCGGAAAGTACCGGCGCGTACACCGCCCGGCAGCAAGAAGGCGTGCCAATCGATGTGCCATTGCACAACCGGATGCCCGTGTCTATCCGCTTGCGCAGCCAGTGGTGGGCATGCGTCGACCCCTGCGGAGTCGTTAGGAATGCAGGGGTCGACGCTATGCACTGACATGGGAGAGTCTCGCGAAGCCGGGCAACTCGCGCCGTGGCCATCGCAACACTCATCACATACGTGCGTCAGTGCTCACGCATGTGTTCAGTCGTTTGTGTCAGTCGTTCAGGCGGCGTCCGTTGCCGGCCGCGAAGAAGTGGACCTTGTCAATCTCCGGAACGAGATTGATGATGTCGCCGGCCTGCGGCACGCGCTCCGGATCGATTCGCACGGTGACCTGATCGGAGCCGTCGCCAGAGCCGAACTTCTCCGTCTCTGCATCCGCCCCGACGATCTTGCCGTAGACGTATGCGTCGGAACCGAGGGACTCAACGAAACTGACTTCTAGCGGCAACGACGACGGAGAGGGAAGGGCCTCGTTGTCTGCCGCCGTGTTCCCGCTCGTCCAGCCGAAGGACTCCGGCCGCATGCCAAGGGTGATCTGGCCGTTGTCCTCATCGGTGATCTGGGCGGATACGGCGGAGGGAAGCTGAACACGGGCATCGCCATGCACGGCTTGCGTTCCTTCGATCCTCCACTTGCCCAGGTTCATCGCGGGCGAACCAATGAAACCGGCGACGAAGGCGTTCTCCGGGCGTGCATACATATCCTTGGGGGTGCCGACCTGCTGCAGCAGTCCGTCCTTGAGAACGGCGATGCGATCGCCCATGGTCAGTGCCTCGGTCTGGTCGTGGGTAACGTAGACGGTGGTGATGCCGAGTCGGCGCTGCAGGGACGCAATCTGCGTACGCGTCTGCACGCGGAGCTTTGCGTCAAGGTTCGAGAGCGGCTCGTCCATGAGGAATACATGCGGCTCGCGCACGATGGCGCGGCCCATGGCAACACGCTGGCGCTGACCGCCGGACAGGGCCTTCGGCTTGCGGTCCAGGTAGGGTTCCAGATCCAGGATGCGTGCCGCCTCCTCAACGCGCTGCCGGATGACGTCCTTGGGTTCGCCGGCGATCTTCAGAGCGAACCCCATGTTCTGTGCAACGGTCATATGCGGGTAGAGCGCGTAGTTCTGGAACACCATCGCGATGTCGCGATCCTTAGAAGGAACGTCGGTAACATCGCGATCGCCGATCAGGATGCGGCCGTAGTTGACCTCTTCGAGGCCGGCCAGCATCCGCAGCGACGTCGACTTTCCGCATCCAGATGGGCCGACGAGGACGAGGAACTCGCCATCTTCGATGTCCAGCGAAAGCTGGTCCACGGCAGGCTTATCCGATCCAGGGTAGATACGGGTTGCTTGATCAAAGGTTACGGTTGCCATTTGTCATGGTCCCTTCACCGGCAGGTACGTGCCGGACGATCCGAGTGAAAGGTGCCGAGTACGTGTCGACTCTGACACGGCCCACCATCTGAGTGAACCGAGACCCATTGTTACACAGAAGGCAACGGATTTCCAACCTTTGCAGAGCGTTTGCAGTTTCTTGCGCAACGATTGTCACGCCTTGGCGGGGCGGTTGCAGGCGGTGTGGGTGAGGAGAAACCGCTCGCCAGGCGCGGGCTGATGCCGAAAACGACGAACCTTCGCAAGAGTTATTCTGGCTCAGTGTTGTTTTTGTCACAATTGGTCGATGTGGTGACGCGTCATGTTTGCCCGTGGCGGAAATGGTGCGGACCGCTCGGCAACGCGACATCCAGACGCATCATGCTCGCACGTGGCGGAAATGGTAACGACACGCGGTTGGCGCCGACGTGTAGGCAAGCGTCTACGAGAAGACTGCAACGGTAACTATGATCTTGACAACGCGGGTGTGAGGAGTTCTCCCCAGCTACGAATAGGCACTTCAACGGCAAAGAAGGGTAGCGTTGGAGACGTGCGTGAACGAGCTGAGATTGGAGGCTACCGGCTGATCCGGAGGATCGGTTACGGCGGCATGTCCACCGTGTTTGAAGCGGAGGACGGTTCCGGACAGCGCGTTGCCCTGAAGCTTCTGCATCCTGCTGTTGTGGCGGATGAAGCGGGGCGCACACGGCTACGTCGTGAAGTCCAGACCATGCAGCGCGTCCGCGGACCTTACGTGGCGGAGGTGCTCGATGCAGAGACCGAGGAAGACGAAGCATTTATCGTCACCGAACTCATCGAAGGTCCGACGCTCGAACAGGATGTACAGGATTCGGGCGTGTACAAGGGTGGCGATCTCGCGAGCCTCGCCGCCGATTTAGCGACTGCCATTCGCTCCGTACACGAGGCGGAGGTGTTGCACCGAGATTTGAAGCCGTCGAATGTCATGGTGTCTGACCATGGCCCGGTGCTTATCGACTTCGGTATCGCGCAATTGGAGGAGGACTCCCGCCTTACTGTGCCCGGATCTCTGACTCATACACCCGGTTATTGTGATGCGCGGGTCATCTCGGGAGCAGCTCCGGATGAGGCGGCAGATTGGTGGGCATTGACGGCGGTTCTCGCTTACGCCGCTACCGGGCATGACCCGTATGGCAGCGGTAACTCACCGGCAGTGATGCGCCGTGTTTTGACGGGTGAGCCGGATCTGACCGGGCTGGATTCCCGCTTGGTACCGGCGTTCGAACGAGCGCTTGCAACGGAGGCCGAACAGCGTATCAGCTTTGACACGCTCGTAGACGCGCTACGAGATCCGGCGCAGACGGACAGATTGCTTACAGAGGCTGATGCTGCCAGGGGCGGTGACAGTGCCCCATCGGCCGGGCAAGCTGCGGGCATTCTCGCCGCCGAGAACGGAGCAGACGAACCGGGCGCTACGCGCGTTCTGCCATCAAACACGGCAGAGAGTACCGCCGTTCTGGATTCGAGTGGAGTGCTCGCTCCTAATGTTCACTCCGGCTCTGACGCCCGGTCCAACTCCGACGGGCAGGCGACACAACTGCTGCCTCCGGTGGGCGAGGATTCCCAGTCCGGTGAGGCCACCGGGGTTGCGAACTTGTCGGGCACGGGCGCCGCTGCAGAGGATGGCTTAACGGCCCGGTACGACCTGGGTGCCGGATTCCCGGCTGTGGATACCACGGAGGCGATGGTGAATGCGCCTACCCAGACGCTGGCCTCCCCGCCCACCGCGGCGTACATGTCGCCGCAGGTCTACTCCTCGCCGCCCACTGCGGCGTACAACACGTATGCTCCGGATGGTTATGCGCCGGTGCAGGAGAGCTATCCCCCTCGCGATGCTCCCGCCGTGGTACAGCCGGTCGATCCCGCCTACGGATACGAGGCTCCCTACGAGGTTCCCGATTGGTTGCGCCCGGCGCCGCCGGCGAAGGTCCTCGTGGCGCTACTGGGGATAAGTTGTGCGCTTCTGGCCGTGGTGTGGCCGCTCGCCGTGCTTTCGGCCTTCGGCATGCTCTCCATTCTCGCCAGCGCGATTGGCTTGTCGTATCACGATCTGCGGGAACGCCGTATGCGCGCCGGTCGGAGGCGCGCGACCGACCACACGTGGACGGTGATGCGTATGCCGTGGACGCTGGCGCGGTCGTTCTTCCTCCAGCTCGTCAGCCTCACGGTGGGAGCATTCTTCGGGATTGCGGCCCTGTGGATCGTCGGGTTACTCACAGGTGATCAACGCCTCTCCCTCCTGGTGGGAGTGGGCGTTTTCCTGCTGGGCGCTTGGCTGATTGCTTCCAG
>SUUB01000032.1:13548-20861 GCA_015062745.1 Actinomycetaceae bacterium
CTCACAGGTGATCAACGCCTCTCCCTCCTGGTGGGAGTGGGCGTTTTCCTGCTGGGCGCTTGGCTGATTGCTTCCAGCGAGCATGCCCGGGAGGGGACACGGCGCGTCATCGCCGCCGTCGCGCCTACTTCCGGATACCGCACCTTCTGGATTGTTGTCTTGCTGGCCGCAGCCGTGGGAAGTGGCGTTATTGCCTATACGACGCATGTCATTGATTGGGCACCGCTGGCCGATGTGCCGTTCCTCTTCAGCTCAATACCGTGGGGTGGCGGTTAGATCACACGATGGGGCACTTTGCGGCAGGACGGCTGCTCGATGATTCACAGAGCCGGTTTCCAGTGGCCTGTGGACGTGGCACCAGAGGATGTAACCTGTGCGTAAGAATTGCCGCAAGGCGCAACCTTACCTAGGATCATGACGTGGCATCACGGAACACGCCCGGCACGAAGAACGCGGGCAAGACGAAAGAACAACGCCGCCGCGAGGCACGCGAGCAGGCGGAGAAACTCCGGCAGGAGGAGGCGCGGCGTGCGCGCCGGAACAGAATCTTCTTGATTGTTGCATCGCTTCTGGTGGTCGCTCTCGTTGCGGTGGCGGTCTACATCATCATGAGCTCATCGAAGAAGACCGACGACGATGCGGATTCCACGAAATTCACGCATAAGAGCAGTGTTATCACGGAGGAAGCGCCGCGGAATGTCGGCAAGTGGGGCGGGGTTTCCGTAGGAAAGGACCTCGTTGCCGGCACATCCAATGAGGGCGCTCCCGAAGTGACAATCTATACCGACTATGCCTGCCACTATTGCGGTCAGTTGGAGGAGAGTTTCGGTAGCCAGCTCGAAGAGATGGCGAAGAACGGCGAGATCACGCTGACCTATGTACCGGTGAACATCTACAGTGACAACACGTACGCGGCGATGGGATCGCAGGCGGACTACTTCATTGCCGCAAACGATCCGGAACACTACTTGGCATACCGCTCGCTGATGTGGAGCAAACTATCGAATCCCTATCTGAGCGCACAGGGTAATCAGATGCCGGAATTGTCCGACATTCTTGATGTGGCGAAAGAAGCAGGGCTGTCCGACGAGCTTGTCTCCCAGTTAGGGGATGCCCTGAACGGTGGGACGTATGCGACCTACGTCACTCAGGTCACGGAACAGTTGCGGGTGGATCGTAAGGCCAGCACGCCGACCGTTTTGATCGACGACAATGTGGTAGAGAACTGGACCACGCTGCCGGAGACCATCAAGGAATACCAGACGGCTGAGGCAACGGCGACGGCTAAGGAAAGCTGAGCCGTTCGATTCGGTAGCAGGTGGGGAGCGGTTGTTGCAGATGCTCAGCCGACTCTATACCGGCTACTGATGAGTCTTGTGCGCGGGGCGGTTTTGCCGGGAAAGCTTGGCTGATCCGGTCGGAAAGCGGTGCGACACTGCCCGAGACGACACTGTCTGAGAACGGAAGCGGTGAGCGGTGACGGTTCCCGCAAGTGGCAGTGCTGACCGGGAGAGTTGGCCTGGTTGAAGTGGTGTGGGAACCAATACAGTTGCCACACCACTAGCCCTTCGCTTTGCTGCTCCGCCATGCTTCTGGCAAGATATAAGGGCTTCAACGAGAGGACATGCCGTCAGCCATGAGCTGTAACGTGTTCTTTTCGGCCACCTTAGCTCAGTTGGTAGAGCACCCGCCTTGTAAGCGGACGGTCGCGAGTTCGAGTCTCGCAGGTGGCTCCGTGGGTTCCGTTGGGCGGAGAGTCGCAACGGAGTCCGTGCTTCCACCATTGCGCGATTTTGCTGCTTTTCACGGAGAGTCGTGCGACACGGTTCGTCGTGCGACACGGTTCAGCTTGCTGCGGAGCTGCCTTACAGTTGAGGCATGAAGTATGGCATGCGCAAGCCGAGTCCAAGGAAGTCAATCGCGGCGCGGACAACCGGCAAAATGAAGCGAAAGGTGAAGCGGGCGATCATCCCCGGTTACGGCAAGAAGGGGATGGGCTATCTACGCGATCCAGAACGCGCGGTGAAAAACGCCGTTTACAAGCGGACGACCTTTAGCATCACCGACCTGTTCAGGAAGTAAGCTGCACAGTCGTGCGGGGTCCTAGCATCACCTGAGGGTCTGCGCGGTAATACCGTGGATAATGCGCCTCAACCTGCTCGGGGAGCTGGGGCCAATACCGGGTAGCTTGGCGGTGCCGTGTGACATGCCCCCGCGGCACCTGTTAGGGTAAGGCTGGCCTGACTTTAAGTGTGGAGGAGTGTTTCCATGCCGACCCCTGCCAGCCTCTACGAAGGACTGCTAGCGGCGATTCCTGCCGAGTTGACCGTTGTGCATGTGGATGTGGGCAAACAGTGGGTGCGGGTGACGAACTCCGCCGGAAGCACAGGTATCGCTTGGGCGCTGGCCACCGAGTCTCGACCACGGCGCATGAACCCGGAGGCGCTGGTGGATGCGCCGTTGCCCGAAGTGGCCGGTTTAATCAGAGGGTGGAACCTCGCGGAATGCTCACTGGGGCAGGCGGCGATCAACTCGTGGTACTCCAATCCTGACACTGCGGCGGCGAACGGATTTGTTCCCACCGGCCAAGGGGTGACGTGGGTGCAAGCCTTCGACCCGTATGCCGACCGGGTGGCGGGAAAGAAGGTAGCGGTAATAGGCCATTTCCCGTTTGCGGAGGCTGCATTGGAACACGCCGGCGAGTTCTACTGCTTGGAACGAAACGTGCAAGAGGGAGACTACCCGGACAGCGCCTGCGAATACCTGCTGCCGCAGTGCGATTATGTGTTCATCTCCGGCTCCGCCTTCGTGAACAAAACCGCGCCACGCCTACTGGAGCTCTCCCGGCACGCCCATAGCGTGCTGATTGGACCGTCAACGCCACTCAGTCCGCTCCTCTTCGACTACGACGTCGATACGGTGACCGGTTTCATCTCCACTCCACCGCAGCAACAGCCGCTGCTGCAGATCGGCGTCAAGGGTATGCCTGGCGCGGGCTACCGCGTGCACCGTCACCGCAGCGAGAAGGAGTGAATTCGGGCCGCCATGCGACGTCGTCGGACTCGGAGGTATCCGACAACTACCTTCCGCGTAGCCTGAGTCCGGTTTGCGGGCATCGCCGCCGTAAGCGACTTTTCGTTGCTAGTACCGGCCTCTCATCCGAAAGTAGGAGGCCGTGTACTTCCGGCGCGGTGTAAGGTTCGTGGCGACGCACTTTCGTTCCAGAAGGGATCTTCATGATACGGATCGTGGCGCGTATCGTCGCGGCTGCTATGGCGGTATTCATCGCAATTCTCACCGTGGCCATTATGCGAGAGGATTCCTTCTCATATCCCGTTGGTACGAGTCGGTCTTTTACGCTCAACACCGCGAATTCCTCGGTTCCGAAGGCTGAATTGGTTGCGGGCTTGAACCATGTGGCAGATTCCTCGGGCGCCACCATCGTTAAGGCGTCCGCCGGTATGGAATCGGATGCGGAACAGCGCGATCTCATCTGGTTTGGAACGCGGCAGCCCACGAGTGAGACGGAAGTCGACTGGTTCGACCGTACTCTCAGCGGTTCTCTTATCGCCAGCTCTGAACTCGGAGACCGCCCCCTCACCGGTCACTACATGATGAGCTCCGAACCGGGAGCGGTGGACGAACTCATGGACTGGGCTGAATCGGCGGGAGTGGGGGTCGAGTGGACGGGGCTCCGCTCGCTGCGCGCCCTTGCCGAAGCATATGTGAGTGGAACGGGCGCCGGATTCGCGGTGATGGGCGTTGTCGTCCTCTTAGTGGCGGTCGCGGCAGCATGGTTTGCCGGGCGGATGCGTTCACGCTTACTGCGGCTGATGAACGGCGTGCGGCCATGGCGCATACACGGCCGCGATATTTGGCTGCTGGGGCGAATAGTGCTCGTATGGTCACTCCTCGCCTGGGCCTTGAGCTGTGCGGCCGTTGCGGTTGGCTACGGAACCACCAAACTCTCCACCTTTGCCGGTATTTCACTGGCGGCACTCGCCGTTGCAGATGCGCTCGTCATGCTGGTGGCAGGGGCAGTTTCCGTGGCCACCCGTCCACGTGCGGCCACCGTGGCCAACCGTCAGCCTCCCGTTCGTGCCTTCACTCGCTTCAGCCTGGCCACTCGGGCTGTTGCGGTTGTGCTTGCCGTCGCAATCGTGCCCTTCGCCTTCGACTATGCGCAGAATGCACGAGATGCGCATACCATGGCGGCACGGTGGGCGCAGGCGGATTCGGCGGTCACAGTCTCGCTGACAGATGCCATCCTGGACCTAGATTATGAGAGGGAACATTTTCAGCGCCTGACGCCTTTCGCTCAGGCTGCGCAAGCGGAGGGAATCGCGGCGCTTTCCTTCTCGCTCGGGGAGCTCGCCACGCTTGAGAATATGGAATCCAGTGGATTCGACGACGTCGTGGTCGCGGACCGGCGTTTCCTGGAGCTTATGGGTATTGGCGTAGGCGAAGCGGGTAGCCGCGGCGAACTGGTGCCAAGCGATAGCGACGCCATTCCACCCGCGTTGCGCGCGGAACTCGAGGCCGGCTTCGAGTTATGGACGGCTGATGGCTCATCGCAGGGCGGGTACTCCTACTTCACCTATTCGGGCGATGAACCCCTACCTGTTATTGGCAAGGTCCTCAGCAATGGAGACAACGTGGTGGTGCGCAACCCGTTGGTGATCGTGGTAGATGAGCCGATGAGTTTCTTCGACAACTCCATGTTGGACGCGTTCATGATCAACGGGCAGATGATCTTCACCGACGCGGATAAACTCCGGCAACTCCTCGCTGAATCGGGGATGGATGTCGATGTTATGTCGGTTGATGGCGCCGTTGAGCAGATCCTCACAACCGCTCAGGAATATGAGCAGCAGGCGCGGCTCGGCATGCTGGCGGCGGCGATGGCACTGCTCGCCATCGCGATTGCGGTGATCCAGGCGGCGCAGACCTGGGCGGGAAGGAACCAGCGCCGCATCTTCGCCCTGCACAGTGCGGGCGATTCGTATCTGCGTATCGCGCGCCGCTCCATCGCGGGAGAGACCGTCTTCATCGTCGTCGCCGCCACAATAGCGGCAATGGTAGCAGTGGGAGCGCTGGAACTTCCTCCGTCGCAGACACTGCTGGTGATGGCCGTAATCCTTCCGCTGTATATTGCGGGCACGGCGTTCGCGTTCCGAGTGACTGCGGCGCAGTCCTTCCGCCGCTCATTGCACCGGCAAACGTGACGTGCTGCGCGGGCGAGCGTAAAGTGCGCACCCGCGAGCGGCCACGGCTCCGCTCCACTGCGGGCCTTACCGCCAGCCCGTCTACCGCCTATCAGCACCACCAACTGCCAACTATCCGAAGGCGAGGTGCGGGTCGAGACCCGTCTACTGCCTATCAACATGATTGACTTACAACACCCCGAACGACAGGAAGACACATGACCATAACGGCGTCGAACCTCGGTATGAAAATCGCCGGGCACGAGATTCTCTCCGGCATCAGTCTCACCTGCGAGGCGGGGCAGGTGACAGCGCTAGTGGGCCCGTCCGGCTCGGGGAAGACCACGCTTCTCAACTGCCTCGGACTTCTGCAGCGGCCAAGCGCAGGTACGATCACGATTGATGGGCAGGACGCCACGCGCTGGGGTGAGCGACCACGGCTGCGTTTCTGACAACGCGAGGCGGCGTTCATCTACCAGGACTACGGTCTGATTGATGAAGAGAACCTTGCCTACAACGTGACCTTGCGGGCCTCGGGCATCTTCCGGCCGAAGGCACGCACGAACTCTCGCCTCACGGATATCCTGCAAACGGTCGGGCTCGCCGGGCGCGAATCCGACCCGGTATCCGTTCTCTCCGGCGGCGAGAAGCAACGGGTGGGTGTGGCACGCGCGCTCTACAAGGAGGCGTCCTATATCTTCGCGGATGAACCGACGGCGTCGCTTGATGCGGGAAATCGGAGCAATGTCACCCGCTTGTTGACGGATGCGGCCGCGGCGGGTGTATGCGTTGTTATCGCTACGCACGACGACGAACTGGCGGCCGCGGCCGATACGGTGTACCAGTTGTAGAGCGATGCGGACATAACTCAACGATGCCGACATAGCTCAACATGGCGAGTGCACGGTCGGCAGAATGACCTACGCGTCGCGTTTCAGTGGTTTGGAAGCAGGTTGCCCCGGCCTCTTAGCGGAGGGCGGAAACTCTGTATCAAGCATGGTGCGCAGCGGAGGCCGCCCCGGACTATTGGATGAGAGACGTTCGTGTTATCGGTATGGCAACACTGCAACTGAGCCGCCGACAACGGCTGGCAGTGGCGGGACATTCGTGTGATCGGCATGGCAGCATTGCGCCTTATCGGTATGGCAGTGCAGCACTGCAACCGGTAGCCTTACGTGGCCTGCCGCTTACGGCAGCTGCCAGTCAACCGGACTGGCGCCCTGCTCGGCCAGCAGTGCATTGGCCCGCGAGAACGGCTTGGAACCGAAGAATCCACGCGAGGCGGAGAGCGGTGACGGGTGCGGTGACGTGATGACCGGCGTGCTCCTCAGCAGCGGGCGGAGCTCTTGAGCAGGCCGCCCCCACAGGATGGCAACCAGCGGGCGATCCCGCTGGGCGAGGCAGCGAATCGCGTGTTCCGTGACCTTCTCCCAGCCTTTTCCGCGGTGTGAACCGGGGTTGCCGGGTTGCACGGTCAGAACGCGGTTGAGCAGCATCACGCCCTGCTCGCACCACGGGGTCAGATCGCCGTTGGACGGCATGGATGTACCCAGATCGTCGTGCATTTCGGTGAAGATATTGACCAGCGAGCGGGGGATGGGCCGCACCGCCGGGTCAACACAGAAGCTCAAACCTACCGGGTGCCCGGGCGTCGGATACGGATCCTGTCCCACAATTAGTACCTTGACCTGGTCGAGAGGGTAGGTGAAGGCGCGCAGCACGTTTTTACCCGCAGGTAGGTAGCCGCGTCCTTCCTGCAATTCCGCCCGTAGGAAATCACCCATATCGTGAATGGTGGATTCCACGGGCGCGAGGGCATTCGCCCAGTCCGGATCGATAAGCTCGGAGAGAGGCTGCATGGCTGTAGCATACAGCCGAAGGCTGTGAAGCTGTGTGGCAGGAAGTCCGGGAGGTGATGGCGATGCGCGGCGGCGAACCCAGCACATACGATGGGGGAGGCGATGTAGAAGCAAGAGGCGATGTAGAAGCAAGCAGCCCCGCGTCCGAACCGACGTCGGCTTCCGAACTGCACGAAGGGGAACTGAGCCCCCAGGAACAACATGAAGGGGAACTGAGCCCCCAGGAACAACAAGTGCTGGAGGTGGAGCG
>SUUB01000032.1:20961-23960 GCA_015062745.1 Actinomycetaceae bacterium
GAAGGGGAACTGAGCCCCCAGGAACAACATGAAGGGGAACTGAGCCCCCAGGAACAACAAGTGCTGGAGGTGGAGCGGTCCTGGTGGCGGCGGCGGGGTAACAAGGCGGCGCTTATCGCACAGACCGGGCTGACCTCCGCGCAGTACTACCTCACTCTGAATCGTGCGCTGGACAAACCACAGTCTTTAATGCAGGAGCCAGAGTTGGTCCGTCGTCTCTTACGTCTGCGCGAGCGCCGTGCACGGGAACGCCATGGGGGTGAGAGGCCACCTCGCGGCCAACTGGCCGAGCCACAATGGCCCGAGGAACAAGCGGACGAGGGCCAAGACGCGCTAGGCTAGCGCTGTGGCACAGGAATACCCCGAAGACGAATTTGACGCGATTGCGGCCAGCCGTAAGGTCCATGGCACCCATCGCCCGCACCGCTCGAACGCACGGTGGTGGATTGCCCTTGTTGTAATCCTCATCGCGGCACCGCTGGCCGGTTGGGGGATTATCCAACTGATCAGTGCGGACACGCCTGCGCGGGATGCCACCGCCACGACGTCGGCCGGAACGGAGACGACCGACCCTGGGGCGGAACCGAGCGAAAGCAGCGAACCGGTCGAGACCGTCCCCGAACTTCCAACGGCTGACCTGGATGCGAGTGTTCTTGTGCTCAATGGTGCGAACATCCGGGGATTCGCGGCATCGAATCAGGAGCTTCTGACTACAGAAGGCTTCACAAATGTGGAGGTGGACAACTACGACGGCAATACGCCCGAGGTGTCTACTGTCTTTTATGCGGCGGAAAGCGACCAGGGAACGGCATCCCGCGTTGCCACAACTCTGGGGATACCGGAAGAAAACGTTGTTCTTGCCCCGAGTGCAACCGGGAATTACCAGGTCGTCGTCGTGCTGCGGGCGGATCTGAGTCGGTAGATCCCGTTCGGTCGAGCTTCCCGGCGCGGTCAGATCGGCGATACTCGTACGGGTCCTGTACTAGGCTCTCCGTTGAGTCTCCTGACGTGGTCGGATCGGTAAACTAAGTTGAGCTGAGCAAACTCAACTTTTCGCTTTACGCGGAATGTGGAAATCGCGCCATAGCTGGGATTTCGTGCCGTTGATGACGTTCGCGCCACACTGAGTGGATTCATCTTGCACTCTCGGGCCGAGAGTGCCAAACTCGACTTAGCACTCGAAGAACGAGAGTGACAAAATCTCTCAGTCGATGAGGGGTACGGCATGCCGGGACGTGACCGGTGTGCTCGACCTCGTCCGTCGCGGGCATCGACTGGCGGATTCCACCATCCCTGTGGGAGGAACTAATCGCATGGCAAAGACCATTGCTTTCAACGAGGAGGCTCGTCGCTCCATGGAGCGCGGGCTGAACCTTCTGGCCGACACCGTGAAGGTGACCCTTGGACCCAAGGGCCGCAACGTTGTGCTCGACAAGAAGTGGGGCGCCCCGACCATTACCAACGACGGCGTTTCCATTGCCAAGGAAATCGACCTTGAGGATCCGTACGAGCGCATCGGCGCCGAGCTGGTGAAGGAAGTCGCCAAGAAGACCGACGACGTCGCCGGTGACGGCACCACCACCGCTACGGTCCTCGCCCAGGCCCTCGTGCACGAAGGACTGCGTAACGTGGCGGCCGGCTCCAACCCGATCGCGCTGAAGAAGGGCATCGATAAGGCCGTCGAGGCCATCACCGAGCGTCTGCTCGCCGATGCCAAGGAGATCGAGACGGAGGAAGAGATCGCTTCCACCGCTGCAATCTCTGCCGGTGACACCGAGATCGGTGCGGCGATTGCCGAGGCCATGTCCAAGGCGGGCAAGGAAGGTGTTATCACCGTCGAGGAGTCCAACACCTTCGGCCTGGAGCTGGAGCTCACCGAGGGCATGTCCTTCGATAAGGGCTTCCTCTCCCCGTACTTCGTGACGGACGCCGAGCGGCAGGAAGCCGTGCTGGAGGATCCTTACGTCCTCCTCATGGACTCCAAGATCTCCAACGTCAAGGAGCTGCTGCCCTTGCTGGAGAAGGTCATGCAGACCGGTAAGCCGCTTGTCATCATCGCTGAGGATGTCGAGGGCGAAGCCCTGGCCACCCTCGTGGTGAACAAGATTCGTGGCACCTTCAAGTCCGCTGCGGTTAAAGCTCCGGGCTTTGGCGACCGCCGCAAGGAGATGCTGCAGGATATGGCCATCCTGACCGGTGGTCAGGTCATTTCGGAGACCGTCGGACTCAAGCTGGAGAACGCCGATCTCGACCTCCTGGGCCAGGCCCGCAAGATCGTGCTGACCAAGGATGAGACGACCATCGTTGATGGCGCCGGCGATGCTGAGCAGATCGCGGGCCGTGTGGCTCAGATCAAGCAGCAGATCGAGAACTCCACCTCCGATTACGACACGGAGAAGCTGCAGGAGCGCCTGGCCAAGCTGGCTGGCGGCGTGGCAGTGATCAAGGCGGGTGCCGCTACCGAGGTCGAGCTCAAGGAGCGCAAGCACCGCATCGAGGATGCCGTGCGTAACGCCAAGGCTGCGGTTGAGGAAGGCATCGTTGCCGGTGGTGGTGTCGCACTGCTGCAGGCTGCCGACGAGGCCTTCGCCGGACTCAGCTTTGAGGGCGACGAGGCAACCGGTGCGGCCATCGTGAAGGCCGCCATTGAGGCTCCTCTCAAGCAGATCGCGGTGAACGCTGGCCTCGAGGGCGGCGTCGTCGTAGAGAAGGTGCGTTCCCTGCCTAAGGGAACCGGCCTGAACGCGGCTACCGGCGATTACGAGGACCTGCTGGCTGCCGGCGTTATGGACCCGGTGAAGGTGACCCGGTCCGCGCTGCAGAACGCCGCATCCATTGCTGGACTGTTCCTGACCACCGAGAGCGTTGTTGCCGACAAGCCGGAGCCTCCGGCCCCGGCCGCTGGCGGTGGCGATGACATGGGTGGCATGGGCGGCATGTACTGATCCTGCCGTACAACACCTAACGGGTGCCCCGGAAGCATTTGTTCCGGGGCACCC
>SUUB01000033.1 GCA_015062745.1 Actinomycetaceae bacterium
AGCCGATAGAGGGAACCGGAAATGGGGACAACCAACACCCTACCCCAGGAGACTAGAGCACGCCACCACTTTGCCGAGTAGATGGGTGGGGTTTGGTGGTCGGGTGTGGGTTGGTTCGCAAGAGACGAATCACTGGTTCATCCGGCCTTTAAGCCTTCAACGCCGAAAAGGGCCACTGGCAAACAGAAAGGGCCGCCCGGAGGCGACCCTTAGCGTTAAGCAGTGCGGCTCAGATGGCGCGCTCGACCTTGCCGGCCTTAATGCACGAGGTGCACACGTTAAGGCGCTTGGTCGTGCCGTTCACAACGGCGCGTACGCGCTGAATATTCGGATTCCACCGGCGGTTGGTCCGCACGTGGGAATGCGAGACGCTCTTACCGAAGCCCGGGTGCTTGCCGCAAACATCACAAACAGAAGCCACGGTTCTTCTCCTTCGATCGCTGACGGGACGCCAGCGGCGTCTCCTAACCACCAGTCGGCGACTGGCAACTCATAAAGTATAGGCGGCCAAGCCGACGCTGTCCAAGCACGCCGTTCGTGGTATCGCGCACGTACAGGGGCGCTCCCGCGTACCGCCGTTGGCCACAATACCCGGGGATGAGATACGGCTGCACCAACGGGCACGGGTAGGCTAGGCACAGTACGTTGAGTTCCAGATGATGCATGCCTGCGGATGGAGTGTTAAAACAGTCGAGGAGGGCAGATGTCGACGGCGGTAACGAGTGACGGGTGGACGGTGCTGACCCGCCCGCTGGAACGCGCCCTGGGGAAGCGCACCGCCAATGCGCTGGCGAAACTTGACCTGCACACCGTCGGTGACCTCATCTATCACTTTCCATTTCGCTTAGCCCATCGTGGCGAACTCATGCCCATTGCCGCCGTACGCGAGGGCGAACCGGTGACGGTAATAGCCCGCGTGATCGGTACCAACCTGCGCCCCATGAATGCCCGGCGCGGCTATATCCTGCAGGTCCGCATCACCGACGGAACACACGACCTGGCCCTGACTTTCTTCGGCAAAAGCAGCCGCCCGCTGCAGTATCACGAACGCCGCCTGCAGGTGGGAACAGTTGCCACCTTCTCCGGCACGATCTCCTCCTACCGCGGCCAGCTGCAACTGACCCATCCCGAGTACGAACTGGTGGACGACGAACCGGATCTGGCCCGCCTGGAACGCCCGATACCGATTTACCATGCCGCCGAGCGTGTACCGTCGTGGCAGGTGGAGAAGGCAATCGCCACAATCCTTCCGTCCATCACACCGGCCGACCTGTCGGATCCTCTTCCTTCGGACTATCGGCAGCAGCACGGCCTCCCCGCCCGCTACGACGCCGTGCGTACTTTACACATGCCCGACGACGACGCCTCATGGAAGCAGGCGTCTCTCCGCATGGCACACGAGGAGGCCTTCGTTCTCCAGGCGAATCTAGCGCGGCGTGCCGTTGCTGCAAAGGACCGGGCTACGGCGGCCTTTTCGCCGCATACCGGCGGTATTCTGGAGGCGTTCGACGCGCGTTTGCCCTACCGGCTGACCGCGGGTCAGCGCGCGGTCGGGGAAGAGATTGCCGCCGAACTTGCCACCACAACACCGATGCAACGTCTACTGCAGGGCGACGTCGGATCGGGCAAAACGGTCGTGGCACTGCGTGCCATGCTGCAGGTGGTCGACGGCGACGGGCAGGCCGCGTTGCTGGCTCCCACCGAAGTGCTGGCCTGGCAGCACCTACGTACCATTGAAGATCTGCTCGGGCCGCTGGGGTTAGCGGGGCAACTCGGGGGAGCGGAGACCGCCACGCGCGTGGAAATACTGACTGGTTCGCTCACCACACGGCAGCGCCGCCAGGCACTGGCGCGGATTGCCTCCGGGGAAGCGGGCCTTATCGTGGGCACGCATGCCCTGCTCTCCGAGGACGTCCAGATCCCTTTTCTCGGATTGGCGGTGGTTGACGAACAACACCGTTTCGGCGTGGACCAACGTGACCGCCTCGCGGGCGGTGTGCACACCCTGGTTATGACGGCAACGCCGATTCCGCGCACGATTGCGATGAGTGTGTTCGGGGATCTAGATGTGTCCACACTGCGGGAGCTTCCCGCCGGGCGTAAAAGCGTTGCGACCACGGTTGTTCCGGCCACCAATGAACGGTGGATGGCACGCGTCTGGGAGCGCGCGCGGGAAGAAGTAGATGGCGGGGGGCGCGTGTACGTCGTCTGTCCCCGCATCGATGGCGAGGAGAATCCCGACGAGGACCTTGCCAGCGTGTTGGACGTAGCGGAAGAACTGCGCGCCCGTCCGATTTTGAACGGGATTGCAATCGGTGTGATGCACGGGCGTCTCAGCACGGAGGAGAAGACCGCCGCCATGGCAGAATTCGCGGGCGGTAACACCCCGATCCTCGTCTCCACCACGGTTATTGAGGTGGGCGTGGATGTGCCCGAGGCGACCCTGATGGTTATTCTCGACGCGGACCGCTTCGGTCTGTCACAGCTACACCAATTGCGTGGGCGGATTGGCCGCGGCGGCAAGGAAGGCACCTGCCTGGCAGTTTCGCGTGCAATTGCGGGAACCTTGGCGGCCGAGCGACTCGCGGTCTTCGCTTCGACGACGGACGGATTCGAGCTCGCCGAACGCGATTTACAGTTGCGATCCGAAGGGGACGTGTTGGGAACCAGCCAGTCGGGACGTGCCTCGCATCTGCGGTTCCTCTCCGTAGTACGCGATGTCGAACTCATTGCGCAGGCCCGTGACGCCGCGCGCACGCTCGTGGCGAGCGATCCGGAGCTTTCAGAGCACGCGGAACTGGCTGCCGCCGTCGCCGAACTAGATGAAGGCCGTGCCGATTATCTGGAGAAGGGATAGATATGACCCGCATCGTTGCCGGTAGCGCGGGTGGTAGAGCTATTAAGGTGCCGACAGTGCATACCCGCCCAACATCTGAACGAGTTCGCGAGGCGATGTTCTCTCGTTTGGAGCACCGCGGCTATATCGCGGACTGTAACGTTTTGGATCTTTTCGCCGGCTCGGGCGCCCTTGGCCTGGAGGCGGCGTCACGAGGTGCCGCACACGTGGAACTGGTCGAGTCCTCGCGCCCTGCGGCCCAGCTCATCCGGCAGAATGCTGCGAACCTCGGCCTCGATGTGCAGGTCCACACCGCCAAGGCCGAGTCCTGGGTGACGCTTCCCCCGCGCAGGGAATTTGACCTCGTGCTGTTGGACCCGCCGTATGCGCTCGAGGAGGATGTGCTTGGGCAGGTTCTTTCCGGCCTTATGCCGCATATGGCCGACGATGCCCTCGTCGTCGTCGAACGGTCCAAACGCTCTCCCGAACCGCAATGGCCTGACGATCTGGAACTGCAGGACCACCGCGATTGGGGAGACACCCGGGTGTGGAGCGCTGCTCACCGCCCGGCAGGCACTAGGCTGGAGTCATGACAATTGCGGTGTGCCCGGGATCCTTTGATCCCATCACCCTCGGGCATGTGGATGTGATCCGCCGGGCGCGGGGTTTGTTCGACGAGGTCGTCGTGGCCGTGGGAGCGAACCCTGCGAAACGGTATCTATTCTCCGCTGAGGAGAGATGCGCCCTGGCATCGGAGGCACTGGCGGAAATCCCCGGTGTGCGCGTCCAACTCCTGCCGGGCCTCATCGCCGAGTACTGCCGTGATATCGGCGCTGTTGCGATCATTAAAGGCCTGCGCGGCGCGGCAGACTATGACGGTGAACAGGCGATGGCACTGATGAATAGGCACCTCACGGGTATCGAAACAGTGTTTATCATGGGCGATACCAACCTGGGGCACGTGGCGTCCTCTCTGGTTAAGGATGTGGCCTGCCACGGCGGCGATATTTCAGGGCTGGTACCGGAGAATGTTGCGGAGGCACTCGTGAAGCGCGTCCGCCAGAACGGGGAGAACTGATGTCAGAGCAAGAAGAGCAGGGGCAATCCCTTGTCGAGATTCTGGAAGAACTGATCGGTCTGGTCAGTGAGGCACGATCGGTTCCAATGTCGGCATCGGTCATGGTCAACCGCTCGCAGGTACTGGATTTACTGGAGACAGCACGGGATATCGTCCCGGATCAAATTGTCCAGGCAGACGGCCTGCTCGCACGCGCGGACACCGTGGCCGCGCAGGCGCAGGAAGAGGGCGAGCACATCGTGCAGCAGGCGCACCAGGACGCGGAGGACATCATCCAGGAGGCACGGCAGCAGGCCTCGCGTCTGGTCTCGCAAGATGCGGTGACCATTGCCGCCAAGGCACAGGCGCAGCGCATTCTGGACGAGGCCACATCCCAGGCCGAGAAGCTGCGTCAGGGTGCCGACGAATACTCGGACAGCACCTTGGCCACCCTGCAGAACGATGTCGCTGAGCTCGGCGGAGGTATTGAAGAACTGGTCGCTAGCGTGCAGGGCCGTGTAGATCAGCTTGTTAGCCAGATACGTGCCGGGCGGGCCGTGCTGGCTGAACGGCAGAGCGATGAGGAGGAATCGTGGACCTGAGAAGCCCGTACGTCATCTCCATCACCGAGCTGCCGCGCCAGGAGGGCGCCAGTACGAACTGGGAGGCCACACTCGATGCTCCGTCCGATATGGGCGTGGAAATGATCGGTGTGCCTGCGGGTAGTCCGCTGCGCGTGGCGCTCACGTTGCATTCCGTTTCCGAGGGTGTGTACGTCTCCGGTACGGTATCCACCCGGTTGACCGGGCAGTGTGCGCGCTGCCTGCGGGATATCGCGGAGGACGTGACGGAGTCTGTTGGAGAGCTCGTGTTTTACCCGGAACGGCGAGCCGCTCTGGTGGAGGAAGGAGACGAGGAGGCCGCTGCTGCGCAGGTGGTCGAGAACGACCATATCGACCTGGAGCCGATTCTGCGCGACGCCGTCGTGCTTGCGCTGCCGTTCACACCTCTATGCCGTGCGGACTGCCCCGGGCTGTGTTCCGAATGCGGCCAGCCGTGGGATGAATTGCCGGCGGATCATCACCACGAACAGGTTGATTCACGTTTTGATGCCCTCGCCGAACTGGAAGCTCAATTGCGCGATCAGGAGCAGCAGTGAGCTACCACGAGTTGGTTGATCGATGGGGCATCGATATCGCGCGACCGTTGTTACGCCTGGCACTGACGCATCGCAGCTTTGCCTATGAGCACGACGAAGAACACAATGAACGCCTGGAGTTCCTGGGAGATTCCGTGCTGGGCATGATCGTCGCGGATATGGTTTTTCGCGAGTATCCCGACGCCAGCGAGGGCGATATGTCGCGTATGAAAACGCATGCGGTCTCCGAGAAGGGCTTGGCGGATATCGCTCATCGACTTGGGATTGGAGAGTTTATCCGGCTCGGGCGCGGCGAGAAGCAAAGCGGGGGAGCGCAGAAGGACTCCATCCTCTCGGACACCGTGGAGGCGCTAATCGGTGCCACTTACCTGCAACACGGTCTGGAACCGACGCGAAAGATCGTGGAACGGCTGACCGCGGAGAGAATCGCCGAGGCAAGTACGCTCGGGCCGAGCCTGGACTGGCAGACGAGCTTCGAGGAAATTGCGCATCAACGCGGCATGGTCGGAACACTCAAGTTCGATGTGACCAGCGAGGGCCCCGATCATCAGCGCGTGTTCACCGCCGTCGCCTACATGGGAGATAGGCAGTGGGGCACCGGTACCGGCTCAAGTCAGAAGAATGCACGGCATAAGGCCGCCGAAGCGTCCTACAAGATGATCACGGCGGATGCCTGAGCTGCCCGAGGTGGAAACCATCCGCCGCGGGCTGGAACGGCATGTGCTGGGGCGGACGATTGTTGCGGTGCGGTCCTACGGTGAGCGGGTTATTCGCCGTGCACCGCAAGGATTGGAGCCGGTGAAGAACAGCCGCATTAACGCCGTGGTCAGGCGCGGTAAATTCCTCTGGTTCGACCTGGGCGACAGGGCGCTGGTAGCCCATCTGGGAATGTCCGGCCAGTTTCGACTGGGAGGTTCCGCGCGGCACACCCGCGCCGTCTTCACCCTCAACGACGGTCAACGCCTCGTCTTCGCCGATCAGCGAACATTCGGCTACCTCGCCCCGGATCGCTGGGTGCCCTGCGTGGAACCGGGCGGTGAGGGCAGCCAACGGCGTGAGATTCCCAGTATCGCGCAGCATATTGCGCGTGACCTGTTGGATCCCGCGCTGGACCGGAAGCGTTTGGCCGAGCGGACGGGCCGGAAGAAGACACCGATCAAGACTGCGCTGCTCGATCAGACACTCGTATCTGGAATCGGATCGATCTACGCGGACGAAGCGCTCTTCGCAGCTCGAATTCACCCGTTGCGACGCGCGAACACGTTAAGCAGCCAGAGGGCGTTGCAGCTGTACACGGAGGCGACGGCCGTGCTACGGGCCGCTGTGAAGGCCGGGGGCACCTCGTTCGACTCCCTGTACGTGGGAGTCGACGGCGAAACGGGCTACTTCGAGATTTCTCTCCAGGCCTACGGGCGTAGCGCCATGCCATGCCGTCGGTGCGGAAACACGCTCGAAACCCTGCGCGTATCGGGACGTTCGGCCGTGTTTTGTCCATTTTGCCAGCCACTGTGACGTATGGCGCGGCCCGAAGCCGATCGATGAGCCGATGCGCGGCGGATTCTAGAATAGAATTTCAGTGGCTAGCGAGATGAGAGGCTGTAGAGGTGGCAGTCACCGACGATATTAGAGTGATGATCATCGACGACCACGAAGTGGTTCGCCGTGGAATCGCCGAAGTTGTGGACCGCGCCGACGGATTGATGGTGGTCGCCGAGGCGGGAAGCGTCGCTGAAGCGGTGCGGCGTGGGGAACTCGTGCACCCCGAAGTGGCCCTTGTGGATCTGCGTCTGCCCGATGGCACAGGCATCGATATCATCCAGCAGCTCCGTGAGGTTTCACCAACTACTCGTTGCATCGTACTGACATCCTTCGACGACGACGAAGCCCTGGCCGAATCGCTGGCTGCGGGAGCCAAGGCATACCTGCTCAAGTCGGTGCGCGGTGCCGAGATTACCGAGAACATTCGCGCAGTAGCGGCCGGGCGCACATTGCTCGATGAACGGACCGTGAACCGGAGGCGGGCGGACCACAATAACCCAACGGCCAATCTGACGCCGTCGGAGCGTAAGGTCCTGGAACTGATCGGCGATGGACTGTCGAACCGCGAGATCGGCGAACGGCTCGGAGTCGCAGAGAAAACGGTGAAGAACCACATCACCTCGCTGCTGTCAAAGATGGGATTGCAACGGCGCACGCAGGTTGCCGCCTGGGTTGCCGGCCAGCGAGCCGCCGGCTGGCGGAACAGCTAGTCCACCAGCGCGGTCCATTCAACTTTTGTGCCCGTTGTGCCATGCACTGGGCGAATGGAGAATGTTCCCTGATGGCGTCGGGCTCGGGCGGCGAGATTCGACAGTCCTGATCGGCGCGATGACGTGCGATCGATTCCGCGGCCGTCATCGCACACCACGATTTTCACGCGGTGGCTTTCGATGGTGATTGCTATGTCAACCGTATTGGCCTGGGCGTGCCGTGCCGCGTTGGAAAGGCATTCCCGTACCACGGCGACGACGTCGTCGGAGAGGTCTGCGCCTAATTCATCGTCGATCTCCGTATGCGAGCCGGAGGTGACGATGGATCCCAGATTGCTGATTGTCAGACCGGGGGCGAAGCCGAGGGAGCTGGTTGCGGACGTGGTTTCACGCCGCAGGCGATCAACCAACGGTACCGTCGCCTGCGGGTCGCGCAGTGAGTAGATGATCTGGCGAATCTGTGCCACGGATTCGTCGATGGACTTGATAGCACGGTCAAGGGAGGCAAGTACGGGCCGGGGTACCGTTTCCTCGTTGGCGAGGTCTTCTCGTGCCGCCGTGAGTTCCATACCGGAGGCGAAGAGCTGTTGGATGGCGAAGTCGTGCAGGTCGCGGGAGATTCGTGCTCGATCTTCCATCTGATCCGCTTGGGCCTGAGCGTGGCGCGCGGAGGCCAACTCGAGAGCCAGCGCGGCCTGTTTGGCAACATTTTCCGCCATGGAGAGGTCGGAGAGATCGAACTCCGGTTTGTCTGGGTTACGTAGGAGCACGATGACACCCTGTGAGCTTCCGCGGGCGACCATCGGCGCATACAGGGCCGGTCCGAAGCGTGCCAGCCCCTCAACCAGGAGGTTCTTTTGACGTTGCATCGTATCGACGATCAGGCCAGATCCTTCTCTGATCACGGCCTGCGCGCGTCCCTCGGGCGGAAAAACGGTTCCGATGAGTTTTTCCGCACCCTCACCATCCGCGATTTCGCATGCCCACGTGTCGCCCACCGATGGCAGGATGATGAGTGCAACGTCGGCCTTGGCGACGCGTCGCATTTCTTTGGCGATTAACTGCAGTGCCTCCTCCTCATCCGTTCCCTCCAGCAGTGCGGTGGTGATGGCGCGCGAGGCGGCGATCCACTGTGCGCGAGTGTTTGACTCGGCATAAAGACGCGCGTTTTCCAGCGCAATGCCGGCGGCCTGTGCCAGGAGCAGCATGTTCTGACCGTCCGAGGCGCTGAAGCTTCCGGTCTTATTCGCCAGCATGAGGTGTCCGAACAGACGTCCGCGAATGCGAACCGCCACCCCAAGGAAATTCGTCATTTCCGGGTGGTTTGTGGGCAAGGAGATGTTCTTGTTGTAGTTGGATAGGTCGTCGATGATGAGGTAGCCCTCGCCGGGAATATCCGCAATCACACCACGATCTTGTGCGGGGCGACCGATGGCGGACGCGCGCTGATAATCCAAACCGGTGAAGACAAGCTGAGCCGTCTCGCCGTGAGAGCCCAGTACGGCCAATGCGCCGTAGCGGGCGCCAGTCAGCGCAACGGCGGAGTCGACCAGGGCCTGAAGCACGGATTGCTGTTCCAGCCGGGTGGTGAGTTCAAAAGCGGAGGAGATGATCGCCGCTACCGAAGGCGTGACTGCGTCGGGAGCCTGCTCACTGGCTGCGACGAGCTCGGCCTGGGGCTTCTGACTCATGGCATCCTCCCTATTCGCGGTTCACAGCCCAACCATACTCCGGGAGCCGTTCAAGAAGCTCATGGTGTGTTCCAGTGGCCTGGATGGCACCATTCTGCCCGATAACAATGATGTGATCGGCTGCCGCAAGCTGCCCGAGCCGATGCGTCACAAGAATAATCGTACGGCCCTCGTCACGGCTCGCGAACAAGTCTGCAATCAGCCTATCAGCGCTATCCGCATCGAGGTGTTCGGCCGGTTCGTCCAAAAGGAGGAAAGGGGCGGGACTTGCCAATGCTCGCGCAAGGAGCAGGCGACGTCGTTCACCACCGGATAGGGTAGTGGCATCGGTGCCAAGCGGGGTGTGCAAACCGTGTGGCAGCTGTTGTAGCCAATCGGCCAGCCCTACACGTTGCAGGAGCTGTTCCGCTTCAGCCTCGGTGACAGAGCCGCGCGCTACCCGGAGGTTTTCCAGCACGGTTGTGGCAAATACGTGCGCGTCTTCGGCAGTTAGTGTGAGCAGGTGAGATACCGTTCCCCGGTCGAGTCGGGAAATCTCCTCACCGTCGAGGCGAACCGATCCGCCATGCGGCGGCAGCAGACCAGCCAAGGTGTACAACAAGGTCGACTTGCCCACTCCGGACGGTCCGACAATGGCCAGACTTTGCGCGCGCGATAGGTGAAAGGAAACCGGGCCGATGACGTCGGGGCCGCTCGGCCACCCGGCAACCACATCAGTGGCGATTAACTCGTTGGCGCTGGCTTTTGCTCCAGAGGGTTCATCTTGCCCGGTGGGCGGTAGTTCGGGGTGTGCAGCCGCGCGATCAATCAGAGTGAGGATACGCTCGGAGGCCGCGCCGCAGCGCACCAACGTGGTGGCAGCCTTGGCAAGTGGCTCGGTGGCCTCAAAGGAGGCAAGGGGAGTGAGCACGAGAACTGCCAATTCAACCGGAGCGATCGTCCCGGCCGCGAGTTGCTGTGCGCCGATCACGAGGGCGGCGACGACGGCGATACCCATGGCGAGTACGTCGAGCGCGGCGGCGAGAGCGGCGGGCCGGGCGGCGGCGTCCCGATCTTGAATGATACGTGTTTCCGTGCCTGCTGCGGCCGCTTCTGCCTGCGCCAATCGGCCGGATACTCTGAGTTCTGCCGCGCCTTCCAGCAGCGAGAGCGCCTGGGTGCTCAGCTCGGCCCGGTCGCGTACCTGCGCGAGTTCGGAACGGTATGCGCCGCGCATTGCCAGGTAGGGCGCACCGATCCCGGAAAACAGCAGACACAGTGCCAGCACGCAGCCAATAGCGGGGGAGAAGGCGGAGACGATACCGACGGAGAGCAGGCAGACTGTCCCGGCTACTGCGGCGGGTTGCAGAGCACGCACTACCAGGTCGCCGACGTCGTCGACATCCTTACCCGTTCTGGCAAGTAGGTCGCCGCGCCGCACGGAGGTAACCACGTCCGTGGGTGAGTCCGCCAAGCGCTGATAGATTGTGGCACGCAGAGTTGACATGCCGTAAAGAGCTACTCGATGGGAGGCAATCCTATTCAGATAGCGGAAGACGGCCTTGCCGATCCCGAGCGCCCGTACCGCGGTTGAGGCGACGGCGAGAGCCAGCACGGGCGGCATCTGGGAGGCACGCGCGATGAGCCAGGCCGAGACGGCTGCGAGGCCGACCGAGCATCCCAGGCCCGCCCAACCGGCGACGACGGAAAGGACGAATCCTTTGCGGTCGATGCGCAGGAGCGAAATGGCGCGCCTAATGGCATGCCATTGGGAAGAGGGGAGAACGAAACTCATCGCGCCACCCCCGACGCTACATCGACCACACGGTCTGCTTCGCGAATGATCGCATTGCGATGAGCAATCACCAGCACGGTGTGGCCCGACTCGCGAAGCGTGCGGACGGCCTGGCAGACGAGCTCTTCGGACAGGGCGTCGAGATGCGCGGAGGGCTCATCAAGAATAACCAGGGGGCAGGCAGCAACGAGGGCGCGAGTAAGCGCCAGGCGTTGGCGTTGTCCAAGTGACAGGCCGGTACCACCCTGTCCGATGCGTGAATGCCAGCCGTTGGGCAAGGTAGCGATGACACGGTCGAAACCGGTCAGGGCGGCCGCCGCGTCCAATTCCTCCCCGATGTCCGTCTGCAGGTTTTCCAGCACGGTTCCCGGTACCAGCGTTGGGCGCTGCGGAACCCAGGTGATTTGCGACCACCAGGATGCCTGGTCAATCTCTGCCAGAGGTGCGCCGGCGACGGTGATAATGCCGTGCGTGGGTTCCAGCAGTTGTAAGAGGGCGAGCACCGCCGTGGATTTCCCCGCACCGGAAGGCCCGCGCAAAGCCACTACTTCCCCGGGATGAATAGATGCGTCCATCCGATAGGGTGCGATCGTGTCGCGTTCCGGGGAGCGAACACTCAACGCGCTGATCGTGATCGTGGCTTGCCGCAGGTCGGGAGCGGGGCGGGGGCCGGACGTGGTCGGCACCGGCTCATCCAGAAGGGCAAAGGCCTGCTCGGTTGCGGCGACCCCGTCGGCGGAGGCGTGGAATTGGGAGCCGACCTCCCGCAGAGGCTTGAAGACCTCCGGGGTCAGCATGATGATTGCGAGTCCCGCTGCCAGGCCGAGATGACCGGCAACCATGCGCAGCCCGACCTCCACCGCCACCAGTGCTGTTGACAGGGTCGTCAGGAACTCGAGGACCGCACCGGAGAGAAAGGCGACTGAGAGCGTCCGCATCGTCTTTGCCGCATAATCGTCGCCGAGTTCTTGGACGCGTCGGCGCGGGCCCTGTTCGCGTCCCAGTGCTTTCAGCGTGCTGAGCCCGGCCAACAGATCGAGCAACTGTTCTCCGAGGCGTTGCATGGCCGCTAGACGCGAGTCTGAGAAGGTCTTCGTCATGCGGCCCACAAGGATCATGAAGAGCGGGATAAGAGGAATGCAGATGACAATGGCCAGCGCGCTCACCCAGTCGGTGCACAAGATGACGAGCAGGGTGAGGGGAGTGACGGTGACGGAGAGGATGAGTTGCGGGAGGTACTTGACGAAGTAGGGTTCGAGGTCTTCGAGCGCATCGGTCACCAGTGTCACCGTGGGGGAGGTGCGGCCGTTGGCGAGCCAGCGCGGGCCGAGGTCGCCCGCGTGCCGGAGAACCCGCGTTCGCAAGTCAGCCATGACGCGCAAAGCGGCGCGATGCCCGAAGGCTTCCTGCAGGTAGGTGACCGCCATGCGCGCGACGAATACCCCGAGGAGGGCGCCGATAAGGGGGAGTATCTGCGCCAGGTCAGCCTCACCATTGATCAAGGAACCCGCCGCGTGTGCGATAAGCAGGCATTGTGCGACGATCAGGCCGGCTATCAGCATGCCCGTGCCCGCCAGGAAGATGATGTAGCGGCGGGCAGCGCGGATGTAGCGCAGCAGGCGGGGGTCAAGTGGCTTCATCGGCGGCCTTCTCTGTGCCTCTTCTGTGCTTTTGGATTCTATGCGTTTCGGACTGGTCTCCTCGTATGTGTATGGTCGCGAGTCCGTGGGGCAGTCGGCGTCTCACTGCTTGTCGTCCGGTGAGGCCGTGGAGCCGCCGATCGCAAAACGGCGGATGTTCCGTGGGTCCAGCCCGGCCGCTTCGTCGGGCACCTGCTCGACGGAGATCCGCCGCCGGAATACCCAGTAGCCCCACGCCGTGTAGCCGAGAACAATGGGGACGAAGACGAGTGCCGCAATGGTCATGATGGTTTGTGTGGGCGCCGTCGCGGAGGCTTGTACGAGGTGCAACGAGTATGCCGGATCGATGGACGATTTCATGACCGATGGATAGATCGCCGTCCAGATGAATACGACGAGGAGGGCAATGGCTGCGAAATGGGCCAAGAATGCGGGCATTTCGATGTCGCGCCACGTCATCAATATTGCACAGGCGATACAGGCGATGCCGAGTAGCAGCACGGCCGCTGAGACCGTGGAGTTGGCCGTGTAGGAGAACTGTGCGATAAGTGCCCAGATAACGGCGAGCGTGGCGCTGGCCGGAACGCTCCTGCGCGCCAGGCGCAGCGCGCGGGTATGCATCTCTCCGCTCGTCTTCAGCGCGAGGAAAAGTGCGCCGTGCGAGAGGAAGAGAGTCACGAAAACGACTCCACCGAGCAGGGCGAACGGAGTCAACAGTGAGAAGAAACCGCCGGTGAGATGGTGGTGCGCATCGGCGTAGCCGGCGGCGCTCACCTGATCAGCCGGTACCGGGATGAAGGTGCCGCTCTCATAGGTGCCGACTTCGATACGCATGCCCTGTACAAAGTTCGCGAAGGCGACGCCCCAGAGGAATGGCACGAGCCAGGCGGCGACGGTGTGGAGCGTATCCCAGGTATTACGCCAACGCTGCGTGTTGATGGTCTTCCGCCACTCGAGGGAGCAGATACGCAGGATGAGAAGGATGAGAATAAGCGTCAGTGGGATGTACATGCCGGAGAACAGCAGGGCATACCAGGCGGGGAACGCTGCGAAGGTTGCACCGCCGGCAGTGAGCAGCCAGACCTCGTTGCCATCCCAGTGTGGGCCGATCGAGGTCAGTGCCACGCGCCGCTCCTTCTCGTTGCGTGGCAGGAGCTTCAGGAGCATGCCGACTCCGAAGTCGAATCCTTCGAGTGCGAAGTATCCGATCCACAGGACGGCGATAAGAATGAACCAGAGAAGCTGGATAGTCGTAGGTTCCACGGATGTCTCCTGTCAGGTCGCGGCGGTGCGGTTCTAGTAGACGAAACTCATCGGAGCGTCGGTATTCTCATCGTGGTGGACCTCTTCCTTTTCCGGATTGACGCCCTCCAGCGCGTAGCGGCGCAAGAGCAATACCCATATGACTCCGAGCCCCGTGTATACGAGGGTAAACAGTGCCATTGAGAAGATAACGGTGGCGGCGCTTACCGAGTTGGACACTCCGAGAGAGGTCATGAGCATGACTCCGTTATCGCCGGGGTTGACCACCCACGGCTGACGCCCCATCTCGGTGAGGATCCAGCCGAAGGAGTTGCCCAGGAAAGGCATCGGTATCATCCAGAGCCAGAATCGGCCCCATTTCTCCGACCGAAGCAAACGGTTCTCCCGTAGGTTGTACAACCCGGCCAGAGCCAGTGCGAGGCACAGGAAACCGATTCCCATCATGACGCGGAATGACCAGAAGGTGACCGTCAGATTTGGCCGGTAGTCGACGTCGTCGCCGTAGATGTCCGCATACTTCTCCTGCAATTCGGCATTGACGTCATCAAGGCTGGGAATGAAGGATTCCGGGCCGGAGAAGTGGTTCGTGGCCATGAAGGATTCGAGCCCGGGTATCGGGGCCGTAAGTTGGGCGCCGTCGCAGTCAGCCGTCCACATCACGATGACGAGCTTGTGGCTTTCGCCGGATTCGCATACGCCCATCATGGCGGAGGCCTTAGCGGGCTGGATTTCGGCGACATGCTGACCAATGAAATGCCCCGATCCGATAGCGCCGAGTGAGGCGATGAGCATCGTGACAAGTCCGAGTTTTGCGGTGGGGCGCCAGGCTGTGCGAGCTTCGTCGTCACTTCCGGTGAGGCGGACCGAACGTGCCATCCACCAGAATGACATGCCGGCTACTAGCGTTCCGGCAACGAGGAAAGCGCCGGAGATCGTGTGGGCAAAGGTCAGCAGGGATGTTTCGTTGAACAGAACGTGGAGGAATCCGCCCATACCATCCAATTCGGCACGGCCGGTCTCCGGATTGACGACGGCGCCGGTTGGGTTCTGCATAAAGGAGTTGGCCGAGAGGATGAAGAATGCGGAAAGCACGGTACCGATGGCGAAGAGCCAGATACTTAGATTGTGCAGGCGTGGCGATAGGCGGTTCTTGCCGAAAATCCACAATCCGAGGAATGTGGACTCGAGGAAGAATGCGAGTAGGGCCTCAAAGGCAAGAGGCGCACCAAAAATGTCGCCGACGAAGATCGAATATTCGGACCAGTTCATGCCGAACTGGAATTCTTGCACGATGCCTGTGGCAACGCCCAGCGCGAAGTTGATCAGCAGGAGCTTGCCGAAAAAATCCGTCATCCGAGCCAACGCGGGATTCTCGGAGCGCCGCGCCTTGGTTTGCAGGATGGCGACGAGGATCGACAGTCCGATGGTCAACGGCACCTGCAGAAAGTGGTAGACAGTAGTAATGCCGAATTGCCACCGTGCAAGGTCAAGGGCTTCCACTGCACATCCCCCCAGCGAATTGCGTGTGTCGAAAGCGTCTGGTGGCGTGTTCACAGCGAGGCCGTGGAAGCTTCGCCGCCACCGGAGAAAACTTGAGACGTTACAGATTGTGTGCTTGTACTTTAGCAGGCTCTGGGGCGTGTGTGGTGTAAATCGCGGTGGCCAGCGGCGTCCGCTTACAGCGCCGCTCGCTACTGGCGGCGGCGTGGCTGGTCTGGCATGCCCGCATAGCCGTGCATCGGCATGCGCCTGCCACGGACGTCGGGGTGGGTGCTCTGTGAGCGTGGTAACCGGAAGCACGGAAATGTGACATGCATCCGGGATGTAATCCTTGGGAGGATGCCTCAGGTGTGCCACAATATACGCGGAGCCGAGCATATGCGCATCAACTCGGCAATCCGACCGCTGATCCGCGCGACTGTGCGCCGCAACATTTAGCGCCGCCGCCGGTGCCGGATATCGGTTCGGGGGTATTTAAGCTTCTGCGGCTATGGGCCGTGACAACGGGTCTGCCTGAGGCGTTGAGATGCGGACGTCCGCAGGCAGACGGGAGAGTGCATACACGTATGGCTGACAAAGCCACAACGTCGGACGATATCGCGCGCGTTGATGAAGAAAACGTGAAAGAGACGTCCGCGAAGAAGAACACTGCGGCTAGGGCCGCGACCACAAAAAAGAAAACCGCGACAGGAACCGGGAAAAAGGCAAGCAGCGCGTCGGCGTCCGAAGCCGTTCCGGATGGGGGCTCGCCGGAAGAGTCAGGCGATGAGACAAGTGCCACGCCGAAGCCGCGAAGCACTGCGCGCAAGTCCGCGGCAAGAACTCGAAGCGCTAAAACGCCGCAGGTAGCCGAAAGCCAGGACGCTGGTGAGAGCCAGGTTGATACGGCGTCCCAGGTGCACGAGCCCGAGGAAGGTGGCGAAACTGGCTCGCGAGGCGCAGCTAAGAAGTCGACTCGCGCTCGTACACGGAAGAAGACAACGGACGACGTTGTCAGCGAAGATGCGTCCAGTGCGGTGGCGGCGTCCTTGGCGGCATTAGAAGAGCATGCGCCGGCGAGGACATCGCGGGCAGCCAAAGCGGCGGGTGAGCCGCTTGCAGACCTTGGAATTGATCTTGACGCGATTCCATCGCGGGGTAGCGCCAAACGTAAGGCGGCATCCACTGCGGAGCGCGCTCGCACTCCAGACCGCTCTGCCGATACGGACGCAGCCGTGAGCTCGGGGCCTGCCGATAGCGGCGTGGAACCGGTGGGTATGACGGCGCTTCTATTCCAAGAGCCGGACACGTCGACCCTCTTCCGCGAGCCGGACACTCGCACCTCAAGACGGCGGGGCAGTAGCCGTAGTAATACAGCGGCATCGGCCACCGACGACGATAGCGTCACGCCCGCAACGCGTAAGCGGACCCGCGGAAGCCGGAGCGCGGCCTCGGCCGACAAGACGGATAACCGCACGCGCCCCGGCAACGAAAAGGATGCCGTCACCGAGGACTCCAGCGCACACAGTTCGCCGAGCGCGGGAAGCACCGATTCGGCCGCGACGCCCGCAGAGGCTGCTTCCGCCACTCGCGAAGCGCGGCGGCGTCGGCGCGGCACACGCGGCCGCCGTCGGACAGAGGAAACGAACGAAGAGAAGCGGACGACGGAGGCGACAAACGCCGCGGCGGAGCAGACTGAGGCCGATGACGCGGATTCGACGACGACCCGTCGGCGGCGGCGTCGGCGCGCGAATGGCGACAGCGGCGACGAGGTCACGGCCCTGAAGGGCTCCACTCGTCTGGAGGCCAAGCGTCAGCGTCGCAAGGAAGGCCGTGAGGCTGGACGACGTCGGCATGTGATCACCGAGTCTGAGTATCTGGCCCGGCGTGAGTCGGTGAAGCGTGAGATGCTCGTACGTGAGCAGGACGGCTTGAACCAGATCGCGGTGCTTGAGGACGACATTCTCGTGGAGCACTACGTCGCTCGCCACACTCAGGTTTCCATGGTGGGCAATGTGTACCTTGGGCGCATCCAGAACGTACTACCGTCCATGGAGGCGGCTTTCGTTGATATTGGCAAGGG
Source organism: Actinomycetaceae bacterium (assembly GCA_015062745.1). Taxonomy (GTDB): domain Bacteria; phylum Actinomycetota; class Actinomycetes; order Actinomycetales; family Actinomycetaceae; genus Asp313. Next base: position 17,232 of record SUUB01000033.1, read on the forward strand.
GCGCAACGCCGTTCTCTACGCCGGTGAAGTCAACTGGGAAGCCGCGGGCATGGAAGGGAAGCCGCGACGGATCGAACAGGCACTGAAATCCGGCGATACCGTTATGGTGCAAGTGACTAAGGATCCGATCGGGCATAAGGGTGCGCGACTGACGGCACAGATCACACTGGCCGGAAGGCATCTTGTTCTCGTTCCGTCGGGCGCGATGACCGGCATTTCCAGGAAGCTTCCGGATAAGGAACGTCATCGCCTGAAGCGGCTACTGCGGCAGATCGTGCCGGAAGAGCACGGCGTCATTGTGCGCACCGCGGCGGAAGGCGCCACCGAAGACCAGTTGCGCGCCGATGTGGAGCGTTTGACGAAGACCTGGGAAGACATCCAGGCCAAGGCGAAGAACACAAAGGCCGCGCCGATGCTGTTGAAGGGCGAGCCGGAACTAGCCGTGCGCGTTGTTCGCGATATCTTCAACGAAGATTTCGCTGCTTTGAAGGTGCAGGGCCGCGACGCATGGCAGACCATCAGCGATTATGTGGGGGAGTTGTCTCCCGAACTGGTGGACCGCCTGCAACATTGGACGAGCCCGGACGATATCTTCGCCGAACATCGTGTGGATGAGCAGTTGGCGAAGGCTTTTGATCGCAAGGTATGGCTGCCGTCGGGCGGTACGTTGGTGATCGACCGTACCGAGGCGATGACGGTTATTGATGTCAACACCGGTAAATTCACGGGTAGTGGCGGCACTCTCGAAGAGACGGTCACGCGTAACAACCTCGAAGCGGCCGAGGAGATCGTTCGCCAGCTACGCCTGCGGGACATCGGGGGAATCATCGTCATCGACTTCATCGATATGGTGCTGGAATCCAACCGCGAGTTGGTGCTGCGGCGCCTTGTCGAATGTCTGGGCAGGGATCGGACTCGTCACCAGGTTGCCGAGGTCACCTCGCTGGGCCTGGTGCAGATGACGAGGAAGCGCGTGGGTCAAGGGCTCGTGGAGGCTTTTTCGACGACCTGCGAGGCCTGCGAGGGTCGTGGCTTTATCACTCATACCCATCCGGTGGAGCAGCCGGCAGGCCTGCGTGACGGCGGTTTCGCACGTCGTAAGACGCGCGGTCGAGTGGAGCAGCGCGCAGTTGGCGCCGGTGCGCGGACATCCGGAACGCCGGATGAGAAGCACAGCGATGTCAAGGCTGCCCTGAATTCCATTGCCGCTGCCGCCTCCCACCATCGCGAGGCCGAGGCCAAGGAAGAAGATGCTGGTACGGCATCCGTACCGCCGTCTGCATCGAGTGCGGTGAAGAAGGATTCGGCGCCTGAGGCAGAGTCATCCAAGTCCGAGGCGCAGGAAGCTCCGCCGCAGGAGCAGGCGACCAAGGCCGCCGATGCGGGTGAAGTTCAACCGAAGTCGTCAGAACCGAAGTCGACGGCTCGAAAGAAGAGCAAGACCCACCGGGTCTCTTCGGCAGGAACAATTACCCCCGGCGCGGGTACGGCTGCAATTCTCAGTTTTCCCGCCAAGTGAGAGTGGAGTTCTTCGCCGACGCTAGTGTCGGCGTGGTGAACCCCATACGAAATCGGCGTGTGGAGGGCCCGGCAGACTTGCCGCCCGCCGCCCGCTGCCCGTAATATAGAAACTCGGCGCCCACGGGTGCCGGTAATCGTTAGCGCTCCGCGCTTCCGCGCGAGCAATTGAACCGACAGAGGATGAGCAACGTGGTGTACGCGATCGTGAAGGCTGGCGGTCGACAGGAAAAGGTGTCCGTCGGATCCGTCGTCGTCGTGAACAAGATGGACGGCCAGGTCGGCGATACAGTCGAGCTGGAACCCATTATGCTCGTTGACGGTGACAAGGTCACCACGGCTGCTGACGGTATTTCGGCGAAGGTGACTGCCGAGATCGTTCGCGACGAGGCCGGGCCGAAGATCTCCATCGTCAAGTACAAGAACAAGACTGGTTATCGTAAGCGGCAGGGTCATCGCCAGAAGCTGACCCGTCTGAAGATCACCGACATCAAGTGACGATTACGAGGCTCTGGTTATCTGCCGGGGTCTCGTTGATAAAGAAGAATTAGAGGTCAGAACAATGGCACATAAGAAGGGCGCAAGTTCCTCCCGTAACGGGCGCGACTCGAACGCGCAGCGTCTGGGTGTCAAGCGGTACGGCGGTCAAGCCGTGAAGGCCGGCGAGATTCTCGTGCGTCAGCGCGGCACCCACTTCCACCCAGGTGTGAACGTAGGCCGTGGCAAGGACGATACCCTGTTCGCGTTGGCTGCCGGTCATGTTTCCTTCGGTGTGCGGCGCGACCGCAAGGTTGTCGACGTCGTTACTGCCGAGGTCTGAGGCATCAGCTTCCTGAAGGGCGGGAGGGATAACCTTCCGCCCTTTTGTTATGTTGTGGGCAGGAGAACACGAACATGGCGAGTTTTGTTGATCAAGTCGTTGTGCATGTGGCTGCGGGCAATGGCGGTCATGGTTGCGCCTCGGTGCGGCGGGAGAAGTTCAAGCCACTCGGTGGACCTGATGGAGCCAACGGTGGCCATGGCGGCGACGTCGTCGTGCAGGCGGATACACAGGTGACGACGCTACTGGAGTATCACCATGCACCGCATCAGCGGGCGCAGTCGGGCACCCCCGGGGCGGGTGGCATGCGCGCCGGTCGGCATGGCGACGATCTGGTGCTACGTGTTCCCCCGGGTACTGTGGTCAAGAATGCGGAAGGTGATATCCTGGCTGACCTGGAACTACCCGGAGATCGTTACGTTGCAGCCCGTGGTGGCATGGGTGGCCTTGGCAACGCCGCCCTGGCTTCGCCCAAACGTAAGGCCCCCGGTTTTGCGTTATTGGGCGACGAGGGCGAGCAACGCGACATCATGCTTGAACTCAAGTCTGTGGCCGATGTTGCCCTTGTCGGTTTTCCAAGTGCTGGCAAGTCCTCGCTGATTGCGGCGATGAGTGCGGCACGTCCGAAGATCGCCGACTACCCGTTCACCACTCTTATGCCGAATCTTGGCGTGGTGCAGGCGGGCGAATCACGCTTCACTATGGCCGATGTGCCGGGCCTGATTCCGGGCGCATCGGAGGGCAAAGGGCTCGGCTTGGAGTTTCTCCGGCATATTGAGCGCTGCACCGTGATAGTGCACGTTCTCGACTGCGCGACCCTGGAGCCGGGCCGGGACCCGCTTTCTGATATGGATCTTATCGAGGCCGAGCTGGCTGCGTACGCCCAGGAACTGCCGCCCACCGAGGGACGTAAGCCGCTTATGGAGCGGCCTCGTTTGGTTGTTCTCAACAAGATCGACGTGCAGGAGGCCCGTGAACTTGCGGAATTCGTGCGCGAGTCCATCGAGGAACGGGGCCTGGATGTGGTAGAAGTGTCAGCGGTTTCGCATGAGGGCTTGCAGCCGCTCTCCTTCAAGCTGGCATCCGTGGTGGAGGCCGAGAGGGCCGCGATCCCCGCGCCGCAGGAACTGCCGCGCATTGTTCTGCGGCCACGCCATGACGAGGTACCTTTTACGGTTTCGCGCCGGTCACGTGGCGGCGAGGACTTCTTCCTGGTCCGTGGTGAGAAGCCGGAGCGATGGGTGCGGCAGACCGACTTCGACAACGACGAGGCCGTGGGTTATTTGGCCGATCGGCTCAACGGGATCGGCATTGAAGATGCACTGCTCAAGGCCGGCGCGATGCCCGGTGCGATGGTGGTTATCGGGCCGGAAGACGGCGGCTACATCTTCGATTGGGAACCGACGATGGCAACGGGCGCCGAACTGCTGGGACCACGTGGCACGGATATGCGCCTCGAGGAAGGGGCACGTCCATCCCGGCGCGATAGAAAGGCGGCCTATCACGATCGCATGGATGCGAAGGCCGCAGCGCGTGAGGAGTTGTGGACCGATCGGGAGGCTGGCCTGTGGACCGATCCGGCACAGGAGTGAGGTGTGACTGAGGGCGACGACGTCGCTCGGCGCAGTGGCGTCGCCCGGAGGGCTGGCATGGCCTCGGCCGAGCGGGACGCTCCGCCCCGTGTGAGATGTCCACGAACTTGGCGTCTGTAGGGCGAGTGCGGGTCCATTCAGCGGCACGGCATCGGGCCTGCGGCGAAAAAGTGGCACGATAGAAGCCGTGAAGTCGCCGCTTGTCAATCGTGCCATGTTGGGCCAGGTGCCGCGGATCGTGGTAAAGATCGGGTCGTCGTCACTGACGATGCCTGATGGCACGTTGAACAACGGCGCATTGGTCCGCCTATCGGAAGCACTGTCCAAGGCGCACGGGCGCGGACAACAGGTTGTTCTCATCTCATCCGGGGCGACATCGTTGGGTATTGGACCACTGGGGCTGTCCGGACGTCCGAGGGATATCAGTACCCACCAAGCGGCGGCAATGGTGGGGCAGTCCAGGCTAATGGCGCGCTACGCGGCAGAGTTCGCCAAGGCCGACATCACCGTTGGACAAGTGCTGCTGACAGCCACCGATGTTGTGAATCGACGACACTACGCGAATGTGCAAAACGCGCTGTCGTCCTTGCTGGCCCTGGGCGTCATCCCCATCGTGAATGAGAACGATGCCGTTGTCACCGATGAGTTGCGATTCGGCGACAACGATCGCCTCGCCGCGCTGGTATCACACCTGGTAGCGGCGGACGCATTGATTTTCTTGACCGACGTCGACGGCCTGTACACCGCGCCGCCGCGGGTTAAGGGCGCCCAACGCATCAGCGAGGTGACCTCGACAGACATGCTGGATCAGTTGGAGATCACCGGGCGTGGCTCCGATATCGGCACCGGAGGCATGCGGACCAAGGTGGATGCGGCGGGTCTGGCATGTTCCGGGGGAGTGCCGGTGCTGCTGACCAGTGCGGAGAATCTGGCGGCGGCGCTTGCGGGAGAAGAGGTCGGCACCTGGTTCCCGATTACGGGGAAGCGGTCGTCGGCGCGGCGGCTGTGGCTGGAACATGCGGCGCTGGTACGTGGCCAGATCATTGTCGATGCCGGTGCGGCAGCGGCGCTGCGGAAAGGCGGAGCCTCGCTGCTCCCGGTTGGCGTGATTGCGGTGGCTGGAAAGTTCGCGCCCGGTGACTTGGTGGAGATTGTGGAGCTCGGCGGGCAACCATTGGCGCGTGGCCTGAGCGGGTTCGCGTCCGAGGAGCTCATGCGCCTGGCTGGCGATAAGACGGAGGCGCGGGGCATGCGCCCCGCCGTTCATATCAACGATCTCGTGCGCATCAAACGGAAGTGACGGAGCATACAATCCCGTCGCTGCCTTGGAAAATAGGCGCTCCGCAATCGTGAGAACGTCCACTTTGCGGGCATTCGTCTTGCCATGCGGACGGCAATGCGTTTACTCTAGACCCGTGCCCGGGATTCGGGCATGCCCCGTCACGAGCGGGCCAAAACTCAGCACTATGTGCCGAAGGGACGAAAAGCCATGACAACAACGCGAAATACAGCCACAAAGACCGTAGCTCTATGTTCGTTCATGCGCTTCAACCGTGCCTTCTATAAGCATTGTCGAATGTGTCGGTGAACCCGACGCCGGCATACAGCCACTTTCCTCCTAGCGCTACGAGCGCCACACGTTTTGTTTTTCGAGCCGGGGATCCGGTTTTACGTCGTGAATGGATGAACAACGACAATGACTATCCAGTTAACAACCATTGAGAGTACAAGCAGCAAAACCAGTGCCCAGCAGCGAGCCGAAGAGCGTGTCACCGACGCCGTCATCGGCATCGATCTCACTTTGTTGGGGGCACCGTCGGGGGAGTCGCTGAGCGCCTGGGGTGCAGACCTACCGGTGGAGCACATTAATTTTCCGCGCCTCGCCTCCTGCGTGAGTGCATCCAGTTCGGGCGGCATCGATATTGTGACCCTCTCGCGGTCTTTCCGGACCCGGTCCGATGGTCGGGGCGGTCGTATGGACGGTGTCCGTACGGCAGCTCGACTGGCCGAGCGCGGCGTCGGGCCAATCGGAGTAGAAGTTCCTGCGGACCCGACGGCGATTGAAGAAGCACTTGGCGAGTTGGCCGCTGTTGGTCAGGGCGCGAGCACGCTGGAGGTCAGCGTGGATGGCACCACGGATTTGGCGGCTTTGGCCGCTCCATTGGAGCGTGCCCGTAGCGCGGGCTTGCGTATTATGATCCGAGTCGCGGTGCGGGATCTCACCGACCTCGATCTGGCCGAACTGGTCGAGTATGCCGATTCGATACGTCTGCTGACCAACGATCCGCATGAGTCACGTGAGGCGCGCTTCGCTTTGCGTTCGGCGGCGCACGCTCAGGGGCGATCACTTCCCGTCTTCGTGGAGATCGGCATCATCATTTCTGGCAATATCTCCGCCGCAAACGAGCGAGCGCTGTTGGTTGAGGCGATCCAGGGCAGCCCGGTCTTTGCCGGGAAGGCGCATGTAGTGGGGACCGTGTACGACGTCGCGGATGCGGCAGAGTCATGGATCGGACTCGGCGCGGCTGACGGAATCATCTTCCTGCCGGCATCGGTGCCGACCGACCTTGCCTCGGTTATTCGCGGTGTACTGCCGTTGCTCCGCGCCCGTGGTGGTGA
>SUUB01000034.1:0-11665 GCA_015062745.1 Actinomycetaceae bacterium
TATTGCGCGTGACATCCGGACCCATCTCAGTGACACCCGGCATCTCGGAACCACCCCGAAACGCCACGTGCAGGCGAAGCTCCCATATCGGCCACAAGTGCGTAGAGTCTCCCAACCGATCAGCGCCTCATGCGAACTCGACTTCGGTATCGCACAACGCCAGCCCCTAGAAGAGAACCGAGCAATGCGCCAATCAGCGCCGAGACCGCCAAGAAGAGGCCAGTCGGCATCGACGCCAGTGGCACTGCCCGCTCGGCAGCACCCTTCGGACTCGCACTGTTAGCCGCATTACCCGAATTATCCGCTGCTGTTGACCCGGCAGCCCGCGTCGTCGACCCAATATCGCTCAGATCAGGGGTCGCCGTCGCATCCGTCGCCGCACTGGATGCCTGCGCGTTCGCAGTGCCGGTGCTTGAAGCGGTTTTACTGGCATTGTTGCCCTGCGTCTGCCCACCCGATCCCCAGGTTACGCTGACAAGTGCACCCCGGTTGACCGGAGTATCAGGCTCTTCGCCAATTGCCGTGGCGACATCCTTCGGTAGGGCAACGCCGGTTCCATCCAACTGCCCACCTGGGCGCGCGCGGAGATTGTTCGTGTCCGTACCCTTCGCATCGCCACCGAGTTCGGTGAACAAGTCCTGTGTGCCGCGAGACGCGACCACGTCCTGGCCATTCGCCTCGGCGTCGGGAACCGTCACCGTGGGAGAACCTGTAAAGTCCGGCAGTGTTCGCGCGTTGAATCCAGGCTGCTCCTCATCGGTCTTCCAGTGGATGAGATACGAAGGCTGCTCAGCCGAGGTACGGAAATACGTGTTGTGATCCATTCCCTCGACCATCTCATTCGCACCGATACTCGTGCCGTCGCCATTGGAGCCCGCCGAGAACCGCGCGATCACAGAGTACCGGTACGGGTCTGACGCTAGGCGCGAGGACGACTGCCCGAAAACATTGTTGTATATCGAGGTGTTCGTGGTGTTCCACGATAGTCCACGCGACCGCGACCAGCGCTCGGGTGCCGTGCACGAGCCGTCCTCCGCACGCGCATTGCACCCGTCATAGCGCGTGTCCTCACGCACAATCAGCGGGCTGACGGTGTCCACGACAGTGTTATTCCAGATCTGGTCATGATCCGATCCGGAAATCACAATGCCTTCATGAGAGGAGGCCACGACGTTTGACGCGATGATATTGTGGCTGCTCACTTCGTCGTAAATGGCAGTGCGGCCGACATTGATGAAGCTGTTATTGACGATTGAGCTGTCCACAACTCCTTCGTCGAACCACACACCGTTCAAACGGTACGGGCTCTCCACCTCGGGATCGCTATGGTCGTAACCCACGTCCGAATAGTCATGTGTGTTGTTGGCGTAACGCACGCCTTCCGAATGCGTGACCTTCGTGTCACTCAGGGTGCAATAGGCACCGCAGTTCGTGGTGATGAATCCAGACAGATTGTTACGGCTCCACAGGCTGTTCTCCACCACCACATTCTTCGACTGGTTGATGCCGAAGCCAACACCACCGTTGTTGACAACCCGGTTCCCAGTGAAGGTGACGTTGTCCGTGGTGGTGATTTCGGCTGCCGTTCCTGCCGCGGAATAGGAGAACGTCGAGTTGGCAACGGTGGATCCCGCGGACTGGTTCACGAACATGGCGCCGCCGGTCATCGTGCCGATCTCCGGATCGTCGTAATCCCAGCGTTGCACCGGGTTGTAGCGCTGCACATCCACACCGTCCCAAACGATACCGTCGCTAACCAGGGTAACCGCACGAGAGTGCTCCACGATCTCCACCGTATGACCGTTCGGATCAGAGCCAATCACGTAAGCCGCGCTGCGGTGAGGCTTGACGTTGTAACCGGAGGAGGCATCGTTTGGTTGCTGCAGCGTCACCGGGTCCGGATCGTACACATAGAACGTTCCGTCCGTCACCTGATCTGCCGATGTCACCTGCGTCAACGGTTCACCGTCGTAGAACACCTGCTCTACGTGAGCGGCGATGCCTTCCCGCGACGGATCGTTATTCGTCGTACACACGTCGCAGAACCGTACGAAGTCGCTTGACGACGTCGTCCACGTGTCTCCCGTCTGCTGCCAGTCGGAAACCACCTGCGAACCGTCTAATACCGCCGTGGCACCCGGCTCTTCAGTGATCGTCACACTTTTCCTCACGAAGATCCCGCCTTCGCGATACGTGCCCGAATCCAACGCGATGGTGTCACCATCAGAGACTTGATTCACGGCATATGCCAAGGTCGCGTAGGGTTTCGACGCACTGCCATCTCCATCTTGATCTGAACCATCTGTGGCCGATACATGAACCGTATTCGGAGCGGCACTCGAGGCTACTGGGACGAAGAGACCAACCAGTGCCAGGGTGAGAAAGGCAGCCGTCCGGCGGAACATTATTCCTCCTATGTCAGAATCAGGTGTCTCGGTGAGACCTTGCGCCTGGGTCGGACCCCGGTTTGCTACACACGGTACCACCACGCAAGGTGGTTGAGCACCGATGCTCCGCCGTGCACAACGCCTCATCACCGCATCATGCAAAGGGATCTTCAGCACAAACGGAGGGTTGTCCGGACCAACAGGCTCCGAACAACCCTCCGTAACGTGCGTAGGAACGACTTCTCGCGACGCCGCTACTTAACGCCCACCCAGACGGAGCGCTCGCTCGTCCTCGTCGCCTCCTGATCGGCGCCGACCATTCCATCCATCGGTATGCGATGGGGACACGCCCCTTCCATAGCTCGAGCACAACAACCGACTGAACTCGACCGCAACAACCGATTGAACTCGAGCACAACAACCGATCTCGCTGGCCTATGGGGCGTTGGAATGTTGTCACTTAGTTCTCGGACGATGCCGTCGGAACGGGCTTGGGAATGTAGCGTCGGAATGTTCCCACTTAGCTCTCGGGGTAATTCGTATCGATGTAGATGGAGTCGATCGAGTCGGACACGATCTGCTCGGCAGTACTATCACCCAATGGGTAGACATAAGTCATCTCGTAGTAGTAACCATTGCTGCCGAGCACGGCCACCACCTTGGTCTGCACATCGCCTTCAAAATCACTCCATCCATCTATGCCGTCGAGATCTCCGGCTTGCGCAGTTTCTGTCCATTCCCACAACTGCGCCTCTTTGGCACCGGGAACAGTCATATCGCTAGCCGTGAAGTCATCATGTTGATCCTCCGCATAGTCTTCGGCGTAGGACTTCATGCTGTCGACCGATGAGATCTTCTTACCGAACCAGTCTGGCTGGGCGGCAACAAGAGTGTCGCCTTCGGTGTAGTAAAACGGCACACCCATGGGCGCTGAATCGGTGTTCGGTTCACCGTCTCTGACCGTCTCAACCGGCAGCTCAAAACCGATGCCTGAGTATACGAACTGGGAAACACCCTGACCACTCGCCGGGTCTGTCCGGGAGATCTCCATCGCCGTCGGCCCGTCATCCGGTTCGGTGCTTCCGGATGCATCCGCATCTGCGGAAGCGTCGGTTGATTGCGCACTCGACGGTTCCACGCTTTTAGCCGCAGTGGTTTGCGACGACGACGTCGTTTCGTCGTCGGTGGTGGCATTCGAGCAGGCGGTGAGGGAGACTCCCGCCACGAGAAGGGACGCACCGATGAGCCGGGCGCGACGCCAGGACGTACTTGGCTTCATAACAAGTTTCTGCTTCATGTGGCACAGCCTAAAGGTAGAGAACCGAGGGCGAAAGGCTATCGTGCGGGGAATGCTCCCCATTGCACTTCCGGATATGTTGTGGTAGTGCGCCATGATGAATGCACCCGCATCGTAGCCTGCGACGGGATGCGGAACCGGCGCTGACCAAAGCCGTTGCGTCGGTTGGCGACCGCTCACGCTCGTTCTATCCCGCTACGCACGGGGGATGAACTACGGGGTTGTCTTGCGCTGCCCCTGCTTCTCTCGCACCTTGTGTGGCCGATCCGGCTGGATGCCGCTGGCCTTCAGATCGGCACGCAGATTCTTCGGCAACGAGAAACGCATATCCTCCTGAACCGTCTCCACCCGGTCCACCTGTGTGTATCCGAAAGACTTCAGGCGCTCCACCACATCGCGCACAAGGATCTCTGGAACCGACGCGCCCGAGGTCAGCCCCACCGTCGTCGTACCAGAAAGCCAATCGGGGTCAACTTCTTCCGCACGATCCACCCGGTAGGCGGCGCGTGCACCGGCTTCCAGGGCCACCTCGACCAGCCGCACAGAATTTGACGAATTAGCCGAACCGACCACGATCACCGCGTCGCAGCGCGGTGCCATTGCCTTAACCGCACCCTGCCGGTTCTGCGTGGCATAGCAGATATCCCCCGACGGCGGGTCGGCAAGATGCGGAAAACGACGCCGCAGCAACTCCACGGTTTTCATCGTCTCATCCACGGACAGCGTGGTCTGGCTAATCCATACGACCTTCTCCGGATCACGCACTTGAACGCGATCAACCTCATGCGGCCCGTTCACCACCTGGATGTGTTCGGGCGCCTCGCCATACGTGCCTTCCACTTCCTCGTGGCCGGCGTGCCCGATCAACAGAATGTCGTAATCCTCCCCCGCAAAACGAACCGCCTGCTTGTGCACCTTGGTGACCAACGGGCACGTTGCGTCAATCGTCAGAAGCTTCCGCGCCTCAGCTTCGCGATGAACCTGCGGCGAGACACCATGCGCCGAAAAGATGACTCGCGCACCCTCGGGCACCTCATCGGTTTCCGAGACGAAAATCGCCCCGCGGCGGGTGAGGGTTTCGACGACGTACTTGTTATGGACGATCTCCTTGCGCACATACACCGGAGCACCGTACAGTTCCAACGCTTTTTCGACGGCGTCGACCGCCCGGTCAACACCCGCGCAATAGCCTCGCGGCGTGGCCAACAGAATCCTGCGCCCATCGGGCGAGGGCTGCGAGGAAATACCGGACGGAAAAGCGGACGCCCCCGCCAACGATGCGGGTTCGCGGACGGGATCGACTCCGCCGAGCTGGTCCACCGGAATATTCACACTCACCCCTCCAGGGTAATAGGCGTTCGCCTGGGATACGAGAGCGGCGGAACACACTTTCGCAGCGAGCGCAGGCATGCGTGCATCCCAACTTCAGCATGACACCACTTTGCGCGATCGCGGGCCGGTGCGGGCACTGATGCAAGGACCACGCGGCGGATGCAAGCGCTCGCGCAACCGCACCACAAGCGCTAGCGCAACTGCACCACGCACCCTCGCGACACACCACCACACACAACCGCACCGGGTCACACCACACACAAGCGCACCGGTATGCACCACCACGCCACACGCATCGCGATACACCAGCCCACATCGATCTAGGCTCAATGGCACAATCTGACGGGCTTTTCCTGTGAAACTATAGGTCTATGGCATCCAAGATTCCCGTGCCGGCGGATCTTCCGCAGCTGGCGGCGCAGACGACCCCGGAGCATCCGTGGCCGTTGCGGCTGTTATCGGCGAAGATCCGCGAGTACGTGGCGGCCATGTCACGCCTGTGGGTCGAGGGCGAGGTCATCACCCTGCAGCGCCGTCCCGGTGCGAAAGTCCAGTTTCTCAGCCTGCGGGATCTCGACGTCAAGGTGTCGATCACCGTCAAGATTCTGACGCATCTGCTTCCTGACTCCATTGAACCGGGCAGCCGCGTGGTGGTGTGCGCGAAACCCGACTTCTACGAGGGCAACGGTTCCCTCTCCCTGTGGGCCGATGAGATTCGCCCGGTTGGGCTGGGCGATATCCTCGCGCGTCTTGAACGCCTGAAAGCCCAACTGATGGCGGAAGGCCTCTTCGACGCCTCTCGGAAAAAGCCCCTCCCCTTTCTTCCCACGTGCATTGGCCTAATCTGCGGCAGGAACACGAAGGCGAAAGAGGACGTCGTCGTCAATTCACGCCTGCGTTGGCCCGCCGCACGCTTCGATATTCGCGAGGTGCAGGTGCAAGGGCAGGGCGCCGTCGACGCCATGCTGGAAGCGCTCGCCGCCCTCGACGCCGAGCCCGACGTCGATGTTATTGTGCTTGCCCGCGGCGGTGGCTCTGTTGAAGACTTACTTCCCTTCTCCGACGAACGCCTGGTGCGGGCCGTCGCCGCAGCCTCCACGCCGATTGTCTCGGCCATCGGCCACGAGGGCGATTCCCCCATCGTGGACCTCGCTGCGGACCTACGTGCCTCCACCCCCACCGATGCTGCCAAACGGATCGTGCCCGACGTCGCCGAAGAAAATGCCGGGTTGCGCGACGCCGTCGCACGCGGGCGCCGCAGCCTGGAACTGCGTGTGCAGCGGGCCGAGGACGAATTGCGCTCGCTCACGGCACGCCCTGCTCTCGCCCGGCCCTATGAGATGGTGACCGTGCGCGAACAAGACATCCATTCGCTGACCACGTGGCTGCGCAGTCACGTCACTCGGCGAATCGACCGGGCGGAAGCAGAGGTAGCCGCCTTGCTTTCGCAAACCAGAGCGCTTTCACCGTTGGCTACGCTCGGCAGGGGGTATTCCATCCTGCTTGACGAACAAGGCCGCGTCATCAGCGACGCCGCAGCAACCGCGCCCGGCGATCGCCTCACCGGCGTCCTCGCTTCCGGCCGCCTAACCCTCAACGTCCACACCATTGTGCAAGGAGACCATGATGACTGATCCCGCCACACCCAATTCCACCGCCACGCCCGCCGAGCTCGACGAGAAAGTGGCTGGCCTTTCCTACGAGGAAGCACGCTCCCGGCTGGTGGAAATCGTGGCCCAGTTGGAACAAGGCGCACTTCCCCTCGAGGAGTCGCTTGCCCTATGGGAGGTAGGTGAGGCGCTGGCCCGACGGTGTCAGGCGTGGCTCGATGGGGCGCGCGAACGCCTGGCCGCCGCGGGAGCATCCGCTCCTCAGGCGGACGAGAGCACCACCTCGTCGTCCGGCACCGAATCCTCCCCCGAGGACGAGTCATGAGCGTACTCACCCTCGGAGAGTGCTTTATTCACGCCGTGAAGCACGCCGACGGCTCCTGGCAGCATATGCCCGCCGGGTACATGCTGAACGTGTCAGTGGCCCTGCGCCGCTTAGGGCGAACCGTCCGTTTTGTCACCGATTTCGGGCTCGATGCGGACGGCACACTACTCACGGACTACCTGGCCGCCCATAGCGTGGAGTTGTGGCTACGGGAAGACGCTCAGCGAAATAATCCAACTTCGGTGCTGACAAGCCTCGCCACCGGCGAGGAATTGCTCACCAGTCGGCCTGGGCTCGGCGCCACCTCACCCGCTACCCTCTCGCCTACCTCAATTCCACCGGTTCTCACCGAGCAGCCAGCTTCCCCCGCACCGTCAATTCCCGCCAACGGTGCCGTCAACCCGGCCCACCCCATCGCCTCCGCTCACCCCAATGCTTCCGCCGGTCCGCTCGCAGACGCGATGCTGAATGAGGAAAGACAACCAGCCGTCTCCAACCGTCTGGATTTCACATGGGATATCCAAGACACGCCTGTATCCGGCGCCTGCGTGCTCGACCTGGAGATGCTTGCACCACGCTCGGTCGCCTTCGGCGGTGCCGGGTGCCATACCGCCCCGGGAGCGGCGAAGGTGCGGCACTGGGTCGAGCAGCTGCGAGAGACGACATCCGTGTTCTATCACCTTGGACTGCCGCCCGGTTTCGCAGTGGCCTCGGCGCAACTGCGTAAACAAACTGAAGCCTTCGTCCCTCTTACCGACGTCGTCTGCACATCACGGAAGCAGATGGCACAACTGTACGGCGGGAAGGATATGTTGACCGTTGCGCGGCACTGGCAGGAACTCGGCGCAGCACTCGTCGTCGTCACCGACGACGCCGGCGCCTCCTTCATCCCGCGAGTCGGCGGGCCGCTGCGTGTACAGGCGCTTGCGCGGCCCGTCGACGCCGCAGGTGCGGACGAAGCCTTCTTCGCGGCCCTTATCGACGGCATCAGCCGCGCGTCCCTTGACGGCCCGCACGGCAAGACGACCTTACAGGCATTGACGGGCGAAGCATTAGAGGCGCTTGGGTCGTATGCAACGGCGGCGGCCGCCGTTGCCGCCAGCAGGACGGGGGTGTATCCGCCCAGCCGCGAAGAGGTCATCAGCGTATCCGAGGCGCGGCAGGTCTCCGACGAACCGATCACAACTGCGGTGTAGCGATCCGAAGCACCGGCGCCGGAGGATTCCTCGCACTGAGGCACTCCGAGCGCCGGAGGATTCCGGCACGTAGATTCGCTGTGGCAAACAGCCGGTGGGTTTCTTACCGCGGTGGGTTTTACCGGCCCAGCCGCCGCTCCCGCTGCGTGTAGTCACGCAGCGCCCGCAGAAAGTCCGTGCGGCGGAAATCAGGCCAGAAAGCCTCGCAAAAGTACAACTCGGTGTGCACCGACTGCCAGAGCATGAAACCACTCATGCGTTGTTCGCCGGAGGTACGAATCACCAGGTCGGGATCGGGCTGCCCCCGAGTGTATAAATGCGCCGCGATCCCATCCAGCGAGACTGTATCCGCAACTTCCGCCAGGGCTTTCCCGGCCTGTGCCTCCTCGCGCAGCAAGTCGCGCACGGCGTCGGCGATTTCTTGCCGCCCACCGTAGCCGACGGCAATGTTCACCGCCATGCCGCTCACGTTGGCCGTATTCTGTTCCGCCTGGCGCAACTCCCGCGCGCAGTTCTCGGGTAGCAGGTCGAGATTGCCGACCATGTGCAGGCGCCACCTGCCGCTCGAAGCGAGCGAAGCGACTGCCCCACTTATGATGTCCACGAGTTCGGTCAACTCGGATTCGTCACGATTGAGATTGTCTGTCGAAAGCAGCCACAGCGTGACCAGTTGGATGCCGACTTCGTCGCACCAGCCCAGAAACTCTGAAATCTTATCCGCGCCCCGTCGATGCCCGTAGGAGGCAGTCTGGCCAAGTTCGCGCGCCCAACGCCGGTTGCCATCCAACATCACGCCGATATGGCGCGGCAATTCCTGGCTGGTGAGGGTGCGAAGAAGGCGTCTCTCGTACAGCTTGTAAAGCACGGCAGGCGCATCCATGCCTTCCCCTTTCACTCGGTAAGTCAAGGTTAGCGGCTAAACCGGACTATGACCCACCGAACGCGACCGGGGTTCGAGCACAGGATTCTATGCCTCCGGCACTGCACTAAAATGGCATGCAGGGCCACCCGCGGCCGACTCGTCGGCCTGGGGGCTGGGCATAAGTCCATGAGTCACTCGACTAAAGGGGCACGGCATGTCAGCAAAACTCGGCACTCCAGCACCGTCGAATCACGCCACTGATGATGCGCGCGATTCGCTGGACCACAGTGGGAGCGGCCAGGAAAGGGCTGCACAGGCGAACACCGGCAAGACGAGCCGCATCAAGCAACGCCGTGATTGGCTGAACTCGCTGCCCAAGCCAAAGGGCCGCGGCTGGATCCATGCCTGCACGGCACCGCTCGCCCTGGCCAACTCCATCGTGCTCTTGATCTTCGCCCCCGGCGCCGGGCTCAAACTCGCGTGCATTGTTTTCGGAATCTCAGCCGTCGTGCTCTTTGGACACTCCGCCTTCTATCACCTCATCAACTGGTCGCCGAAGGCGCGCGACATCATGCGCCGCATGGACCACTCCAACATCTTCCTCCTCATCGCCGGCACCTACACGCCGTTGTCCGTCGCCCTGCTTCCGGGGCGGACCGCACTGCTGGTACTCCTAATCGTGTGGATCGGCGCCATCGGAGGAATATTCCTCTCCGTGTTCCGGCCGAACGCTCCACGCTGGCTCTACGTACCCTTCTATGTGGCCCTCGGCTGGGTGGCAATCTGGTTCCTCCCCTCCTTCTGGCGGGCAGGCGGTCCGGCTATCGTGTGGTTGATCATCGCCGGCGGCATTGCCTACACCATCGGTGCTCTGTGCTATGGCCTGAGGTGGCCCAACCCGTGGCCGCGTATCTGGGGATTCCACGAGTTCTTCCACACCGGCACGCTTATCGGCTATGCCTGCCATGCGGTAGCCGTGTGGCTGACGATTTTCGCCGTCGCCTGAAAAGACGCCACCGCGGCTACATGCCCGGATCGAATGCTGCGGGCATGTGATTTGCTCTGACCTCCTATGCACGCCTTCGGGTAGGCTCACAGGTAGCCGGACAAGGCTCACAACTAGCGTAGAACCCGGCACGGGGAGGACACATGGCAAAGAAGCAACGCGTGGCACCCCGACGTCGTGCCACAACCCGAACAGCCTCTCCAAGTGCTCAATGGCAGGCGTCGCCTTCCGCCCTGTTGCGCGTACACTCGGGAACCAGCCTGGCGGCTCTCAACCATGCCGCCACGCCCGGATGGACAGGAACACGGCTCGAAGCAGAAACCTACATGGCGGAACGCGGTGTACTGCTCGGCAATCTTCAAGAACGCCTCTTCGCAGCCACAAAAGCGAGCGCGGACTCCCGGCGCGTTCTCGTCGTCGTACAGGGCGTAGATACTGCTGGTAAGGGCGGGATTGCCCGTCACGTTCTGGGGATGATCGATCCGCAGGGCGTACAACTGCACGCTTTTGGTGTTCCCGACGCCGAAGAGCGCCGCCATCATTATCTGTGGCGGGTGCAGAAGGCACTCCCCGCCGCCGGAATGATTGGGCTGTTCGATCGCTCGCACTATGAAGACGTGCTCGTTGCGAGGGTCGAGCACCTGGTTCCGGAATCGGTGTGGGCAGCTCGGTATGCGGAGATCAATCGTTTCGAGGAGGAACTCGTCGCGGCCGGCTACGTCATCATTAAGGTGCTGCTGGCGATATCCTTCGAGGAGCAGGGGGCACGCCTACTGGAACGCTTGGAGCGACCGGATAAACGTTGGAAATACAGCCCGTCCGATGCCGATGCACGCGAGAAATGGAACGACTACCAGACCGCTTATCAGGCCGTGCTCGATCAGACTTCAACCTCTTGGGCGCCGTGGTACCTGGTTCCTGCCGATAACAAGTGGTATGCCCGGCTTGCAGTCACTGAGCTCATCATCGAGGCAATGGCGAAAATGGACCTGGGCTGGCCGCAGGCCACTTGGCAGCTGGAGGCGCAACGCCGTCGCCTGCTCACCACGATTCCGGCCGACCATGCAGCGGCATTGCAACGCAGAATCGCGGCCAAGGTACGCAGCGCGGAACGCGCCGCCGACCGCGTGGATGCCAGGCTCTCCGCCCTGCGGGCGAACAGGGCCGATCAGGACGCTCGTCCCACCCGGCCCAGACACACGAAGGAAACCACGGCGAGCCTGAGCGCGAGAAACCCGGAAACCGGCAAGAAGGGACGGGCTGAACCCGGCCACGTGGAACAGCACGACGCCGTCGGCTTGGAACAGCACGACGCCGTCGCACCAAAAGAACAGAAAACAGCCGGGGCGAAGCAGGCGTCCAAGCAGAGCACTTCCAAACACAAGAAGAAGCTCAGCAAATCCTCTCAAAGCAAGAAAGGAGATCAGAAGATGAAAGGCGCGGCGAAGAAGGCCGGGAAAGCGAAAAAGAAGAAGTAGCGAAAGCTCTTCCGCCCTGTCGCGTTTCCCTGCCATCTTTCTTCGTCGCTAAGCGCAGTTGCCCCTCTCCGCGAGAACGCTGCGGGCGAGAAGACGAAAGGAACACCATGCGTATCGGAATCTTCCCCACCTCCGCCGCAGCATGCGCTGCCGGAGCTGAGATCATCATTGA
>SUUB01000034.1:11765-13054 GCA_015062745.1 Actinomycetaceae bacterium
GAAAGGAACACCATGCGTATCGGAATCTTCCCCACCTCCGCCGCAGCATGCGCTGCCGGAGCTGAGATCATCATTGAGCGGTTCGCCGCCTCACCCGTCTCCGTACTCGGCGTCGCCACCGGATCCACTCCACTTGAGCTATACGCGGAACTCCGCGCCGCCAAGGCTCAGGGCCGCTTCACCTTGGCCTACTCGCGGGCCTTCGCTCTCGATGAGTACGTCGGGATCGCACCCGATCATCCGGAAGCGTATCGGAACGTGCTGCGGGCCGAATTGGTCGGTGAGGAGAAAACGGGCCTCGCCGAGGAGGACCTCATCACGCCGGATGGTCAAGATCCCGATCCAGACGCTGCGGCGAAGGCCTACGATACGGCAATTCGCGAAGTGGGCGGCATTGACCTGCAGATCCTCGGCATCGGCTCGGATGGGCATATCGCCTTCAACGAGCCGGGCTCTTCACTGGTCTCGCGTACTCATCATGAGGCACTCGCCGCGCAGACCATCACCGATAACGCTCGCTTCTTCGGCAACGACCTCTCGCAGGTCCCAACCTCAGCTCTCACGCAGGGCCTCGGGACGATCATGGAAGCGCGCGAGATCATGCTTCTCGCCTTCGGCAGTGGGAAGAGCGCAGCGGTACGAGAGCTCGTCGAAGGGCCAATCTCGCAGCGATGGCCCGCCACGATTCTGCAGATGCACCCGTTGGTGACCGTGCTGCTCGACGAAGCCGCCGCAAGCGACCTCGAACTCACGGATCTCTACCGTGCACGTTGGAATCTAGCCCGGCATGGGTAGGCGAACCCTGAGTTCCTTGCCTCGAAGGCGGACTCATACATCCAACCGGCCGTGCCTTTACACTGGAGAGGTACGCAATCGCGGTGGTGGGTGCCGCTGCAGTGAGGCAGACGATGCTGTACACGGGCAAGGTATATGACGGATACGGTGAAGCGATTGGCTGCGGTCTTGAGTTGGACGACGTCGGCCGCCTCGTCCGCGTGGTCACGAGCGATTATCTTTCGTCCGCGGATGGGGATACGATGCGACGCGACGACGGCCCGGCCGCGGGCAACCCCACCGCGCATCCCAGCACCGACGGCTGCCGTGGCGCCTTCAGGGATCACACCAACTATGCACAGCGCGACAGACCGGAGGATACGCAGTGCGCGGCAACCCGGGCGGGTGGTACGGCAGACTCGGCCGCCGGGCAGGTCGGCATCTGCGGAGCTTTTATCATCCCGGGCCTCGTTGACATCCACTGCCATGGTGGCGGCGGATTCTCTTTTTCCGAT
>SUUB01000034.1:13154-14267 GCA_015062745.1 Actinomycetaceae bacterium
CTCATCGGCGCCGCGGCACAACGGCGTTGTTGGCCTCGCTCGTCTCCTTGGCGGAGCCGGAACCATATATCGACGCTCTCATCCCCCTGTGCGAGGCGGGCGAGCTCGCCGGCATTCACCTCGAAGGGCCGTTTATTTCACCACGCCGTGCCGGAGCGCAGAACCCGCACGCAATTCAGCCCATCGACCTGGCAAAACTGCGCAACTGGTTGACCAGAGGACAAGGCTGGATCAGAACGGTCACGCTCGCGCCAGAGTTACCCGGAGCGGATGAAGCTGCGTTGCTGGCGCTGAGTCATGGCGCGCGTCCCTCGTGGGGGCACACCAATGCCGATGCCGCGACGGCGCGCATGCTACTCAACACCCTCTACACCCACGGCTCGTCCGAAGAAGTTCAGCAACATGCGGCACCTCCGCAGATGATCACCCACCTGTTCAACGGGATGACGCCCTTCACCCACCGCGAACCGGGACCGGTCCGGGAATTCATTCGTGCGGCACGCCTGGGGCAGGCCACCGCCGAAATCATTGCCGATGGCGTCCATGTGGCCCCGGAGGTGGTGGAAGACGTTCTTGCGTACGTTGCGTCAGGAAGGTCCCGGCGCCGCGAACCACTCGGGGTCTGCTTTGTGACGGACGCGTCGGCGGCTGCGGGCTCGCCGCCGGGCCGTTTTCTACTCGGCGGAATCCCGGTAGAGGTACGGGCGGGAGGATGCTATGTGGCAGGTACAGGCACCCTCGCCGGGGGCGCGACGACATTGGCGGACCAGCTACGACTGTTCGCGCTGCGGGGGCGCCTGCCTTTCGGCGATATTGTCAATGCGTGTGTCGCGGCACCCGCACATGCCGCCGGTATTGCGAATGCTCCGGGTGTCACCCTCACTTTTGAGCGCGGGCAAGCGCCGAGTTTCCTGGTACTTGACCCAACCTTCCGAGTGCTCGCCGTCGTACGTGAAGGGCGCCGACTCACGAACCCCTGATCGGGCCCGCTGCCGATGTTACGCGATGCCCAGCACCAGGTACGGGGCACGAACCACTGATCGAGTCGCGTGGCCGAGTTCTTCCGATGCGGAGGCCTCAACCGTCAAACAGCAACACGCCCCGTCGCGAAGC
>SUUB01000034.1:14367-19199 GCA_015062745.1 Actinomycetaceae bacterium
CCCTCGTCGCGAGGCACCACGCCCCCTCGTCACGCAGCAGGAGACCTCGCGCTTTAGAGACGTTCGCGTTCTACAAGATGC
Source organism: Actinomycetaceae bacterium (assembly GCA_015062745.1). GTDB lineage: Bacteria > Actinomycetota > Actinomycetes > Actinomycetales > Actinomycetaceae > Asp313. The sequence goes on from SUUB01000034.1 coordinate 14,449, forward strand.
CCAGTCCGCACGCGCGTCACGGCACGTGCTCGACACCCGGCACTCGTGCGAAGAGATCATCGACAATCCCGCTCGGCTCCCCCACCATCGACAGTGCGAGAACGAATTCCTCCCACGGCCAGGCTTCTTTCTCAACATCACGCGGGCAGGCGAAGAAGAAGCCCTCCGGGTCGATCTGCGAGGCGTGGGCGCGCAAGGCGGCGTCGCGCTGCGGGAAGAAGTCGCCAACGTTGATTCGGGCCGACGGCGCTGCCTCCGGAAGGTCCTCGCGCGCGGAAACCAAGGAGGCATACGGCGATTCGTAGCCAGCGCGCCGAATCGCCCGATCCAGGGTACGCAACCGCCGCGCATTGAAGGTGAGATCGTAATAGATCTTTGATACCTGCCAGGCCTCACCCAGTTCCGGCCACAGCCCGGAATCGGCGGCCTTGCGTACCGCTTCCATGGCGACCACGTGCGAACGTACATGGTCCGGATGCGGGTAACCTCCCCGCTCGTCATAGCAGGTCAACACCTGCGGGCGAAACTCCCGAATCTGCGCAACCAGCGCCTTCACCGGAATCTCCAGCGGCTGGACGGCGAAGCAGCCCGCGGGCAGCTCCACATCCGGGTAGCCGTCCGGCAGCCCAGAGTCCACGAAGCCCAACCAGTGATGCTCGATGCCGAGCGCTTGCGCGGCCTGCGCCATCTCCCGCCGTCGAATATCCGCCATCGGCTCGTCGGGGTAAGCAGGTTCGAAATGCGGGTTGAGGATGGAGCCGCGCTCGCCGCCGGTACAGGTGACTACCCGGACTCGCCCCACCTGGGCGTATTTCGCCATCATTCCCGCACCTTTGGACGATTCGTCATCCGGATGCGCATGGACAGCCATGAGGCGTCGTTCGGTAGCCATTTGCTCCTCCTTGTGGGATCGACGACGTCGTCCGCTGCAACTCCAACGACGTCGCCGGCTTCTCGTGGTACCGCCGAAGAATGAAACCGCGACGGCGACGCAGCGGCCTACCACGTGAGCATAGTCAGTACCGGCTATTATTGCCCACCCTGTCCGTTCTCTCCCATGGTCTGCGCCACCTTGCCGCCTTCCGATCACGGGTGCCGCGGGCATCTTTTCGCCGCACCGAGGCTACGCCCTGGGCAAATCCCAGCGACAGACTCTTGAAAAACGGCGTACCGCTGGTATTGTTGCCAGCAGATCAAGATGTCCGCTGCGGCGGGCATAACTTTTTTCGTCAACGCTCGGCTGCACCTGCTCGCGCTATTCGAGGGCGGGCCACCCGGTCGAGACATGCTTCGGAAGGAGAGGCACATGGCTGAGAGCACTCAGGGAACCTGGCTATCGCCCGAGAGCTACGCGAAGCTGCAGGCTGAGTTGGAGCAGATGACAACTGTTGGCCGCGCCGAAATCGCTCAGAAGATTGAGGCCGCACGCTCGGAAGGCGATCTGCGTGAGAATGGCGGCTATCAGGCGGCCCGTGAAGAGCAGTCGAAGATGGAGGGCCGGATCGCCGAGCTGACACATCTGCTGGAGAACGCCCACGTCTCCGAGCCTCCGGCAGCCGACAAGGTAGCGGCGGGCACCGTTATTACCGCGAAGATCGGCGGTGAGGAGGAGCGCTTCCTCCTCGGCTCGCGCGAGGCCGCCGACATGGTGGATATCGAGGTGTACCCCGAAAACGCGCCGCTCGGAAAGGCCATCATGGGCTTGAAGGAGGGCGACTCCACCTCGTTCGCGATGCGCAATGGCCGCCAGATCAAGGTTGAGATCCTTAAGATTGAGCCGTTTGCCGGCTGATCTTTACCCCCTTGGTAAAACGCTTTGCGCGCGCTCATGGCGCATCCTGCCCGTGCTCATGGCACGTCTTACGCGTGCCGGTGTACGCGCCCGCCCGGGCACGCACTGCCTACACCACAGTCGAGTCGGGGCACGCACTACCTACAGCACAGCCGAGTCGGGGCCGTCAACCATAGTCGAGTCCGGGCCATCAACCACAGTTAAGTCCGAGCTATCAAGTTTCCGGGCCGCATGGCCCGACTGTCTGCGCGTGTGGCAAACGTGCAGACATGCTCGAACACCCCTCGTAGTCCATCCCGCAACCCACTGGAAGGCATGCAGATGTTCATTTGGGATATCGCAAACAAGACCAAGATGGTAACACCGGAGGAAGCCCTGCCGGGGCGTAGCGAGCCGGTCCTTCCGAACCCAGCCGTCCACACGGTACTGGGCACAGCTATTCTGGCGGATCCGCAGCCGGACCAAGAGGTTATTTACCTGGCCTCGGGCTGCTTCTGGGGAGCCGAGAAAGCCGCGTGGCAACTCGGAGCCGATACTACGGCAGTGGGATACATGGGCGGATTCACCCCGAATCCCACGTATGAAGAGGTTTGCACCGGAAAAACCGGCCATGCGGAGACCGTGCGCGTCGTGTATTCGCCCAGCAAACTCTCCACGGCGAGCCTGTTGCAGATGTTCTTCGAGTCGCACGATCCAACCAGCCTCAACCGCCAAGGCGGTGATATCGGCACCCAGTACCGGTCGGCGATTTTCCCGACGACGGCGGGGCAGGAGCACATCGCCCGGGAAATGGTGGCGCGCTATCAGGGTGTTCTGACCGAGCGAGGCTTCGGACCAATCGTCACGGAGATCGTCCCCGCCTCCCAGGCGGGTAGCTTTTACCCGGCCGAGGATTACCACCAGCAGTACCTCGATAAGAACCCGGGCGGCTACGAGTGCCACTCACGTACGGGTATCGCCTGCCCTCTGCCCGGCTCCGGGCCTGCAGCCGGCTGAGGAGGGCCTCGCTGCGATGTAGCTGCCTGCGGAGCACGAGACGGCGGGTACTACGAGCATTCCGCTGGTGTGCGCGAGGAGTGCCGACGTCGGAAGTGGCGAGAGTCAAAGCAACAATCCCGCTCGTGCGCACGAGGAGTGCCGGGCTGGCGAGTCCCAGCAAAACTCCACTGGTGTGCACGCCGCAGCGCCGTCGCCAACCGCGCGGCGAGCAAGCAACGCCTAACTGCGGATAGCGAGGGTGCGCAAGTCGAGAGTACGCAGCACGCGATCCACCGTCGCCACATCGAGTTCCGGGTCCATCCGCGCGGCCAGGACTTCGGCGCGTGCCGCTTCCAGGGCAACGGTCTGCGCCGACACCATCATGTCGTGCTGTTCCTGGTATTTCTCCGGCGACGACGAGTGGAACTCCGCCGTCGTCTGCGGGCCTCCCGGAAGGGACTGCATGAGCGTGATGCGTCTGTGCAGTTGACTGCCCCAGGCCCGTAGTTTGTCCTTCGTATCTTCCGGCAGGTCCAAAGTGGCCAAGTAACTGTTGAGGGCACTGAGCGCAGCCCGTTCAGCACGGCGGCTCAGACGAATTGCCTCTAGGCGTTGCTTGCGCGGATCCTCCTGCAGCTTCAGCACGCGAATCAGCCACGGCAGGAGTAATCCGGTTGGAACCAGCGTGATAATCATGACCACGAGCGCGGTGACTACGGCGAAGTTGCGGCCTACAACCACGGTTCCCTTCGCGACTGCTGGCAGGGACAACGCCAGTGCCAGCGTCGCCAGACCACGCATGCCACACCACGTCACCACCACGCATTCCCGCCAGTTGCGCGGCACTCCGCGCGAACGCCGCGTCATCCAGTGCAGAACCCAGGTGCCGAAGAAGCGGATCACAATCACGGCAAGCGCAACCAGGAGTGCCACGGGAAGGTAGCCGACGATGTCACTCCAGCCCTGGTCGGTCACAATATTGCGCAGCTCCACCCCGATGAGTCCGAATGCCGCGCCGATGATCAACAGATCCGCCACCTCCCAGAAGGATGTGGTGATGACGCGGTCGTGGACGGCTTCCGGAGCGTGACGCCCTATTTCCAGTGCTGTAACGACGACGGCGATCACACCGGAGGCGTGGACTTCCTCGGCCAACAGGTAGGCGAGGAAAGGAACCACTAGCGTGAGTGCACCCGACGCGGCAGAACTACGCAAATGGGTTGTTGCGTAGCTCGCGATCCATCCGACGAGGAAACCGACCACGATTGCCAACACCGCGCCCACAATGAAGTTGCCGGCCACGCCGAGCCCAAAGGCCCGCTCCCCTCTGATAGCCGCCACGGCAGCGGTGAAGAGGATGATGGCGACGGCGTCGTTGAAAAGGCTCTCCGTTTGCAGTGCTCGCATGATTCGCCGCGGCAAATGCGCGGGCCCCGCAACAGATTCAACCGCCACCGGATCGGGTGGGGCGACCATTGCCCCAAGAGCCATGGCCAATGGCAGGCTCACGGCCGGTACCAGCAATTTCACCAGACCGGCGACGGCAAATGCCGTCACGGCGGTCAGCGCGAAGGCCATGATGAACAGCGTGCGACGACGCACGGCGAAGACGCTCCACGAGGCGCGGCGAGCAGTTGAGAATAGCAACGGCGGCAGGAAAAGCGGCAGAATTATATCAGGGTCAACAACGAGGTTTGGGGTGAAGGGAAGGAAGGCGAGAGCCGCGGTGCTGATGAGTAGTAGAACCGGATAGGGCAGGTGCGTACGCTCGCCGACGGCCACCGCGAGAATTGTCAGCGCGAATATCGCTAAGATTGTCACTAGACTTGTCATTATCATCTCCCGCGCCTGTCGTGGCCGCTGCTATCGACCTTCGTCACCAATGCCAGCTTCTATTATACGAATGATCATCAGCGCGTTGCCAGCACGTCTTTTCTGGGCGAAACGCGTGACACACGCCGCGAGGCTCGAGGGGGCTCGG
>SUUB01000034.1:19299-21621 GCA_015062745.1 Actinomycetaceae bacterium
TAGCACCATGCTCGGATGTCGAGCGTGATCGAATAACACCACGTAAACTAACGGCGGTGTGGCATTCACTCCGGGTTGCCTTTCGCGGCACCATCGGATCACTGCGAGCCTGACTGCTGCCGTAGCTCGGCGGTACACCATCCGGGGTACTGCCCACCATCCGGGGCACTCCCCACCACGACCCGCTCGGCGCGGTGACTCGTGCCGAGAGTTAACGAGAGGAAACTATGGATATCTCCCTTCCCACCGTCAACGGCTCTTTCGGCGAGACGCCTGAACTAACATTTCCGGATACGGACGCGCCACAGGGCCTCCACGTCGTCGTCCTTGAAGAAGGCACGGGCCCCACGGTGCAGGCCGGCCGCGAGATTGAGGTTGATTACCACGGGCAGATCTGGGATGGTGCTGTCTTCGACTCCTCCTTCAATCGCGGGGCACCCACCTCGTTCCCCATTGGGGTCGGCGTCGTGATTCAAGGCTGGGATCAAGGCATCGTTGGAAAGAACGTCGGGTCGCGGCTACTGATCTCGATCCCGCCGGAGAAGGGCTACGGTCGCTCCGGGAACCCGCGCGCCGGAATTAAAGGAACGGACACGCTCGTCTTCGTCGTCGATATTCGCGGCCTCAAGTAGCGCGATTTGCTGCCCACGTAGCGGCATCGGCTGACCTCAGGTAGCGCGGCGTGCAGCCCGAGTAGCGGCATCGGCTGCCCTGAGCTAGCAGGGCCGCGACCTCATGTAGCAGGGCTTGCGACCTCAGGTAGCACGGTTCGCAATCCGAGCAACGCAGCGGAAGTCCGCGCTGCACAGAACGGAACGAGCAAAGGTGGGGCGGGAATCAGTCCCACCCCACCTTTGATGCACCCAAAGTATTTCAACGCGCCGCATTCACGGCTGGTCGGCGCTCATGCGCGGCATAAAACGCGACTGCGGCGGTAGAAACACCGCCGCAGTCGAGCCATAGCTTTGAGATTAACGGTCTGACGCGACAATGGCCAGAATGCGCAGCACCTCGATGTAGATCCACAGCACCGTCATCACGATCGCGAAGGCACAAGTCCAGGCGAATGCCTTCGGAGCACCATTTGCGACAGCGAACTTCACCTGCTCAAGATCGGAGATCAGCATGTAAGCCGCCGCAACGATGAGAACGAGACCGATAATGACGCCCAGCGGGATACCTCCCACGCGCATCGAGTCAAAGCCCCACATGCGCTGCGAAGCACCAGTCCACACCACCACGAGATTGACCAGTCCATAAATGATTCCCGCGATCATCACGGTCATCATGATGCGGAATCCCTTGCTGGTTGTGCGCACTGCACCGCTGAAGTGCAGAGCCGCCGCAACGCCGACAACGAGGACCGTGCCCAGGACCGCCTGAACGGCAATACCCGGGTAGAGGGTGTCGAGCGCACCGGTTAGTGCGCCAAGGCAAATACCTTCGAGCACCGAGTACAGCACCGCAAAGATCGGCTTGACCAAGCGCTGCACCGCCCCGATCATGCCGATGATGAAGGCGGCAATGGTGGTTCCGATCGCGACCGGCATCATGGCGGAGAGCGGAAGCAGTGTTGCCGTACCGACGCCGGAAAGCACCGCGAGCGCAAGAAGCGCGAAAGTCTTCACCATGGCGTCGTCGTACGTCATGGTGGTGGTTTGCGCGCCCGCGAACGGCCCATCGCTCTGGTAACCGTACTGCGGCATGCCCTGTTGCTGGGCAACTTGGCTGTACGGCGCGTACGCCTGCGCGGCGTTCCCTTGCGGGACTCCCTGGCCGTTGACCTGAGTTCCGTACGGGTAGGTATTTGGAGTAGCCGTCTGCCCGTTGAAATACGGGTTCCGGCTGATAACCGGGTTGTTGGACAAGGTCTTCCTCCTTCATATGGGCTGATGAGCCTAGTCCGGCTAGGGCAAGTCTAGCGAAACGCGGAATTTCTTTCACCGGGTATACGCCGAGAGCACAATGTCGTAGCACGATGCCGTTCGGACTTCGGCGGAACTCGAGGAGGCAAGGCACGCGCCAAGAAGCCGAGTCAGAACGACAGGGAATAGCAAGAGAGAGACGCGTCGGACGGGGTGAGTGCGGCACCCATCATGCAAGCCTCGCAGCCTGTCAAGGATAACGGCGGCGTCTGGCGAGTAGCCGCACGCACCGTGACAGCACTCGCACCTACGCAGAACTGGAGGTCGACTAGTTCGAGCAGCTGCACGCACGATGACAAAACTCACGCCAAGTGACTCACTCGATGACATGCCTCACTTCTGCTGGGCGTGGCGTTGTTGGCATGATCCATGCAACGGATGCTGCGGGTCATCGCAA
>SUUB01000034.1:21721-23619 GCA_015062745.1 Actinomycetaceae bacterium
CGCGTCCGTTTATGATGTGGGAGACGAAAGGATCTTGATGATTACCGTAGAGACCCTGACTAAGCAATACGGGAAAACCCTCGCCGTAGACCAGTTGAGCTTCCGCCTTACGCCAGGTAAAGTGACAGGCTTCCTCGGGCCGAATGGTTCCGGAAAGTCCACAACCATGCGCTGCATTGTGGGCCTCGACAAGCCCACTGCGGGCCGTTGCACTATCGGCGGAGTGGAGTACCGGAACCTGCGCTCCCCCATCACCACCGTGGGCGCGCTTCTGGATACCAATGCATTCCACCCCAATAGGACCGCCCGCCAACACCTTCGTATCGTCGCGGCAACGCACGGCATTCCCCGGCAACGCGCCGACGACGTACTGGAGCTGACCGGTATCGCGCAGGTCGCCGATAAACGCCTCAAAGGCTTCTCCCTCGGCATGGGACAGCGCCTGGGAATCGCCACCGCACTGCTCGGAGATCCCGAAGTGCTGCTATTCGACGAACCGGTTAACGGCCTCGATCCCGACGGCGTGCGCTGGGTGCGTTCATTGATGCGTCAGCTCGCTGGTGAAGGTCGGACCGTTTTCGTTTCTTCACACCTAATGAGCGAGATGGCGCAAACTGCCGACAATCTGGTGGTAATTGGCCGTGGACGGCTCATTGCCGAGGGGCCGGTTGAACGATTCACGCAGAGCGACGCTCACACGCGGGTGCATGTGGCAGGCCCGGATATGAAGGGGCTTGAACGCGCTCTAACTCAAGGCGGAATCGCATTCGAAAGAACACCGGCGAGCGAAAAGCATCCGGGCGGCATGTTTGACGTCGTCGGAGGTAATCGCGCACAGATCGGGCACCTTGCCCATGAGGCCGGTTTAGAGCTTCACGAACTTTCCGAGACGCATTCGTCACTGGAAGACGTTTTCATGGAGATGACTCGCGACCAGGTCGTCTACGGTTCCGGCGGCACCGGTAGGGCTCCACATGTAGCGGATATCCCGCTACCACCACCCGCCCCAGGCCACGCAATGCCCGCCCCGCGGCACATCAATGATCAGCAGGAGGGACTCCGATGACCGCCACCTATCGAACTGCATCCGTCGGACGACCTCGCCTTGTCGATCCGGAACGCTACCATGTTTCATTCTGGGGCTCCCTGCGTGCAGAAATACGCAAGATGACCACACTTCGGTCATTCTGGATCACGGCGATTGTCACGGTTAGCTTGTACACGCTCATTATCTTGGGCATAGCGAAAGCCTTCGACGAATTCGGCGACGGACCGCGCCAAATCCCCGCCGGTGTAATCTCCTACGGCGTCTCCTTCATAGGCATGTTGGTGGTTGTCATCGGGATCTTGCCGGTCACCAATGAGTACTCTGCAAACACGATGCGCACCACTGCCCTCGCAAGCCCGAAACGCCCCAGTGCTTTCCTTGCAAAGATGACTGCAGTCTTCGTTGCTTGCGGCGTGGTGAATCTTGTTTTAGTCACGCTGGCATTTCTCGCTCTACGCTTCGGCTCAGGGACACCCGTCCTACTGGAGAACGGCAACGGCCGCTCCCTGGTGATGTTCTGGCTCGCATTGACCCTCACCGCGTTGATGTCTGCAGGATTCGGTTACGTTGTCCGCTCGACCGCGGGCGGGATGACCGCAGCTTTCGTATTCCTCTATGTGACCAATGGCTTCAGCCTGGTGCCGAGTGCCTGGGTGCGCGACACGCTTTCCGACTACCTGCCCACCAACGTCATGCAAGCCATGGCACAGGCGGATCGAACGGGCGGCCTCGTCGAGTCCGGAGATCTGAGTTGGAGCGCGGCTCTGGCCGTCTGGGTGATCTATACCCTGGTTGTCACGGCAATTGGATTCACCCGGTACAACCGTTCGGATATCTGAAAGCCGCGTGG
>SUUB01000035.1:0-11271 GCA_015062745.1 Actinomycetaceae bacterium
TACGTGGGCAACGGCCAGAATGTTGGCGCGTGGAACGCCAGCATGGGAACGAAGGTCGGCCCGAACTCGTGGCTCGGTACGCCAACCGTCATCCGCGTTTTCGACTGACACATACTGCTTTGATTTGAGACCGTGCGTCTCAGCTCTGATGGGGGTCGTTTATACGACCCCCATCTTGCTGTCCACTGGGTTGCCGGGTCAGACGACGATTTTCCTTGGGGTATGAGGCATTGAGTGTTCTTCAGCCCCGGAATCTCGATGCGGGGATCGAAAGAGCCGCGGTTGCAGTTGACCGTGGCGCCGAGCAGGCGACTGTCGTGAGTGAGCGGGTGCGGCGTGAGCGATCTGTGTGCATTGACATGGGATCTACGCCTCTTGGCGCTTACCTTGTGCTACGCCCTCAAGTGGCCCCGGGCGGTGCCGGCCCAATCGTGATAACACTGTAAACTGCCGCGCGGAGCACCTGCACATGACCGGCGTGACGTGCAAGAATAGGACTAGCCCGAACCAACCAATGGAGGTGGCAACCTATGGTTTACCAGCACGAGAATCTTGTTGTCTGCGGCGTCGACGGCTCGGAGGCGTCTTTGAACGCCTTGACATGGGCGGCACACGAAGCGGCGTCGCGAGGCGCCCGGCTCGAGATTATGTGCTGCTACGAGGAACGCACGTATTCCAAGCATGTAGGAAGCGGTGCAGAAGGCGGCGGTCTTCTGGTTGAGCGGGCGAAAGAGGTTCTGGATGAGGCTGGCGCCCTCGCTGCCGCTATTCACGATGACGTTGTCATGGCACTGGAGGCTACCGACCCGACGAAGGCGCTTTTGGAGCGCTCGAAGAAGGCGGCACGTGTCGTTGTAGGTGCACGTGGCGGTTCGGGCGGCTTTGCGGACCGTATGCTGGGTTCCGTGGCCTCGGCGGTTTCGGCCCGCGCATACTGCGCCGTCGTCGTGGTTCCCACCCCTCATGTGGAGGCGGTTCTGCCGGTCAAGCACATCGTATGCGGTGTCGATGGTTCGGAGGCTTCCCGCCTGGCGCTGCGTTTGGCCATCCGAGAAGCGTCTCGCTGGGGTGCGCGGTTGTCCTGCGTCGGTGCGGTTAATTTCGCCGGCGCGACCTGGCTACCCGGCTCCGAATACCACCAAGAGGTACTCGACGACGTTCGTTCCGGCTTACGCGACATGGTTGAAGAATCCATGCAGGGCCTCGATGTGGATGTGCGGTGCCACGCCATTGAGGGCAATCCCGCAGCGCTCATGGCCGAGTTCTCGACGGCGGTCGATCTTCTTATTGTGGGAACCCGCGGTCGTGGTGGCTTCGCGGGGTTGCTGTTGGGATCAACCAGCCAAGCCGTGCTCCACCACGCCGCCTGCCCGACGATCATCGTGCCTAAGCGTACTAGCCAGAACGAGGACGCCATGGGTGCTGAAGTACCCTGGCAGCGTCCGAGCTAACTTGGCTCGTGTCGGGCCCATCTTGGGCGTGATGCGAGGCCTCTCTAGTCGCCCGTCCGGCTGCCCGTCTGCTGGCCAGCAGGCTTGGCACACCGTCGCGTACGTGAAATAGGACAGTCTGCAGAACAACGGGTAGACTGGCCTGCGCGCCCTCGTAGCTCAGGGGAAGAGCGACCGCCTCCTAAGCGGTAGGTCGAAGGTTCGAATCCTTTCGGGGGCACCACCGGCGTACCTAACGGCACTTGCGGATTGCTGTGTGATGCAAGATGGTCATCCGCTATCAGTTCGAGGCGGTCCTCCGCCGCGCGAGAACGAACGGTTCCTGTTTCTCGCCTCTCGGCGCGGTATCCCGAATTTGCTCCGGTGGGCGGATACCGTTGGTATGTGAGTCCAATCTTCAGGCGTAACCGAGACAGAAAAACGACGGATGCGGAATCATCCCCCGCAGCGCCATCGTCTGCATCTTCCGCCGACGCACCGTCAGCGCCGTCGGGCGGGGCGTTCTCGGCACCGTCGGCCGAAGAGAGCCTCGCGGCTGAGGAAACGGCCGTGGCTTCCGTTTCGTCCTCATCCACATCCGCCGCCTCCCCGGAGCCCGCACCTTCGCGCCTAGAGTTGATCAGTCGTGCCTATCACGCGTGGCACACCGAGCTCGCCGGGCTGGCCGGGGACATTACGCAGACAATCAACGAGTCAGACCCGGCTGTTATCGATTTGACGCGACCGCACCCCACCGGAGGTGCGCAACTGTATTCCGGGATGCCGACGTTGCTGACATCGTTAGTGCGGGAAGAGGAGGCGCAGCAGGTAGCACTGTCTCGCCTGGCGTCACTACAGCGGCGTATCGAAGAGCTGTCTGAACGATACGGTTATGCGCCGGTGACCATGGCAATTGGCAATGTGACGTGGAGCGAGCTTCCGGGAGGAAGTGTCGCTGCAGCCGATTTGGGCGCTGCCTATGAGGTAACCGGCGAGCTGCACCTCGACCCGGAGTCCGTTCGCCAGAATGCCGACGAAGCCACCGGCCTCGTGCGTATGAACGATGAGGATGCAGCGACGACGCAGGGCGGCGTTCCGCCTTCGTCCGCCGTCGACCCAAGCGGTGCGGCCGATGAGGGCCGAGATGGCGGCGACGACGCGGCGATTGACGACGACGCGGCGATCAGCGAGGCTCGGGCGATTGATGAGCGTAGGGGTATCGATGATGCTCAGACTGGCGACGACGGCGCTGCCACCCGTACCGGCGAGCTTTCGGAAGAGTATGCGCAGGTCAGCGTCATAGAAATGAGTCAGCCGGTGCTGCTACGCACCGTGCGGCTGGAGCCGACGGGCACCAACGACGCACATATCACCCTGACCGCGCGTTGCGAGGTCAATCCGACACTGCTGCGTGCTCTGCGCGCTCACGGCATTCCAGCCGAAGACGTGTCGCAACTGCGTTCTTTGGCCGCTGACCCGAATAGGGAGGACGAGGTCCTCGCGCGGGTCCGTGAACTGGGGCGCGTCTACTTGCCCGGCTTCGAATATGCGGTGTCCATGCTGCTGGGCAGTTTCGTACACCCGGGGCAGGTGTTGCTCTCCGACCTCGAGGCTATGAAGCCTTATATCGAGACATCGGGGATCATGGCGGCGCTGGCCGGTGATGAGCCGACACGCCGACTCTCTGCGGCGCCGCTACCACCGGCGGAGCGACGGGATCGTGCGCCCGAGGTCGAGCGGGGTGCCGGAGATCGTGATGTTGCGGAGTTGGCCGTTGTGGAGGCTGTGGCATCGGGACGGTCCGTCGTCGTCGATACACCACCCGGATCGCAGCGGGTGGGAACACTGGCCGCCATCGCAGCAGATGCGGCGGCGTCGGGGCGTTCAATGGTTTACATCCCGAGTCGCGCCTCGGCGGGGCGGGCGTTCACGGACGAGCTCAATAGGCTCGGCCTGGGGGATCTGTATTTGGACTTCGCGGATCTCGATGCGGTCGCGATGCGCTTGCGTACCGGTTTGCGCCTGCGCAGCCCCGAACTCGACGACGACGCCACGCTGGACCTGCGCGCCCGACTGGCAGATGTGCGCCGGCAACTGGGCAACTATGTGGCCGCGCTGCACGAAGAGGATCCGAACTGGCATGAGTCGGTGCATTCGCTGCTGGAGCGGCTGGCGGCGCTGACAACGGGAATGGATGCGCCGAAGAGCCGAGTCCGCCTGAGCTCCGATGACTTGGCGGACTTGGCGGAGAACTACGAGCAGCGGCGTGAATTGTTGTTGGAGGCCGCCGAGCTCGATGCCTTCGTGCCGCAGGATGCGGCCTCCGCGTGGGCCGGCGCGACCATAGCCTCGATTGAGGAAGGCGAGTCCGCCATGCAGCGCGTGGCCCGCTTGGCCGATGAGCTTCTTCCCGTCGTCATGGCGCAGTCGCAGCGTGCCGCGGGTGAAACCGGGTTAGAGCGCGCGATCACCTTCGCGGATTGGCAGGAACAGCTCGACATGCTGGGTGGAGTCTCCAGCACCCTCGACGTGTTTGTGCCGCAGATCTACGAGCGCTCCGCGATGGATATGGTGATCGCCACCGCCTCGAAGGAATGGCGGGAAACCCACGGCGAGGAGATGAAGGGATCCGAGCGGCGGCGTTTGACGAAACAGGCCCGTGATTTCATCCGTCCGGGTGCCACGGTTACCGACCTGCACAAGGAACTGGTCACCGTGCAGAAGCAGCGCGAGGTTTGGCGGCGCTACTGCTCGGAAGAGGGCTGGCCGAAGCTGCCGGACGGCATGGCGCAGATCAAGGCCTCAGCGGACGAGGCGCGGCGCGAGATTGCGACATTGCAAGCAGTGCTGCCGCAGGGGCGGGAGCTTCGTGAGTTGCCGCTGGAGGAACTGCTGGCAACTGTTCGGCGTATGAAGGATGACACGGAGACCATGTCGGTCCTGCCTCGTCGCAACGAGATCCTTGCCCAGTTGCGTAACGGTGGACTAGGCTCCTTCCTTGATGACCTGGCCTCTAGCGGTGTATCTACCGCTGATGCGGTGAGCGCGGAGTTGGAGCTTGTGTACACGAGTTCCATTTTCGAGCAGTTGGTCGGCAAGTCGCCGGAGTTGGCCCGCATGGGCCCGGCGGAGCTGACCGAGCTGAGCTCATCGTTACGGCAGTTGGATGAGGCACACACCGCTACCCTCGCCGGGCCGGTGAGCCGGGCCGCAGTGAGAATCATGCGTGAAACCATCTCGAAGCGCCGCGACGACACCATGAAGCTCGACGCGCAGTTGGCGCGCTATTCCACCGGCGGCCTGCGTGACGCCATTGCCGCGTATCCGCGCCTTGTGCAGGTGTCACGTCCGGTATGGGTTATTCCGTCAATGGTCGCGGCTGAGTTCGTTCCACCGATGCCCTGGGTCGATATTGTCGTCATGGATGATATGGACGGCGTGCGGGTCTCATCGGCGGTCTCCATGCTCATGCGCGGACGCCAGATTGTGGTGGCGGGTGACCTGCGACGCGGAGATGACGATACGGCGGTGAAGGCCTTCGCGGATGTCCTTCCGGTGTGCCAGCTTCCGACGCTGCGCGCCCGTCATGATGAACTCGCCACTCAGACCCTGCGGGAGCAGGGGTATGCCGATGTACTGGAGATGGTGCCGTCGGCGGCAGCGACCGGACGCTCTCGCCTCGTGGTTGTTGATGGACGCGGTGTTCCTTCACCTACCACCGGCATTGTGGAAGGCACACAGGTCGAGGTTGACGCGGTTGTCGACGCCGTGGTCGATCACGTGTTGACGGACCCCGAGCATTCGCTCGCCGTGGTTTGCGTATCACAGCAGCACGCCGTGCGGGTACGTGAGGCGATTAAGAAGACTGCGGCGAACTCTAGTGCTTTGGCGTCGCTGGTCAGCCCTGACGGCCCGGAGCCCTTCGCGGTATTGGATATTATGCAGTGTGCCGGGCTGCGCCGTGACTCCATTATTCTCTCGGTCGGTTACGGGAAGACGGTTCACGGCAGGGTTTTGCACACCTTCGGATCTCTCGCGACGCCGGACGGTGTGACCGGTCTGGTGAATGCGGTGGAGTCTGCGCGTGACCAGTTGACGATTATCTCCGCGCTGGGTCCGGGAGAGATCGGCACGGATCTGATCACCTCGCCGGGGCCGCGTTTGTTGGCCAAGCTTATTGATCGGGCCGCCGGGCGGGATATTCCGTTGGACCCGGCGGAGTCGGGCCTGGCCGTTGACCCGTTGTTGGCAGATCTGGCGGCGCGTGTCGAGCGGGCCGGTTGGGTTACTGCGGCGAATTTCGGATACGAGGAGGGAACACGAATCCCTCTTGTGGCCGGGCATCATTCCCTGCCGGGCACATGGCGTGTGGCGGTTCTCCTCGACGACGACGCCTACATGGCGGAGCCTTCGCAGCGACGCCGTGATCGTTACTGGGCGGAGCGCCTGGAGGCGCGGGGCTGGTCGGTTGTACAGACTTTCTCCACCTCATTGTTCATTGATCCGGTGGGGCAGGCGGAACGTGTGATTGCTCTGCTGGAGGAGATTCGTGGGCGGGTGGTGGAAGCTGCTCGTGGCCCGGTGACCGTTGCGGTTCCCGTGCTGGATGACCAGTGGCTGAAGGCAGAGGAGCCGGAGGGCGGGGAGCTTGGAGCCGGGGGCGTGCAGGCGGTTGAGGCTGTACCGCGTGGTCCGCGTCCGCAGATCACGGCCGGACTGCCGCTTGCCGCTTACTCTGACGATCAGTTGGATGAGATGGTTGCGTGGATTGCGAGCGACGCGGTTCCTCGCACCGAGGATGGCCTGGTGCTGGCGCTGCGCGAGGAGCTTGATGTGCGGCGGCGTGGCAGCCAGACCGAAGCGGTGTTGCGTAACGTCGTGCGGCGCTCGGGCTTGGCGACTTCGTACGGTGATGATCGGGATTCCGCGAGTACTGTGACAACGGGTGGGTTGGCCGCTTTGTCGAGCATGGACGGGAGTGCAGCTGACGGTGCGGAAGGCGTAACAGATGCTGCGGCCGACGACGGCGCTGCGGACGGCGCACATTCGGCGGAGTAAGAGGCGGAGTTAGAATGGGGCGGCAGCACCGCGCGGCCATGCGCCTCTCCCGGGTTGATCGGGAACGTCTGGAATCTGGCGAGTTCGCGCACCCGGAGGATGCGCTGCGAGCAGCGGCGGAGGAGTCCGTGGCGGATAATGCGCGCGGTGCGGCTGCGGCCGAGCACGCTGGAGCGGCGAGCGCGCAGCGGCGTGATGGGATCAAGGCCCGCGATGCGCATGAGCAGGATCTACTGGCTGAGGTTCCCCCGCATTTTGGAAAGCTGTAGCGTGCGGCGGGAGCGGGAAGATACCACGGCGAGTAAAGTCTCGATCTCGCTGCGCGCAGCACGAGCTTCCCTTTAGCCACATAGCGCTATGCCCTACAAGCGTAGGCGAAGAGCCGGGTAGCACGGATATGCGAGGGGTGCGGAACCTCTGTGGATTCCGCACCCCTCTTCAGTCGCGGTCCAGTGGCGCAGGCGAACGGAACTCGTTTGAAACCCGTTGATCGCCTACGTACCCGGTGCTCGCCCGGTCCGTGCCACTGCTTGCCCGTTGGTACTGTCGCGGCTGGAGCCCTGCCTTACTGCAGGTACTGCATCTGTTGGTGGCCGCGTAGCCTAAGCGGGCACGCGGCCACCGGTCCTGCACCAGTGGCTCATCTGCCGCTCGGCCACCGGTGCTGACCCGGTCACCGGCTCAGCTGTTGGCGGCGCTGTTGCGAGCGAGCAGGTCGCGGATCTCGGTCAGAAGCGCGACGTCGTCTGCGGGTGTCTCCGCAGCCTTGTCATCTTCGGCCTTCTTGCGGGCTTCAATGCGCTCATTGAACTTGTTCATTGGTAGAACAATGAAGAAGTAAAGAGCGGCGGCGATGAGGAGGAAGTTAACGAGTGCGGTGATCACGAAGCCCGGCTGCATAGTGGCGCCGCGGAAGGTGATCGTCCAGATTTTGTTGAAGTTCGGTTCGCCGAAGATGCCGGAAATAAATGGCATGATGACGTAATCGACGAGTTGCTGAACGATCGGCTGGAATGCGCCGCCGATAATAATGCCCACGGCCATGTCCACGACATTTCCGCGCATGATGAAGTCTTTGAATCCCTTAAGCATGAAGTTCCCTTGTAGTCGCTCTATAGTCAGTGGTTAAACGGGCGAACGCTGCGGCGATCGCCGGGCAGGGGCGTGGCCATCATGCAGGATCTAGTAGGACGACCTGCATGGTCGTCCTCGCTCCATATCCGAGGACTAGACTAGCGGCATTTTGCGGCACAGACACGTACAGAATGCGAGTGTTACTCTCTTCACTGAGAAAACCGCTGCTCGACTCAGTGACTCCTATCCCGACCACGGTGGCTTTGTCAGTGACAAGCACGGCCTCGCCAGACTCTGAGTAATCATCGGGTGGTGCGTAGAGCGCAACCGATGCTCCCGGTTGCGCCAGTTCTTCCGTCCCGTCGGCGGTTATGGTGACGGATACGATGACATGCCCGGGCGGAGCAGAAGCGAGAAAGTCGCTGGACAGGAGCATGGTCGATGACAGCGGCATTCCAGCTGGCAGCGACGTGGTGAGGATCCGATCCGTGGCCGCATCTGCGTGGGTGAGAGCTCCGCGTGGTACTAAATCCTGTGGTACATCCGCGACTGTGATATCTCCACTGCCGAGCTTCGATCCGGCGGGCAGTTCGCGGGATGAAACAACAACCTGCGACGTCGGGGCTTTGATATCTGAAATGGCGGAAACCACGGCGGACAGCATGGCCAGCACGGTCAGTGCCGCGAGGAGGTAACGTAGGCGCCACAGCGTGGCCCGCAGACGAGTCAATCTCATGCACTCACGTTAGGAGGAAGGAGCGAGCGCGTGCCCGTGTCACTCGCACGCTGTGGATCGGCGCCGCATCTCACCGTCTGTGGGGACACCGAGTGAATCACGCCGAACAGCAATGCTGCAGTCAGCATTTCGAGGAGGGGCGGCACTAGGCGTCTCGTGACTTCAAGGCGGGGGCTTTGCCACGCGTTGCTTGAAGGAAACCAACACCAAGCGTCCCGTGAAAGATATCGGCACCAGGCGTCTTGCGAAGGAAATCAACGCCAGGAGTCTCCTGAAAGTAAGAGACTGCGGTGAAAAGTAAAGGTCGCGGCGGGCGGATCGTCTACGATGCGTTATCTGCGGCGCGGCCGGGAGCGCTGGTGGACGCCGTCGTCGTACTCTTCGACGACGAGTCGACGCTGGAGGTAGAAGAGTTGGTACTCGATGCTGCGGAGTCCCCATGCGCGGAGGAAGAATCAGCGTGCGAAGAGTCGGCCGAGCGGAGCGCACCGGAGCTGGAACGTGCGTCGTTGTGATAGAAACCGGAGCCCTTGAAAACGATGCCGACGGAGTTGAATAGCTTGCGCAGCTGACCGCCGCACGCCTCGCACACCGTCAATGGGTCATCGGAGAACGACTGATGAACATCGAACTCATTCCCACACGCGGTGCAGCGATACGAATACGTCGGCACGCTTAGGTCCTTTCCCTGGCAGTAACTCCGAGTGTCAAGAATACTCCGAATTCGCCCGGTCGGCTGACGCACGCGATTGCCGATGAGACGGGCACCCGTTTAAAGGACGGCTACAGGCTCCGTCGCACCGCAGGCTCCCCACCGATCGGGAAGGAGCACGTAGCTGACCTGCCGATCCGTATCACATTGCGGCAGGTCAATATCCACGTATTCTTCCGGATACACCATTGCGCCAACGCGGGTTTCGGGTCGGATTTGCTTGAGGACGCGGTCGTACCAGCCGCCGCCCTGTCCAATGCGGTTTCCGTGATGATCCACCAGCATGGCGGGAACGAGCATAACATCGACCTCCGCGAGGATTTCCGACCCGATGGCGTCGCCACTGGGTTCGGGAGGCCGACCGGGAGCCAACACGGCCAAGTCGTCGGCGCCGCGATACCATCCCCATTCGCGTGCCAAGCCAGGGCCGAGCTTCGGCAGCAGCACCCGCCGCCCTGCCGCGATTAAGGCTTCGCAGAGTTCTTGTGTGGGAGGCTCGTTATTCACGGAGGCATACACGGCGATGATTTGAGCGTCGTCGATAAAATCCATCGCGGTGGCCACCCACTGGTTGCCTAGTTCTCCACGGATGTTGGCCGGCCGCCGAGAGCGGTGCTCGCGCGCCGTTGCCCGCAACACCTGCTTGGCGTCTTCCACATCCATGCCTGAGATATCAGGGAGTGTCACCCTGTCCATACGCATAGCCCCATTCTTGCACGCCAGGCGTAGGCCCGCCATCGCCATGCACCCATTCCCGCGGGAACAACCGGGGAGTTGTCCCCAGCCGCCGGCGATTCACAGGTAATCTGGGTGCCGGAGAGTCGGGACGACATCAGACGACGCGGGAGGACGCCATGAAAAGTGTTGCCAGACACCTAGACGAGTGCTTGGAGGCTGCGCAGCCGCTCCCGCCCTTTGACGTTGAACTGTCGGACGCTTTTTCCTGCATTCTTGCCGAGGACGTGCGATCCACGGTGGATGTGCCGGTGGCGGACCTGGCAGCACGAGACGGCTACGCGGTGGCGGCCTCCGACACACTGGGAGCCGGCGACGATCCGGTCCGCATGCACGTGGTGGCCGACATTTATGCCGATTCTGTGGAAACCGTCCGCCATGTGGAGGGTACGGCTGTGCGCATTGCATCGGGTGCACGGATGCCCGGTGGTGCGAACGCCGTCGTCCCCCTGGAAAAAACGGATCAAGGAACTGCGGAGGTGCTGATCAGTGCGTCTGTTCGCAGTGGTGACAACGTCCGCCAACAGGCCGAGGATCTCGCCGCGGGAGAGGTGATCCTGGAACGCGGGACGCGCATATCCGCCCGCCATATCGCCCTGCTGGCGGCTGCGGGACGCTCGCGAGTTACGGTGCGGCCGGCGCCGCGCGTCGTCGTTATGAGTGTGGGCGACGAACTCGTCGAACCGGGGCGCCCGCTATCGCCCGGCAAAGTGTACGATGCCGACTCGCATGCCTTGGCGACGGCCGTACGAGCCGCCGGAGCCGTGGTGTACCGTGTTCCTGCGGTGTCAGACGAGAAGCGGACGCTGCGCGATGCGCTGGAGGATCAGTTGGTGCGCGCGGACGTGATAATTATCACCGGCGGCCTGTCATACGGTGGAGGAGACACGGTCAAGGAGGTCTTGTCGCCCCTCGGTTCGGTACGTTTCGACAATGTGGCCATCAGTCCGGGCCGCCAGATGGGAGTCGGGACGGTCGGTGATGGCACGCTGATCTTCTGCCTGCCGGGCGACCCGGTTGCGGCGTTGGTGGCATTCGAGGTGTTTGTGCGTCCGGCGCTGCGGAAGATGGCGGGATACACGCATTTGAATACACGCATGATTGGCGCGCGGGCCGCGCGGGGATTTGTGTCGGACGAGGGACTGCAGGACTACGTGCCGGTCAAGGTGACGGGGGGACCGGCAGCCGGTTACGAATTCTCCCCAACAGGCGAATCGAGGCATCCGTTGCTTAATGGCCTGGCGGGCGCGAACGGTCTAGCGGTGGTACCGGCAGATCAGACCACGGTGGCGATTGGTGACACTTTGGAGTGCATGATTCTCAACGGATAGGTATTGCCCCCGGTGGACGTTCGGATGCCTGGGGAGAGGCGGCTACGGGCGAAGGGATGCAGGTTAGGCGTCAGTCCGTATGCATCGCCTTACAGCGGCGGCTACGGGCGAACGGGGCGCAGGTCCGCGGCGCGGTGGCGCAACCCATGTGATGCGGCGCGAGTGCGAGGCATGTGACCTAGGACTTCGATCTGC
>SUUB01000035.1:11371-16418 GCA_015062745.1 Actinomycetaceae bacterium
GCAGGTCCGCGGCGCGGTGGCGCAACCCATGTGATGCGGCGCGAGTGCGAGGCATGTGACCTAGGACTTCGATCTGCGGTATGTGGGTGATTCGCCACGGGAAAACGGCAACACGCGCCCGATGCTCGCGGTGATCTGGGCAGATCGCCGATAGCGTTGGAACATGGGCATTGAGGGATACGTGGTTGCGTTCGTTACGGCGCTTCTCCTCGTATACGTCATTCCCTATTACTACCGTCGCACCATGATCCTGGCGGAAGCGCGGATTGACGAGCGCTACGCGGAAGATCTGCGGATGCTACGCCTTCCGGCAGGGCAGGTAGCTGAGCATGCGGCAGATGGACGTGGCGCGCACGGCACAGTTTTCTTTCGCCAGCCGGAGGTCGTTATGAGCACGGGACGGGGATCTCAAGGAACGGTTCCTGCCGGGAAGGATGCCCGGGAAAGCAGCCGCGCAGGAGAAGTTGCGGCAACCAACAACGCGGTCAGCGCGGCAGCTGACGTGCGTGCATTGGCGAAAGCACGCGCGCGCCGTCGGGCGCGCATGTCGCAGCGAATCGCGAAGCAGCAGCGTGGACTGCTTGGCGGGGGTGCGTTGGGTGTTCTCGCAGTTGTCTTCTGGATTCTCGCCGCAGCCACAGCTTTTCCGGTAGGGGTTGCCCTGGCGGCGACGGCGGTTACCGGCGCGTACTTCGTCGGCCTCGGGTACATCATGTCTGAGATGAATAAGGCTTCGCAGGCTGACCGTGAGGCGATTGCGGAAATCAACGCGAAGCTCGGTACGGGGAGCATGCGGCGGGAGGCCTCCGGCACGGCACGCCGCCCGAGCGCACCCCGGTCGCGGACGAGCCACGGCACTCCCGCTGATTCCGGCTCTTCTCATTCCCGAAAGCAGTCGGGCATCACAACGCGGAGTGCGGGAATGGCGCGCCGCGGTGAGGCCTCCAAGCCGTCCGGGCAGGCGCCTGTGCATGCACCGGAGCAGGTCGGAGCGTCCAGCCGGGGCAAGCAATCGGTAGCAGGCTCTGCTCGGAAGGCGCAGGGTGCGGCGTACTCCGGTGAGCGAGAGGCACAGGGTGCGCGAATGCGTGAAGAAGGGCGGCATGACGCGTCCACACGTGCGGCGCGTGGCATTTCTTTGACACTTGACGAGTCCTTTGTTGGTGGTGGGGCGCACGCGCCGGCTGCATCGGCAGATCGGGCTGCGCGGAGCACAGCGACGGCTGCCCAGGCATCGAATGCGGTGGCCGCACCCAGTTACACACTTAAACCGCGCCAGATTGAACGGCGTGTGGTGGCGCCCTACCAGGCCCCCGCCCAGCCCGAGGCAGCGGTTCCGTATCGCCCGCAGCGCGTGGCGGAGAACTACGATTCGACCAGCGCGTCGGCTGCGGGGTCGGCCTCGTCCGTGCAGGCGACGCCGGGTGAGCGCGCCGTTGAACAGTCGGGGCAAATGGCTGCGGGGCGGACGGGTGAGAGTACTACGTCAAGCACCGCAGGTCGGCCGCATGCCGGCGGGCAACCCGATGGCTTGGCCGGTGGGTCGGTGCTGGACGCGCTGCTCGCGCGGCGCCGCGCCTAGATCGCTCCTGGTGGGCTCCGCTCGCAGTGCTGCGGAATCGCGGGGAGACGAATCGAGCAGTATCAGTTCCGCGCCCGGGTCTGCATTGGCGGACCCTCGCACAGGGCGCTCTGCGGGAGTAATTCCAGGGCGTCAACCCGTTGGGCATCCTTGGCGGCAGGGTTCCGGTTTGGAGTGGGTGTGACATCATTGGCACCGTCCAGATGTGCATACGGGCGCTGCGAGTGCTAGGCTAATCAAGTCCTAGGGGCTATGGCGCAGTTGGTAGCGCGTCTCGTTCGCAATGAGAAGGTCAGGGGTTCGAATCCCCTTAGCTCCACCAATGAATGAAGATCTGCGCACGGGCATATAATTCTTGAGCCACACGTTCATCGGTACAAATCACTTTCATGCCCTGTGTTTTCAGGCGAGCCTTTGCCACTATCCGTGCCTTGCACCGGTGAGGTATCGACCGCTAGCGTTTGGCCTCTGCCCGTTAGTCGCACCTCGCGTTGGTGAGGTACTGGAAGTGTGTTGTTCGGCAGTGCGGACCTCTGCTGCTATTCCTACTTTGCGCCGGTGAGGTATGGACCGCTAGCGTTTGACTCCTGCTCGCTAATTGCGCCTCGAGCCGGAACGAACCGCAGCCCCTAACGACGAAATCCTTTTCCCGGCCATTTGTCTGTTGCATTAAGAGCTGCGAAGGATAGGCGTTGGGGCCGCCCCGATGATTCGGGACGGCCCCAACATTCAACTGTGGTGCCCGGCGTGCGGATTCGGGCTACTCACACGGTGAGCGGTTGGACCTACGATGTTCGTGGCTCACCGCTTCCGCCACCGGCTGCCGTGCCGTCCTCATCACGACTGTCGGCCGACGGCGTCGTGCTAGCAGTGGAGGCTCCAACGGCAGCAGACTCGGCGTCGTTAGTAGTTGCACCGTTAGCGAGTGCCTTTGCCCGCGCGCGGTGGTTCATCGCGATCAAGATTCCGGCGGCCACGGCTCCTATCACCGCGACGACGGCAGTGATGATGAAGATGTAGCGGTACCCGGTAGCCGGGTCATCGGCGTAGCGGTCGGTCAACGAACCGTTGAGACGGTATGCCCAGAAGATCGACGCATAAGCGAGGAATGATCCGACAGACATGGCTCCACCGGAGATCCGCTCGGGGAGGTTGAGTTCCGCCACCGGTGCCAGGATCACGGACTTTCCGAGGAAAGTCGCCACCGCTACCACGATCAGCATGATCAAGATGGGCCAGATCATTGCATGTGAAACGGGCAGTAGAGTGACAATCACACACGCCACAGCAACCATGCCTAAGGATGCTGCCATCATCTTGGTGGAGGACTTGAAGATGTAGTCGGCGAGCAGGCCAGAGATGAGACCCGCAAACACGCCTACCAGACCGGTGTTGAAAATACCGAAGGCGCCGGCCATTCCCTCCGAAACCTTGAATACCTGCGTGAGATAAGGAGCCGATGTGTACATGAGGTTGATGTAGCACCAGTACACAGTCAGCGCAGCGAGTCCGGCAAGCCATACCCGCGGCTGAGCCAGCACCTTGAAAAGACCGGTCAATGCGGCGGTGTTGTCAGAATGCCCCTCTTCCTTGGCGACCTTCGTGTCGGGAACGAGACGAGCCACCGCGATCATCATGGGGACGAGGAGTAGAGCATAGGCGATTGCGAACACCCTCATGATGGTGGTGGTGTAGTCGCTCCAAATCATCATGCAGACGACGATGAGTCCATTCATGAGGAACTCGGCGGCGCGGCGAATCGATTCGAGCAGACCCATGGCCAGGCCCTTGCCCTCTTTATTCTGGTCGGCGGAGAGGATGGAAACGCCATTGACGACGGCGGGCCAGACTATCGCGTCAAGAATGCCCCACGATATGGCAATCCAACACATGATTCTGAAGTTCGGCGTGAGCAGGAAGAGAACCAGGTAGGTGGCCAGGCGCCAGCCGAGTGACCAGAAGATGATTGTGCGCACCTTGAATCGGTTGTTGATCCAACCTGCGGGTACATACAGGAAGGTTGCGATGCCGATCCAGGTCATTAATGTGCCGAACTGTTCACCGGAGATTCCGAGGACGTTCTGTAGCGGCAGCATGAGAGAGCCTTTGAAGGCCTCGAAGGCAGAGTAGATGATCTGCCCGGACATGACGACGGTGAGGAATGGTCCCACTCGCCCCCGGCGAAGGAAGATCGGAATACGTGATTGCCGGGTATCGCTCTTGGTAGCGGTCAAGGTTGTTCTCCTTGCAGTTTGTTGTTGATGCGTGTGTTGATGTCGAGTACCTGCTTAGGCAAGGTGAATCAGCTGGTCGGTGCGGTTCGTGAAGACGCCGGTGCAGCCCCAGTTGAATAGTTGATTCGCCCGGTCGACGTCGTCGACGGTCCAAACGTTGACGCCGAAACCGGCCTCGCGGAACTGCTTGACTTTAGAAGCAGTCAGCCCGGAATCTTCCGGGTGGATGTACGTTGCTCCGCAAAGTTCCAGTACTGCGAGCCAGTCGTCATAGAGTGCTGCAGTTTCATACAGGACCCCGATCGCATATTGCGGATGACGCTGATGGAACGCCATGAGAAGCGGCTGCCCGAACGAGGAGATGATGATCTGGCGCTCCGGATCGAGGCGTTCGAGCTCGCTGGCGACGGCGTCGATCAAGAGAATCGTTCGCTCTGCTCCTTGCTCGTTCTGCTTTATTTCGATGTTGGCGTTGACTTTGCGTTCGTTGAGGAAATCGATGAATTCAGACAGACGAGGAAGCCGCGCTCCTGCGAACTCCTTTCCATACCACGAGCCGGCATCGATATGTTCGAGGTCGGCAGCAGTCAGGGAATAGAAGTTCCCGGCGCGGTTTGTGGTGCGGTCTAGCGTGGAATCGTGGATGATCACCGGTGTGCCATCGGCGAGGATATCGACGTCGGTTTCCAGCCAGGTTGCACCATGATCCGCCGCGAGGGCGAAGGCTTCTAGCGTGTTTTCGGGCGCTCGGCTCGGTAGTCCCCTATGCGCGAAGACCGCGCGTTCAATGCGTGGAACTAATGCTGGGGAGGGGGCGTCCATTGGACCTCCTTTGGTTTCTCTGAACGAATTGCGAACCTGGAATTGAAGGTGCGAGGCAACGGACTGCGTGGCATACCCCGCACGTTCACGTCATAGTGTGGTATACCCCGCTTTTTGATGCCTTTAGTTTGGTATACCCCGCACACACGTGCTCGGACAAAGAGCGGTATTGAACGGGCGTGCACGATGAACATGGGAGTGTGGGACGAAAATGGGGGTGCGCGATGAAGCCGGGCGTGCGCGATGAAGCCGGGCGTGCACGATGAACATGGGAGTGCGGGACGGAGAAATGGACTTGGTGAGGTGAGGGTGCGGCTTGGCCGAAGGGCCTGGCGGGTCGGCGTTTCCGAGAAGTGGAGGCTTTGGCGAGAAGTGTAGGTTTTTTCGCGTAGTTTCTTGAAAAACCCGA
>SUUB01000035.1:16518-23443 GCA_015062745.1 Actinomycetaceae bacterium
GTCAGCTTGATCCATGTCAGACGCCTCCGATCCTGCCGGTTGGGCGAGGTCTCCTTTCGGATTTGGATATAGCCGGCGTCGCTGAGTACGCGGAGATTCTTTGAGAGGTTGGCATCGGTGATCCCGAGAACCTCCTTGACGACGCCGAATTCCAGCTCGGTCACCGGCTGAAGAAGAGCGCAGATTCGTAGCCGGTAGGGAGAATGAATGACCTCGTTAAAGGCGGGTGTGATATCGGCTGCCACGGGTCTATTGGCCTTGCGCGATCTCTCGGCGCATTGCGTCATCCTGCCTATGGCCAAGAGTTACGAGGAGGATGAATTGAATGGCCACCACTGGGATACACCAGGAGAGCGGCTTTCCCTCCAACCCGAACATTCCCGCAGTCGCCATTGTGAACAGGAGGACGAGCAGGCGGGTGTAGTAGTAGGCCTTGCTGCGGCGGCCGCTCGGCATCGCGGAAACACCGTATATTGCGGCATAGGTACGTTCAAGCAAGAAGATCGCGAGGATGCTGAATACGAGAAAGCCGGTGAAGGCGGGGTAGTGAGACTGAATTGCCAGGCCAAAAGTCATTGCGGCGGCGATCATGCCGAGGATCGGGTGGTACCACGGCGGCGTGACAACACGCGCTGCTAGAGCGGCGCGGTCGCCGTCAAGTGTGTTTAGGGCATCCTGCGCTTGATCCTGTGTCGGTACCTCGGTGTCGCCGTATGGTGTTGGAGTGTCATCGCCGGGTGGTGCATTGTCGGAGGACGCCGGGGCATTGCTAGCGGACCCGGCCGTAGAGCCGCCGGGTGTTGGTGCGTCGTCGTCGGATCGCGAACCGTATTCGTCCCGCTCGGCGTCATCGGGAGTCCGCGGAAAACCAGGTCTCATGGCTCGATCCTAACAGTCACTTGCCAAGTTGGCAAGTGACTTGTGGAAGAGGTGAAATGCTGATGTAGTGCGGTGCTTGCACCGCGACCGCGTCGGCAGCGGCGCGATCGCTGCAACCGGATCAAGGCGGTGATCGCCAACCCTCGATAGTCGATGCGTACAATCGGAGCATGACGACGCCGTTGGAACGTATCACTGCCCGCATCGCTCCATTCCGCGATGGGGATACGGACACCTTCGCCCCGAAGCCACTGTTGACGCTGGAAGAGTTCTTTGACGGGAACGAGGTGACCGGCAGTATTCTGTGCAATGTCGTACTTGACGAGGAGGCATACGATGCTCCCACGCCGCGGCAGGTAAGGGCAGTGCTTGAGACCATTCGCGCTCGCGACGACGTTGACGACGTGCGCGTTGCAATCGCGATGTTCGATGATCCGGACTGGCCGTTTGCCGAGGAGGTTGTAGTGGTCACGGATGCTGAGCCGGATGTGGTGGCCTCCTGGTTTCCGGAGGTCTACGCGCCGGACGCCGTTACTGACGCAGGTGACGAAGAGTATGAGGATATACGAGGGGCTATTGAACGGTTCCGCGTCTGCTGGTGGGACTGAGAGTATGCCCGCTGATGCTGTTCGCACGGGTAGAGTGCTAATCGCACAACCGAAACACGTATCCGCGACTACTCGGAGTGCTCAGATCTCGATTTCGTAACACCATGGATGTGGGGGCGTCCGCGTGTGCGCAGTATTGCTGGAATGCCGTGTACCCGGTGCTTCCGCCGTCGATCGCCTCCTCATCGACGTATTCGATGTCGATCACATGGTCTCCGTATACTGCCGCGTAGTCCTGACATTCGTTATATGCCATGCATTCTTCAACAACGGCGAAATCGAAACCCGCGGAGTCGTGTAGTTGTTGTGATGCCTCCGCGCTGTTCTTCTGCCCGGCAGCCAGGCCCTCGCGATGAGCGATTTCCACGAGGAGGTGCGCCTGAGCCAGGTTATCGTCGAGCGAGAGTGCACCGCCGGAGCGTGTGTAGCTGTCCAAGTTGTCGAACTCTACGGCATCAAAACCATCGTTGGCGCACTGCTCGATCCATGGTTGGATGATGGCGGCGATCTGCTCGCGATTGGCGCTACTCGATGTATCCAGCAGTACCTCGTCGGGCCACTCCGGGTCCGCAAAGGGTACGCCGTCGATGTGTAGCAGCAGATCCTCCGGCCACGTCTGGCGCTCGTCGGGCTGTGTTTGGAAACCGTTGATATAGCAGATGGAGTACACGCCTTCAGCAGGAGGGTCGTTTCGATCGCGGCCGACGACGTCGACGGCGGGGTCGGGTGTGTAGGCTCCCGCCAACTGATAGTCGGGGTGAGAGTTGACCGGCGGCAGGGTGATTGTGGTTGCGTCCGTGGAAGGACGTTGTGTGTCGGCGGTGCCTGTGGAATAAGTCTGCGTACCCGCTGCGCCCTGGGCGGCGGGTCCAGTGAGGCTGGGGTCAGGTGCGCCGGTGGAAGAGGGTGTTGCTGTGCAACCGCTGAGCAGGAGCGCCGCGGTCAGGAGGGGAAGGAGACGGCGTCGGGCTGCCTGTGTGTAGAAAGGGAGGTGGTGGACCATGAACTTCTTCCGTCGCGCCTGCGTTGTGGTCTTAGTCTAGGAGCTCGTAGCCTTATTGTGTAATCATCACTGTTTGGCAGACCGCATGCGGAGAGCGCCGAGTCCTTTAGCGGGTGGTTGCGACGGAAGAAGCGAGGCTGATCTCTTGCGGGAGGAGCGACCAAACAACGCCGGTGATGCGCCAACTTTGGCGGTGATTACCAAGCGACGCCGGTCATGGGTGGAGCACACTGCAGATGACTCGGCCTTGCCAGAGCGGGATAAGCCATACAGTAGCAGCCCAACCACCGGTATTGAGGAGAGTACATGACCAACTGGAAGAACCGCTTCGTCATGAGGCCGAGTACATCCAGTGCGAACCTCTGGGTAACGCTCAGCTGGCCGGGTAAAGAGCCGGAGAAGCCGAGCATTCTACCCGATGGCCGCGATTGGGAAGAGGTTCTGTCTGACGGCGGCGTCGCCGCGTTGCCGGATGACCTGTGGCTCGAACCGTGGAACAGCGGGAGGCGTGTTGATTGGCTTTGGGGTGGCTTGAGTGAATGTATCGTCTCGAGGCGGTTCTTGCAGATTCTCGTTGAACACGGGGTGCCGGGTGTTGAGTATCGCCCGTTGACCATTCGACGGAAGCGGAGTGCCGATGTAGAGGGGTACTACCTGCTGTGCCTACCCGCTCCCGGCGTGGGCAATGTGGTGCGGCGCTACCCTTCTGATGGGCGCACGCCCGGCATGCTGGTTGATGGTGCGGTGGCTGAAGCAATCCTGGCGGCGCAACTCACTGGTATTTCGATGACGTCCGTGGAAGAAGAATATGGCGAGTTGGAACAGCGACGCCGAGAAGTCGAATGCCGACTGCAGATCTTCGGATCGGCCGCGGGCGCGCTGCCGAGCGAAGCGGGTGTGTTGCCGAGCGAAGCGGGTGCGCCGGCCCGTGAAGGAGAGACATCGGCGGGCCATACGGATGGGGTGGCGTGTGAAGCGAATGAAGTGAATGAAGCGGAGGCACCAACAGGCTGGACGGTGAGGTCAGTGGATGGGAACAGACGCCTGGCGTCCGATTGGGATAGCCGCTACATCCTGCATGCGAATGATCTCATTGGAGACGCGAACGCGATGTCGGTCGAGCTCAGTTGGACGGGCAAAGATCCCATGCGGCCAAACCAGCTGCCCGATGGTCAAGACATCGGCGAGGTCCTTGTCGTAAGGGGAATCGACGCGCTTCCGGAGGCACTGTGGCTCGATGTTGTCAGCTACGGCGAGCAGACGGACTGGCTATGGACGATTGGCTGCGGGCTGGTCGTTTCACGGAGATTCTTGGATTTGCTCATCCTCGAAGCGGTGCCCGGAATTGAGTATCGTCGGCTTTCGGTCAGGTGGTCGTCCGGTGCCACACCGCAGAACGTGCCGTCCGATGGTACACCGCGGAATGCGCCGTCCGATGCCACACCGCAGAATGCGCCGTCCGATGGTACGCCGCGCAACGTGCCGTCCGATGGTGAGTCGCTGGACTCAGCGGAAATAACAGACAACATTGAGGATTACTTCCTCCTCCGCGTCCACGCCACGGCCCCTGATGCTCCGTTGCGGCTCTTCCCGCGTAACGATCCCCACGCCTATCGCTTAGACGTAGACGCGATGCTCTTCGAGAAGATCAAGAACGCCGGGCTGAGGGAGATCAGTGCAACCGCAGCGCGCGAGATCTGGGATGAGCTCAGATCCGAGGCGGCATGGCTGGATAACAGAATGCGGGAAATTGCGGCGGAGTGATGGCGGAGTAGCGGTACCTGCGGTGCCCGGCCGTGTCGGTCCCATTTGTGTACGGAACGGGACCGGCGCGAGACGGCCCGGGGTTGCCGAGTCGTCGTCGGCTATCGGCTCGTGGCGCGGAGGCACACTGCAGCGAGACTCACGGCGCCCAGAGTCACCTCGGCGAACGGGCCTCCGTCCGGAGGTACTGCCTTGTCTCCTCATCGAGCGCCTTCTTCGGGATTCCTTGGACTGCGCCTTCCAGTGCGAGCAGCGAGTTCATACAGTCGAATGCGGGATGAACGCGCCACCATGCCTCAACACTGCCCACGGCGTGCAGCTCTTCCGGCGTCGTGATTCCCGCATCGTGAAGCGCTGTGGCCAGCTTCGGCCCGATATTGGGCAGGTCGGTCAATTCGCTCACGGTGGTGGTCCCTTCCTGTGAGTTTGCCTTCGTCGAATCCTTGCACCCAGATTAGCGCGTGCCGATCGCCTTGGCCTGAGCTTTGAGGATTGGCCAGAGTTCGGGAGACATATGTGCGACGACGTCGTCCAAGTGATCCCGCAAGAAGGCTGCGTGCTCGCCGGTGACGCGTGTGCCGGGCGCAGGGCGTTCGCCGGTCATGACATGCTGCAGCACCTCAATCGCGATGGCGCCGTAGGGAATGTAGCCGTCGCTGCGCTTGATGAAGGCGGGTTCGACTTCCATCGTGAGTTCTCCGTGATGGTGCACAAGCTGGATTCTGATACGCGACGAGGTGATGACGACGCAGCCGCTTCCCGGACTGCTGACGGAGAAGGTGATCTTGTAGTCGTTCGATTCGACGTTGTGTTCCCACAGGAATCCGAGATACTCTGCGATATATAAGAGGACTTCCTTCATTGCGCCTCCGTTTCCATGTAGGGGTCTTGACCATTCAAGTGTGGCAGGTGGCGGCCGTGAAGACAGCAGTGAGATGCACGCCGACCGGCGCCTAGCAGGTCCGACGGCAATCGCCAGACGCGACTACAACGTGCGGGATGCGCTGCGACCTGCAAAAACCAAGCCGCGTAGCATAATTGTCAGCGGCGGCAGGGTGGATCGCGGCCTCGAATATGACGGTGAGCGCAGGCAGCGCAGCAGCGGCCGAGCGTAGATATTGGCTAGATAATGCGGAATCCGCGGCTTCCAGTCAATCGGGGTATTAGGCATGGACATTTCCCTGACACGTGCGACATCACGACATAGGTGCTCATCGGACATGTAGATGTCCAAATCCCGTCCAAACGAAACAATTCGGCCGTTGCCCGATTCCGAGAGTGGCGGAATCACGCGGATCTCCCACTTCGCATCATCTGCGTCTTTCTTCTTTGGACGGGATTTGGACAGTTTTTCCTTGTGGCGGTCACATATTCCGTCCGGCGCGGGGTAGCGGCAAGGCCGAATAGTCGATTCTCCGTGCGCTCCGCTGCGAGCGGACAGCGGACTACGGCTGGATTGAGATGGAGTTGAATAGGTCAGTATGAGGTGTGGTGACGAGTCTCAGAGCCTATGGAACCGGAGGAGTGAGCGAAGCCGACAGTCGCGAATGAGCAGGCCGCGTTGGTGGAGGTATTCGATTCGGGTGAGGCAGCGCAGCCATATGTGTCAGCCGAAGTTGGAGGGGCGGCGAAGCCGATGGGATCTGCTAAGCCGCTCGGGTCTCAACCGCCCGAATCGCTCGAACCAGCCAAACTACCTGAACTACCCGAATCGCCTGGCCTCTCTGACTCATCCAAACCGGGCTAATCAACGCGCACAAAAGTCCCTAGTCGGTCTGCTGGTCGCCTGCCTTTTGGCGGTATTGAGCGCATGCTCGACAGCTGAGCCGTCCGCTGGTGGCACGTCTGCCGAAGCCTCGTCGCAAGCGCCAAGCGCGGAATCCGTCATACCCTCGGCCGTAGATGAAGGCGACTACGCAGTAACAACGCGCGAGATCACCGTCCCCATTGGCAACCAGTCCATTTACGGTATCGCCTACCTACCTGATACCGAATCTCCGGTGCCACTCGTCATCATTTCGCACGGGTTAGGGATTACGCATGAGTCCGTCAGCGAGTACGCGCGCTGCCTCGCCAGCCATGGCATTGCCGCCTACACGCCGGATTTCCGCGGCGGTAGCACCATGAGCCGCAGTGACGGCGAGACCACCGAGATGAGCGTCATGACGGAGGCGGACGATATTGAGGCCGTCATGGCCGCCGCTTCTGGCTGGGAGTTCTTCGACCAGGAGAATCTCTACCTGATGGGGGAGAGCCAGGGTGGGGCGGCCTCCGCCGTTGTTGCCGCGCGGCGGCCCGGCGACGTCGACAAACTCGTTCTTCTCTATCCTGCGTTCGTAATCCCCGACGTCGTGCGTGAGAGTTATCCGTCTCGCAGCGACCTGCCCGAAACCTTCTCTATGTTCGGGTGGATGACCTTGGGCCGTGTCTACGGCGAAGATGTATGGGACTGGGACTTCGAGGCGGACGCGCGCGCCTACCCGCATCCAGTGCTCATCATCCAGGGGACCGCCGATCTCGTGGTGCCTCCGGCCTACGCGGAGCGCGCCGACGCTGCCTACCCAGATTCACAGTTGCATATGCTGGAGGGAGCAGGCCACGGTTTCTACGGGTCTGAGGAAGACACGGCCAAACAGTACGCACTGGAGTTTTTGCAGTAGGCGTGGGATGG
>SUUB01000036.1:0-17967 GCA_015062745.1 Actinomycetaceae bacterium
CCTACTTAGTGCCTCCGAACCATTCGTCGACACGGGCCACCACGGCTTTGTCGAAAGCGTCGTCGGAATGATGATCGGCGATCCAACTGGCGAAGGAGCCACCGGCACAGGCATCGAGTTCCTGCCTACAGGCATCCGGGTCCTGCAAGGCGCGAGTGAGCATCGCCTCGGCCTCGTGCAGGTCATGGTAGAAGAATGGATACCCCTCCGGTACCAGGGCGTGTGCCCATTCGCGGTCGGGTAGCACCCCGATCACCCCGGCGCCGAGCGCCTCCACGTATAGCATGCCGTAGGACTCGTTTTCCGCCGTCGCCAGAAATGCGGTTGTGTGGGCCAAGGCTTCCCAGTAGGACTTGCGGGTAGCGGTGAGCGGTCCGAGCCACACCCAGTCGTGCCTGGAGATGTCCATGGCTTCTTCGGTCACCAGATGCGATTCGTGCAGGCGCATCTCCACCCGGAGCGGAATGCGCCGGCGTACTTTATCGACTACTTGCAAGAACACATCCGGTCGCTTGTTGCGCGAGAGGTAGATAGCTGGATACAAGACGATGGGGGTGTCGCTGGGCTGACGTGGCTGGATGTGATCGAGGCGGAAGCCGAGGTTCACCCAGCCGAGGCGTGCATGCTCCGATAGTGGTTGCACGGTCCACTTCCCAATGGTCTCGCGAACCTCGGTAGCCGTGCGCTCCGAGTTTGCGAAGGTGGGGAAGAGGGCGCAGGACAGCGCCACCGAGGCGGCGCGGACCGTCGGCGCATCGGGCCGAACCGGCCACCACACGAAGTTCATGATGCGCGGTTCCACATTCTGTTTGCTGAGCACGCGCCAAATCTGTGGCGAGTCCACGACATCCATGTTGATGACCACGACGTCGCGGGCATCCACCAGTTCCAGTGGAAGCACGTCGAAGTCGTCGCAATGACGTGATGCCGGGCCGATCACGATCGGATGGTCGAATACGCGCACAAGCCGCCGAACAAGCGTGTCACCGGCAGCATGACCGGCGATGTGCCCCTGCGGATCAACGACGACGTCGTCCCATTTAATAGCGATTCTCATAGTCTCTCCCTATCGGACATACCGGAGGAAACGGACGCGACGGCGTCGCCGTCGTCGGTGTCACCGGACTGAGGCATGGACGAATCGATACGCATACCGTAGAAGGACCGGTGGACGAAGAAGGCGGAGATCAGGAAGAACACCGCGGCGAGGATATGCACGAGCGTGGCCGAACCCTGCTCGGTCAGGCTCACGGCCAGTTCAACGGCCAGTAGGCCGAAGAGCGTGGTGAACTTGATAATCGGGTTGAGTGCTACCGAGGAGGTGTCTTTGAACGGATCGCCTACCGTATCACCCACGATTGTCGCATCGTGGAGAGCGGTGCCCTTCATATGCAGGTCAACTTCCACAACCTTCTTGGCGTTGTCCCAGGCGCCACCGGCGTTCGCCATGTAGATCGCCTGGTACAGGCCGAAGATCGCAATCGAGATCAGGTAGCCGATGAAGAAGTACGGCTCCACGAAGGCGAAGGAGAGCGTCACGAAGAACACTGCGAGGAAGATGGTCAGCATGCCGCGTTGCGCGTACTGCGTGCAGATGTCGACGACGCGGCGTGAATCCTCGGTGCTGGCGCGTTCGGCGGAAGCGTCCAAGTGAATGTTGTCGCGAATAAACGCGACGGCGCGGTTGGCGCCGGTGGTGACCGCCTGGATGGAGGCCCCGGAGAACCAGAAGATGACGGCACCTCCGGCGATGAGGCCGAGCAGGAAGGGTGCGTGCAGCAGCGAGAGATTCTCCAGACCGGTGGTCAAATGATCGGTCAGGCCGATGATGATGGAGAAGATCATCGTGGTAGCACCGACCACGGCCGTCCCGATCAACACCGGCTTTGCGGTCGCCTTGAAGGTGTTGCCGGCGCCGTCGTTATCCTCCAGCATGAGTTTGGCACGTTCCCACCGCGGGTCGATGTCGTAGTCACGCCGCAGTTCCTCATCGATGCCGTCAATTTCTTCGATTCGGGAGAGCTCGTATACGGACTGGGCGTTATCGGTGACCGGGCCGTACGAGTCGACTGCGATGGTGACCGGTCCCATTCCGAGGAATCCGAAGGCGACCAGTCCGAAGGCAAAGACCGCCGGGGCGATCATGAACTCGGAGAGTCCGGCCTGGGAGATGAGGAATCCGCCTCCCATTAGGCCGAGGATGGTAATTCCAAGCCAGTAGCCGGAGAAGTTTCCTGCGACGACGCCGGAGAGGATATTCAGGCTCGCGCCGCCCTGCCGGGAGGACTTCACGGTTTCGCGTACGTGCTGCGAGTTCGTAGAGGTGAAGACCTTTACCAGCTCCGGGATCAGTGCTCCGGCGAGAGTGCCACAGGTGATGATGGTAGCGAGCTTCAGCCACAGTCCACCGGGCTGGTCACCGAGGATGACCCAGGTGACGCCATAGGTGAAGGCAACGCAGAGCGCGCTGGTCAACCACACGAGGGTGGAGAGCGGGGTTTCGAAGTTCATTCTGTCCGCATTGCCCCATTTCGCCTTCACCCATGCACCGTTGATGGCGTAGGCGGCCCACGCGGCCAGGATCATGGCGGCGCGCACGGTGAAGATCCACACGAGCAAGGTAGCTTGCAGAGCCGGATTCTCCACGGCCAGGAGGATGAAGGTCACCAGCGCCACGCCGGTGACGCCGTAGGTTTCAAAGCCATCGGCGGACGGACCCACCGAATCACCCGCGTTGTCGCCGGTGCAGTCGGCGATCACGCCCGGATTACGCGGGTCGTCCTCATCGATCTTGAAGACGATCTTCATCAGGTCGGCGCCGATGTCAGCGATCTTTGTGAAGATGCCACCCGCGATACGCAGCGCCGAGGCACCCAACGACTCTCCGATGGCGAAGCCGATGAAGCAGGCGCCGGCGACGTCGGACGGTAAGAACAGGAGGATGATGAGCATCATGACCAGTTCGAGGCTGATCAACACCATGCCGATACTCATACCGGAGGAGAGCGGTATGCGGTGCACGTTGTACGGCTTGCCGCGCAGGGAGGCGAAGGCCGTGCGAGCGTTGGCGAAGGTGTTCACGCGGATGCCGAACCACGCCACCGCGTAGGACCCGCCCATGCCGAGCAGGCTGAAGCCGATGACGATGAAAACGCGGCCCCATCCGAAGCCGACAAGTGCCCGATAGTAGACGACGATCACTGCCGTGATGAACACCCAGAGAACCAGAAGGAAGCGGCCCTGGCGCAGCAGGTAGGCCTTACAGGTCGAATAAATGAGTTCGGCGACGTCGAGCATCGACTTGTGCACGGCTTGCTTACGGAGCGTGAAGAACGTGACCAGCCCGAAGCCGAGGCCGAGCAGGCAGACAACGATGGCGCCGTAGAGGAGCGCTCGACCGCCGATGCCAACCGCGGTGGTCGCAGCGGATAGATCGGGGAGAATAAGGCTTGCTTCGCCGCCGCCAACGGAACCTCCTCCCTGCGAATTGGAATTCGCGCCACAACCGGTCAGAAAGGCCAACAGGGCGAGAAGGGATAGGGTCTGCGCCGTGCGGCGCTTGGTTTTACTAAAGCGTGGAAGAACGGACATGAAACCTCAGATATCGATTGTGTGCCGTGGAACCGGAGTACCCGGCCTCCAGCGGCCGTGGTGTGCCACCGCGCAGCCCGCGAATCGCGCATTATTGCGCAGCAGTTGAGCAGCCGGGAGTGGATATCATCCCGCACCTGCATCATCCTGCACTCGCGGACCGTGCCCGAGCATCCGGTGTGAAACGGACTACGTTGATCGTATGCTCTTCTGCGGCGCGGACCAAGACGAATCGGTCGGGTGTCTCACTTCGCGGTCACTGGCCGGATGTCTCACCGCTGGGTCAGGACGGCGTGAATGTGTGACGGGCTGGAAGTACGGGGTGGGACTATTGCAGCGGGATGCCTCTGCTCGGTGAGCGTCGTGGGCCGCGCTCCGGCGTCCTCGATACCTGCGCCGAGCCGGTGCTCGGCCCCGTGCGCGTACCGTACCTGTGTCGAAGGCCGTGTAGGAGGCATCCAAAACGGCCGCCCGGCCCGTGGAGGAAAGATGCGAAAGGGTGACCTTTACAGTGAACCCGTCAGCCGGTCGAGCGTTTCGCGCAGCGAGTCAGAATCACCAGCCTGCACAGCATCCTGGTAGTAGTACCACCAGAAGTACCCACCGACGAAGCGCTCACCAACAGCGTCGCGCAGGTCTTCATTCATGCCGTAATAGCGCTCGGCGATGGTCGTCTTCTCCTGCGCCGTAGGATCCTTCGGGAGGCCGTCTTCGGTGCCTTGTGCGCCAACCTCTCCGATACCGAGTCCGGCCCGCGGGAACAATGTGCCGAGCTCATTCAAAGTATCGGCCAATTCTGTGGCCGTGGGCTGTTGCACCGGTGAGCAAGCGGTCTCGTAGACAGATAGAAAAACAAAGTCAACGTCCAGATCGATAGTGGCGGCGTAGTCGAGTGTGGCCTCCCAATCATGCTCGTAGCATCGCGGTGACTGCCAGTAGTTCAAGGTGAGTGCGGTTCGTCCGCCATGGGCGACGACGGCGTTGTAGGCGGCCGTCACCTTGGGGTTGATCTCTTCCGGGGAGGAGCCGGCCCATGCGCCGTTGACCTCATTGCCGATCTCCCAAATGTCGACGTGCTCCCCGAAGGCCGCTATGGCGGCCTCGGTACGTGCAGTGACGTCTGCAGCGCTCAGATCCGCGAGTTCGGAGGAGTCGGCGATCTGCATC
This sequence comes from Actinomycetaceae bacterium, assembly GCA_015062745.1. Classification (GTDB taxonomy): domain Bacteria; phylum Actinomycetota; class Actinomycetes; order Actinomycetales; family Actinomycetaceae; genus Asp313. The sequence goes on from SUUB01000036.1 coordinate 4,759, forward strand.
ATAATCTGGGCAACTGGATCGAGCTCTTCTATGGCGTGCGTGTACTCGGCCAGTGGCGTATCGGGATCAAACACCACCCGTACGGTCAGCTCTTGCGTGCTTTCGCCGATGACGGCCACGGTCGCATCGATATCGTCAAGGGTCTCCAGTGTGACCCCGCGCAGCGGGGTGTTGAGCGGGGTCGAGGGCTTGGCGGGTGAGATGCGTGACGAGGGCGAGACCGTCGGCGTACCGGCGGACGTGCTTATCTCGGATGCCGGGCTGGCGGCCGTGCAGGCAACCAGCGCACAGCTTGCGATTGCGATTGCGGCCAGTGCGAGAAAACGTGCCGGACCACCGCCAGGGCGAGAAGCGACTGCGCGAAGGCGTGGGGGCGGGAGAGTGTTCATACATCAAGTATGAACTACCCGGGTATGAGGTACCTGTGACTCCGGCATGTTGCTCATCTGCCCGGGCTTGTTTGCCTGCCTTGCCCGTTGGTGCACACATGCGATTCGACCCCGGACCGGGTAGTTTAAGTGCGGAAGCCGCGCGATGGGTCGGCGGCATGGAGGAGGAAATGCGATGAAGGCGGTTTTACTCGACGAAGCAGGCGCGAGTCCACGAGTTGGTCAGGTTCCGGTACCTGAGCCCGGCGCGGGAGAGATCCGTGTGCGCCTCGTTGCCAGCGGTATTAATCCAGTGGATGGGTCACTGGCGAATGGCAGTAATCCGCATTGGCAGTGGCCCCATGTTCTTGGGGTTGATGGTGCGGGCATCGTTGACGCGGTCGGTGACGGCGTCAACGATTTCGAACCGGGCCAGCGCGTGGTGTTCCATGGCGACTTGCGTCGCGAGGGAACATTCGCTGAATACGTGGTGACAGCTGCAGACGTTGTGGCACATATTCCCGATTCGGTGACATTCACGCAGGCGGCCGCCCTGCCCTGCGCCGGCATGGCCGCATACCAGGCGCTTCATCGCCGCCTGGGTATTCGGGCCGGGCAGACGATTCTCATCACCGGCGGGGCCGGGGCCGTGGGCGGATTCGCCATCCAACTGGCCAAGCTTGCGGGTGCCCGCGTGATTGCCACCTGTTCACCCAATAGTGCCGAAACGGTTCGCGCGGCGGGCGCCGACGTCGTCGTCGACTATCACGGGGATGTTCCGGCAGCAGTACGTGACGCCACTGACGGACGCGGCGTTGATGCCGTCATCGACACCGTGAGCGAGCAGTCCGCGACGCAGAACCTCTCTCTACTGGTGTTTGGCGGCGGGCTTGTGGCAGTTGCTGCTCGCCCGGATCTCTCCGCGATCGCGCCATTCACCACGGCGCCGTCGGTTCATGAGATTGCGCTCGGTGCTGCACATAGCCACGGCGATGCTGCCGCGCGCCGTGATTTGGCCGTGATGTTGGAGGAACTGCTGGCACTGGTGGCGGATGGGAAACTCGACCCGCAGGTGCGGCGCGTTATCGCGTTCGACGATGTTCCGGAAATGCTTGCCGATGCGGACGCTCGGCACGGGCGCGGCAAGACGATTCTGGCGGTTGCCTCCGAATAACAGGGTGTTGTGCGTTGGCCGGGCGGTCCGTCCGCATCGGTGTAGACGCGCGATTGACCTAGCTAGGCGGATTTCGGGCGGTGCTGCGTGGTTCCGTCTGCAGCGGCGAGGTGACAACGTAGCATAAGAACATGCTGACGCTGATGATCCTCGGGTTTCTCGCAGAAGAACCTATGCACGGCTACGAGTTGCGCAAGAGGATCATTGGCCTGTCCGGCTATTCCCGCACCCTCAGTGACGGAAGCCTGTATCCGGCGATCAAGCGGCTGAACAGCGAGGGCCTCCTCACGCGGCACCGAGTGGGCGGGAAAACCGGCGTCACTCGCCAGGAGTTGAGAATCACCGACGCCGGGCGGAGATTCCTGCACGGACGGCTGCGAGACGCAGAGGGTACGGATATTACGGATATCACGCGGTTCATGACGATCCTCGCCTTCTTATCCCAGCTTCCCGACCCGCAGGAGAGGAACACCGTGTTGCGGCGGCGGCTCGAATTCCTGGAGGCGCCGCGTAGTTTCTTCTTCGACGGCGATCGACCGCTACGGGAAAGTGAACTCGATGATGTGTACCGGCGGGGAATGATGACGATCGCGCGGGCACAGAATCTGAGTGAACGGGCGTGGCTGCGGCAAATGCTCGGACTGCCTGAGGCGTAGTCGCACTGATCGTGCTGGAGCGATCAACGGGTACCCATCGAATCGGCACCTATCGGCGCGATGGGTGCCGAAGGAGTCGCACTGATCGTGCTGGAGCGATCAGGTAATACCAGATCCCGGCAACCCGGCCGGTCCTCTGTTTCAGTCGGGCTGTATGCGACCTTCGCCCTCGGCGAGAGCGTCGCGCGGTTTATAAGCGCCGACATCGCCCAGAGGCACATAGCCATCGGGAATGTCGTCATATGAACGAGGGTCTTCGATCGGTTCCACGTGGATGAGCACATGCAGGTTCGGTACCGCCGCCTCTAGTTCGTCCGCGAGATCTTCGGCCAGTTCGTGACCACGCCGCACCGACCAAAGGCCGGGGACCAGCAGGTCGACGTTGGCGAAGGCGTCGTGGCCGGCCGCACGGGTTTGCAGCCCATGAAAACGAATCTCACTGTTCGTGTGCGCCTGCAGGATGCCGATAATGGCGCGATTCTGCTCTTCCGGAAGGGTTACATCCATCAGCCCGGAGAGCGATGCACGAACCATGCGTGTGCCGGTGATGATGATATTGAGTCCCACGAGCAACGCGACGATGGGGTCGAGGGCGTCCCAGCCCGTTGCCGCCACAAGGGCAACTCCGAGCAGCACACCGGCACTGGTGACGACATCGGTGAGCAGATGCGTTCCATCTGCGCGCAGCGTTGGGGAGAGGTAGCGTTTTCCAGCCCGCAGCAAGGTGATGCCGACGACCGCGTTGACGATGGCGGCAGCCATGGACACCGCCATGCCGATACCAACGCGCTCCAAGGGTTGCGGCGCGAGGAGCCGTTGTATGGCTGCCACGATGATGAATGCCGCCGCCGCGAATACCATCGCCCCCTCAACTGCGGAGGAGAAGTACTCCGCCTTGGAACGGCCATAGGGGTAACGCGAATCTGCTGGCTTGGCTGCTTGTTTCAGTGCCAAGAGTGCTACGAGTGCCGCCACGAGGTTCACGATGGATTCCGCGGCGTCAGAGAGTAGACCCACGGATTCAGTGAGCAGGTACGCGCCGGTCTTCAGTGCGATAGTGGCAAGCGCTGTGCCCACGGAGAGCCAGGCGAAGCGTAGAAGCCTGGCGTGCGTGAAAGCGTTTGGCGATGTCACGGGACTATTTTTATCGGTGTGGCGAGAGGAATCCAAGGTCCGAAGCGAAATGCGCCGAAGCGCACGATGTTCGGGTTACGACCACGCGCTGTTCGGGGAACCTCACCGGGTGATCTTGGCCCTGCGTGCCATTTGTTGTTCGGCGAGCCGAAGTGACGGTATTTCCCATTCAGGCAAGCCGGGCCAGGGGCCCATTCGCGTGTGGCGTACGAGCGCGGATGTATTGTTGGGTGTGCTTGGTGCGCTCCGCCGTCTCATACCGCGCGGCTTCCGCGCCAGCATTGAGCGCAGACCGGGCGTGCATCGCGCGGCGTCGTCGCTTACGGCGCCATCACCACAACGCGAGGTGTTCAGCGTGCGGTGTCCGCTGTGGGCGAGTCCACCCGGAATTGGCGTGAGTTCAATTGCCGTGAGCGGCGCGAATCTGGCACAATTGACCGTTGTACTCGAGCGCTCGGGGCCCTCTCTTCCCGTGCGTGCGTGTCTCGGACACCGACTGGCGCGACTCCCACCGCATCGGGCGGCCGTCCACTTCAATTTAGAAAGCAGGAGTGACCGCACAAGTGGCAGTCAAGATTCGTCTCAAGCGCATGGGCAAGATCCGTGCACCCCAGTACCGCGTCGTCGTCGTTGATTCCCGGAAGAAGCGGGACGGGCGCGTCATCGAGGAAATCGGGAAGTATCATCCCACCGAGAACCCCTCGCTTATTGATATTGATTCGGAGCGTGTGCAGTACTGGCTGTCCGTCGGCGCCCAGCCGACCGAGCCCGTACTTGCGCAGCTCAAGGTGACCGGCGACTGGCAGAAGTTCAAGGGCATCAAGGATAACGGCGGCCGTCTGAAGGTCAAGGACGCCGTTGATCCGGAAGAGGCCCGTAAGTCCGCTGCCGAGTCGGTGCAGAACGAAGCGGAGAAGCGCCGTGCCGCTGCCGCCGAAGCCAAGGCGAAGGCCGAGGAAGAGGCAAAGGCCGCAGCCGAAGCTGATTCTGCGGAAGAGTCCGGAGCGGAGGATGCGCCGGCGGAAACTGAGGAGGAAGCCTGATGCTCGCCGAAGCTCTAGAGCATCTGGTTCGCGGAATCGTGGATAATCCCGATGACGTGCAAGTGAAATCCCGCGGCACGCGTCGCGGCGAGCTGCTGGAAATCCGTGTGAACCCGGATGACCTGGGGCGTGTCATTGGGCGTGGCGGACGCACCGCCAAGGCCTTGCGTACCGTGACCAGCGCACTGTCCTCGAAAGGGTCGGTGCGTATCGACGTCGTCGAAACCGACGAGGACTGATTCATATCGTCGAGGGGCCGGCCCGATGTATTCGCGGGTCGGCCCCTTCGTCTACCGGCATGATTCGTCTACCGGTATGACTCGTCTGTCGGCATGACGGCCTTGCCTGGGATGCGGCTCGCATCGATATTCGCGCGGTTACGGCGACCGCGCCCAAAGAACTCGTATACCGCCGCGCTGAGCCGGTTCCGGAAACAGGCATGAAATAAGCGGAGACCGTGGCGCGGCAGAGCCTGCGATGGCCGGTTCCGGATCAAAGGGAGTGAAGAACAGTGCAACTGACGGTGGCAGTCATTGGGGCTGCGCACGGCCTTAAAGGCGAGGTACGGCTTGACGTGCGCACGGATATCCCGGAGCGTCGGCTCGCACCCGGAACAATGTTGGAAACCGACCCGGCGGAAGTCGGACCGCTGACCGTTGAACGTACACGCCAGTACAAGGGGGCGACGTACGCGCTTTTTGCCGAGTGTCACAACCGGACCGCCGCCGAGCAGATCCGTGGCGTGAAACTCACCGTGGAAACCGACGAAGACGAGATCGAGGAAGACGACGCGTGGTATGCGCACGAGCTCGTGGGGCTGGAGGTCCTCGACCCGGAGGGATACACACTTGGTGAGGTCATCGGCCTCGAACCGATGCCCGCGCAGGACCTGCTCGTGGTTCGCGAGCCGGACGGCCTCATCGCGCGCGTGCCGATGGTGCGTGAGATCGTAACCGAAGTCGACCTGGATGACGGCTGCGTGGTAGTTGACGCGCCGCCGGGCCTCTTCTCCGACGACGAGTTGATCATTGTTGGTGCGGCCGGCGACGATGCCCGGAACTCTCGCCCGCAGGATGCGCCCCGTTTCTCTGAGAGCGAGGCAGCAACGGCCGGTGGAGACCAGCGCACTGCTCAGAATCCGACCGGAGGCCGTAGCGATCAGTACGGCACCCATCGGGGCGGCGCCGCGGGGGCAGATTCGAGCAGTCACGGTGGCGCGGGCACCGATGGCAGTGGTCCGGAGCGCGAGAACGCCGCTGAGGAGGACGGCTGATGCGGTTCGATATCGTCTCCGTGTTCCCCGAGTTCTTCTCCGTGCTTGATCTCTCCTTGGTGGGAAAGGCACAAAATAGAGGCATTCTTGAGGTCGCGAGCCACGATCTGCGCGACTGGACCGACGATCCGCATCGCACGGTCGACGACACCCCTGCCGGTGGCGGCGCGGGAATGGTGATGCGGGCCGACATTTGGGGAAAGGCACTCGACGATGTTCTCGGCGGGAACGATGCACCGCATACGCCTGTTCCGTCCGGCACGGTGCTCGCCATCCCCACGCCGTCGGGACGCCCCCTGACCCAACGTGATTGTGAGCGTCTGGCAACCGTGGAGCATATCGTCATCGCCTGCGGCAGATATGAGGGCATCGATGCCCGCGTTGCCGAACACTACGCGGAGCGAGGGGTAACCGTCTTCGAGTATTCGCTGGGCGACTATGTGCTCAACGGGGGAGAGGTGGCAGCTATTGCACTGGTGGAGGCCGTTGGGCGTCTGCTCCCCGGCATGGTCGGTAACCCGGAGTCATTGGTAGAGGAATCGCACGGAGCCGCTGGACTGTTGGAGTATCCCGTTTATACTCGTCCGGCGAGCTGGCGCGGTCTGGAGATCCCTGGCGTGTTGACCGCGGGTGATCACGGAGCGGTGGCCCGCTGGCGGCGTGAACAAGCGTTTGCGCGTACTGCGGCCCGACGCCCCGATATGATTCGCGCGCTCGACGCCTCATCGCTGAATAAGAGAGAGCGGCGAGCTCTTGCAGCATCCGGCTTCCTCGCCTTGCGTGGGCAGCGGCATCCGGTTCCGGTGTATGTGCGTCCGGCGGAGCCGTGCGAGGCCGCAGCGCTGGCGGAACTGGCGGCAGAAACCTTCCCGGATGCGTGTCCGCCGTGGCTTTCGGATGTGGATATCACCGCATTCATTGCCGAACACCTCTCGGTGCAGGCCTTCACCGATTATCTCGATGACCCGCATTGGGTGGTCACAGTGCTTGCCGTCGGATGCCAGAGCACATCCCCGAACGACGAGTGCGATTGGGGAGGAGGCCAGGGGGAGGCCTGCGAGCGCTTGAATTCACCCGGTTCACGCGGCGAATCGCTCCTCGGCTACACGCTGTGCCTTTTGCCACCCAGGCGAACAGGGGAAGCCGCCGTCGCCGTCGGCAGTGGTGAAGGAGATAATGGCGGCGTCGCCGGCGAAGATGAGGGCGCGCCGGTGGACGCCGTTGTCGGCGGAACTCCTCGGCGCGGTGAACTCATAGAACTGTCCAAGTTCTATCTGCGCCGATCTGCCCGCGGTTCCGGAGCACAGGAGCTGCTATGGGACGGCACGCGCCGTGCACTGCTGGAGCGGGTTACCGGCCCGGAGCCCTATATCTGGCTCGGAACGAACGAAGGCAACCGGCGCGCGCAAGAGGCATACAAGAAACTAGGATTTCACGCAGTTTCCACCCGCATCTTCACAGTGGGTGACCAGGACAACTCGGACGTTATTTTCGCTCGTCGCCTGCGTGTGCCATAATTGTGAGGCTTTCTCGCTGTCACAATACGCAGAGCCTGCCGCAGGGGGCCGCGTACCGGCGAGTTTCAATTGGTCGGCGGGAAACCGCCCCGATCACGCTTGTGGCCTGCGCGCACGGGCGGAAGGAAGAGAATACAATGCAAACTCTCGATTTCATCGAGGCTCCGCTGCTTCGCGACGACGTTCCCGAGTTCCGGGCAGGCGACACCGTCCGTGTCAACGTGCGAGTCGTCGAAGGCAATCGCACGCGTACGCAGGCATTCCAGGGTGTTGTGCTCGCTCGCAACGGATCTGGCATCCGGCAGGCGTTCACCGTGCGCAAAGTCTCCTTTGGCTGCGGTGTGGAGAGGACGTTCCCGGTCCATTCGCCGTCCATCGAGTCCATTGAGGTCGTTACCCGCGGTGATGTTCGGCGTGCGAAGCTGTACTACCTGCGCGATCGTCACGGTAAGGCCGCAAAGGTAAAGGAACGCCGCGAAGAGAACTGAACTTCTTCAGCCGGAATGCGGCGATCGGAGTGAGGCTCGGCATTGAGCCTGGCATCGATCACATTCTGGTTAATATTCTTGACAGGCCCGTCGCAATCGCGGCGGGCCTGACTTTTTGGCTAACATTCTAGGCGGGTGCTAACCCGGTGAGACAACGAGTGCCCGCGCATAAGCAGGCGGGTCACAGCAAGGAGCAGGAATGGCGGCAGATAACGACGCCGGTCAGGCGGACGCCGAGGACGCAATGAACGTCCCCGGTTCCCCAGAACCGGCGGCAGATAATGCTGCCAGCGATGCATGTCACGCCCGTGACCAGCAGCAGGCACCGTCAGATACACAGGCCGATGCGGAGGGGGCGAAGCAACCGCCGGAGAAGCAAGTGCCGGAGCAGATGCCTCCGTCGTTCCCTCCCAAACAGGGCAGTGCTCACCGTAGGCGCACCATGGGAGGCGCAGCTGAAGACTCGGATTCACGAGGGAGCTCCGCTTCGGACGATTCCGATGAAACTGCCGCGCGTGATCCGGAAGACATACGCGACGAGGAAGTGGAAACAACGGAGGAGAAGAAATCGTCGCGGACCCGCTCGCTTATCGAGTTCGTCGCGATCGTAGCTGCCGCGTTGCTGCTATCCGTTGTGATCAAGACGTTCTTTCTGCAGGCGTTCTACGTACCTTCTGGTTCCATGGAAACAACGCTGATGACCGGCGACCGGATCGTGGTCAACCGGATGGCGACGGACGAGGAGGACATTCACCGCGGCGATGTTGTCGTATTCGTTGATCCTGGGGGATGGCTCGATAAGACCGAAGACACCAGACCGGCCTGGCAGCGCTGGGGGTCGCGTACCCTCCAAGCGGTCGGGCTGCTTCCCGGCGACGCGGGCCAGCACCTGGTCAAACGAGTTATTGGTGTGGGCGGCGATACGGTGAGCTGTTGCAGTGCCGCTGGCAATCTCATGGTCAACGGTGTGGAGATCGAGGAAACCTACCTGGATGAGGGCATGGCGCCCTCCTTGCAGGAGTTCAGCGTGACCGTGCCGGAGGGCAAGCTATGGGTGATGGGCGATAACCGTTCTAATTCGCGCGATTCTCGGGCGCACCAGAGCCTGACGGGCGATGGCTTCGTGCCGGTCGATAACGTTGTGGGTAGAGTGTGGGCGGTCTTCTATCCCTTCTCCCATGCGGGAGGGTTGGAGGAGGCCTCCGACGTCTTTGCGCAGGTTCCTGATAACTAACAACGCAGTCAGGTGACCGACGTGTGTCAAGTAGCCGGTTGCGGACCGGTAGGGCATAACCAGTAGAGCATAAGGAGATGGCACCCCTGCGTATCACCCCGACCCGTGAGGAAGAACTGGCACTGCTGGCCCGTGTTCGTGAACATGCCGGTGAAGATGCACTAATAGCGGGCGTTGATGAGGTTGGTCGAGGTGCGTTGGCAGGACCGGTCAGCGTGGGGATCGCACTTATCGGCGCAGGTACCTCAGACGACTTCCCCGTCGGTCTGCGCGACTCCAAACAATTGAGCGCCGCAGCTCGTACCAGGCTCGCACCGCTGTGCAGGCAGTGGGCGGTGGATGTCGCTGTTGGGCACGCTGGGCCGGATGTTGTTGATCGTGAGGGAATCATGGCGGCCCTGCGCCATGCGGCTGCCAATGCTCTCTCGACGTTGATCGCGGCGGGGCACAGGCCGTTGGCGGTGCTTCTTGACGGCAATGTGAATTGGTGGACGGATGCATCCCTTTTCGTTGCGGCTCCGCTACTGCCTGACCTTCCCGTCCTTACCAAGGTGAAGGGCGACGCGTCTTGCGCTGTGATCGCGGCGGCTTCGGTGGCGGCGAAAGTGGAGCGGGATGCGTTGATGGTCACGCTTGATGCGCAGCATCCGGGCTACGATTGGGCGAGGAACAAGGGCTACGCCTCGCCCACGCATATCGCCGCTCTGCGGGAGTTGGGCGCTTCGCCGCAACACCGCGTATCGTGGCGTTTGCCGGGCCTTTCCCAATCGGAGCTCTCGCACCTCGAACCCTCTCAGGCGGGGCACATCGAACCGGGGGGCTCACAACCGGAGCCTTCCCAATTGCAGCTTTCACACAAGGAGGATGAATGAGTGACATCGAAGGGTACGAAGCCGAACAGGAGCTTGCCCTCTATCGCGAATACCGCGACGTCGTCAAGATCTTCCGGTACGTGGTGGAGACGGAGCGTCGCTTCTACCTCGCCAACGACGTCGACGTGAAGGTCCGTGCGTCGTCCGGAGGAGACGTGTTTTTCGAAGTCAATCTGTCCGATGCGTGGGTGTGGGATATCTACCGCACCTCGCGTTTCGTGCGGTCGGTGCGGGTGGTCACTTTTAAGGACGTGAATGTCGAAGAGCTCAATAAGCAGGACATCACCCGCGAACTCGATTTGCCGGACTAGGGGCGAATGGGCTGAGAGGGTAACCTCGCCCGAACGGTGACTGGGCGGGGAGGCCAATCGGGACGGCGACTCGGCCGGGAAGCCAATCGGGACGGTGACTCGGCTGAGAGGGTAGGTTGGCCCAGATAACAACTGGCCCGATAAGGCGACCGGGTGTTGGTTATTCGCGGGAGTCTTTGGCGAGGCGTGCGAATGGTCCGTCGGTTGTGGCGAGTTCGTTGAAGGTGCCGGTTTCGCGTATCCTGCCGCGTTCCATGGTGATGATCTCGGGCATGTGCGTCAGTGTTTTGGAGCGGTGATGTGTTGTTTTGGGGCGGTGATGTGTTCGTTGTTCCGTTCTCGCGCGAATGGCCTCAACCAGGAGACTGGTGTCAAGCGCGATACTGACGTCAAACCTTCGTCAACGAGCGTCCTGCAAGTGAGATCTCCACAGGGAACGAAATGAGCTAACTATCCCCAGGATAGCCACCGGCGTAGAAATACAGGACCATGCACGCTTGGCTTGTCTCATGAGCAGTGAATCATATGGGATGTCATTAGCGGAATCGGCGTGCAGTTCCATGGAGCGTGCCGATGCCTTTGATTCTCTGGGGGATGATTCTCTGGGGGATCCGACTGCAACGGCGTCGGTCGAGAGGCTCACGCCGCGCGAATTGGGACAGTGGGGCGAATCCATTGCCGCGCATGAACTGGCCGTACGCGGCTGGACGGTTCATGGTAGGAATTGGCGCTGCCGCAGTGGCGAACTCGATCTGGTGTGCACCGATCCACAGCGCCACGCCGTCGTCGCTGTGGAGGTGAAAACAAGGCACGCAGGTTCCCGGGTGCCGGCAATTGAGGCGATATCGCGGGATAAGCTCGCGCGCTTGCGGCGGTTGCTCGTGCAGTGGATTGCCGACCAGCAGATCCATGCGCCGCATCTCGCCGTGGACCTAGTCGCAATCACGGTTCACCGCGAGGGCACGTGGACTCTCACTCATATTGAGGACATCGCATGAGAATCGGCGTGGCGCAGGCGATGTCCGTGGTGGGGGTGGAAGGGCATCCGGTACGAATTGAGGCGGCCATCCTTTCCGGGTTGCCATCGTTCACCATCGTCGGGCTACCGGATACCGCAGTGTCCGAATCACGGGAGCGCCTGCGAGCCGCGTTTGCGGCATCGGGGATCACCTTCCCTTCGGCACGACTGACAGTCAACCTCTCGCCCGCCGACACGCCGAAAACTGGAACGGGATTTGACCTGGGGATCGCGGTGGCGATTCTCGGCGCGATGGGTGGACGTTCCAGCGAGTCGGGTACCTATCTGTTGGGCGAACTCGGCCTGGACGGGTCGGTGCGGCGGGTGCGCGGCGTTCTTCCCGCGGCTTTGGCCGCACACCGGGAACAAGCACGGCGCATGGTTGTTCCGTGGGGGAGCGGCGGGGAGGCTGAACTGGCACATATGCCCGCAACGGAGGTCTGGCATTTGAGCCAGTTGGCTGTTGCTGCCGGAGTGACCTGTTCAGGTATTCCCAAGGAGCCGGTGGCACACTGTGAATCCCGGGCCGCTACCGAGTCATTGCCTGACTTATGTGATGTACGTGGCCAAGCGGAGGCGCGGCGGGCCCTGGAAGTTGCGGCGGCCGGCGGACACCATCTGCTGATGACGGGAGCACCCGGAATCGGCAAGTCCATGCTGGCCTGCCGCCTTCCGGGTATTCTCCCGGCTCTAAGTACCGATGAGGCGGTGGAAGTTGCCGCCATTGCATCGGTGACCGGCGATTTCACCGGAACAATCAGCCATGTGCCTCCCATTGCCGCGCCGCACCATACGGCCAGTGCGGTTGCACTGGTGGGTGGCGGGTCCGTACCGCGCCCTGGAGCGGCTTCCCGTGCGCACCGGGGTGTGCTGTTCCTCGACGAACTCCCAGAGTTTTCCACCCATGCCCTACAGGCGCTTCGTCAGCCGATGGAGTCTGGACGCGTGGAGATACACCGCGCCCGGGCCACGGTCTCTTTCCCGGCGAGTTTTCAACTCATTGGCGCGGCGAATCCTTGCCGTTGCGGCAGGTATTTGGACGGTCCGGGAAAATGCACATGCTCGGTGCGTGAACGACGTGACTATTTCCGCCGGATCGGCGGACCGCTGCTGGATCGCTTTGACCTGAATGTTGTACTGCATCGGCCCTCGCGAGCAGCTCTGGCCATGGCGGGGGAGTCTGAATCGAGCGCCCGGGTGGCGGAGAGGGTGCTCCGGGCGCGGGAGAGGCAGCGTAGGCGCCTGTCGGGCACTCCGTGGACACGCAACGCGCAGGTTCCGGGTACGTGGCTGCGGCGTCACGTGGATGTGCCGCAGGCCGTGGTGCGCGATCTGGACCGGGCTCTCGCGCAAGGGGAGGTCACCATGCGCGCCGTCGACAAGGTCTTCCGCTTGGCCTGGACCATTGCCGACTTGGCCGGCCATGATTCGCCAGATCAAGGCGACTTTCACCAGGCCTTCACATATCGCTTACGAGGAGGATTCTATGGAGCAGCGTAGGGAGTGCGAGAAGGGGCATGAGGTTTGTGATGGTGTTGGCGGCGCGAGCGAACATGCTGCCGGTGCTACTGCGGCAGACGCCGTCGCTGCTACGGCAGACGAGCCGGGCAGGCCCGATGAGCTGCCGCTGCAGGGCGAGAGCGCAAGCACCAGCCCTTGTAGCGTCGATGAAACGTCGGCGAGTAACGTCGGCAGTCCAGTGCATCGCGGGGCACGGAGGTTACGTGAACAACCGGTTGACGATTCTCGCGAGCATCAGGCGGCGATGGCCTGGACACGGATCGCAGAGGGGGAGGACGCCGCAGCCGTGACCCTCACTTCACATCTGGGGTATGCGGGTGCTTTGGATTGGTTGCGCGATGTTATCGCGGGGCGGGAGCCATGCGATGCGCGGCTGCGGCAGGCGGTGAGTCGATGGAGCAGACGCCTTGACGATGCGGCTTTTCGCCGTGACGCAGCACGGATTGCCACCTTGGGGGCGTTCGTTATGCCGGGTGATCCACTCTGGCCACACCAGCTGGACGATCTCGGCGATGTTCGTCCGCTTGGTCTTTGGTGCCAGGGCGATATTGAACTTCTGGGGTGCGGGGGAGTGGCGATTGTTGGATCGCGGGATGCAAC
>SUUB01000036.1:18067-19256 GCA_015062745.1 Actinomycetaceae bacterium
GCGGTGGAGGAAGTCTGATTGCGGCGCAATGTGTAGGGGCGTCGGTTGTGCTGCGGCAGAGCGGGTTTGGTAGTGCTGTGGTGCGGATTGATGGTGCTGCGATGCAGAGCGCCCGCGTGCGGGGGTTGACCTCGGTGCGGCTTGATGGTGCTGCGATGCGGTGGATTTAACAGTGCGCCCGCGTGCGGAGTTTGACCCCGGTGTGGCGGGTTTGACGTTGTCCCGGTGTGGCGGGCGCGAAGGCGTGAACCAGCCTGACTTAGGCTGGAGGCATGGCGAAAGGGATTCTGATCGACGGCCTGCTTGACGAGTATGCCGGCGAACTGCGCCTGCGTCGCGGACTCTCGGAACATACGATTGCCGCTTATGTGCACGAGGCGCGGTCTCTCTTGGAGTTCGTGGCCGACCTGGCGGGAATCGATCCCGCCGATCCTCTCGACCTTTCGCATTTGGAGTTGGCTGACGTCAGGGCATGGCTTGCCCAGTTGCAGGCCTCCGGTCAGGCGCGCTCATCCTTGGCACGGCATTCAGCCTCAATCCGTACCTTCAGCTCCTGGTTGCATCGATGCGGCTACACGCGTGTAGACGCGGCAGGGCGCCTGAAGGCTCCGCGTGCCGACAGCGAATTGCCGCATGTGCTGACGCAGCAGCAAGCGCGGGAACTCATGAGCTACGTGCATGATCGTTCCCTTGACGGCGTACCGGAACATCTTCGCGACGCCGCTGCCCTGGAACTGCTCTACGCCTCCGGGTTGCGCATCAGCGAGTTGTGCTCGCTGGATGTTGACTCCCTGGGTGCGGATTCGACGGTGCGAGTCGTCGGAAAAGGAAACAAAGAGCGTATTGTGCCGTACGGTGTTCCAGCCATGCGGGCGATAAGCTCATACCTTGAGGTGAGGGCGAGTTTCTTGAGAGAACCAACGAGGGCGCTATTCCTCGGTGTGCATGGCAAACGCCTTGATCCGCGCACGCTGCGGCACATTGTGCATCGTCTTGCCGCCGAGGCAGGAGTGCCCGATATTTCTCCGCACGATTTGCGCCATTCAGCTGCCACCCATCTGCTGGAAGGCGGTTCCGACCTGCGTACCGTGCAGGAAATCCTCGGGCACTCGTCGCTTTCCACCACTCAGCGCTACACCCATGTCAGTGCGGAGCGTCTGCGTTCAGCGTTTACGCAGGCCCATCCGCG
>SUUB01000036.1:19356-22624 GCA_015062745.1 Actinomycetaceae bacterium
GCAAAAGGCGTTATCGCCACAACCTGATCACCTTTTTGTGCAGCAGCGATAGCGGATCGATATAGCGATCGGCTGAGTACTTCGCTCCCCAGTGCAGGCAGGCAAAAGGCCCGCAATGTGTACCCTCCACCGTGCCAATAGGATCGCCGCGCTCGACGCGATCGCCACGTTTCACCGTGGGCGCGACCGGCTCGTAGGTCGTGCGTAAACCGCCGGAATGCTCGATCGAAATGACATTGCGATCATTGAGCCTTCCCGCATACACAATGCTCCCGGCTCCCGCAGCGTAAACCGTGTCTCCCTCATTCATTGCCAGGTCAACTCCGCGGTGCCCGGAGAGCCAGCGCTGTGCGGGAGGGCTGAATGCGCGGAGCACGGGTACCTCGTGGCCGGATGGCCAGTCGTATGCGGTTTCGCCGGGCGTGTTGGTTGGGAGCTCGCCGGGGGCGATCGTGCTGGAAGGGGTTGTGGTTCTCGCCGCTGGGAGGGCTACGGTGTATACCGCAGCATCATGGCTCGTTGCGCTGTCGTCGCGGGCTCCGGCCGCAGCAGGCAGTACGGCTGCGGCGAAGAGCGATAGAAGGCTCACGATACTAAGTGCTGACAGTCTGCTTCTCATAGGGACAGTCTTCATGGGCGGAGCGATAGAGGAAAGCCCGGGCTTTCGCCTGTGGAAGGGGGTGACGTAGACGCGGCTGTGGGGAGCTGTGTTGCTGCAGACCGTTCTCATCTGTTCTTATCCGTCCCTTCCTGTTGCCAAGCCCACCGCCCACCAAGGCTCCCGCAGTGGCTTAAGACGGCGCTTTTCCGCTAAACTCATGAGGCGGCCAGTTTTGAACTGGTCGACTTCGCGTGTTCAAAACCGTGGCATGACTGCGGCGCGATAGCCGAGGTCCCCGGCAACGGGGCGGCGTCGTCGTGAACACCAGGGTGCCTGGCAATCCCGCCCGGTACAACAACCGATAGCGCATCTCCATGCGCCTAAGAAAGGACGACCATGGCAGTCGTTACCATGCGCCAGCTGCTTGAAGCCGGCGTTCATTTCGGGCATCAGACCCGCCGCTGGAACCCGAAGATGAAGCGTTACATCCTCACCGAACGCAACTCGATTTACATTATTGACCTACAGCGCACGATCGCCGATATCGATCGCAGCTACGACTTCGTGAAGGAGACGGTGGCCCACGGTGGCACCATCCTCTTCGTCGGCACGAAGAAGCAGGCGCAGGAGGCCATCCGTGAGCAGGCAGAACGTGTTGGTATGCCGTATGTCAACCAGCGTTGGCTCGGTGGCATGCTCACCAACTTCTCTACCGTTCACAAGCGCTTGCAGCGCCTGAAGGAACTGGAGCAGATCGACTTCGACGACGCCGCTTCGACTGGCCGCACGAAGAAGGAACTGCTGATGATGCGGCGCGAGAAGGAGAAGCTTGAGCGCACGCTCGGCGGTATCCGCGATATGTCCAAGGTTCCCTCCGCAGTCTGGATTGTGGACACGAAGAAGGAACACCTGGCTGTGTCCGAGGCGAATAAGCTTGGCCTGCCCATTGTGGCAATCCTCGACACCAACTGTGACCCTGATGAGGTCACCTACCCGATTCCGGGTAACGACGACGCCATTGGTGCCGTTTCGCTGCTGACCCGCGTGGTCGCCGACGCCGTCGCCGATGGCCTCATGGCCCGCGGCAGTGGTGTTGGATCAGACAGCGCCGAAGAGCCCATGCCCGAATGGGAGCGCGAGATGCTGGCAGCCAGCGAGGCTGCGCCGAGCGATGCGCCGGAGGCTCCCGAGGCCGACGAAGCTGCTGCAGCGCCTGAGGCCCCCGCAGCCCCGGAGGCCGCTGAGTCCGCAAGCGAAGCCTCCGAGGAAGCCGCTGCAGAGGCCGCCCCTGCGGAAGAGGCCGCCGAGGCTCCCGCAACATCTGCGGCCGCTGACGCACCTGCCGAGCAGGCCTGATTCGCGGGCAAGATCCCGATCGCAGTCAAAATATAAGGAGCATTAACCCATGGCAAATTTCACGGCTGCCGATATCAAGGCGCTGCGCGATAAGACCGGTGCCGGCATGCTGGACGTAAAGAACGCCCTCACCGAGGCGGACGGCGACGCCGCTAAGGCGGAGGAGATCATCCGCGTTAAGGGTCTGAAGTCGGTGTCCAAGCGCGAAGGCCGCACCGCCTCTAACGGTCTGGTTGCATCCGCCGTTCGCGATACCGATTCCGGCCAGCGCGGTGTGTTGGTTGAGGTCAACGCCGAGACCGATTTCGTGGCGAAGAACGAGAAGTTCATTGCCATGGCCGAGGAGATCCTCGAAGCCGCCGTCGTTTCGGAGGCCACCGATGTGGAGACGCTGCTGGCCGCCTCCCTCGGTGAGGGCACGGTTAAGGACCGTATTGAGGGCATGATCGCCATCATCGGCGAGAAGCTTGAGGTATCGCATATCAGCGTGCTGGAGGGCGAGCATGTGGAGGCGTACATGCACCGCACGAACCCCGATCTGCCTCCGCAGGTTGGCGTGCTGGTTGCAACCGACGCCGCTGGCGCCTCCATCGCCCACGACATCGCCGTGCACGTGGCTGCGCTGAGCCCCAGCTACCTGGACCGTGAATCCGTCCCGGCCGAGGTCGTGGAAAGCGAGAAGCGCATTGCCACCGAGACCACCATCGCCGAGGGCAAGCCGGAGAAGGCCGTGCCGAAGATCGTCGAGGGCCGTATGAACGGCTTCTACAAGTCGGCGGTGCTGCTGGAGCAGGGCTACGCCCGCGATCCGAAGACCCCTGTGAGCGAGGTTGTCAAGCAGTCTGGCGGCAAGGTCACCGGTTTCGTCCGCATCCGCGTAGGCGCCTCCGAGTGAGGTACCGCCGGGCGCTCGTAGGCCCGAGCTGGAACTGGAATCGTAGGAGCCGAGGTCATCCCCGGCACGCCTATCCGCCCGGAGTGACCGAGGGCGCCCGCCGCACATACAGCTGAATATTGCTGCGCGAACCGCCCAGCGCGGAACGCGCAGGCAGGGAAGGGTCCCGTACCGGAAGGTACGGGGCCCTTCGCGTTGTGCGCGGGGCAGGTTATACCAGCAACTTCGAGACAGATTCGGCACTGGGGCATCTCGCGTTGTGCGCGGGGCAGGTTACACCGGCAACTTCGAGACAGATTCGGCGTTCGGGCCCTTCGCGTTGTCGGCTGGAAAGACAAGCGGGTAACTTCAAACCACCAGCACTCAGGCCCTTCACGTTGTCGGCGGGGCACGTTAAACCGGCAACTTCACCCCAC
>SUUB01000037.1:0-10699 GCA_015062745.1 Actinomycetaceae bacterium
ATGCCTGGCAAGGTGAACCCCACCCAGTGTGAAGCAATGACGATGGTCGCCACCAAGGTCTTCGGAAACGATGCGACAGTGGGCTTTGCCGGATCGCAGGGCAACTTCCAGCTCAATGTGTTCAAGCCGGTTATGGCATGGTGTGTGCTGGAGTCAATCCAGCTTCTCGGTGATGCCTGCGTGAGCTTCAACGATCATTGTGCGGTGGGTATTGAGCCGAACCACGAGAAGATCGCGCACAACCTGGAGATCAACCTGATGCAGGTAACGGCGCTGAACCGCCACATCGGGTACGACAAGGCGTCGAAGATCGCCAAGAACGCCCACCACAAGGGGATCTCATTACGTGAGTCCGCATTGGAGCTGGGCTTCCTCTCCGCCGATGACTTCGATCGCTGGGTGGTGCCGGTTGACATGACCCATCCAAGCGCTGCCGATGAGTGATCAAGCACTGCCAACGAATGATTGAGCAGCTGCTGCGGAAGCAATCACCCCGATAGGAACTGCTCCGGGCTCTTGCCTGGGGCAGTTCCTTCTGTTCCGGAGTGTGAACCGTTGTTAACAGGAAACGCGGGGGATGTCAGGGCCAACTCCTTCCGCTCCGGAGTGTGAAGCGTGAGCCACTTTGCTGCCTGCCCGCTGTGTTTCTTCGTCGCAGGCGTAGAATCGCGAACCATGAACTTTTTTGAGCGTCCTATCGTGATGGCTGAGGCCCTGTGGGCGCGCGACCACGTCAAACTCGCTCCGGAGCCACCGGGAGCTCGCGATGGCATCGTCACCGCAGCTGATCAGGACCGTTTGTTGCCGCGTAAGGCGCTTCGACTCGTGGCAGTAGGGGATTCCTTGGTCGCCGGATGCGGCACTGCGGATCAGGCGGACTCACTCACCCCTCGTATTGCGGCGCGTTTGTCGAACAACACGGAACGTCCGGTAGCGTGGGAAACCCACGCCAAACTTGGTGCCACCATGCGCCGAGTGCGGCACCGCCTACTGCCCGAGATGAGCGGCCACGCCGATGTCTTATTCCTCTCGGCGGGATCAAACGACATTCTGGCGGGACGTAACGCCAAGGAATGGGCTAGCGAGCTGGACGCGGTTCTTGCCATGGCGGAAGAGCGAGCCACGCGGACCGTGCTGTGTAGCGCCGGACAACTACATAACGCTCCGAAGCTGCCGCGCGCCTTGCGCCGCGAACTCGGCCGCCGTATGGACGAGCAAACCGCGATCAGCCGGGAACTGTGCGCCTCACGCGGAGTCACATACATTGACGTGACCCACGTTCCGCTAGTCGATGGCTTCTGGGCGAGCGATGGCTTCCATCCGGGGCCGCGTGGCTACGAGATGGCTGCTGAGCTCGTTGTTACGGGAATGCAACAGGCTACATGACGGCTCCGACTAGCGGCTAGTTCGGGGTGCGGGCATCGCTGCGGTCGGCAGCGGGCTGAAACTTCGCATGACCGTGATGCGGGATGACCTCCACAGTGAGGAGACGGGCGAGATCGCTTGGAGACTTCGCGAATCCGGAAGTGATCCACTGGTCGGTGATGGCGAAGAGCATGGCGGCGCGTATTGCATGGCGATAGCGTGCGACGTCGTCGTCACCTTGTGCGTCGCGCTCGTAATACAGGTAGGCGAAAAGCATGTAGCCGAGGCCTGCGCCGTAAATCGTCTCCAGAGCGGCCTTGTGATCCAGTAGATGCTCCGTGTAGGCGAGGATGAGTTGCGTGGGGCTGTGCTGCCTGCCGTATTCCGCCAGCGATCCCGCAGGGTCAAATAGCGGCTCGAAGATCGTCTGCAACTTGTAGGTGATCACGTCTTTTTTGGATGCGAAATGACGGTAGTATGTGGCACGGCCGACGTCGGCGCGATCGGTGATCGCACTCACGGAAATCTCGGTGAGAGGCCTCTCGGCAAGCAGGTCAAGCAGGGCATCAGCTATGCGCTGTTTGAGGTTCTCGGTGGTGCGCGCCTGTCGCGCCATCGTGCGTCTCCATTCTTCGGACCGTTGGTCTTTGACAGTATGCCACGTTGTTGATACAACTGTTCCGTTGATACGAATGTCTTAAGAAGAGAATAGTGGTGTGCGCGACGGACACCAAACAGGATGGGATGAATGAACGTCATCTTCAGGTATATGAAAGGCGGGGAGTGGGCACTGGCGGTCGTTGCCCTCGTCTTCATCGTTTCTCAGGTCTATCTAGATCTGCGACTGCCGGACTATATGTCCAGCGTCACTGCGATCATCGTCTCACCCGGCAGTGAGTTGTCAGATGTGTTGCGCGAAGGCAGCAAGATGCTGGCCTGTGCGCTGGGTTCCATGCTTTGCGCCGTCGTGACCGGATACTGTGTGGCGATGGTCGGCGCGGTCCTCGCTCGACGCCTGCGGGGAGCGGTGTTCGATAAGACGCTCGCCTTCTCCCACGCCGAGGTCAATCGTTTCACCAGCGCCAGTCTCATCACACGCTCCACCAATGACGTCACTCAGGTGCAGATGTTCGTGGTTATGGGCCTGCAGATCGCCGTGAAGTCACCGATTATGGCCGTCTGGGCGGTCGTCAAAATCGCCGGAAAGAACCTGACATGGACGGCCGCGACCGGTGTCGCCGTCGTCGTACAGTTGCTGCTGTTGGGCGGTCTGGTGCTACTTGTGATGCCGCGGATGATGCAAATGCAGCGCATTACCGACGACCTCAACCGCGTCACGCGCGAGCATCTCACCGGGCTGCGCGTCATTCGGGCATACGGTGCCCAAAAGTTTCACGGCAAGCGATTCGAGGCTGCGAACACCGAGCTGACGGATACGAATCTGTTCATCATGGGATGGATGGCATTCCTGATGCCCGCCCTGAACGCGATTATGTCTGGACTGTCGCTGGCCATCTACGTGCTCGGTGCCGGGATGATCGAGGCAGCGACCGGCATGGACAAGATCGAGCTCTTCTCGCAGATGATCGTGTTCACTTCTTACGCCATCCAGGTTGTTGCCTCGTTCATGATGCTGGCGATGATCTTCATCATGCTTCCGCGTGCACAGGTGGCGGCCCGGCGTATCCGCGAGGTGTTGAACACTGAACCCTCGATCAAGGACGGTGCAATTGTGCGCCGTGCCGGGCAGAAGGGGCAGATCGAGTTCCGTCATGTCGACTTCCGCTATCCCGACGCCGACGACGACGCCCTGCACGACATCAACTTCACGGTTCAACCCGGGCAAACGGTGGCGATTATTGGAGCCACCGGCTCGGGCAAATCATCGATCGTGAATCTCATCCCGCGTTTCTACGACGTGTCTGGCGGCAACGTGCTGGTGGACGGAGTCGATGTACGCGAATGGAAACAGTCCGCCCTGCGAGATCGAATCGGTTACGTCCCGCAGCGCGCGACGCTTTTCTCCGGAACCATCGCCTCTAATATCGACTTCGGTTCCTCGAACCACGAGATTACGGCCGAGGATATTGTTGACGCGGCGGATGTGTCTGCTTCCTCCGAGTTCATCGTCCGCAAGGAGGCCGGTTACGCGAGCCACGTGGCACGCGGTGGCACCAACTTCTCCGGTGGCCAGAAACAGCGCCTGTCAATCGCACGAGCGGTGGCGCGGCAGAGCGAGATTCTGATCTTCGACGATTCTTTCTCCGCGCTTGACTACCGCACCGATCGCGACGTGCGCGCCGCGCTGCGCGAGTTTGCCGCAGACGCAACAGTGCTGATCGTGGCGCAACGTATCGGAACGGTTCGCGCCGCAGATCGCATCCTGGTGGTGGATAAGGGCCGAATCGTCGGCTCGGGTACGCATGAGGAGCTCATGGGGAGCAATCCCGTATACCAAGACATCGCACGTTCCCAGCTCAGTGAGGAGGAACTGGCATGAGTTCGCGGACCGAACAGATTTCTTCCGCCCAGGAGGGAATGCGTAAGGCGGAGAAGGCACGCGAGAAGGAATTGCGCTCCAGCGCGCCACCGGCTCCCGGTGGTCACGGGCCGCAGCGCAGTACGGAAAAGGCCTCCTTGGACGAGATCGTCCCGACGCTGAAGAAGATGCTTGCCTACGCGCGTCCATATTGGGCGGCTATGGTAGTAGCACTTTTCCTCGCGATCGCCGGCGCCGTACTGGCGGTTATCTCACCGGATTACCTCGGTGATATCACGGACACCATTGAAGCGGGACTGCGCGACTCTATTGATATGGGGCGGGTACGGCATCTGTCGCTTATTTACGGCCTCATCCTGGCGGGTAGCTTTGTCTTCTCCTTCGCACAGGCACGCATTATGGCTGTTGCGACGCAGCGTACCTCGCAAATCATGCGGCGGGAGATCGACCACAAGATCGACCGAATGCCGTTGTCGTATTTCGATCGCACGAGTTATGGCGACACTCTCTCCCGCGTGACGAATGATGTTGATACGCTCTCGCAGACGCTCAACAGTTCGATCTCCAATATCATCACCGGTGTTGTCACGATCATCGGTTCGGCGGTCATGATGTTCGTAACGGAATGGCGCATGGCGTTATCCGGAATCGCGGCGGCGTTGGTGGGCTTCATGCTCGCGCTGTTCATTATGACGAAGAGCCAGCCGCATTTCGTCGCGCAGCAGCGAAAGCTCGGAGCACTCAACGGACATGTGGAGGAGACCTTCGCCGGTCATAACGTGGTACGCGCCTTCAATGCGGAAAAAGAGATGCGTGATGAGTTCCATGCGCGCAATATGTCGCTCTTCCACAGCTCGTGGCGAGCACAGTTTCTCTCCGGACTGATGATGCCGATTATGACGTTCGTCGGAAATCTCGGCTACGTCGTCGTTTGTATCGTCGGAGCGGTCCTGGTGATTAACGGGGCGATCCCAATAGGTGTGATCGTCTCGTTCATGATCTACATCCGCCTGTTCACCAACCCGTTGTCGAATATCGCGCAGGCGGCCACAAGCTTCCAGAGTGCCTCCGCGGCAGGAACACGCGTGTTCGAACTGTTGGAAGAGGAGGAGCTGGCCGACGAGTCCGAGAAGTCCGTCGGCGCTCCCGCAGTACGCGGCGATGTCGCTTTCGAGAATGTGCGTTTCGGCTACTCGCCGGATCGCGAGATCATCCACGGCTTCTCCGCCCGGGTCAAGGCCGGCGAGAAGGTCGCCATCGTGGGGCCTACCGGTGCCGGCAAGACGACGATGGTCAATCTGCTCATGCGCTTCTACGAGGTCGGCGGCGGCCGGATCCTTATCGACGGCGTTCCCACCACGGATATGCGCCGAGAGGACGTAGACTCCCTCTTCTCGATGGTGCTGCAGGATACGTGGCTCTTTGAGGGGACATTCCGTGAGAATATCGTCTACCGCACTGAGGGCGTGAGCCAGGAGCGTTTGGACGCGGTGATCGACGAGGTAGGCTTGCGCGAGCTGGTGCAGCAGTTGCCACAGGGCTATGACACCGTCATGGGTGAGGATACGCAGCTGTCCGCAGGGCAGAAGCAGTTGGTGACCATTGCGCGCGCGATGATTGCCGACAACCCGCTGCTGATCCTGGACGAGGCGACTTCCTCCATTGACACCCGTACGGAGATCATCATTCAGGAGGCGCTCGACTCGCTGATGCAGGGGCGCACAAGCTTCGTGATCGCCCACCGCCTCTCCACCATCCGCAACGCGGATGTCATCTTCGTTATGCGTGACGGTGACATTGTGGAGACGGGGAAGCACGACGAACTACTGGCACAGGGCGGCTTCTACTCCGAACTGTACAACTCCCAGTTCGATCCGGTGGGCCAAGGGGCAGCCGTTACTGAGCCGACCGGAGAGCACGCCTTCGAGTAGTCGGCGGCGGCGTCGGGAAGCGGCGGTCACCCTATCAAGCGGGGAGCACGGCATCCACAGCGGCGCTTTCGACGTCGTCTCTGCGGTATACGCAGAATCGATAGTGGATACCGTTCGCACCTCGTGACGTGAGCCAGCCCCGTGGGGGCTCCATGCGGTGAAGCCGCCACTGTGGGCCGATGGGCGGCGCGAAGGCGTCGGCTTCTGGCACGGCGATGTCGAGTTCGGTGACCACAAGAATCTCGGCATGGGGGAGCGCCGCCGCGTAGAGCTGCGCACCCCCCATGATCCAGGTGAGATCGGAACCTGTTGTGGCTGCCAGTTCGAAAGCCGCAGCGAGTGAATGAGCAACGGCTGCACCCGGAGCGCGGAAGCCTTCGGAAGAACTGACGACGATGTTTTGCCGTCCCGGCAGCGGACGGTATGGCTGCGTGAGTGACTCCCAGGTGCGGCGTCCCATAATCACCGGATGACCTTTCGTCATTCGGCGGAAGAGCGCCATATCCTCCGGTACGTGCCAGGGAATGGTTCCCGCTGCGCCGATGGCGCCGTCGCGCGCCTGCGCCCATATCAACCCGAGCATTAGACCGCTACGGGTGCCTTAATGGCCGGGTGATGCCGGTAGCCCTCGGAGGCGTCAATATCGTCCATCTGATACTCGAAGATGGAGGGAGCCTTCCGCAGACGCAAGGTCGGGAACGGGTACGGGGTGCGCGTGAGCTGTTCTTTGACCTGATCGATGTGATTCAGATAGATGTGGCAGTCGCCTCCGGTCCATACGAAGTCGCCGACGTCGAAACCGGTCTGTTGCGCGACCATATGGGTGAGAAGGGCGTATGACGCGATGTTGAATGGAACGCCGAGGAAAAGGTCGGCACTGCGTTGATACAACTGGCAGGAGAGCTTTCCGTCGGCTACGTAGAACTGGAAGAAGGCGTGGCAGGGTTGCAATGCCATATCCGCTAAATCAGCGACATTCCAAGCCGAGACAACAAGGCGGCGGGAGTCGGGCGTGGTACGCAGTTGGTCGATGATATTCGCGATCTGGTCAATATGCCCGCCGTCAGGGGTGGGCCAGCTGCGCCACTGGTAGCCGTAAACCGGGCCGAGTTCGCCGTTATCGTCCGCCCACTCATCCCAGATGGTGATTCCGTTTTCCTGCAGCCACCGCACGTTGGTTGCGCCCGAAAGGAACCAGAGCAGCTCTCCCTTGATGGCCTTCATTGGCACGAATTTGGTCGTGATACGCGGGAATCCGGCGGCAAGGTCGTATCGAAGCTGCCGTCCGAATACGGAAAGCGTGCCGGTTCCGGTGCGATCGGTTTTGGTGGCGCCGTTCTCCAGCACGTCGGCAAGTAGGTCTTCGTATACGCGGTTGCTACCCATGGGACGAGTCTAACCTGATCGCGTCATCCCACGTGGCATCCCACTACGTGGCGGTACCATGCGGACGCGGCCGGCGGACATGGCCCGTGCATGGCCCGCAGTTGCGCGCCGCGGTGGTTGTAGGCGCCCTCGCCGATAGAGTATGAAACCGCAAGGCCATGGGCGGGCCAGTACGTGAATGTCTGGCGGGTGTAAACACGGGGCAGAACAATTGTGGCCCCGATTCTTCGGGGCCACAATTGCACTATGAATGCTCGGTTTACTCGGCGGTACCGGCGTCAATCACATGACCGCCGTTGGAATGCGAGACCGTGACCTTACGCGGCTTGGACTCTTCACTCACGGGCAGAGTCAGTGTGAGCACGCCGTCGCGGTAGTCTGCACTGATCTTGTCCAAGGCCAGCCCGTATCCGAGTGTCAGCTGGCGGGCAAATGTGCCAGCGGGACGCTCGCGGGAGAGCCACTTGAGGTCGGCATCCGTATCGGCCTTACGCTCGGCGCGCACCGTGAGGGTGCGGTCATCAATGTCGATATCAATAGTGCTCGGATCCACGCCGGGTAGATCAATCTGGGCGACGAAGGTATCACCCTTGCGGTACAGGTCCATTGGCATCGCCGTGGAACCGGGGGTGCGCATGGCACCGGTCATAATCCGCTCGAGCTCCCGGAAGGGGTCGGTGCTGAAAGTAGCCATAGTTTTCATCTCCAAATGTTCAGTTCAAAGCTGGGCGGGATGTTTCCCGTTCACTGAGAACAACGTACATCTATGAGTCGATATTCCGCAAGCAGAGTTGAGTCGAATTCGCTCAAGATGAAAAGGTGTTGAGCAGGCCGGTGTGAGCGGTGCCGCTGGCCGTTTCGCAGGCGGCGCACGGCATAGAGAACCGGCCGGCTAAGTACAAGCCGGCTGGTTGGAGACCAAGGA
Organism: Actinomycetaceae bacterium; assembly: GCA_015062745.1. Lineage (GTDB taxonomy): Bacteria > Actinomycetota > Actinomycetes > Actinomycetales > Actinomycetaceae > Asp313. The sequence continues at coordinate 8,108 of SUUB01000037.1, forward strand.
GTTTCTCGGTGCAGCTTGCCCGGTGATGGCGCCGTTCAGCCGCGCTCGGCGATCACCTCGGCCACGAGCTGTTGATCACGGGCGAGCAGGCGGCCCACACGATCGGATGCCTTTCGTTCGATCTTGCCGCCAACGATGGGGATCCGTACCTTCAGGTCGGCAACGAGTTCGGCCACAGTCGGGGTACCCGCCGTGAGTTCAATCGTGCCGGCCAACTCGGCGGGCAGGCCGTGCGGATCGACGCTCAGCGTAATGACATTTCCGCTGGCCTGTTGTGTTACTGTGACATGCGCCGCAGACTTGAGGAAGCCGCGTACTTGGCTGGGGAACTTCTCCGGCGGGATGGTGGCGTCCGTTGTTGCCGTCGTGCCGTCAATCCGGTGAGTGTAGTCGGTGACTCCGAACAGTGCCATACGCTTGGCGGCAAGCTCCTCGGATAACAGGGCGGCGATGATTTGCTCGGTGGTGGCCTCGAAGGTCAAGCTCTGTTTGATCTGCATGCTCTCTATTGTGCCTGATTGGGCCTATTCTTGTTGCGTGCCATCATTGACGAATATCCTCAGACGCGCCCCGCACCTCACGTCGGTTGACCGCGAGTGGTTGCACCTACTTGTGGGTGACTGGCAGATCATCAGTGACCTCTCGTTTTCAGACCTCCTGCTACTCGTGCCAGACGATAGCGGGTCCTTCACGATCGTTGCCCAGTGCCGTCCGGCAACGGCTGCAACCCTGTTCGACGACGACGTCGTCGGGCGTGACGCCACGCCGGATCAACAATATCTGGCAGCCGCCGTTTGGAAGAGCGAACGTGCCCGCGGCGAGGACTGGGATACCGTGCGTGTGGACATGTATCCGGTGCGGCGCGAGGAGCGCACCATCGCGGTCTTAGCGGTGACCGGCGCACTCATGCCGGACCGCGTACCGGCGCAGTTCCAATCGAATTACGGCGACATCGCCGAATCCCTGCTTCGTATGGTCACAACCAGTGAGTACCCGTTTGACGGAAGCCCGACGGGTTATCGTCATGGCACACCGCGGGTGGTTGATGGATTCATTCGTCTGGATGCGGAAGGAAGCGTGGTCTACGGCAGTCCGAACGCCAACTCGAACTTCCACAGCATCGGCGTGTTGGGCTCCCTCGCGGGTCAGGTTTTAGCGGAAGTGGTGCCGGATTTGATTGAGAACCACTCGACGGTGGACGAATCGCTTCCGGTGGTGCTGATGGGTAAAGCCCCATGGATGTGTGAACTTGAGGTACACGGCGTGATTCTGTCGCTGCGAGCGGTTCCGTTGCTCGAGCACGGTACACGTTTAGGAGCCATTCTTCTGTGCCGTGATATATCCGAGTTGCGACACCGCGAACAGGAGCTTATTACCAAGGATGCCACCATCCGGGAAATCAACCACCGGGTGAAGAACAATCTGCAGACGGTCTCCGCCTTGTTGCGGATGCAATCGCGGCGGGCGTCCAACGAGGAGACGAAACAGGCCCTGGAGGATGCACAACGACGGGTCGCCACCATCGCTCTCGTCCATCAGACTCTGTCGCAGACCATTGACGAACACGTGATATTCGACGACGTGTTCGCGCCGCTGCTGCGTATGTCAACGGATATCGCCGCAACGGGTGTGGTAGTTGCATCCACGCTGAAAGGCTCGTTCGGGCGCATTGGTGCCAACCAGACGACGGCGCTGGCCGTGATCCTCAATGAGCTCGTCACCAACGCCATCGAGCACGGTTTGCCCGAAGGCGGGCACCTCACGGTAACGGCGCGGCGGGAGGACGATTTCCTCAGCGTTGATGTGGAGGACGATGGTGTGAGCGTGAATCCGCGTGATGTCGGTCGCGGGAGCGGGCTGGGAACGAAGGTGGTGCGCACCCTCGTGGAGGGCGAACTGCGTGGATCGATCAACTGGCTGCCGCGTGCCGGTGGGGGAACTCGCGTTCATATCGAAGCGGAGATCGATCAATAGGTGACCGGGTGCCGCCGGGAGTACCGGCTTCGTTCAGCGCGGACTGTGCTGCGGGTGCTCACCTGTACTTCAGGCATTCACCTGCGTGGCAGGGAGTCGGTTGGCGCGGGGCGAAGTCCAGGTGCGGCCAAAGGAAAAGGGCCGGTCGACGGACCGGCCCCCGTGGTTAAGTCAGTTCTAGGCTTCCTGTAGCGATACGACGCTTACGCGGCTCAGCTGACGCTTGAACGGCGTGCGCGCGCGGTGCGGCGCTTCAAGGAGCGGCGCTCATCCTCTGAGAGTCCGCCCCAAACACCGGCATCCTGCCCGGTCTCCAGTGCCCATTTGAGGCAGATATCGGAGACCTCGCACGTGTTGCATACACGCTTGGCCTGCTCGATCTGCGCTATGGCGGGCCCCGAGTTCCCGATAGGGAAGAAGAGTTCCGGGTCTTCAGTCAGACAAGCTGCCCGATGACGCCAATCCATGAGGGTTTCTCCTTTGCCTCCTGTGAGCAACACGCACAAGTGAAGAACGTTCAGCTGTGCGTGATGCCGAATTCCGCTATTAAGCGTGACAGGTTTGCTCGTCGGCGTAAAGAGCTAAAAGAGTGATCTTGCACCCTGTTCGCCGGGCGAA
>SUUB01000037.1:10799-21423 GCA_015062745.1 Actinomycetaceae bacterium
CGGCTCGTCTAGTGGCACCACATTTTCGGGGGTGTTATGCCGCGGACTGCCCACGGCGGGGGAGACCCTGACCGGGGCGAGAGTGCGGTTCGGCCTCTTCACGAGTGCCAATGCCTGTTCCATGTCTTGTTGCTGTGGATTCAACCAGGCTCCGTACTCCTCGGGTTCGAGGATAACCGGGGTGCGAGGATGAATCGCATCGAGGGGTGGCGCAGCGGCGCGAGTGAGAATGGTCGTGGTCAGAAGCCAGCTGTTATCGGGTTGTTTCCACCACGCATAAAGGCCGACAAAGGCAAGAGGTTCGTCGTCGCGAATGTAGTAAGCCGACTTGCCGCGCGCCGTCGTCCGCCATTCGAAGTACCCGTTGGCCGGGACAATACACCGGCGGGAAGCAAGCGACGGCGCGAAGGTGCGTTTCTGGGCGGCGGTTTCGATGCGTGCGTTGATCAGTTGCGGTCCCTCGTCCGGGCTTTTGGCCCATGGCGGTACCAGACCCCATCGCGCCAGATACAGCTCGCGGCGGGCGGCGCGATTGCCTTTAGCAATGTGTTCGACGATGATGGGCACATTCTGGGTTGGGAAGATATTCCATGAGGGTGTCGGCCATTCCCGCAGCGTATCGTTCGTGCTGTCGGCGCGCTGCTGCGGAGGTGGGGCCACGAGTGCGTCAGGTTGCCTGTTGTCGTCGGGAGGTTGAGCACCGCCGAGTTGCTCGGCCTGGCCCGCACGGCGCGGCAACGAGGTCAGGTTGAAGGCCAACTGGATATCGCCGGGAGACATGAACTGGGCGTAGCGACCGCACATGAAACCAGTATGCGCCACAATAGTGGCGTGGCAAACGAGACTGAGCCCCTGGCGGACACCCCTGCAGTTCCCGATAGCTTCGATGCTGCGACGCAGCGGTGGGAAGAGCTGGCAACGCTGCTGCGGCCCGCGCAGGAGGCCTACCATTCAGGTGCGGAACCGTTGATGACCGACGAGCGCTATGATCGCATGATCCACGAGCTGCGAGCGATTGAGGAAGCCTACCCGCAGCTCGCTGTGGATACCTCCCCGGCGCAGACGGTCGGGGCTCCCGCCGCCACGGGATTCCCGCCCGTTCGTCATCTCGAGCGTCTTTTCTCCTTACAGGATGTCTTCTCTCTTGCTGAACTACGCGAGTGGTACGACGGCGTCGTCGCCGATCTCCCGAGCGGCGTTAGTGAGCTTGCCTGTACGGCCGAGGTGAAGATCGATGGTCTTGCGCTGAATCTACGTTACGAGCAGGGGCGTCTGACGGTGGCGGCAACGCGGGGCGATGGTGTGACCGGTGAGGATGTCACTCGTAATGTGCGCACCATCGCCGCGATCCCCGAGCAGCTCTCGGGGGTGGATTACCCCGACGTGATGGAAGTGCGGGGGGAAGTGTTCTTCCCCCTGGCGGAGTTCGCCGCCTTCAATGAGCGATTGCGCGCGGCCAATGCCCGTGAATTCGCCAATCCGCGTAATGCGGCAGCGGGATCGCTGCGGCAAAAGAACCCGCGGGTCACGGCTTCGCGTCCGCTCTCGTTCATTGCCCATGGCGTGGGAGCCGTCTCCGGAGCCTCTGCCGCAATGGCCAGTAGGCTCGCAACGCAGGATGGCGTCTACGAGGCCTTCGCGTCCTGGGGACTTCCCGTCTCGCCCTATACAGAATTGGTGTCCAGTTGGGAGGATATCGAGCGTTTCATCTCCGCCTACGCTGACGCCCGGTACACGCTCCTGCACGGGATTGATGGCGCGGTATTGAAAGTCAATGACCGTGCCTTGCAGCAGCGCCTCGGTGCAACGTCACGTGTTCCGCGCTGGGCGGTCGCGTACAAGTATCCGCCAGAGGAGGTTGAGACGCGGCTGCTCGATATACAGGTCCAGGTCGGCCGCACCGGTCGAGTAACTCCCTTCGCCGTGATGGAGCCGATTCGCGTTGCGGGGTCGACCGTGGCGCAGGCGACCCTGCACAACCGGCAGGAGGTTGCGCGCAAGGGCGTGTTGATCGGCGACATGGTGGTCCTCCGCAAGGCCGGCGATGTCATCCCGGAAGTGGTGGGCCCCGTCGTAGCTGCTCGTGACGGCTCGGAGATTGAATGGCATATGCCGACGCGGTGCCCGTCCTGCGGGACCGCACTGGCCCCGGCCAAGGAAGACGATGTCGATCTGCGCTGCCCGAATGCGCGATCATGCCCGGCGCAGTTGGCCGAACGCGTCGCTCATATCGGCGCCCGAAGCGCTTTGGACATCGAAACCTTGGGGGAGGAGACGGCACTGTGGCTCACCGATCCAGAACGACGACGCCCCGAGGCGCTAATGGCTCTTCTCACCGGGCACAAATTGCTGGTGGAAGACCCTGTGACCGGGCGAGAGACAAGCATTGCTGCCAGCGCACAATGGCTGCGTGACCGCAATGTGATCAACGAGGATGGAGCGGTACTGCACCCGGAGATCATTCCGGAGACCGTGCAGCAAGAACTCGGTATTCCCGCGGCGCAGGAACCAATACTGGCGAACGAGGCCGGGCTGTTCGCGCTGCAAGCCGAGGACGTCAAGGATGTGTGGGTCTGGCGGCCGGTTCGTACCCGCGGGGAGGAAACAGGCGATTTCCGCCGCGTCAGGGCTGCCTGGACCAAGCCGGAATGGAAGTATCCACGCGGCGGAGACCCGCAACTGGTGAAGCCGTCGCAGCCGGGAAAAACGCTGGTCAAGATGCTGGAGGAACTTGAGGCTGCTAAGTCGAAGGAATTGTGGCGGCAACTCGTTGCGCTATCCATTCGTCATATTGGCCCGACGACGGCGCGCGCGCTCGTGGCCTCCTATCACTCGCTTGACCAGATGCGCGCTGCCAGTCTGGAGGAGCTTTCGCAGGCGGAGGGCGTTGGAGAGGTTATCGCAGAGTCATTCCTGCGTTGGTTCGAGGAGGACTGGCACATCGCCATCGTTGAGCGCTGGCGGGAGGCCGGGGTGAGTTTTGCCGATGACGCCAATGCCGCGGACGAAGAATCCGAGGCTGGCGGCGCAGCGGTGCCGCAGACCCTGGCTGGCATGACGATTGTTGCCACCGGCACCCTGGCGGGTTACACGCGCGACGGCGTGAAGGAGGTCATTATCGCGCATGGCGGCCGGGCGGCAGGTTCGGTCTCGAAGCGGACAACGGCCGTCGTCGTCGGTGATAATCCCGGGTCCAAGGCCACGAAGGCCGCCAGTTTGGGAGTGCCTACGCTGGACGAGGACCAGTTCGTGGAACTCCTCGCCACGGGCACGCTTCCAGGAGAAGAACCGCGAGAAGCGAACTGAGTCAGTCCGCGCGGGCGACGAGCCGACGGTAGGCCCGCAACGGTGATGGCTGCGGGCCTACGTCAACAACGCGCCGGGCTACAACGGGCTACACCGGGCTACAACAAGGGCGCCAGCGGGCGAAGAATCCTCTCCGCAACTCGTGGCAGCGCACCGCGCGACTCCCACATCTCGCGCGTCAATTCATGTGAGTTGAGCAAATCGACCTCGAAGATGCGTTCCATGGCGGCCGCGAAGCCGTCGTCGAACACCTCAACATTGATCTCGAAATTGCCGCGCAGCGACAGTCGGTCGATGTTGGCGGTGCCGACGGTTGACCACTTTCCGTCCACGGTCATGGTCTTCGCATGGACCATAGCTTCCTCAAACAAGAAGAGCTTGACTCCCGAACGCAACAGGGCGTCGTAGTGAGGGCGCCCAACCCAATCGGCATAGATGTGATTGGAATACTCCGGGATCAGCACCCGCACATCGACTCCTCGTCGGGCCGCATTGGTCAGCGCCGCCAGCATCGGCTCGTCGGGGATGAAATACCCCATGGTTATCCACGCGCGCTGCGAGGCGCGGCTGAGGGCCTCCATGTACAAGGCACTAATCGGATAGACGTTCTGCGCCGGAGTATTGACGATCGAACGGATACGCGAGTTCCAGTGGTGGTCGCCGGTACTGGTGAGCTGCGGATGGTCCTTCTTCCGATAGGCGTTCCACATTTCGATGAAGGAGTCTTCCGCTTCCCAGGCTGCGGGCCCCGCGATGCGGACGTGGGTATCGCGCCAGTGGTGGGCGTAAAGATCGCCAATGTTGTAGCCGCCGATATAGCCGACTTCACCGTCCACGCTGAGAATCTTGCGGTGGTCGCGTCCTTTATCGCGAGATCGACCGGTCAGAACGCCGGTACGCACGAAGGGAAAGTTCATCGCGTGCAGATGGTTGATCTTGGGGAAATGGCGGAATCGCGGGTCCTGGTTGGCGTTTCCCCACGTGTCGAGAATGACGTAGGTTTCCACGCCACGGCGTGCGGCGGCGATGAGGGCGTCACGGAACTCTTCACCGGTCTCGTCCGCTTTGACGATAAAACACTCGAAATATATGTGGTCCTTCGCCGCGTTGATGTCGCGCAACATGGCGTCGTAGAGATCGCGCCCATAGGTATAGATGGTCATCTCATCGCGTCCCACGGTTGTGTGTTGCGGTGGTAGATGCGGGAACATGCCGCTGGGAGGCGTACGTCGCTTGCGCATCGCGTCTACGGTCCAGACCGATGCCAGAGCTCCCGCCTGTAGACCGACCAAACCGGCCGCCCCCCATTTCACTGTGCGGGTGAGCTGTTCCCGTGGGGGCTTGTGGAGTAAGGACATGCGACTACTGTACCGGTCGGTACGCTGCAACGCGGAAACGGCACGATACACTTGCCGGTCGAGCGGAGCGGCATTGCATGGCGGATAGCACGTAACATGGGACCATGTCGTCAATTTCAGCAGACGAGGTCGCCCGCGTGGCGCGCCTCGCACGAATAGCCCTGACCCAGGAGGAAATTGAGCGCCTAGCCGGTGAGCTCGATGTTATTGCGTCGGCAGCCGCGAAGGTCTCCGAGGTGGCCACGGCGGATGTTCCGGCCACCAGTCACCCGATTCCCCTCACGAATGTGATGCGAGAGGACGTCGTTGTGGAGACTCTGGACCGCTCCGAGGTTCTCGCCGCAGCTCCGGCGAGTCAGGATGGCAAGTTCCTCGTGCCGCAGATCCTGGGGGAGGAATAATGAACGAACTCCTGACAAAGTCTGCTCTTGAACTGGCCGATCTGCTCGCCGCGGGTCAGATTACCTCGGTCGAATTGACTCAGGCGTGCCTGGACCGGATTCACGCCGTCAATGACCGGGTGAATGCATTCCTCTACGTCGACGACGACGGCGCACTCGCTGCCGCACGTGACGTTGATGCGCGCCGCGCAGCGGGTGAGCCCCTGGGGAGACTCGCCGGCGTACCGGTTGCCGTCAAAGACAATATGGTGACCCGGGGCAAGCCGACAACGTGCGCCTCGAAGATTCTGGAGGGCTGGCTGCCTCCCTATGACGCCACGGTCGTGACGCGCCTGCGGGAGGCCGGGATGCCGATTGTGGGCAAAACGAATATGGACGAGTTCGCGATGGGTTCGTCCACCGAGCACTCCGCCTTCGGACCTACCCGAAATCCGTGGGATCTTGGACGGATCCCCGGAGGATCGGGTGGCGGATCAGCGGCTGCGGTTGGCGCTTACATGGTGCCATTGGCCCTCGGGTCGGATACCGGCGGATCGATCCGCCAGCCCGCCGCCGTAACCGGCACGGTCGGCGTGAAGCCCACCTATGGCGCGGTGTCCCGCTACGGCCTCGTGGCCATGGCATCGTCTCTCGATCAGATCGGCCCGGTGGCACGTACGGTTGCGGACGCGGCAGCGTTGCAGGAAGTCATCGGCGGTTTCGACCCCTGTGATTCCACGTCGTTGAACGAGCCGGTGCCGTCCTTCGAGCGTATTGTGGCCGATGCCGCGAGCACTGCCGGAGGAGGGGCGGACTCGCCGTCGTCGGAGAACACGCCGTTGGCCGGTGTGCGCATTGGAGTCGTGAAGGAACTCTCCGGCGAGGGCTACCAAGCGGGCGTACTCGCCTCCTTCCGCTCCGCCGTCGACGTGTTGCGGACATTGGGAGCGGAGGTTGTCGAAGTGTCATGCCCGTCCTTCGATTACGCTCTCGCGGCCTACTACTTGATCATGCCGGCGGAGGCATCCTCTAACCTGGCTCGTTTCGATGGAATGCGTTATGGCATCCGCGTCGAGCCGACGGAAGGTCCGGTGACCGCCGAGACCGTTATGGCTGCCACCCGTGAGGCGGGCTTTGGTGACGAGGTGAAGCGGCGGATCATCTTGGGGACGCATGTTCTTTCCGCTGGATACTACGATGCGTATTACGGCAGCGCGCAGAAGGTTCGCACATTGGTGCAGCGTGACTTTGCGCAGGCCTTCGCCCAGGTGGATGTACTCGTATCGCCGACCGCTCCCACCACCGCGTTCGCCTTCGGGGAGAAGATGGATGATCCCATGGCGATGTATCTCAATGACATTGCAACCATCCCTGCCAATCTCGCCGGTGTTCCCGGACTCTCCTTGCCGGTGGGGCTTGCCGAGGATGGCCTGCCGGTCGGATTCCAGGTGCTGGCGCCGGCACGGGGCGACGACGTGATGTACCGTATCGCGGGTGCGTTGGAGGCAGGCCTGGGAACGCCGCTTGCCGCCAGCTGCCCGGCTGCTCAGTGGGAGGAGAACGCCTGATGGATGAGCTGATGGATTTTGATGAGGCCGTGGCCCGCTTCGATCCGGTGATTGGACTGGAGGTCCACGTCGAACTGGGAACGAAGACGAAGATGTTCGACGGCGCGCCGAATGTCTTCGGCGGGGAGCCGAATACGTACGTCACGCCGGTGTCATTGGGCCTTCCGGGGTCTCTTCCGGTGATGAACCGAACCGCGGTGGAGTATGCGGTGAAGATCGGCTTGGCCCTGAATTGCTCAATTGCCGAGTCATGCCGGTTTGCCCGCAAGAACTACTTCTACCCGGACCTTGTGAAGGCTTTCCAGACCTCGCAGTCTGACGAGCCGATCGCCTACGAGGGGCACTTGGATCTCGACCTGGCCGACGGCTCGACGTACCGGTTCCCGATCGAGCGTGCGCATATGGAGGAGGACGCCGGTAAGAACACCCACGTCGGCGGTGACGCCGGACGCATCCAAGGCGCCCAATACTCCTTGGTGGATTACAACAGAGCCGGGGTACCCCTGGTGGAGATCGTCTCTCACCCGGCAACGGGTGTGGGGAGGAATGCGCCGGAGGTTGCGGCGGCTTATGTGCGTTCGCTGCGTGACATCTTCCGGGCGTTGGGAGTCTCGGAAGCACGCATGGAGCGTGGCAATGTGCGTGCCGATGTCAATGTTTCCTTGCGGGAAAGCCCGGAGGCACCCTTCGGCACCCGCACTGAAACGAAGAACGTGAACTCCTTCCGGGGAATTGAGGCGGCGGTACGCTACGAGATCCAGCGGCAGGCGGCGATTCTCGCCGCCGGGGGAAGCGTCGTACAGGAGACGCGGCACTATCACGAGGAAGACGGAACGACGTCTGCCGGGCGCCTGAAGTCGGACGCCGAGGATTACCGGTACTTCCCAGAGCCTGATCTGCTTCCGGTGGTCTCGCCGCCCGAATGGGTGGAGGAGATTCGTGCATCGCTTCCGGAGCTGCCGGCTGCACGTCGTCGCCGCGTGAAGGAGGAGTGGGGGCTTTCAGCGGAGGAACTCAGAGACCTCGTGAATGCCGATGCGCTGGACCTGGTGGAGGCGACGGTACGCGCCGGCGCAACGCCTGCCGGTGCGCGAAAATGGTGGATGGGCGATATAGCCCGTTTTGCGAAGGAACAGGATCTTCCACTGGATGCTGCCCCCGTCACTCCGGGTGATGTGGCGGAGTTGGACCAACTGGTGCAGGACGGCAAGCTGACGGACAAGTTGGCGCGTCAGGCGCTCGAGGGTGTGTTGGCCGGTGAGGGCACACCCTCGCGGGTGGTTGCCGCTCGTGGCTTGGAAGTGGTCTCCGACGACGGCGCCCTGGTCGCCGCCGTGGAGGATGCACTTGCCGCCAACCCGGATGTGGTGGACAAGATCAAGAACGGCAAAGTCCAGGCGGCGGGAGCCATTGTCGGTGCCGTGATGAAGGCAACCGGCGGTAAGGCGAACGCTGCCCGCGTGCGTGAGTTGGTTATGGAGCGCTGCCAGTAGGTTCCCAGGCACTGCGCTCCACGGAGGTGCCACGACGAGTTTAACGACGGCGCTGGCAATAGGCCCCGAGGGCGGGTTCGGTTGGCGGACCCGCCCTCGCTCTTTGCCTAGGGGGAGGGTGACGCGGAAATACAAATGCAGACCGTGCTAGCCCTCGCCCTTTGCCCAGGAGCCTTTCATACGGAAGGCCCGGTCTGAGCGACACATGTGGCGTCTGACTTAGCGGAAGTGAGTGATGCATGTGATGTTGGCTTTCTCCGAAGTGCGGACGGTGCTTCATATTGGGCACTGCCGAGCCGATAATTCCCGGCAGTCGCACCACTGCGAGCGTGGTCCGGGGGTGCGCAAGGGCCGGGCCGTGTCATGTGGAGGTATGCCTCTGGGAACGGGCACGGGTAGGACATCCAGGAAAAGCGCTGGCCACGTCATGTGGGGACATGCGGGGAGCATCACCGACGGTTAGCAACAGCGCCCGCAGCGAACTGGTGGCTGTATTGGCGTGAGCAACTATTCCGAATCGGGCGGATGCCGACTAGCATGGGGGCCGGACTTATGTAGATCCCCGGCTAGTGCGGGGCGGTAGGTAGGAAAAGGCGGTCCTTATGGCATTCCCCAGCCCGAGTTATACAGTCACATTGCGTGTCCAGCTGCCGGTGCACCGGCGTTCTGCGCAGCGACTTGTCGAAGCTGTAGCCGATGCGGGTGCCCTCGTCACCGGCATTGATACGGTTGAATCCCTCGAGGAATCCCTTATTGTCGATGTCACCTGCGATTGCGTTAACGGCGCCCATGTGCGCGAGGTGCGGCACTCGATTGAGATGCTCGTCGATACTGCGGTGTTAAAGGTATCGGATGCCACTTTGCAGGCGCATCTCGGTGGAAAGATCTCGGTGCAGCTGAAGAATCCTCTGCGTACTCGGCAGGATCTGGCTCGTGTGTACACCCCCGGAGTCGCGCGCGTGTGTACTGCGATTGCCGAGAACCCTCAGGAGGCGCGTCGGCTCACGATTAAGAAGAACACCGTCGCCGTTGTCACAGACGGAACAGCGGTGCTCGGTCTCGGTGACATCGGACCGGAGGCTGCGCTGCCGGTGATGGAAGGAAAGGCTGCGCTGTTCAAGCGCTTCGGCAATGTTGATGCGTGGCCGGTGTGCCTTGATACAACCGATACCGAGGAGATTATCTCCATCGTGCGGGCGATCGCCCCCGTCTACGGCGGTATCAACTTGGAAGATATCTCCGCACCGCGCTGTTTCGAGATCGAGGAACGGTTGCGCGAAGAACTCAATATTCCGGTATTCCACGACGATCAGCACGGCACGGCAGTGGTCACCCTCGCAGCGCTTATCAACGCGTTGAAGGTGGTCGGTAAGAACATCGAAGACGTGCGGATCGTGGTCTCCGGCGTGGGAGCGGCGGGATCGGCCATTATTCGCCTGCTCATGCTGCACGGCGCGCGTGACATCATCGGCTGCGGTCGCGCTGGGGCCCTTGGCCCGTTCCGCGAAGAAGCGAATCCGCATCGTAACTGGCTCGCCCAGCATACGAACCCGCGTGGGGTGGAGGGTTCACTCAAGGATGTGCTCGCGGGTGCGGATGTCTTCATCGGCGTGTCGAGCGGCAACCTGCTGACGGGGGACGACATCGCGACCATGGCCGACGACGCCATCGTCTTCGCAATGGCCAACCCGACGCCTGAGGTTGATCCGCCCGCTGCGGGTGAGCATGCGGCTGTTGTTGCAACCGGGCGCTCTGACTACCCGAATCAGATCAACAATGTGTTGGTCTTCCCCGGACTCTTCCGCGGGATGCTGGACGCGCAGGCGAGTCGGATCGACGACGAGATGCTGCACGCCGCCGCCGTCGCCGTGGCGAATGTGGTCACGGACGAAGAACGCAACTCGAACTACATCATCCCGGGTGTCTTCGACGAACGTGTGCAGTCAGCCGTCTCAAAGGCCGTCGTCGAGTATGCGACGGCGCAAGGGGCCGCGCCGCAGGAGGAATAGCAACAAACTCCGGAGCAAACGCACCCGGAGTTGCCGATGCGGGATCATCGTCAGAGCCGGTGAACGCGGAGACCGGAAGTCTCTGGCGGGTGGCCCTCTGATCTTCCGCCGTCAGCGTCGGTGAACGCGGAGACCGGAATGCGCGTGGCCCGGCTCCCAAAACTTCGCATGGAATCGCGGAAAGATGCCGGATCGCTAGCCGGTGTGAGCAGAGCCACGCCCGTTCGGTTTGACCGACGTGCTCCGGGTGCGTAAAGTCTTTACCTGTCGCCGGGAGCTCGGCTCCGCGGCAAGTCCGATAAAAGGGCTGGTCGCGGCGGGTTTTCGGATGGCAAATCCGCAGTGTGATGGCGGGTTCGGAAGGTCTTCCGGATGAACTCGCTCGGCGCTGTGGGCCCCTCTCGCGGGGGGCCTTCCTTGGAAGGCTTCCGTGTGGGGTGTGGGTGTGGTGTTTGGGTGCTTGATAGTGTGTCTGGTTTTTGTTTTTGTTGGTGGCTGGCTGTCTGCTGC
>SUUB01000003.1:0-3615 GCA_015062745.1 Actinomycetaceae bacterium
CCCAGCTGTTCATCAGTGCGGCGCGAGGCTCGGCCGGTTCAGGCTGATCGGTCGGCTCCTCGGTCGGTCCCGCATGAGGATCGGAGCGGACCACGAACGCGGGGCTGGTCCATGTTTCGTCGTTCTCACCATTTTGTGCTTGGCCGACGCCCTTCGTCACAGTCACCTCGAGGATGTACCGGCCATCCGGCACGTCCAGGGCGGTGTCGCTATTGGCCGAATCGTAGTACGTGCCATCCCATAGGTACATCCTGGTTCCGGTCGAAGCACCGGTGCCATCGGAATGGTAGACCGAGGCGAATTCCGAGACGGGCTCTCCCTTTGAACCGTCGGCATTGGCATGGTAGGCCTGAATGTCGAGCATGCTCACCGGATTCTCCATGTGCAGGGCGACGATTGGCACATCGCCATCGGTCATCGTATAAACCGCATCAGCACCTTCTGAGCGATACTCCGCGTCAGAGTCCGTGCACTCCTGGCCGAAGAAACGGCCGTTGGGGCACGAGGTAAGCCGCGCCAGAGTGGGCTGTTGGAACAGCAGTCTATCCTCGGGAATTCCGGCCTGTGCCAGAACCGCAGAGGAGTAGACATCGCCATAGGTCCAGGTGGTGTACATGAACTCAAGATCAGTCTCGTAGTCGCCCTTCAAACCTGCGAAGGGCACCTGCCGCACGGTGTTGTCCGAACCGGTCAGCACGACGTATCCGCCGTAGATTGCTCCTTTGGGCAACTCGTATGTGGCACCGGTGGAGGAGCTTGCAAAATGCGCGGGCTCGTCGATAGTTACCTCGACGGTCCGGGTTGCACCGGCTGGAACCGTCACCGTATCCGCAGAAAACGTGACCTGCGGATCGAGGCCAACCAGGCTGAAGAAGTAGCGGTTCGGTCCCCAGGTACCCGCAGGGGTGGTGTCGGCGCTGAGCGTGTACACAACCTCCCCATCTGAACGGTTGGTGATGGTCAGCGTCGTCGGCTCGTTGGAATCCGAATCACCCAGCGAGATCTTCGACGGGGTCACCGTGGAGGGCAGTGACTTGGTGCCCGCCCCATGGTTGGAGGTAACGGCCGTAACGGCGTCGGGAATGTTGATCAGTCCCGCACCCTGGCGATGGATGGCCTCCTTCGTCTCAACGACGCCGGAGTTTCCGGCGAGTTCAAGCGGATCGGCCGTGTTCTGGAGTACGGTGCGCACCTGATCCGGTTTCACTGCCGGATTGGCCTGTAGGACGAGTGCGGCCGAACCGGCCGCATGTGGTGCGGCCATCGACGTTCCGCTGACGGTCGCAAAACCGGAGCCGTCGCCGTCCGGTGCATCAAGCGGATAGGCGGAGTAGATGTTTCCACCCGGCGCCAGAACATCGGGCTTGAGGGTCAGATCGGCCGCGAGTCCGTAGGAGGAGAAACTGGAAATCTGACCGCCGGCCGGGTCTTCGGAAGCCGTGGTCTGAGCGGTCCAGGTGATGCTGGCCTCACCTGCGGCCACCAGTGCTTCCAGTGCAGCACCCTGCTCCTGCGTAACGGTGATAACGGGGATGGTGATCGCGGGATCGCCCGTGACCGTGGCATTAATCGTGCCCGCCTGGTTGTTGTAGATAATCACTGCGGCAGCGCCATCGGCCTGGGCGGCAGCGGCCTTGGCGTGGAAGGTCGAGGTGCCACGAGAGACGAGGACGGCCTTTCCGTTGAAGGAGTCGTCGCCGATGGGTACCGCTCCTGTCTTCTGGCCGTCTGGATAGGCGGCCAGCTCAAGCGTTCCGCTCTTCGGCGCCGTCGGGGCATTGCTGGCGGAGAGGTACCCGTAGACCTCACCATCGGATGCCTGGAAGGATGGCAGCGTAATAAAGGTGTTGTCTACTGATCCAACGGAAATAACCTTGCTCGCAACCGAGGGAGCACCGCCGGAGAAGATACCGCTCTCACCGGAGTTACCCTGCGAGACGGTGACAACGATACCGGCGTCGGCCATATTGTTGGCTGCCACTGCGGTCGGATAGTTCGGCCACGTCTGGAAGGATGCACCGATGGACATATTCACAACGTCCATGCCATCTTTTGCGGCGCGTTCCATGGCTTGTAGCATGATGTCGGAGTCCGTCGAGCCGTCGCATCCGAACACACGATAGGCGCCGAGCAAGGCGTCGGGAGCGACGCCCTTGAACTCGGAGGCGCTGTCGTTTCCGGCGGCAATGCCAGCGACATGGGTTCCGTGACCGCCGCAATCATCGGGATCCTCATCAGGCTGCGGGTTCGGATCGTAATTCTCATCGGAAGCATCTGAGTTGAACGCATCGCCCACGAAGTCGTAGCCAGCCACCACCTTCGGCGTCGGGAAGGTCGATTCGCCAGATACGCCAGTTCCACCGAAGACCGTATTGTCATAGTCGATGCCACTGTCAATAATGCCGATCTTGATGCCTTGCCCGGTGAGCCCCAACTCGTTTTGGGCAACTGACGCTCCGGTAAGGTCCTTCGCGCTGTACATCTCCGGCGCGGCCGAGAAATCGGGTGTCTCATCCGGGCGTTCGACCTCGAGAACGGGATAGACGCCGATCACGTTGGATGCCTTGGTGATCTCGTCGAGGCCTTCGGCGGTAGCGGTGACCGTGACTCCATTCCACGTTTGGTCGAAGGAGGTCTGAATCTCCACCTCGTCGTCGGAAACTTGGCGATTAAAAGTCTGCTGTTGGTTGCTGATCGTGCTGCTGGATCCACCGGCAAGAACCGGATCTGCGCTCAGCTCAACAAACCACTTGCCTGTGAACCCACTTGTCTGGTTCGCGGTATCAAGAAGTTGATCAGCCTTTGGCAGGTCCGCGGGGACCTCATCGTGATCAGCGTATACAGGTGCGGCTGCACCGGCACCGAAAACGGCGGTGGCCGCTAGGACGGTGACGATGCGCCATCTCCTTGAGGAGTATTTCGTCATGTGCGATTCCCTTCGTTTGGGTACCGTCCGCACGTGGACGGGCGGTGTTGCCCAATTCTCACACTGTGAACGCAATCATGCACGCTCGGTTTTCATGGTGGACAGGCTTGCCTGAACGATCAGAATTTCGACGCCGGCGTGAAAGGCGGATGAGGTGTGGCTTCACAACGTGGTGGGCGCTAGGCTGAACCTATGGCTACCGACCCGCGCGAAGCATTTGACCGGCTCATTGGGGCACTCGAAGCATTTCATCAGGCGGCAGTAATGGCACAGGACCCCGGCGCACCCAGTGTGATCGAGGCGAGCGAGCTGCTTGTGAATGCCTACACCCTGTACGACGATGTCCTCTTCACCCGATGTGGCGTTGAAGCGCCATTGGACGTATACAACACCGAGGACGATGTGACGGACGAGTTCGACGACGATCTTGACGACGGTGAGCGCTTCACCGAGCTCGACGATGAGGATTATGAGGATGACCTCGACTACGAGGATGATCTCGACGATGATTTTGAGGAGGACGACGCCGACGAGGCAATCGAGAATTCGGAGTATGAGGACGACGATCTCGACGACGAGTAGGTGACCGACCATGCGCGCCGTACTGGCTCCGGAACACACTCGGTATGCCGGGGCGCGGCCGGACACGACGACGTCGACTGCCTCACGTCGACCTATTGCGTAACGTC
>SUUB01000003.1:3715-52144 GCA_015062745.1 Actinomycetaceae bacterium
GGAACACACTCGGTATGCCGGGGCGCGGCCGGACACGACGACGTCGACTGCCTCACGTCGACCTATTGCGTAACGTCGTCGAGCGCTTCGGCCACGAGGGAGGGCAGATCCTCAATCGCGCCGAGAACGGAAGTCAGTTGGGAGGCGGTCCGCGCTCCGAGCAGGGTACTGGCAACCTGAGGGCGACCGAGCACCCAGCCCAGTGCCACGTCGGCCGGGGTGCGTCCCAGCCCATCGGCCGCACGCGCCAATGCCTCCACGATGCGACGCGGCCTCTCCTCGAGGTACGGATCGACGAAGGCGGCGAGGTGCTCCGACGCGGCGCGGGAGGTCGGAGGAATCGAGTGGCGGTACTTGCCCGTGAGAACGCCACGTCCCAGAGGAGAGTTGGCGAGGAGCCCCATGCCCATATGCTCGCACATGGGAACGACCTCGGCCTCGCAGGAACGCTCCAGCAGGGAGTATTCGGTTTCGATAGCAATAAGCGCAGGTAACTTTCGCTCCGCGAGCAACTGCTGTAGTGCTGCTGCTCGCCAGGCCGGATATCCCATCAACCCGATATACCGAACCTGCCCAGAGGCAACAAGACCACTTAAAGCCGCCGCCGTTTCCTCGTCCGGTGCCAGGGGATCTGGCGCGGCCAGTAGAAGAATATCGAGGTAGTCAGTGCCGAGGCGGGCGAGGGATTCAGCCACCGAGTCACGAATGGCTCCCAGTCCGGCACCGAAACGCGGGCCGACAGGGGTGGAGCGGAAGCCCGCCCGCGTGCAGATAACAAGCCGTTCACGTGGGAATCGGTCGGCCAGAAGTGTTCCGATCAGAGCCTCAGCGGCACCCTGTCCGAAAGCGGGGGAGGTGTCCAGTAAAGATCCGCCTGCGTCTAGGAGCACGCGCAGCTGCTCCTGTGCCTCTGCCTCGTCGGTATCGCGTCCCCATGTCAGTGTTCCGAGTCCTACCTCACCGACGATTAGACCACTGCGGCCTACTGCGCGTTCTCTCATAATGCGAAGCCTAGTGCACCATGGCACGTTGAGTGGTTAAGTGAGCCTTCTTCGTCATCATCACGTGTAACCGCTATGCTGGCCCGCGTGGGAATTATCGAAGCGCTCATACTGGGCATTGTGCAAGGCCTAACCGAATTCCTGCCGATCTCATCATCGGCACACGTTCGTATTGTCGGTGATCTCTTTGGCTGGGGTGACCCGGGAGCCGCCTTCACCGCCATCATCCAAATCGGCACCGAATTGGCGGTTATCTGCTACTTCGGCCGTGATATTGCACGTATCATCTCCAAATGGTTCCGAGCCCTACCGCTGCGCTGGCGCAATCCCGTGGCGCAGAGCGACCCGGATGTACGGATGGGGTGGGTCGTTATAGTCGGCACTATTCCCATCGCCGTCCTCGGGCTACTCTTCCAGGACACCATCGAGTCGAAACTGCGCAACCTCTACCTCGTGGCGGCCGTACTCGCCGGATTCGCCATTCTTCTGGGCCTGGCAGACCGCTTCTCACGCCGTTCGAAGACCCTCACCGATATCACCTTGCGCGACGGGTTGCTTCTGGGGTGTGGTCAAGCACTGGCTCTGATCCCCGGTGTGTCACGGTCGGGTGGCACCATTACCGTTGGACTGCTGCTCGGCTACACGCGTGAAGCGGCAGCTCGCGTGTCCTTCCTTCTTGCAATTCCAGCGATTCTCGCCTCAGGCTTCTTCCAACTGTTCAAGTCCTCCGGGCAGGGAACCCTCGATCTCGGCCCGACACTGCTTGCGGCAGCCGTTGCCTTCGTCGTGGGCTATGCCGTGATCGTCTGGTTCCTTAAACTGGTATCAACCAGGTCATATATTGGCTTCGTAATCTATCGGATAGTGCTGGCGGCTGTTGTGGTGGCGCTGCTGGCTGCCGGCACATTGGCGGTGTATTAATGCAAACGTGGGCGGTATCCCTGCCGGCTTCTTTACCGGGGCCGGCTCCCGAGATGACCCTGTACGACAGTTCCTCGGACAGTTTCCGATCGATCGCCGTGCGGCAGCCACGACTGTACGCATGCGGCATCACGCCATATGACGCCACGCACCTTGGCCATGCCTTCACCTACGTGAGCGTTGACACGCTGTTACGGCTGTGGCATGCCGCCGGCGCCCAGGTGCGACATGCGCAGAACGTCACCGACATCGACGATCCCCTTTTCGAGCGGGCACGTGATACCGGTGTCAACTGGCGGGAACTCGCCGATCAGGAGATTGCGCTATTCCGTGAGGATATGCGGGCCCTGCGGGTGCTACCTCCCGACGCTTGGGTGGCCGTCTCGGAGAAGCTTGACGATCTCGAGCGTGTGGTGCGTGATCTCGAGGCACGAGGCCTGGCCTACCGCGTGCCCGGTGCAGGGGATACCGAGGATGTCTACGCCGATCTTTCCGAAGACTCGCGTTTCGTCTCCGCACCTGTTTTCCGCGACCTGGATCTGGAGGGGACCTTCGATGCGCACGGCGGCGACAGCACGCGATCCGGTAAGCGACACCCACTCGACCCGCAACTCTGGAAGGGCGTGCGCGGGGATGACTTTCGACCTTCGGGCGGTGCACCGGGAGACTGGAGGCCCGGTTGGCATATCGAGTGCGCGCTGATCGCTCGCGACGAACTCGGGGAGTCGATCACGGTGCAGGCCGGCGGATCGGACCTGCTGTTCCCACACCACGAAATGAGTGAGTCACATCTTCGTGCCCTGACGGCGGGCAACGGCCAGGTGAGTGTGCATATGCATGTCGGCATGGTCGGTTACGCGGGCGAGAAAATGTCGAAGTCGCTTGGAAATCTCGTCCTGGTGTCGCAGCTGCGTGCCCGCGGGGTCGACCCGCGAGTAATCCGTCTGTGCCTGCTGGCGCATCATTACCGCGAAGACTGGGAGTATACGGATGATGAGCTGTCCACAGCGGGCGCCCGCTTGCAGCTATGGGAGCGGGCATTGCGCACGTCGTCGGCCCTTCCCGACGACGAAACCTCACGGGCGGTGGTTCGGCGGGTGTGGGACGCCCTCGCCACGGACCTGAATTCGCCGGAGGCACTGCACATTATCGATCGGTGGGCGGAGAACCCGACGGGTGGGAGGGCCGTAGAATCGGCGATTGCGACATTGCTCGGAGTGGAGTTTCCCCGTGCCGTGTGATAACAGCCTTCCCTCAGCCGTTCTCTTCGACATGGATGGCACGTTAACCGACTCGGAGAAGTGGTGGTACGCGGCGGAGCGAGACATTCTCGGCGCACTCGGGGTCACGTGGACCGAGGAACGTGCGCACACGACCATCGGTGCTCCCTTGGAATGGGTGTGCGCCAAGGTCATCCGTGAAGACGGCCTGGAAGTCTCGGCACAGGAGCTCGCTGCCGACATGAGCCGCCGAGTGTGCGAGGTTGCGCGAACCTCCGGCGTCATTTGGCGCCCGGGTGCCTACGAGCTGCTGGAACTCTGTGTTCGGCTCGGCATCCCGACGGCGCTTGTCACTTCGTCTTTCCAGGAGTTGGCAGACGTTATTCGCGAGAGTGCTCCGCATGGATCGCTGACGGTCAGTGTTGCAAGCGATAGCGAGGTCGCCGGCAAGCCGTCGGCGCAGCCGTACCTGTTGGCTGCGCAACGGCTCGACGTCGCGGCCGGAGATTGCGTCATCTTTGAGGACTCCGTCTTTGGGGTCCGTTCGGCCATGGCAGCTCGGTCACATGCCGTCGCGGTGCCCTTCCTGGTAGAGATCCCCTCCTGGCCACTTCTGCTGCGCGTCAACAGCCTGGAGGAGGTCGGCGAGGCGGAGTTGCGTGGCTTTATGTCGGCGCCACGGCCAGCGGGAGATCCGCTTCTTTCCCCACGCGGAAGCGATTGACCTGCGCATTCAAGGGAGCGAGTGTTGGCTCGTGGAGCGGCCGATTCGCGGCTGCCCATTTTACGGCCTCGTGCCCGAGGCGGAAGGCTCGGCCGGTAGTCTGCGGTTTGCAGTGCCATCTTTGAGGAGCCGTAATGAGTGATTCCACCTTTCAAGCAATCGCCATGATCATCTATTTCGTGGCGATGATTGTTATCGGTTGGTGGGCGTACGGGCGTACCGACGATATGGACGACTATATGCTTGCCGGTCGGGGCTTGAACCCGGCGGTCGCCGCGTTGAGCGCGGGCGCCTCCGATATGAGCGGTTGGCTGCTTATGGGGTTGCCGGGGGCACTGTATGCCAGCGGTCTGATTGAACTATGGATCGCAATCGGATTGACCGCGGGTGCCTGGCTGAACTGGCGCTATGTTGCCCCGCGTCTGCGCACGTACACCGAAGTCGCGCGGAACTCAATCACCATCCCGAGTTTCTTCGACAATCGTCTGCATGACTCGCGCCACCTGCTGCGATGGGCGTCCGGCCTGATCATCCTGGTGTACTTCACCTTCTACGTATCCGCGAATATGGTGGCAGGCGGCAAGTTCTTCGAGTCGTCCTTCGGCCTGGATTATCGGCTGGGACTAACGCTGGTGGCGGGCATTACCGTCATTTACACCTTGGTTGGCGGGTTCCTCGCTGTCTCCTACACGGACTTCGTGCAGGGCATCATGATGGTGACTGCACTGGTTATGGTGCCCGTGGTGGGTATTATCCACGTCGGTGGCTGGGGTGCCGTGGTCAACACCGTCAGTGAGGTGGATCCGGGATACTGGACGATGTTGGGTGGCGGCGCCTCCGTGTTGGGGATCGTCTCCGCGCTCGGATGGGGCTTGGGTTACTTCGGTCAGCCCCATATCATCGTCCGCTTCATGGCAATCAGGACACCCGGCGAGGCGAAGGCGGGGCGGCGTATCGGCATCGGGTGGATGCTGCTCGCAGTCGTCGGAGCGGCTTTTACGGCCATTGTTGGAGTGGCCGTCTACCGACATGACAAGGGCGAGCTCGGCGATCCGGAAGCGGTGTTCATCTCCCTGGGGCAGTTGCTTTTTCACCCGGTGATCGCCGGCTTCATGCTGGCGGCGATTCTGGCAGCGATTATGTCCACGATCGCCTCGCAGTTACTGGTGACGTCTTCTGCCTTGGTGGAAGATCTCTACCGATCGATCACCCACAAGAACCCGTCGACTAATCGTCTCGTTATGTACTCGCGTATGGCGGTACTCGGTGTTGCGGTGGTGGCAGCGGTCATGGCGTGGGAGCGTAACAACACTATTTTGGCGCTGGTGGCCTTCGCCTGGGCGGGTTTCGGAGCCTCATTCGGCCCCACCGTCCTGCTCAGCCTCTATTGGAAGAGGCTAACCTCTGCCGGAGCGGCGGCCGGTATGGTGACCGGTGCGGTACTGGTGATGATATGGGGCAATGTCTCCGGCGGGCCGGGAAACATCTTCGACCTTTATGAGATCATCCCCGGTTTTCTTGGCAACCTCGGCGCCGCCTGGTGCGTTTCCCGTCTGGGAACGCCGCCTCCCGAGGTCGAGCAGGAGTTCGACGCCGCAGTTGCCGCGTTGAGCGAGGACCGGCCGCCGTCCGGGGAGGGCGGAGCATGATGTGGTGCCATGCGCGATGCGTGGCTGGTTCGCACTAGTTGCCGTGCGCTAGCTGTGGGCGGTGCGCAGGTGGGTTACTCCTTCCGCATTCATCTGTGGAGGCGTGCCGCCGAAGGCGGGGCAGAATTCCTTGAAATGGCACCAGTCGCACAGACGGCTGGTACGCGGCTCAAATTCTCCGGTGTCGAGACGCTCTTCAATTGCCGACCAGACGGAATCCAACTCTTGCGCCAGCGAGTCGACATCTTCAGCAACAGGATCGTAGGTGAGCGTGCGCCCATCCTTTAGAAAGATCAGCTGTGTGCGCGCCGGAAGTGTGCCGCGGGATAAATAGAGTGCTGCCGCATAGAAACGCATCTGGAAAATTGCGCCGTCCTGGAAGCGCATTGCCGGTGATTTGCCCGTCTTGTAATCGACCACGCGCAGTGCACCATTGGCAGCTCGGTCAACACGGTCGATAATCCCGCGGATGGCAAGGCCTGACTTCAATCGGGCGTTGACAAAGGTCTCACGCGCCGCGGGTTCAAGAAAACTTGGCGTTTCCATCCGGAAATAGTTGCTGACGAGCACGCTCGCCGAGTCCAACCATTCCTGCCGCTGGTGATCCGATTCGAAGAGTTCGGCGTCGACGGGGCGTTCTTCGAGATGCTGCTGCCAACACGAGTGGAGAAGCTGCTGCGCGGTCTCTTCGGTACGGTCCCTGGCCGGCGCATCAAACAAATGCTCCAACACGGAATGTACGAGAGTGCCGCGCAGCGCCTCCAATGACGGGGCTTCCGGGACTCGGTCAATAACCCGCAAGCGAAAAAGCAGCGGACATTGCCGGAAATCCTTGGTCCGCGAGGGAGAGAGGGCAGCATGCGTTGTCATGCCTCCAACGGTACCGCGCGGCTCCGACAGAATTACCCCGCATCGCCTTCGGCCAGCGATTCGTGGTGCACTTCGCGCTGCAGTGCCTTGAGCGAATGCATCACCGGATTGCCGCCACGTCCGAAATAGTCATGTAGTTCCAGATACTCGCGGTAGAGACGGTCGTATTGCGCGGCTGCCTCCTCGTTGGGCGTATACGCATGGGGGATCTTCGTTCCCATGGCGGCACTGGCCTGGTAGACGTCCGGGTAGGCGCCGGCGGCGACGGCACCGAGAATTGCGGCGCCGAGGGAACTTGCCAGACCGGAGCCGGAAATGGACAGTGGGATTCGCGTGACATCCGCATACAGTTGCATGAGGAATTCGTTCTTCAACAGGCCGCCGGCGGCGACGATCTCGGTGATGCGGACGCCGTGAGCGGCGAAGTTATCAATGATGACGCGCAGGCCGAATGCCGTTGCTTCCAGGTAGGCCCGGTAAATATCCTCGGCCCGCGTTGTCAGGCTCATCCCGATCAACGCGCCGGACAGATTCCCGTCATTAAGGATCGAACGGTTGCCGTTGTGCCAATCCAGGGCGATGAGTCCATGCTCTCCGATAACCTGACCGGCCGCCTTCTCGGTCAGAAGGGTGTGCACAGAAATGCCGCGACGATCGGCCTGAGCGCGATAGTCGGCGGGAACGATGTTGTCCACCACCCAGCCGAAGATGTCGCCCACACCGGACTGGCCACCCTCGTACCCCCACAGTCCAGCCGAGATTCCTCCCGCAGTAATACCGAAAACCCCCGGAATATCACGGGCCGTCTCGCCATTGACGATATAGACGTTCGAGGTACCCATAATCGCGGTCATTTGCCCGGGTGCGATGGCTTGTGCCGCCGGCGCGGTCACATGCGCATCGATTTGTCCGACTGCCACGGCGATTCCTTCCGGTAGACCCGTCAATGCCGCCATTGGCGCGCTTAAACCTCCTGCGCGCTCACCGAGTTGCAACACGGGTGCATCGAACTTCTCGGAGATGAAGTCCGCGAAGTCGGGGTTCAGCGCCGCGAAATAGTCGCGGCTCGGAAAGCGTCCATCCTGGAAAAGCGCCTTATATCCCGCACTGGCCGCGCAGTGGATGAGCCTGCCGCACAGTTGCCAGACGATCCAATCAACCGCTTCGATGTAGTAGGCCGCCTCCCTGTACACGGCAGGAGCCTTCTCCAACGTCTCCAATGCCTTCGGTATGACGAATTCGGAGGATATGCGCCCGCCATAACGGGCCAGCCATGTCTCTTCACGCTGCCGTGCGACGGCGATACACCGTTCTGCCTGTTCGGTGGCACCATGATGCTTCCAGAGTTTCGCGTAGGCGTGGGGTTCGTTGACAAACTCTGGCAACTGGCAGAGCGGGGTCCCGTCCGCGGTAGTGGGAATCATTGTCGCCGACGTGAAATCCGTTCCGATCCCGATAACCTGCGCCGCATCGACGTGCGCCTCCCGCAGAGCAGCCGGGACCACATGGCCCAGCACCGTTAAATAGTCGGCGGGTACCTGCAGTGCGAAGTCGGGGGGAAGCTCCCGGTTGTCTGCGGCGGTGAGCCGTTCATCCATCACCCCGTGAGGGTATTCGCGAACGGCCGAGCCGAGTTCCTTGCCGTCGCTTACCCGGACGACGGTGGCACGACCGGACAGTGTGCCGAAGTCGATACCGATAACATATTGTTCGCTCATTAGTCTTTGCCTTTCTTGTGTATAACGAGAGACCCGCCGTGTGCCAATACAGGCGTCGCATCGCGGGCCGGATGCAGTGAATCCCGCATTGGGAGTCGATTGAGCCGCGCCATGACGCTACGTGCAGTGGATGTGCGGGAGTGCGCGCCGTCGTCGTCGAACGCTGAACGCCGAGACAAAGCCCCTGGTGGCATCGAATGCGGTGTGATCCGGATCGGTGCCTGCGGCCCAGCGGTGGGCCATGCGGTACTAGGTCTGTGACATGCCGAGGACATTCTCGGCAATGGCTGATTCGGTGATCAGAACCGAGCAGAGACCGGCGTATAGCGCGGCATAAGTGACTTCGCTCTTCTCGCTGCCCACCCCGACCGCGATGGCATGGCCGATGCCGCCGATCTGATCGAGGGCAAGCGCAATGGTGCGCGAGTCGAGTTCAAGATCGACCACCCGCCCCGATCGGTCAATGTAGTGGCCGAGCACGTCTCCAACCGCGCCCGAACGCTGGAGCTCAAGCTGTTCCTCATCGCTCAACGCGCCGCTGCGAACGAGTACCGAGCCCGGAGAAAGGGCCCCGAGTGAAAATACCGCGACGTCACAACGGGCGGCGAGCTTGAGGGTGTCAGCGATCGCATGGTCGCAGCAAAGCCTTCTGGCCAACTCGCGATCACTGACGATAGCGGGTACGGGTAGGAGTCGCGTTCGCGCCTGCCGGGACTTCGCCGCAACCAGTCGCAGTATGCTCGCCGCATCAACCGTGCCGTCCACCGAGGGCGCGCCGCCGTTGAGTTGGAGAAGATCCGCGCCGATGAAGGCCCTGTCCGGAAGTGCGGAGGCGATGGCAGCCACGGTGCGCCCCCAAGAGAAGCCGATGCTTCGCGGCTGGGGACGCATCTCGGTCAGGTACGACGCCGACGCCTGCGCCACCAGCGCCATGGTGGCGGCGCTGGTATCCTGGCTCTGCACCACCACCGCCTCGGCGCAGCCGAAGCGGTCGACGAGTTGGGATTCGAGGTCGCCACGCCGCGATGTAGGGTGGTGAATCTTAATCTCTACGAGGCCGCGAGCACGGGCCTCCTCGAGGAGACGTCCCACCTTCCACCGAGATACGCGCAATCGGTCGGCGACCTCGGACTGCAATAGGCCATCCTTGTAATACAGTTCGGCGGCGCGAACCATCGCGTACTCGTGTTCCGCACTTCCCGCACGCATCGCCGACACCCTCCCCGTCGCGTTCAGTTCGTGGGCAGGTCCCGGCCGTTAGGTAGGAACAACACTTTGCAGGAGTGGATCGTGCGCTCGTACATGGCACGAATCAGCTCATCGACGCGTTCCAGGCCCGCTTCGTGGGTGATCATGAACTCCCACCGCAAGGATCCGCGTGCCAAATGCTCCAGTGTCGCGGTCCATTCCGGCCCTGGGTAGGGTGCGCCAAACGAGTTCCAGGAACCATGGATATCAATCTCGAGTCGCATCAGGCGGGCCCAATTGCGCTCCGAAATCTCCACGGCGGCGTTGGGGATGCCAATAAGCGTGACATCGCCGTGCCTAGCGGTGATGCCGACGGCCCTATCAGCGATCGCGGCCACACCGGTTGTCTCCACAACGACGTCAAATCCGCTGCCCATTGCAGACTCCAAGTCATCGAAGCTCGTATATGCGGCGTCTGCACCGGCGAGGCGCGCCAACTCTGCCTTCTCCTGCGAAACATCTACCGCAACAACCGTTGCCGCTCCCAGAATGCGCGCCCATTGAATGGCGAAGAGACCGATAGGGCCGCCACCGCCCAACACGGCCACCCGGCTGGTAACTGTTATCTTCGTGCGGCGGATCGCGTGAAGGGCGATAGCGCTGGGATCAACCATCGCGGCGGCACGTGCATCGAGACCGCCCGGTACCTTCACAAGCAGATTCGCCGGTCCGGCGACATACTGGGCATAGGCTCCATGGCGCCGCGAGCCGTAATAGTCGTAGTTCTCGCAGAGCGAGAATTGCCCCTGAAGGCAGGGATCACACTCGAAACAGGGAATCATTGGCGGAACGGTCACCAGGTCACCGACCTGCAGCCCGGTCACTCCCGGTCCCAGTTCCTCCACGTAGGCGGAGAACTCGTGACCGGTGATCAGGGGTAGCTTATGCGGCCCCTTTTTGTACATGCGTGCGAGATCCGACCCGCATACGCCACAGGCGGCCACCTTCATAAGAACCTGACCCGGACCAGGCCGTGGCTTGGCGACCTGCTCCAACCGAATGTCTCCGGGGGCGTACATCTGCACTGCAGCCATCGTGTCATTCATTTCATCACCGTGTCTTCCTCGTCGAAGCTATATGAATCAATGATGTGGGGCGTACCCGGGATGAAGCCCCACACCACCAATGTAAACCGCCGCCGGGCATTCGTCAGCATATGGTGCAAAGACCTACATATGAGCATCCATCTCCCACATGGGCTGGTACTGCCCGCGCCCTGCGGACCACTCAAGCAGCATCCTCAGCATCTTTCGGGTGCAGCGGGGATCTCGCCCGGTGCCGACCGTCCCGCTCCTTAGAGGTCACGCTGCACGCTTTACAATGGCAGCCATGACTGGACGCAATGCGGATCGCCGTCGGGGCCCCTTCCGGGCGGGCGAAAGGGTACAACTGACCGATCCCAAGGGGCGGCAGTACACGATTTCGCTGACGGAAGACGGCTACTTCCAATCAACTCGCGGTTCTTTTCGGCACAGTGAACTCATCGGTGCTGAAGAAGGAACCGTCCTGACTACACAGGAAGGGCGGCATTTCCTCGCTCTGCGGCCGCTGGTGAGCGACTACGTGCTGTCAATGCCGCGCGGGGCAACGGTTATTTATCCGAAGGATGCGGCGCAGATCGTGCATATGGCGGATGTGTTCCCAGGAGCACGTGTTTTCGAGGCAGGGCTCGGCTCCGGGGCACTGACGTTGTCGCTTCTGGCTGCGGTTGGCGACGAAGGCCAGGTTCTCTCCGCCGAACGGCGGCCCGAGTTCGCCGAGATCGCGCTGGGCAACGTTTCCTCCTGGTTTGGCCTGCAACCGCCACAGTGGTCAATTGAAATAGGCGAGGCGGAGCAGATCCTCGCAAGCCGACCACAGGGCGCATTCGATCACGTCATTCTGGATATGCTCGCACCCTGGGAGCTTATCGCGGCCGCGACACACGCGCTGCGGCCGGGCGGCGTAATACTTGCATACGTGGCGACGACGACGCAGCTATCGCGCTTCGTGGAGGAGTTGCGAGAGTGCGGCTGCTTCACGGAGCCGAGCGCTTCAGAGACTCTGGTCCGCACATGGCACCTGGAGGGACTGGCCGTTCGGCCCGACCACCGTATGATTGCGCACACAGGATTCCTCGCTGTTGCTCGCCGCATGGCGCCGGGGAACACTCCGCTGACACCGAAGCGCCGTCCGGCGAAAGCCGCTTACGCCGAGCCGCTCGTGTGGGAGGAAGAGCTGGCGGAACGCGGTATTTCGCCGAAAAAGCTACGTCGGGTGCGGCGCGATGTGGCGCATCGCGCCGACGTGGAGGAGACGGGTACCTCCGTGCCCGGTCGGCACGGACGCGAGATCCGGGACCGTATCGAATGTGAGCTGCAAGAACGCGAGGATCAGGCCTAGTGCACTAGAGTTGAGCGGTAGCGAAGGAAAGGTTGCGATGTCCCAAACAGACTCCAGTGAACTGCGTGATGTGCGGCAACAACTGGTCTCTCTTGAAGAGAAGAACCAGCGGCTGACCGCATCGCTTGTGGCCGCACGGGATCGTATCCGCGATCAGGCCGAACAACTCGATGCCTTGGCGCGCCCGCCGGCATCGTTTGCAACCTTCCTCGCCGCTCACGAACAGGATCATTCTGTCGATGCCCTGGTTGCAGGACGCAAGATGAATCTGGCCGCAGCGGTCACATTGCCGCTGGGCTCCCTGCGTCCGGGGCAGGAGCTGCGGTTGAATGAGCAGCTTGTGGTGACGGATACGGCCGGCTATGAAGATACGGGCACAGTTGTCACGGTGGAGCTGGTTATCGATCCGCAGCGCGCGTTGGTGAAGATTCATGCCGACGATTCGCGGGTGCTGCGTATCTCCGGGCGCTTGGACGCGGAGCATCTGCGTGTGGGCGATACCGTCCTGGCGGATTTGCGCTCCGGATTCATCTTGGAGCATATCGAAAGGCCGGATGTTGAGCACCTGCTGTTGGAAGAGGTGCCGGATGTCTCCTACGAGGATATTGGTGGGCTTGGCCCGCAGATTGAGGAGATCCGTGACAGCGTTGAGCTTCCTTTCGAGCAACCCGAGCTGTACCGCGAACATGGACTCAAGCCGCCCAAGGGAGTGCTGCTGTACGGGCCTCCCGGCTGCGGGAAGACGCTGATCGCCAAGGCTGTCGCTACCTCGTTGGCCCACAATGCGGCCGAACGTACCGGTGCGGCGACGGCGCGTTCGTATTTCCTCAATATCAAGGGACCACAGCTGCTCGACAAATACGTCGGCGAGACGGAACGTCAGATTCGCGAGATCTTCTCGCGCGCGCGGGACAGGGCGGCACACGGCATTCCGGTTGTGATCTTCTTCGACGAGATGGAGGCACTTTTCCGCACACGTGGGTCGGGCATCTCCTCCGACGTCGAAACAACTGTGGTGCCCCAACTTCTGGCGGAAGTAGATGGCGTTGAGAAACTGGACAACGTGATCGTCATTGGCGCTTCCAACCGGGAGGACATGATTGATCCGGCGATCCTGCGGCCCGGGCGTCTTGATGTGAAGGTGCGTATCGAGCGGCCCGATCGCGCCGGATGTCTGGATATTCTTTCGAAATACCTCACCGAGGAGTTGCCGTTGCACCAGGAGGTGCGTTCCGCCTATCCCACCGCGGGTGAGGCAGCGGCGAGCCTGCGGCACGTCACCGTCGATACGCTGTACGCGCGTACTCCCGAAAATGAGTACGTCGAGGTGCACTACGCCGATGGAACTCGCGAAACGCTTTATATTGCGGATTTTGTCTCCGGAGCCATGTTGGCGGCAATCGTGGATCGTGCGAAGAAACTGGCGATTAAAGACCTGCTGTCCACCGGCGAGCGTGGATTGCGGAAGGAGCACCTGGTGGAGGCAGTGCACCAGGAGGTGCGCGAGAACGAGGAACTTGCGACGATTGCCAATCCGGACGAGTGGGCGCGTGTACACGGGCGCGGACAGGGCGAGCGCATTGTTCACGTGCGGGCGCTGCTCACGCGCGACCCGAATGGCGCGACCGGTTCCGGCGCGCAAGTCCCCACCGAATCGACGGCGGCCGCTACGCCGTCCCTGGCCACGCGCGATGGAGAGGGGACGGTTGACGATCCCGGACATAGCTGGGGCGAAACTGTGCCCGAGGGACTGATCTAAGGAGTAAATCATGACCGCGCGCCGTATCGTCGGTTTGGAGACCGAGTTTGGGATTCTCGCCCCGGCCGATCTGCAGGCAAATCCGATTGTGTTGTCCACGCGCATCGTCGATGCCCTCGGTGCCGAGTCCGCCGCGAGCGGGGGTGCCGGCGCCGTGCGCTGGGATTTCCACGGCGAAGACCCATTGAGCGACGCGCGCGGATATCGCATCGAACGAGCTGCCGCACATCCCTCACAACTCACCGACGATCCGGAGTCGCTCGCGCCCTCGGGAGATGTGCCGCTGGAACATGTGCAACGCCGCAGCGAATCGCTCAGGCCGCGCGCGGCCAACGCTGTGCTGACCAATGGAGCCCGGCTCTACGTCGACCACGCACATCCGGAGTATTCCTCACCCGAAACGGCCACCCCGCGGGAGGCCGTGCTGTGGGACAGGGCGGGGGAGTACCTCATGGCCGAGGGCATTGAGATACTTGATGGCGATGTGGTGGTCTACAAGAACAACACCGACGGCAAGGGGGCATCCTATGGCGCGCACGAGAATTACCTCGTCCGGCGCGATGTTCCCTTTGGGGATATCATCCGCTACCTCACGCCGTTCTTCATTACGCGGCCGGTGCTGTGCGGTGCCGGACGCGTCGGCCTCGGGCAACGCAGTGAGCAGCCCGGCTTCCAGATCTCCCAGCGTGCTGATTTCGTCGAGAACGACGTCGGTTTAGAGACGACCTTCGATCGGCCCATTATCAACACACGCGACGAACCACATGCGGATGCGGCCCGTTATCGCCGTCTACACGTCATCGGTGGGGACGCCAATCTCTTCGATGCCTCAACTCTGCTGAAGGTCGGTGCGACGTCGCTGGTGTTGTGGCTGCTGGAAACCGGTGATATACCGCTTGGGCTTGACTCGGTGCTGGTGGATAACCCCGTCGACCAGACCTGGCAGGTTTCTCACGATCCCACGTTGCGCACGGTGCTTGACATGCACGACGGAACAACGAAAACCGCACTGGATGTTCAGCAGGTATACGTGGATGTTATACGGGAAGAACTCGCCAAACGGGGTGAACCGGACTTCGACACCGCCGAAATCCTGCAGCGCTGGCAGTGGACTATCGATACCTTACGAAGCGATATGTTCGCCGCGGCGCCGCGAGTGGAGTGGGTGGCGAAGTACCAACTGCTCGAATCCATGCGTTTGCGCAGCAACGCGCGGTGGGATGATGACAAACTGCGAGCCCTGGACTTACAGTGGCACGACTTGCGCCCGGAACGGTCAATTGTGCGTAAACTCGACGCGGCGGGAAAGGTGGAGCGGCTCTTCACTCCCGCCGAGGTCGCCGCTGCCGTGACTCAGGCTCCCGAGAGCACGCGGGCCTTCCTGCGTGGCGGACTGATTGCGCGTTTTCCCGGGCGTGTTGCCGCAGCGGGCTGGGACGGTGTCGTTCTTGATGCGGGTGAGCTGATTCGTATTCCGACCATTCATCCGGATCGGGCCACCAGGGCGCTGGTCGGCCAGATTCTTGACAATGCGAACACGGTGGAGGAATTCCTCGCCGGACTGACAAGCCGCTGAGCGGCATACGAGTGTGTAAGGAGGAAAGAATGTCACAACAGGAGTTCGCGCAGCCGAGGCGAACGGTTGAAGAACAAACAGAGACGGAACTGCCGCAGGTACAGGTTTCCACCACGAGCAGCGAGGTTGATTCCCTACTCGATGAGATCGACTCCGTTCTGGAGCAGAACGCATCCGCCTTTGTTCAGGGCTTTGTACAAAAGGGCGGTCAGTGATTCCGCGGCGAGTTATGGGCATAGAAACCGAATACGGTTTGACCTGTGCTCATACACAGGGCGGTACACCTCCACTCGATCCGGAGGAGGCCGCCCAAGAGTTATTCGCCCCAATCATCGCCATGGGAAGGTCAACAAATAGTTTCCTGGCGAACGGAGGACGCCTCTACCTCGATGTGGGCGCGCATCCCGAATATGCCACGGCGGAATGCGACGCATTGGTGGACCTACTGGCGAACGACCGCGCCGGAGAGCTTCTATTTGCGGATCTTGCCGCACGGGCGAACGAGCATCTGGCCGGTCAGGGCATTCCGGGGCGTATACACCTGTTCAAGAACAATAACGACGCCGAGGGAAACTCCTTCGGTTGCCACGAGAACTACTTGGTTCGGCGTCGCTCGGATTTCCGAGCTCGCATCTCGTCCATGCTTCCGTACTTCGTAACACGCCAAATTGTGGTGGGGGCGGGCCACCTGCGCCGGGAGGATGGCCGGGTGACGTACGAGTTCTCGCAGCGTGCCGATCAGATGTGGGATGCGATTTCATCGGCTTCCACGCGCTCGCGTCCGATGATCAATACCCGCGACGAGCCTCACGGCGACGCGGAGCTTTATCGGCGTATGCACGTGATTGTTGGCGACTCGAATATCGCCCAAGCCACCACGGCACTCAAAATGGCTGCCACCGAGGCTCTTCTCATCATGATTGAAGACGGTGGAATCCTGCCGAATCTGGCTCTGGCAGACCCTATGCGGGCGATTCGCGCCACGAGCGAGGATCTCACCGGCCGCGTTCCGCTCGAATTGGCGGAGGGAGGTACGGCCACGCCGTTGGAGGTTCAACGCCGCATGCGCGACGCCGTCCTGCAGCATTTCGAACGCAAAGGGTACATGGAGGAGCTTGATGCCATACGCCGGTACCTGTTCGATTTGTGGGGACGCGCCCTGGACGCGGTGGAGGCACAGGATCCGGCAAGTATTGCCACGGAAATCGATTGGGCAGCCAAATTGTCTCTGCTACGGCGCTACTGCGATCGGAGCGGACTGACGCTGGAGGATGCGCGTATTGCCCGTCTCGATCTCGCCTACCACGACATCACAGACCGTGGCCTGCGGGCGAACATGGAGCAATCAGGTCTGCTACGAACACTACTGCCCGCGCACGCGGCGGAGAAGGCAAAGAAGACGCCACCGCAGACCACTCGGGCGCGAATCCGTGGAGAGTTCATTCGCGTCGCGCAGGCGCACCGGCGGGACTATATGGCCGACTGGATGAATCTGCGGTTGTTGGAGGCGCAGGGAACCCGCAGTGTGGTTTTAAAAGATCCGTTTGCGACGGTTGATGCGCGCGCGGACGAACTCATGGCGCAGATTGCGGAATGATGGTCGCACGCCACCGACTCTTTGCCATCATCGCCGCCTGCGCGATGCTTCTATCCGGATGCCAGAGTCCCAAGGGGGAGGGATCCGTACGGGTCACCGGGGATTTTGGTGCTCCGGTCAGTATCACCATCGACGGCACCATCGCGGTTAAAGCGGTGACTACGGTGGTAATCACGCAGGGCGACGGCCAAGAAGTCACCGAGGATTCGCCGGTGCTGCTGCGCGCCACTTCGTTCGATTCACGCAGCGGCCGGGTGGTATCCGGCTACGAAACGGGAACCGTCCGCCTGACAACCGCGAACGAACAGGGTCTGGGCGATTTGGCGGACGAAGTCATCGGCCGCAGCGAAGGTAGTCGGCTCGTCGTTGAAAGGCCGGGATTGGTGCGCGATGACGAGAGCGCCGTTGAGATCGTCGTCGTCGATGTGCTGTACACGACGGCGTATGGCGAGGTGGAGGAATTGCCCGACCCCGCCCCCAGTGGCATGCCGACAATCGAACGCGGTGACGGGGGAGGCCCGGCCATTACGGCCGGAGGCGGGGAAGTTCCGGAGCTCTCGGTTGTGCGAATGGTTACCGGCACCGGCTCGCAGGTGTCTGCCGGCGATGAACTGGCCCTGCAGTACTCGGTTGTCGACGCCGACGGTACGCTTATCGACACCACGTGGAATGGAACGGGCCCCGTGGCCGTCGATCTGAGCTCGGTGATGGAGGGCCTGCAGACAGGGCTGGTAGATCAGCGAGTGGGTTCCCGTGTGGTGGTGCTGATCCCGAGTTCCCTGGCGGCGGGGGAGGGCGACCGGGTCGCCGTCGTCGATATTCTCGGAATCCTGAAGGACGGCGCCGAATAAAAGGACGGCGCCGAATAGAGGCGTGTTCTCACCGGCATCCGCGCGGTAGAACAGAGCCTATCCATCCACTACCCAGTCGGCCAGGCGCGGCGAGTCACGCAGTGCCAGAAGCGCATCTTCCTGGCGGCGCCACATCTGCCACCACGACTCAGATCCTTCCTCGCGTGCTGCCACACGCCGCCGGCGTACGCTCTCATCACACCGGATCCATACCGTCCGGTCAAGGAGTGGAGCACAGGCGGCGCTGCTGGCTCCCGACCCCACAAGTAGGAAGAGACGGCACGTTCCCGCAGCGGGAATGCGAACACTGCCATCCCATTGCATAGCGTTCCAATCCCAACGCCGTACATCGGCCCAGCCGTGCCGGTGCAACGGCGTCAATAGCTCCGTTGCGATGTTCTGAACCCCGGCCACCAGACCCTGCCAGCCGGGGATGAAGTCTTCCACTTCGGCAACTGCGAGCGAGTCAACCGAGGCGCGCAGTGATGCGGCGAGATGCCTTGCAAATGTCGTCTTGCCGGCACCGGAGTGGCCGTCAATGCCAACTGTGACGCAGCCACATTGCGCAGTGCTCAGCGCAAGAAGCTCCGCCGTGATATCTCGAATCGCGGTTGCAACGGGCACCGGTATCATGTCTTTACTGTATCCACGGTAGGCTGTGACCGTTGTCCGGGGATGTCATGATTGTGTAGCGAGAGGAGCACCATGGCGGTAGCGATTCGGATTATTCCCTGCCTCGACGTGTCCGGCGGGCGTGTGGTGAAGGGCGTGAACTTCCGGAATCTGCGCGATGCGGGTGATCCGGTGGAACTTGCCAACGCCTACAACCGGGACGGCGCCGACGAGATCACCTTTTTAGATGTCTCCGCCACCAAAGAGGGCCGTGGAACGATGGTGGAAGTGGTCCGGCGCACCGCGGATGAGGTGTTCGTTCCGTTAACCGTGGGTGGTGGCATTCGCAGCGTCGCCGATGTACGAACGCTGCTGGAGGCGGGCGCGGATAAGATCGAGATCAATAGCGCCGCTGTGGCACGCCCGGAACTGATTACGGAGATCGCCGACCAATTCGGCAGTCAGGTCGTCGTACTCTCACTTGATATGCGGCGGGTGACGGGTGACACTCACACGCCCTCCGGGTACGAGGTGACAACACATGCCGGGCGGCAGGGAACCGGGATTGACGGATTGGAGTGGGCGCGCCGCGGCCAAGAGCTCGGCGCGGGCGAGATCCTGCTGAATTCCATGGACGCCGATGGTACCGAAGGAGGTTTCGACATCGAGATGACAACCGCCGTTCGCGAGTGTGTGAGCATACCGCTTATCGCCTCGGGAGGAGCCGGGCGGGTAGAGGACTTCGTGGCGGCCGCCCGCGCGGGGGCCGACGCCGTACTGGCGGCATCCGTGTTTCACTTCGGCACGCTCACAATTTCGCAGGTTAAAGACGCCTTACGCGCCAACGGATTCGAGGTGCGCTGATGGAAGACGTGCTTCCCAGCGGCATCGCCTCGCGCGTCAGGTTCGACGCGGCGGGCCTGTTACCCGCAGTGATCCGCGATGCCACCGGCCACGGTGTTCTAATGGTCGGGTATATGAATGATGTCGCCCTCGCCCGCACACTGACCAGCGGTAGGGTGTGGTTTTGGTCCCGCTCGCGGCAGGAATACTGGCGTAAGGGAGATACCTCCGGGCATATTCAGCTGGTACGGCGCGTTCAGCTCGACTGCGACGGCGACTGTGTGCTTGTCGATGTCATCCAGGTGGGGGCCGCCTGCCATACCGGAACACGTAGCTGTTTCGATGCGGGAGGGGACCTGCCGATCACCGGTCTGATTGAGGAGGAACAATGACTCCCGTGAACGCCTCGCCCGGCCCGCAGCACCTCGAGTTGGGTGAGATCTGGCCCTCGCGAGATCATTTCTTGGAATTGGCGCGCACGCGGCGGGTAATCCCAGTAGTGGAGAAGTTGCTGCTCGATGACGCGGCCCCGCTGGGCATCTACCGGCGGCTGGCATGCGGTAGTGGAACCTTCATCCTTGAATCGGCAGAGCACGACGGTACCTGGGGACGCTGGTCCTTCATCGGAGTGCGTTCCGTGGCGCAGTTGGTGGCCACACGGGGACGGGCGGAATGGAAGGGAGAGGTCCCGGTTGGTCTTGCGCCGTCGGGCACGACGACGCAGCTGCTGGCTTCCGCACTGGAAGAACTGGAAGGAGCGGCTATAGAGGGTCTGCCCCCATTGACCGGGGGCCTGGTCGGCGCCCTGGGCTGGGATACGTTGTTCGACTGGGAGCCGCGACTGCGCCGTCGGGCACCCCGTGAACTCGATACACCCGACTCCGTCATGTGCTTGACGACGGACCTGGTGGCTGTCGATCACCGCGACGGAACCGTGTGGCTGATCGCCAACGCAATCAACGCGAATAATCTGGCCTCCGGCGCCGCAGAGGCGTATGAGGATGCCGTGGCGAGGCTCGCCGCGATGGAGTCGGGCCTGCAATCTGCCGAGTCCATGCACGCACTGCGACGTGGGGAGGCGGCGGAATCGCAGCCGCAGTTGCGCACACCTCAGCCCGAGTTTGAGGCTGCGGTTCGCGCGGGGAAGGAGGCGATTCGCGACGGTGAGGTGTTCCAAGTCGTGCTCTCCCAGCGGGCGGATATTGACTGCCCGGCCGATGCACTCGACGTGTACCGGGTGTTGCGAACGATCAACCCGAGCCCCTATATGTATTGCCTACGCTTGGACGACGGGGCGGGTGGGGACTTCGCCGTCGTCGGGTCATCTCCGGAAACACTCATGCGGCTGGACAACGGCCACCTGACGTCCTTCCCCATTGCAGGTTCGCGGCCGCGCGGAGCCGATTGGGAGGAAGATCAACACCTGGCGCAAGAACTCCTCGCCGATCCGAAGGAGCTTTCCGAGCACGTCATGTTGGTGGATCTGGCTCGAAATGACCTTGCCAAGGTCTGTGTACCAGGAACGGTTGAAGTCCAGGAACTCATGGAGGTCAAACGTTTCAGTCATATCATGCATATTTCATCCACGGTTTCCGGACGCCTGGCACCTGGTTATAACTCGGTCGACTGCCTACGGGCGACGTTCCCGGCCGGCACGTTGTCGGGAGCTCCTAAACCGCGCGCCATCGAGATTATTGACGCACTGGAGCCGGCACGGCGTGGCATTTATGGTGGCGTCATCGGCTATTTTGATTTTTGCGGGAACGCCGACCTGGCAATCGCGATCCGCACCGCTGTTCTTGCCGCCGGGAAGGCAAGTGTGCAGGCAGGAGCGGGAATCGTGGCGGATTCGGTTCCACAGACGGAATTCGTGGAGACTCGGAACAAGGCTGCCGCCGCAGTGCGTGCCATTCAGATTGCCGGCGCATTGCGTCCGGTGGGCGGATAAGCGGCACGGGCCACGATCAGGCTAGAGTGGGATTCCGGAAGGACGGTGGAAGATGAGCGTACTTGATGAGATCATCGCCGGGGTACGAGAGGATGTCGCACGTAGGCAGGCCGATGTCAGCCTCGACCAACTCAAGGAACGCGCCTCCCGTATTCCCGGTGCCATCGATGCAGAAGCCGCATTACGCGGCGGGGCTCACCGGAATGTCGCCATTATTGCCGAATGCAAGAGATCGAGCCCGTCGCGGGGTCGCCTGGCGGAGATTGCCGATCCGGCGACACTCGCCGGCGAGTATCAGGACGGCGGTGCCTCCGCCATCTCGGTCCTCACCGAGGAACGGCGTTTTCATGGCAGCTTGGACGACCTTGATGCCGTGCGGGCACGTGTGGACATTCCCGTATTACGCAAGGATTTCATCGTGTCGCCTTACCAGATATGGGAGGCCCGGGCGCACGGTGCGGACGCGGTGTTGCTGATTGTTGCGGCCTTGGAGCAGACCGTGCTGACCTCCTACGTGGAACGTGTCCACTCGCTGGGTATGACCGCATTGGTGGAAACGCACGATCGGGAGGAGGCGCGGCGAGCACTTGGTGCCGGAGCACGGGTGATTGGCGTGAACGCCAGGGATCTGAAGACACTGGAGGTCAATCGTTCCGTCTTCGATCAGGTCGTTGACATCCTGCCGGACCATGTGGTCCGAGTTGCGGAATCCGGTGTGCGCGGACCACAAGACGTTCTTGACTATGCTCGTTCGGGAGCCGATGCGGTTCTTGTGGGCGAAGCACTTGTGACCAGCGGGAGTCCCAGCGCTGCGGTGCGCGACATGG
This sequence comes from Actinomycetaceae bacterium, assembly GCA_015062745.1. Taxonomy (GTDB): domain Bacteria; phylum Actinomycetota; class Actinomycetes; order Actinomycetales; family Actinomycetaceae; genus Asp313. The sequence continues at coordinate 25,462 of SUUB01000003.1, forward strand.
TGGCCGTGGGGCAGCATCCCTCTCTCGATGCGATGGAGCGATAAGCGTGACAGACAATCTTTTGGGGGCCGCGTCGGGCCCGTATTTCGGTGATTTCGGTGGACGCTATGTGCCGGAGGCTCTGATCGCCGCGTTGGATGAGGTGGCCGAAGCCTGGTCGCGTCTGCGCAACGATGCACAATTCCGGGAGGAGTTGGATCGTCTCAACCGGACGTACGCCGGACGGCCCTCTATTATCACGGAGGTTCCCCGTTTCTCCCAGCATGCCGGCCAGGCTCGTGTGATTCTCAAACGCGAGGACCTCAACCATACGGGCTCACACAAGATCAATAACGTGCTCGGCCAGGCTCTGCTGACCAAGGCACTGGGGAAGAAGCGAATTATCGCGGAAACCGGTGCGGGCCAACACGGAGTTGCCACCGCAACCGCGGCGGCGCTGCTCGGCCTGGAATGCACCATCTATATGGGTGCCGAGGATGTGCGCAGGCAGGCGCTGAACGTTGCCAGAATGGAACTGCTCGGCACCCGCGTCGTGGGGGTGACAGCCGGTTCACAGACTCTGAAGGACGCCATTAACGAGGCGTTCCGCGACTGGGTCACCAATGTCGAGACTACGAACTACGTGTTCGGCACCGCGGCCGGTCCACATCCCTTCCCCGAGCTGGTGCGCGACCTTCAGAAGGTGATAGGCGACGAGGCCCGGGCGCAGGTTTTGGAGTTGACCGGGCGACTGCCCGATATCGTGTGCGCCTGCGTAGGCGGTGGATCCAACGCCATCGGTACGTTCAATGCGTTTCTCGATGACCCGGCAGTTCGCCTTGTCGGTCTGGAGGCCGGAGGCGACGGCGTGGAGACGGGGCGAACGGCCGCCTCGATCAACGGTGGCAGCCTCGGAGTATTCCAGGGATCGCGTTCCTATATGTTGCAGGACGACGACGGCCAGACCATCGAGTCGCACTCGATTTCGGCAGGTTTGGATTACCCGGGAGTCGGACCGGAGCATGCATGGCTCTCCTCCATCGGCCGCGCCGAGTACCGGCCGATTAACGACGACGACGCCATGGAGGCTTTCCGTCTGCTCTGCCAAGAGGAGGGCATCATCCCGGCGATCGAGTCATCGCACGCGTTGGCGGGGGCATTGGCATTGGGCCGTGAGGCGGCCGAGGCCGGCGATCCGGCGCCCATCATCTTGGTGTGCCTGTCCGGGCGTGGTGATAAAGACGTAGAAACCGCAATGAGCTATTTCGGGATCGACGGTAGGGGAGGCCTGCAGTGAGTACCGCCAATGTGATCGACGCGCGACGGGCAGCGGGGCAGGCCGCCTTTGTCGGCTACCTGCCCGTGGGCTTCCCGGACTTCGCCGGCAGTGTGCGTGCCGCGCGCGAATTGGCCGCTGCCGGTGCAGATATCATCGAGCTTGGTCTGCCCTATTCAGATCCAACGATGGATGGCGGCACAATCCAGGTTGCCGCGCAGCGGGCGCTCGATGAGGGCTTCCGAGTCGACGATGTGTTCCGCGCGGTCGAGCAGGTGGCGCTGACCGATGTCACCGTCCTCGTCATGACGTACTACAACCCGGTGTTCAAGCGCGGAGTGGACCGATTTGCAGCCGATTTGGCGCAGGCCGGGGGAGCGGGCCTGATTACGCCCGATCTCATCCCCGATGAGGCGGCGGATTGGATTGCCGCCTCCGACGCCTACGACCTGGATCGCGTATTCCTGGTAGCACCTTCGTCTCGCGATGACCGTTTGGCCCGGACAGCGGCTGCTTCGCGCGGGTTCGTCTACGCCGCGTCAACCATGGGTGTGACGGGGGAACGCACAACTTTGGACAGTCGCGCCCGGCAGTTGGTATCGCGTACGCGCGCCGCAGGAGCTGAGCGTGTCTGTGTGGGTATCGGCGTGTCTACCCCGACACAGGCACGGGAGGTGGCATCGTATGCCGACGGTGTCATCGTTGGCTCGGCCTTGGTCCGTTGCCTGTTGGATTCCGACCGAGATGCCGGCGTGAGGGCCCTGCGTGAGACGGCGGAGTCCTTGGTCGCTGGAGCGCATGGAGAACGCTGACGCCGGCTTGAGGTAGACTGACCATCTACTTTAGGTAGACCGACCATCTAAAGGAGCAGGCGCAGTGGTTCCCCTTTCCATCCCGTCGCCATCGGATTCTGTCTGGCATATTGGTCCAGTTCCGATTCGGGCATACGCTATCGCGATTATCATCGGTATTCTTCTCGCCTGGTATATCCTCGACCGTCGCTATCGCGCCAAGGGCGGACCCGGTGAGGCCACGGTAGATATCGCAATGTGGGCGGTTGTCTTCGGTATCCTCGGGGCGAGGATCTACCATGTGATCACGGATAACCAGCTGTATTTCGGGCCGGGTCGCAACCCGATCAAAGTCCTTTACATCTGGGAGGGCGGCCTGGGCATCTGGGGTGCAATCACACTCGGCGGTGTGGGTGTCTACCTCGCCTGTAGGCGGCTCGGCCTTCGCCTAGCGCCGGTTGCGGACGCATTGGCACCCGGATTGCTGGTGGCGCAGGCCGTGGGAAGAATCGGTAACTACTTCAACCAGGAGCTTTACGGTAAGCCCACCGATGTGCCGTGGGCTCTAGAAGTGGATAGCGCGCATCGGGTAGCGGGATACGCGGCGGAGGCGACTTTCCACCCGACCTTCCTATACGAACTATTGTGGTGCCTCGCCGGAGCGCTCGTTCTACTGTGGCTGGAACGGCGCTTCGATCTGGTGGCGGGTCAGCTTTTCGCCGCCTATGTCATGGTGTACACGGCCGGGCGGATGTGGATCGAGACTCTACGCATCGACACCGCACACCACATCCTTGGATTGCGGCTGAACGTATGGACGGCAATTATCGTCTTCCTCGGTGGTTTGATTGCGCTGGTTCTGCTGCGTCGCCGCTATCGGGAGCACCCGGATGCCAACGATATTTGGCGTGCCGGTAAGGACCCTTCCCGAGAAGACTCCGGTTCGGACCGCGCAGAAGACGCACATGACGGGCAGGACGACGTCGACGGTGAGGATCCCGCTGAAAGTGAGGATCCCGCCGAAGACGAGGATCCGGATGTCGAGGACACCTCCGCCGAGGGCGAAGATGACTCCGCGCACAGCGATACGGAAGAGTCAGCCTCCTCCGGAGCCGATCACAGCGCGCATAGCCCCGCGTGACGGTTCCGGGCGCTTATATGCGCGGCATGGCCGCCCAGGCGAGTGGCGTAACGACCTGTGCCACGCTCTTGAGCGATAGTCACTATTGTGGTCAGCGCAACCAAGCCGCCTAGTCTTCTTCGCACGCCCCTCAGGTAGAATTTGTGCCATGCGTAGAGCGAAGATTGTCTGCACTCTCGGCCCGGCCACCGACACCCAGGAAAGAATCCTCGAACTGGCCGAAGCTGGAATGAATGTTGCGCGCATCAATGCGTCGCATGGTTCTCACGAAGAACACGAAGAGCGAATCGCGCGCGTACGCAAGGCGGCGGAGGCTACAGGCAAGGCGATCGCGGTACTTGTTGATTTACAAGGTCCGAAGATTCGTCTGGGCACGTTCCCGGACGGTCCGGTTGACCTCGGTGTCGGCGACAGCTTTACCATTACGACCGAGGATGTTCCCGGTACAAAGGAACTTGCCTCGACGACGTTCAAGGGGCTGCCCGGAGATTGCCATCCCGGCGACAGCATTCTGATCGACGATGGAAAGGTCGCCGCGCGTGTGACCAGCGTCGACGGGCCGCGCGTGCACACCACGATCGAAGTCGCCGGGCGGGTATCCGATCACAAGGGGATTAATCTTCCCGGCGTGGCGGTGTCGGTCCCGGCACTGTCCGCGAAGGACCGGGAGGATCTCGAATGGGCGCTGAGAATAGGCGCGGATATCATCGCCCTGTCGTTCGTGCGCTCTCCGGCGGATATTGATGATGTTCACCAGATCATGGATCAGGTGGGTGTACGGCTGCCAGTTATCGCCAAGATTGAGAAGCCGCAGGCCGTGGCGAATCTGGACGGCATTATTCGCGCCTTCGACGGGATCATGGTGGCGCGAGGCGACCTGGGAGTAGAGGTTCCGCTCGAGCAGGTGCCCATCGTGCAGAAGCGTGCCATCGATCTGGCACGCAAGCGTTCGAAGCCGGTGATCGTCGCTACACAGGTCTTGGAGTCGATGATCCAGAATCCGCGCCCAACCCGTGCGGAGGCCTCTGACTGCGCAAACGCGATTATTGACGGCGCGGATGCGGTCATGCTCTCCGGTGAGACTTCTGTTGGTTTGTACCCGATCGAATGTGTACAGACTATGGCGAATATCATCGAATGGGCCGAAGAGCACGGCATGGAGCAGATCCCCTTGCTAGGTAATCTGCACAAGACGCGCAACGGAGTACTGACGCGCGCCGCCGTCGAAATCGGCGAATCGCTCGGCGTCGCCTACATCGTGGTGTTCACCGAATCGGGCCAAACCGCCCGGCGAGTGGCACGTTTGCGCTCACGACTTCCGTTGCTCGTGTTCACGCCGGATCCGCGCGTGCGTAACCAGCTCGCATTGACATGGGGCATCGAAACGTTTACTGTTCCGCATGTCAAGCATACGGATGACATGGTGGCCCAGGTTGACCACCTGTTGCGCGAAATGGAGTTGGCTGAGGACGGAGAACGCATCGTCGTCATCGCTGGAATGCCTGCCGGCGTTTCCGGTTCCACGAATACGATCCGTGTGCATAAGATGGGTGAGACCCTGCCGCGTCGCGGCTAGGCTATTGCTCCCGTGGTGGAATTGGCAGACACACCGCACTCAAAATGCGGCGCCTTCAAAGCGTGCGGGTTCGAGTCCCGCCGGGAGCACAGGCATGGTTGGCGGTCCTGAGACCGAGGAAAGAAAGGTAAGAAACGGGCGTGACCTGCGAAGATCTATGATTCGCCGGTCGGAGGCGTTATTATGAAACAGTCCAATAGATGGCGCCCGTCAAAGGAGACAGTGACAGCATGGCAGAGGATGAGGTAACGGAATCACAGTCCGCCGAATCACAGCGGCAGCGCGTCCGCGCGCTCGTCGTCGAGGATGAGGCGTTGATCCGGCTCGATATCGTCGAAACGCTTGAGGATGCAGGATACGAGGTGGTCGGGCAGGCCGGCGATGGTGAGAAGGCCATTGAGCTTGCCGACGAACTCGAGCCTGAATTAATCGTTATGGATGTCAAGATGCCCGGGATGGATGGCATTACTGCGGCCGATCGCATCCTGCAGGATCGCCGATGCGCGATTGTTATGCTCACGGCCTTCTCGCAGAGCGAGTTGGTTGAGCGGGCACGCGATGCGGGGGCCATGGCATACGTGGTCAAGCCTTTCACTCCTGCTGAACTCATTCCGGCGGTTGAGATCGCCGTCTCGCGCAGTCAGGAAATCGAAGCGTTGGAAGGTGAAGTCGCGAGCCTGACCGAACAGTTCGAGACTCGTAAGAGGGTCGACCGTGCGAAGGGGCTGCTGCAAGCGCGTATGGGGCTCACGGAGCCGGAAGCATTTCGATGGATTCAAAAGACGTCGATGGATCGGCGTCTGACCATGCGTGAGGTGGCAGATGCCGTCATCGATCAGGTCGGTGGCAAAGACTAACCGCATTGAGCCACGACGAGGGGCTGGGGTCGTATACCCCAGCCCCTCGCCCTTTGGACCTCGCGGTAGATTTTCCCGTGCCGATTCGCTAAGCGCCGGGATTTCTGACGTACACCGCGGTGAGACGCCCAGCCGCCGTCAGAACTCCGGCGTCGTCGCGCACATGTACCTGAGCACAGAAGCTCGAACGTCCTTCCGATAAGACGGTGGCGGTCGCGGTGACATGGCCTGTCAGCGCCGAGCGAAGTTGGCTGACGGAGAGTTCGGTCCCCACCGGAATACGCCCTTCGGGCGCGTGAAAGCTGGCGAGGATTGAACCGGCATGTTCGATTAACACGCCATTCGCGCCACCGTGTAAGAGTCCGACGGGCTGGGTGTTTCCGGCCACAGGTAGGCGCATACGTACCTGCAGTGGTGTTGCCTCGATCAACTCGGCACCCATCGTGTTTGCCAAGGCGCCCAGATCATGTACGAACAGGTTGTCACTCATGGGACGATAGTACGCGTTGGACACCGCAACCCGCTTCCTGCCGTAGGCTTGTGTCTGTGAATACGCTGCTGCTCGTCGATGGCCACTCCATCGCCTTCCGCGCTTTCTACGCCTTGCGCGCCGAAAGCTTCCGCACCGCAAACGGCCGCTATACCAATGCGGTTTACGGCTTCACCTCAACCCTGCTGAAGATCCTCGCGGATCATAAACCCACCCACGTAGCGGTGGCTTTCGATTTGCCGGGAGGAACGTTCCGTACACGTCGCTATCCGGAGTACAAGGGTGGTCGCGCGAAGACGCCAGAGGAGTTCGTCGGCCAGATAGAACTCATTCAGGAGACGCTTGACGTTCTGGGGATCCGCTGGCTTACGGTGAATGACTTCGAGGCCGATGACATTATCGCCACGCTGGCCACCAAGGGCCGCGCCGCTGATATGCGCGTGTATATCGCCTCGGGCGACAAAGACTCCTTCCAACTCGTCGGAGAGCAGTGCAGCGTGCTGTACCCGATGCCGCGCTCGGAAATGCAGGAACTCGACCCGGAGGGAATTGTGCGGAAAACCGGGGTGAGTCCGGAGCAATACTCGGACCTCGCCGCACTGGTAGGGGAGAGCGCCGACAACCTTCCCGGTGTCCCGGGGGTGGGGCCGAAGACGGCGGCCAAGTGGATCAAGGAGTACGGCAATCTTGCCGGTATTCTGGCGCATGCCGATGAGATCAAGGGAAAGGCCGGAGAATCGCTGCGCGCCCATATCGGCCAGGTCCAGACCAATCGGGAATTGAACCACCTGGTAACGGATCTGCCGATCGGTGAGGATCTCAGTGAATTCGTACCGCAGGGTGTGGATCGGCAAGCGGTACATGAGCTTTTCGACACGCTCGACTTCACCGGACTGCGCACGCGGGTTCTACAGGAGCTTCCCGCGCGAGATGGAGAAGACTCCAACACGAGCGACTCGCTCGACTTGACCGTTGACCTCAGCGAGCGTGGTTTTGTCGCTTGGCTGGCGGCACATCGGGAAGACGACTACGGCGTTTACGTTGAGTCAGCCACCGCGGGTGCGTTGATCGCCGTGGCGGGGCACGATAACGAGGTGTGGTGTGCGGAGAGCGAGGAGTTGAGCGAAGATGATGCGCAGGCGCTGACGCACTGGTTGCGCGACGGCGATGCCGGCAAGATGTTTCACGATTCCAAGCGCGCACGGCACATTCTTGCGACTGCGCTTAATGCCGAGATCCGTGGCGTTGTGGCCGATACTCTACTGCAGGCGTATCTGCTCTACCCTGACCAGCGGGAGTACGATCTGGAAGACCTTGTCCTCAGGCATCTCGGCTCGGATTTCGGCGAGCGGGCCGATAGCGACCTTTTCAGCCAGGAGGGTGCTCGGCGCGATGGAGCGGTACGGGCCGCCGCGGTGCGCCCGCTGTCCGATGCGCTGGGCAATATGTTGGCGCAGCGCGGAGAAGACGGTGACCTGATGCGCCTTGAGCTGGGCGTGGCGGAGTTGCTATTCCGGATGGAGCAGACGGGAATCGCCGTCGACGAGCCGTATCTGGAGTCGCTGCGTATCGATTTTGATGCCCGCGTCGAAACCGCGGCGCGAGTGGCGTATGAGGCGATCGGCCACGAAGTCAACCTCTCCAGTCCCAAGCAACTGCAGACGGTGCTGTTCGATGAACTGCGTCTGCCGCCCACGCGCAAGACGAAGTCCGGGTACACGACCAATGCGGACGCCCTGGCAGAACTTGCAGCGAAGATCGCATTACGGGAAGACGACCGAGCCGTTGCGGGGCAGACCTTCCTCGCCGCGCTACTTGAGCATCGTGACGCGATTAAGCTGCGGCAGTCGGTAGAGGGCCTGCAACGCTCCATTGCCGATGATGGACGGGTTCACACCACCTATCAGCAGGCGGTGGCCGCAACGGGTAGGCTCTCGTCCACCGAGCCCAATCTGCAGAACATTCACGCACGTACCGAGGAGGGCCGGCAGATACGTGAGGCCTTCATCCCGGAGGCGCCCTATACGGATCTGCTCACTGCGGACTATTCGCAGATTGAGATGCGACTGATGGCCTCGCTTTCCGGTGACAGCGCGCTAATTGACGCGTTCCGCCAGGGAGCCGACCTTCACACGTATGTGGCTTCACGTGTTTTCGGTGTTCCCGAATCCGAGATTGTTGCGGAGCAGCGCTCGAAGATCAAGGCCATGAGTTATGGGCTCGCCTACGGCTTGTCGGCCTTCGGGTTGTCTCGCCAGCTCCACATTGACGTCGCCGAGGCGCAGGGCCTCATGGATGACTACTTCTCGCGCTTCGGCAAGGTACGTGCATACCTGGACTCCCTTGTGGCGAGGGCGCGCCACGATGGGTACACGGAGACGATCCTCGGCCGTCGGCGCTATCTGCCGGAGCTGAGTTCCACCAACCGGCAGGTGCGCGAGACGGCGGAGCGGATGGCGCTTAATGCCCCCATCCAGGGATCTGCGGCTGACGTCATTAAACTGGCGATGGTTGCGGTGGCGCGCAATCTCGATCGGGAGCGACTGGCGTCGCGTATTCTGCTTCAGGTCCATGACGAACTGGTGCTTGAGATTGCGCCGGGGGAGCGTGAACGCGTTCAGGAGATCGTACGTGAGGCCATGGAGGGCGCCGTCGAGCTCGATGTCCCGCTTTCTGTGGGTTTCGGCTACGGGGAGAACTGGCGCGCTGCCGCCCACTGAGCCGCCCGCCTGCCGCATATGTGGCGTAAAACCCGCGCAAATCCGCGGTTACTGTTTGCGGCTCCCCCTGGACTCCCGTAGAATTGCATACCGGTGCGGCTCTACGCCGTGCCGCTTCATTGTCCATATCGATTTCTATTGTCCGTATCGGAGTCATTAACTTCATGACCGCTAACACCCCCGCAGCTTCGAGTCTCCCGCAGGTCGCAATCAACGACATCGGCACCGAGGAAGATCTTCTCGCCGCAGTTGACAAGACCATCAAGTACTTCAATGACGGAGACATCGTCGAGGGTACTGTCGTCAAGGTCGACCATGATGAGGTCCTCCTTGACATTGGCTACAAGACCGAGGGAGTCATTCCCTCCAAAGAGCTTTCCATCAAGCACGATGTTGATCCTGACGACGTCGTCAATGTGGGCGACGAGGTTGAAGCTCTCGTCCTGCAGAAGGAAGACAAAGAAGGGCGCCTGCTGCTCTCCAAGAAGCGCGCCCAGTACGAGCGCGCATGGGCTCAGATTGAAGGAGTAAAAGAGGCTGAGGGTGTTGTTACCGGCACCGTCATTGAAGTCGTCAAGGGCGGCCTCATCCTGGATATCGGCCTGCGTGGATTCCTTCCGGCCTCCTTGGTTGAAATGCGCCGCGTGCGCGATCTGCAGCCCTATATCGGCCGCGAGTTGGAAGCCAAGATCATTGAGCTGGATAAGAACCGCAACAATGTTGTGCTTTCCCGCCGTGCCTGGCTGGAGGAGACACAGTCGCAGGCTCGCGGCGAGTTCCTGACCAACCTGAAGAAGGGTCAGGTTCGCGAGGGCGTTATCTCTTCCATCGTGAACTTCGGTGCTTTCGTTGACCTCGGCGGCGTTGACGGCCTCGTCCATGTCTCCGAGCTCTCCTGGAAGCATATCGATCACCCGAGTGAGGTTGTTGAAGTCGGCCAGAAGGTTACCGTCGAGGTACTCGATGTCGATATGGATCGCGAGCGGGTCTCGCTGTCCCTCAAGGCCACGCAAGAGGATCCGTGGCAGACCTTCGCCCGCACCCACGCCATCGGGCAGATCGTTCCCGGCAAGGTCACCAAGCTTGTGCCCTTCGGAGCCTTCGTCCGTGTTGAAGATGGCATCGAGGGTCTGGTTCATATCTCTGAGTTGGCCCAGCGCCACGTTGATCTGCCGGAGCAGGTTGTCAAGGTTGGCGACGACGCCTTCGTGAAGGTTATCGATATCGACCTGGATCGCCGTCGTATCTCGCTCTCTCTCAAGCAGGCCAACGAGGGAGTCGATCCCAATTCGGAGGATTTCGATCCGTCACTGTACGGCATGGCCACCGAGTACGACGACGAGGGCAACTACAAGTACCCCGAGGGCTTCGATCCGGTGTCCAACGAGTGGATGCCCGGTTTCGAGGCACAGCAAGAGGCGTGGGAGAAGGAATACGCTGCAGCCCACGACCGGTGGGAGGCGCACAAGGCGCAAGTCGCCAAGGCATTGGAGGAGGATTCCGCTGCTTCCGCCGCGGGCGCCGCTACTCAGTCTGCGCCCGACGCAACGCCGTCGTCCTACTCCTCCGGTAGCGAGGCCTCTGGCACGCTGGCTTCTGACGAGGCATTGGCGGCTCTGCGCGAGAAGCTGACGAACAACTGACCATTCGGCGGCATTTGGCCGCGCATGCATGAGGCCCGGGCGTATGCTCGGGCCTCATGCGCATGTGTGGGGCTGGCTTGTGTGGCAGTGAGAGCGTCGGCTTGGCGGTACGGGCCTTACGCATGTGGGTGGGACGCACGCCTGTGCTCAGGCATCAGGCTTGCCTCCAGGGCATCGTGCCCGTGCGCACACTGCCCGCGTATGCCCACAGATCTGCCGCCTGCTGAACGTGGCGTCCGCGTGGCCTTTCCCTCTCAATTCTCCGGGCTTTCCCCAGTTTTTCGCGAATAACCCGGAGTTTTGGCGAAAACCCAGAGACTTCGGGGCCGGTGCCGAAGAGCCAGGGGTGGAATCAAGAGAGGGTATGTGGAGACCCGCGGGGATCCGTGGGTACCGAAGAGCCAGGGCAATACGTGCGACCGTCCTCATGCCGAAAGGATGTCCGCATTGTGACCGGCTGTGCGGGTCGTCGTCGGATCTTGTAGGGTCAGCGTTGGCAATTCACGGGGATGCCGGACAGGCCGCTCCGTCTAAACCAGGGGAGGAGAGAAGACATGACACCCATGTACATGAGCATGTGTATGTGTTGCCGTAGAACTCTGCCTCCGCCAGGGTGTGCTGCAGCATAGCCACAGCTTGCCAGACTTCAGGAGAGCAGAGCCGATGCCTGCTCTCCTTTTTTGTGCCCTAAGTGGCCATCAAGGCGGCGCGGACAAGGCGGCGGGCTTCGCCGGTGGCGGCAATCCGAACACGACAAGGAAGAGGAACATGAGGGAGTTACGCAGGCAGCTATTGGGGTACGCCGACCATTTAACGCAGCTGCGCCGGGCCTTTCATAGGCACCCGGAGCGGGGACTGGAAGAGTATTGGACGGCGGAGGCCATCGAGTCGGAACTCGATTACCTCGGCATCGAGCACCAACGGATAGGCGCAACAGGGGTTCTTGGGACCATCAAGGGGGCGGCCGAAGGACGGGTGGTGGCGTTGCGCGCCGATATCGATGGCCTGCCGGTCCAGGAGCTCAACGATATCCCCTACCGCTCGGAGAATGACGGCGTTATGCATGCCTGCGGCCACGATGGCCACATTGCCTCTCTGCTTGGAGCTGCGTGGGCTTTGGCGGCAAGGCGGCAGGAGTTCGCGGGCGAAGTCCGCCTGATTTTCCAGCCTGCGGAGGAGATTGGCCGCGGAGCGGAGAATTTCGTCGCTGCGGGCGTGCTCTCGGATGCTGTGCGGGTGTTCGGCTTGCATGCGGCGTCCGATCTGCCAACCGGCACCATTGGGATCTCGCAAGGTGTGAGCCTGGCGGCGGTAGATCTCTTCGATATCCAGGTGCATGGCAAGGGTGCGCATGTCTCGCGTCCTCATCTGGGCGCCGATGCACTCTATGCGGCCAGTCAGATTGTCGTGGGCCTGCAGGCCGCGGTCGCGCGCCTGTCCGATCCGCTGGTGCCATACGTCGTCGGCATCGGAACATTGAACTCCGGGACCACCTACAACGCGGTGCCGGAAACGGCACATATCAGCGGTACAACGCGGACTCTGTCCGCAGAGCATCGATCTCGCGCACGTGCGGATGTGACGCGAATCAGCGAGCTGACCGCTCGGGCGTACGGCGCTCGGGCCGAGGTGAAGTGGACCGATGTGACCCCGGCGGTGATCAATCCTCCCGAGCTCTGCGCAGAAGTGGCCGAATCTGCCCGTAAGCTCGGTGACCTGCGTATTGTGACCGGAGACAGCGTCTCACTGGGAGGCGACAACTTCGCCGAGTTGCAGCAAGAGGCGCCGGGTGTGTACGTCTATCTGGGCACGGCCGACCCGGACCGGCCGGAGACACAGCACTCACACCATAACGGCAACTTCGACCTCGATGAGTCCGCGCTCCCCATAGGCGCCGCCCTGTACGCGCAGTACGCCCTCGACGCACTGGCAGGGGTGGACCGGTGATACAACTGCTCAATGTTTCAAAGCGCTTCGACGGCGCCAATGGCCCGGTGGATGCACTGCGCGATGTATCGCTGCATGTGGAAAGGGGCGATATTTACGGCATCATCGGCTTCTCCGGAGCCGGAAAGTCCACCCTGCTGCGCATGGTGAATATGCTGGAAAGCCCCGATTCGGGATCGGTGAAGGTGGCAGGCCGGGAGCTGACGGCGCTATCGAATCGCCAGTTACGCGATGTACGGCGCACGATCGGGATGGTATTCCAACAGTTCAACCTTTTGGAAACGCAGTCTGTCTACCGCAATATCGCCCTACCCCTCTTGCTGGACCACACGCCACGTGAGCGTATCGAACAACGCGTCGCCGAAGTACTGCGAATCGTCGAGCTTGAGGACAAGAGGGACGCATACGTGTCCGAACTGTCCGGAGGTCAGAAGCAACGTGTCGGCATTGCCCGCGCTTTGGCGACCAATCCTGATATCCTCCTGTGCGACGAGGCCACCAGCGCTCTCGATCCGAAAACGACGGAGTCGATCCTCGCTCTTCTCAAACGCATCAACCACGAAATGGGTGTGACGATACTGCTGATCACCCACCAGATGCGTGTCATCCAACAGATATGCACAAAAGTCGGAGTGATGGAAGACGGCCGAATCGTTGAATCCGGGCGTGTCCTCGATGTATTCGGGAGTCCACAACAGGCGATTACACAGGAGTTCGTGCGCACGGTTATCAACGACAGCATTCCGCCGAGCATGCGCGCCCTCCTGGACGGGGATGAACGCAATTTTGTTGTCGATCGGCTACGTTTCGTCGGTGAATCGGTGCGACGCCCGGTCCTCGCCACGGTCGGACGAGTCGAGGGTCTCGAGTTGAACATTCTCGGCGCCACGGTCGAGGAACTTGAAGACACCCCGATGTGCCTTTATCTGGTGCAGCTGATCGGAGATCAGCAGGCGATAAGCGCCGCCGAATCGGTGATAGACGCCGAAGGAGTGACACGGGAGAGGGTTGCACTATCGTGAGCAATGAAATCTTCGGAATCACGACTGAGAAACTACTGCTCGCCGCCTACCAAACCGTGTACATGCTCGGTTGGGGAATACTGATTGGCGGAATCATCGGGGTCTTGCTGGCACTGACTCTGGTCTTGACGCGGCGAGGCGGACTTTTGGAGAACCGGGTCGTCTACACGGTTTTGAACGTGGTCGTCAACATTGTGCGGTCGATTCCGTTCATTATCCTGCTGGTGGCGATTATTCCCTTCACACGCTTCGTCGCCGGCACATCGGTGGGTTCGCGTGCCGCTCTTGTACCGCTGATCATTTACATCAGTCCTTTTATCGCCCGTCTGGTCGAATCCAGCCTGTTGGAGGTCTCTCCAGGCGTCATCGAAGCAGCGCAGGCGATGGGAGCCTCTACCTTTCAAATCATCCGCTACTTCCTCCTCCCGGAGACCTATGGTTCGATCGTTCTCTCCCTCACGACGGGGACTATCGGGCTGCTTGGCGCCACGGCGATGACCGGCTATGCCGGCGGTGGCGGCGTCGGCGACCTGGCACTGACTTACGGTCGAGAGCGGTTCAACACGCCGCTTATGGTCTTCACGGTCATCATTCTCGTCGTCTTCGTGCAGCTGCTACAGGCTGCCGGTAATACTCTGTCCCGCCGTCTCCGCGAGCCGCATCGTTCGCGTCGTCGGCGTGGATCACGGTCTGGACAGGGGAACGGTGAGTCGTTTGACGCGCAAGGAGAAGCCGTCGCACAGCAAGAAGCGGTGCCGGGGGAGCGATTGTCCTAACTTCCAACATGACACGAATCCGGAAGGAAATATCAATGAGAAGAAGAACGATAAGCCTGGTAGCGCTCTCGGCGGTGACGCTTACCCTGTCCGCCTGCGCGGAGCCCGGCGGTACCACGCAACAGGAGAGCAACAGCGGAAGCGACAAGACGACCATCGTCTACGCGAAGTCACAGGGGCCGTACACCGAGCTCTTTGAGGACGCCATTGTGCCGATTCTTGAGGATGAGGGCTATACCGTCCAAGGGGTCGACTTCTCAGACCTGCTAACCGCAGATATTGCACTGAATGACGGTGAGGTGGACGTGAACGTGGAGCAACACACCGCGTACATCGAGGACTTCAACGCCAACTACGACGCCGACTTGGTGCCGATCAGTCCGATCCCCACGGTACCGGCAGGTATTTACTCCTCGACACACTCCACGCTGGACGAGGTGGAGGACGGCGCATCTGTCGCGGTCCCGAACGATGCATCGAATACGGCCCGAGCCTACCTGCTCCTGCAGAAGATTGGCTGGATCGAGGTGGACCCGGACGCTGACGTTTCACAGCTGACGCAGGACGATATCACCGCCAATCCGCACAACCTGGAATTCACCGAGATGAAGTCACTGACGATACCGCCGGCAATGGATGACTTCGACTATGTGGTTATCACGGGTTCTATCGTCTACAACGCGAATATAGATCCGACGACGGCGCTGGCCACCGAGGACATTCAAGACCACTTGGTCTTGCAGGTGACAGTGAAGGAAGAGAACGCCGACGCACCATGGGCGCAGGCCATCGTTGATGCCTATCAATCGGACGAGTTCAAGGAATACATGGCCAATGACGACTCCGGTCTCTGGTGGATCCCACCCGAGCTGCAGTAAGACTCAGGATCGGCCGGTTCGCTCCGCCTCGGCGCTGCGGAATCGGCCGATCTGGCGAGTGGGGTGAGGCGACGCAGCTCATGGAGCGCCGTATCGGTACGTGGGCATGCTGCCGCTAGCGCGTGGCTCCGCAGTGTTCGGGCAGCCAACTGCGTGACGGATGAGCAGACTACCATGAGGCTATGGATCTCTTCGAAAGCGCGGGAACCGACTCGACCGGCTTACCCAGTGGCGAGCACGGTCCCTTGGCGGTGCGGATGCGCCCACGGACGATTGACGAGGTCGTGGGCCAGGAGGAACTTCTGCTTCCCGGTTCGCCATTGCGGCGCCTGATGGAACCGACGGGCAGCGTGCCCTCGTCGGTGTTCCTATGGGGCCCTCCGGGAACCGGTAAGACGACTTTCGCCTACCTGGTGGCGCGTGCCGGCGGAAGGCACTTCGAGGAAGTCTCGGCAGTGTCTGCCGGCGTGAAAGAGATTCGAGCTGTTATCGACGCGGCGCGGCGCCGTCTGGCAACGGGGGGAGGCGAGACCGTTCTGTTCATCGATGAGGTCCATCGTTTCTCCCGCACGCAGCAGGATGCGCTTCTCCCGGCAGTTGAAAACGGCTGGGTGATACTCATCGCGGCCACAACGGAGAATCCTGCCTTTTCCGTTGTCTCTCCCTTGCTTTCACGGTCACTGCTGATCACTCTGAAAGGTCTGAGCCCCGAGAATATTCGGCTTCTGATCGAGCGTGCCGCTGCGGATGAACGCGGTTTGGCCGGCGCCTATACGCTTGACGAGGAGGCGATCAGCAATCTCGTCCGTTTGGCAGGACAAGATGGCAGGCGTGCGCTGACTTTGCTGGAGGCCGCCGCGGACGGTGCACGGCAGCGCGGTGCGACTGGGATAGACGTGAAGGATGTCGCGCGGGCCGCCGACGGTGCGACCATGCGCTACGACCGGCAGGGCGACGAGCATTACAACGTCATTTCCGCCTTTATCAAGTCCTTACGAGGTTCAGATGTGGATGCGGCGATGCACTATCTGGCACGCATGTTAGAAGCGGGGGAGGATCCGCGATTCATTGCACGGCGCTTGATGATTTCTGCGGCGGAAGATGTGGGGATGGCGGATCCCTCGGCTTTGCAAACCGCTACCGCAGCGGCACAGGCGGTGGCGTTGGTGGGGATGCCGGAGGCGCGCATTATCCTGGCGGAGGCCACGGTGCACATTGCTACCGCACCGAAGTCCAATCGGGCTTATGAGGCGATCAATGCTGCGATTGCGGATGTCAGAGCGGGTAAGAACGGTGTTGTTCCTCTCCGGCTGCGCAATGATTCCTTCCGCGGAGCCAAGGAGCTCGGCTATCACGAAGGCTACCGTTATGCACACGACTATCCGGATGCGGTGGCGCCCATGGAATTCATGCCGGAAGGATTGGAAGGCACCGAATACTATACGCCGAGTGATCGCGGATACGAGGCCAATATCACGCGACGCCTGGCCTGGATTCGCTCGATTCTGCGCCGGAAGGGCTGATATCATCGGCAACTGCTGCACTGCGCAGGGTGGCCTTGTTCTTCGAACGGGCCGCATCGCAATGTGGCACTCAACCCTGGGGTCTTAGCCGTTCGTGTTGGCCCCGCGGCCACTGGGCCGTGTACAACAGACAGGAGAGATATGTCTTCGAATCGTTCCCGTAAGCAGGTGCGCCAGTCGCGCGCACTCGGCATCGCACTCACGCCGAAGGCGGAGCGCTACATGCAGCGTCGTCCTTACCGTCCAGGTGAGCACGGCCGCGGCCGTACAAAAGACTCCGATTACTCGGTTCGTCTGAAGGAGAAGCAGCGCCTTCGTGCTCAGTACGGTATCCGCGAAGCGCAGATGCGGCGCGTGTGGGAAGAAGCCCGTCGCATGGATGGTCTGGCCGGCGAGAACCTCGTTGAGTTGCTGGAAATGCGGCTGGATGCGCTTGTACTTCGTGCAGGCTTCGCTCGTACGACGGCGCAGGCCCGCCAGGTCGTGACTCACCGCCATATCATGGTTGATGGCAAGATCGTCGATCGCCCGTCGTTCCGCGTTAAGCCGGGGCAGATTGTGCAGGTCAAGCCGCGTTCGCAGGCCTCGCCACAGTTTCTCGTTGCGGCTCAGGGCGCACACCGCGATGTGCTGCCACAGGTCCCGGAGTACCTCGATGTGGATCTGGAGAAGCTTCGCTTCACACTGGTCCGTCGCCCGAAGCGCGCTGAGGTCCCGGTGACCTGCGACGTCCAGATGGTCGTTGAGCACTATTCGCGCTGATTCGTTTTCAGGAGCGCGCCCTACGGGGCGCGTTCTTGCTACCCGGAGAATCACATGGATATCACACTTGGACAGATCGCGGGTTTGATTGCGGCTCTTGCCTTCGTCGCACTTGTCATCGCGCTGATTCGGCCGTTGGGCAAACTTGGCGGCGTTTTGGATAAGCTCGCCGACGCCGTCACCGAGCTGACGGAGCATACCCTGCCGGCACTCGACGAGGCCGCTAAGAGTATTCGAGAGGCAAATGGCCAGTTGGAGCGCGTGGATACGATCACGAGTGCCGCGGCTCGTACGGCAGAGGATGTATCTGCGATGACGACGCTGGTCACATCGACGATTGCCGCGCCTTTCGTTGCACTACGCAACGGTGCCGGCAAGGTAAAATCTGCCTTCAGAAGGAAGAGTTCGCACGGCGAGGAAGAACTCTAAGCCACTGGATGACCGGTCAACCGGAGAAGAGAGAATATGCGTACCGCTGAGATTCGCCAGCGCTGGCTCGATTACTTCGAGAAGCACGACCATCACATTGCCGAGTCGGTGCCGTTGGTTTCACCCGACCCGTCCATCCTTTTCACCATCGCGGGGATGGTGCCATTCATTCCTTACATCATCGGTACCGAACCGGCGCCCTATCCCCGTATCGCTTCGGTGCAGAAGTGCATTCGCACCAACGATATCGACAACGTCGGCAAGACGACTCGGCACGGTACCTTCTTCCAGATGTGTGGAAACTTCTCCTTCGGAGACTACTTCAAGGAGGGCGCTATCGACCTCGCTTGGGGCCTGCTGACCTCCTCGATCAAGGACGGCGGCTACGGTCTGGACGGTGACCGGATTTGGGTGACCATCTGGGAGAACGACGATGTTGCCTACAACGCATGGACCAAGGATGTCGGCTTAGATCCGCGTCATGTGGTTCAACTCAAGCGCGACGAGATTTTCTGGTCGACCGGGCAACCCGGTCCGGCCGGCCCCTGCGCCGAGATTCATTACGATCGTGGACCCGACTACGGCCCGGAGGCGGTCGGCGGAACCGTTGATCCCGGTGGGGACCGTTACCTTGAGATTTGGAATCTTGTATTCGATCAATACCTGCGCGGCGAGGGAGAAGGCAAGGACTACCCGTTGCTGGGCGATCTCGACCAGACGGCCATCGATACTGGTGCCGGACTCGAACGGCTCGCGTTCCTCTTGCAGGACAAGCCGAACATGTACGAGATCGACGAAGTCTTCCCGGTGATCGCCTCGACGGAGCAGATCACGGGCAAGAAGTACGGCAACGGCGGCCAAGATGACGTTCGTATGCGTATCATTGCCGACCATGTACGTTCCTCCATGATGCTCATCGGGGATGGAGTGCGCCCGGGTAACGATGGACGCGGGTATGTGCTCCGTCGCCTGCTGCGCCGGGTGGTACGTTCGATTCGTCTGCTCGGCGTTGACGACGTCGTCATGCCCACGCTGATTCCCGTCTCAAAGGACGCGATGAAGGTTTCCTACCCGGAGCTGGAGACGAATTTCGACCAAATTCTGCAGGTGGCCTGCGAAGAGGAGGAGGCCTTCCGGCGTACATTGACATCGGGTACGCAGATCTTCGACCTTTCGGTCGAGAAGGCTCGGGCCAATGCGAAACGACGCGGAGAGCGTACCGTGGTGCTATCCGGTTCGGATGCCTTCGCCCTGCATGACACGTATGGTTTCCCCATTGACCTGACGCTGGAAATGGCCGAGGAACAGGGCGTGAGCGTGGACGAGAAGCAGTTCCGCTCTCTTATGCAGGAGCAGCGGGAACGTGCACGCGCCGATGCACAGGCCAAGAAGACGGGCCATGTCGATGCCACTGTTTACCACTCGATCCTCTCCGAGCAGGGCGGCCCAACACGTTTTCTCGGCTACACGGAGTCCACGGCGGGCGGCAAAGTGGTGGCTCTGCTTGTGGATGGGCAGTCCGTTCCCGCAGCCAGCGCACCGGCAGATGTGGATGTGATTCTCGATCAGACGCCGTTCTGGGCGGAGATGGGCGGCCAGTTGGCCGATCAGGGCTCGATTAATGTAGAGGGCGGCGGCGTCGTCGATGTACATGACGTGCAGGCTCCCGTGAAGGGCCTGCATGTACACCGCGGCACGCTGACCGAAGGTACGATCGCGCTGGGCGATAAGGTGTCGGCACAGATTGACACGGTACGCCGCGGCAGGATCGCCCGTTCACACACATCGACACATATGGTGCACAAGGCGCTGCATGAGTTCCTCGGCGAACAGGCCACCCAGGCCGGGTCAGAGAATGCACCGTCTCGTTTGCGTTTCGATTTCCGCCACGGCTCTCAGGTTCCAAAGGACGTGATTTCCGGCATCGAGGCACGTGTCAACGAACGCTTGCAGGACAATCTGGAAGTCACGGACGAGACCATGCCGTTGGACGAAGCGCGCAAGCAGGGCGCGATGGCACTCTTCGGTGAAAAGTACGGGAATACTGTCCGGGTGGTGTCCATTGGAGGCGACTGGTCGAAGGAGCTGTGCGCGGGTACCCATGTACCCGCCACAGGTGAGATCGGGCTGGTGTCGATCCTTGGCGAATCGTCGATCGGTTCAGGTGTGCGCCGCATCGATGCACTTGTCGGTGAGAGCGCGTACAGCTATGGTGCCAAGGAACACGCACTGGTTTCGCAACTCTCAGCCCTGGCGGGTGTGCGGCCCGAGGAGCTTCCGGAACGCATAGATAGTATGCTCGGGCGTTTGCGCGATGCCGAGAAGGAAATTGCGGCGCTGCGCCGTGAAAAGCTTGAATCGGGCATTGGTGACATCGTCGGTGGTCGGCGGCAGGTCGGCGATTACGGTGTTTATTGGGCCGGTTTAGGCCAGGTTGCGGCGGCGGACGATCTGCGTGCGGTAGCCACCGGCGTCCGCTCACGGATCTCGGATGACGAGCCGGGGGTTGTGGCCGTAGTCGGCGAAGTGAACTCGAAGCCAGTGCTGGTGATTGCCACAACAAGCGGTGCACGTGCCAAGGGAGTGAAGGCCGGGAGGCTTGTCGCGGTTGCTTCGAAGATTCTCGGCGGTGGCGGCGGAGGCCGTGACGATATTGCGCAGGGAGGCGGCCAGGATATGAGCAAGGCACTGGACGCTCTGGCAGCGATTGAGCACGAACTGCAATGATCCGGCAGGGGCGGCGGATCGCCGTGGACGTAGGGAAGGCACGCATCGGTGTCGCGCATTGCGATCCAGAGGCGATCCTTGCCACCCCGCTCGCTACCGTGCGGCGCGATAGCGGCGATTTCAAACGGATACGGCGTTTCGTGCGTGATGACGCCGCAATCGAAGTCATCGTCGGGTTGCCCCTGCATATGAATGGCACCGAAGGCAGTCAGGCGTCCTTCACTCGGCGGTGGGCACAACGTTTCGCCCGCTATATTGCGCCGATTCCCGTGCGTCTTCTCGACGAGCGGCTATCGAGCAGTACGGCGCATGCACAGCTGAGCGCCGCGGGCCGCGACGCTCGCGCGCATCGCGAGGTTGTTGACCAGGCGGCGGCGGTGGTTATTCTCGAGACTGCATTAGAGATCGAACGGCGAACCGGTGAGGCGCCCGGTGAGCTGATCTCGGTTGATGTGGCGGAGGGCACCGCCACGAGCGCGGAAGGACGGATATGAGCGATCTGTTTGAGGAGCTCGGTGCCAGCGAGCGGAGGCTCTCGCGGCGCGAAAGGCGCTTGGCAGAACGTGAAGCGTATCGACGAGAGCGCCGGAGGCGCCGGTGGCGGCTCGCCATCATTTCTGGCTTGCTGGTCGCATTTCTCACGGCGGCTGCGGTTATCACGATCCCGCAGTTCTTAGATCGGACATCGGTGGTCACCGATTATCCCGGGCCGGGGGAGGGCAGTGTAACTGTTACGATCCCGGAGGGTGCGACAGGCCGCGAAATGGCTTCAATCTTGGCAGATGCCGACGTCGTCGCCACCGAAAGGGCGTTTATCGATGCCTACAATGCGGATGGACGTTCCTCCAGCATTCAGCCGGGTACGTACACGCTACGCAAGAAGATGTCCGGAGCGGGAGCAGTTTCTGCGCTGTTAGACTCGTCGAATCAAGCTTCGGTGCGCGTGACGATTCCAGAAGGATTCACCGAAGACCAAGTGTACGCACGTTTAGGTGATTTGCTTGGACTGTCGGAGGAAGAGGTGCGTTCGGCGGCTGGCAATTCCTCTGCAATCGGCCTGCCCGCCGAGGCCAACGGAGATCCGGAGGGATGGTTCGCTCCGGCCACCTACGTCTTCGAGCCGGGAACGACGGCGACGGAGGCACTCTCAGAAATGGTCTCGGCGCGAGTGGAGCAGATGGAATCCAGTGGGATTCCACGCGCGAGCTGGGAACGATCCCTGATCGAGGCGTCGATTATCGAGCGGGAAGTCAGTGATCCAGGTTATTACGGCCAGGTGGCGCGGGTGATCGAAAACCGCCTGGTCGATTCCGGCGAAGTCAACGGCTACCTGCAGATGGATTCCACCGTGCTGTATGGCGTTGGAAAAACTGGAGGCATCCCGACCAGTGAGGAGTTGCAAAAGGACACTCCGTATAACACCTATGTGCATGCTGGGCTGCCTCCCACTCCCATCGGTTCTCCGGGTATGGAGGCGGTACGGGCGACGATTGATCCGCCCGAGGGTGACTGGCTGTACTTCGTTGCCGTGAACCTGGACACGGGCGAGACGAAGTTTGCCGCAACGCTTGAGGAGCACAATCGCAACGTGGCCGAGTTGCGGGAATGGATGGAACGCAACGGCAGCAGCACTGAGGCGTCGGCATCCAGTACGAACGAAGAGTGATTCTGCGTTCGGCCCGGCGTCCGCACGATTGCAGCAAGCTGTTGGACGGATGAGGGTCGCCTGGCCGGGGCGTGCTCCACCGGGCCATTGACCAGATGGAACGGCCTCGTTGGCACACCGGATGCAGTGGATACCCGGACCTGTGGATAACGGCGTCAGCGCACGTGGATGCGCAAGTACCGTGTGGCTATGCGAAACCTATCGGCGCCAAAGCGTTCCTCGGCATCTGGCATGGCACCGGCACTGGCCGCGGCGCCTCCTTTTTGGTCAGCGGAGCGAATCCTGCGCGGTGTGCTCAGCGCGCGCACTGCAGTGGTGCTCTGCATGGTCGTGTTTGGCATACAACTGGGAACACTCAGCATGGCCAAGGCTCTCAGCTTCCCGGCCTTGTTGAGTGCTGCCGCGGTCTCGCCGCTCGTACTTGCGGCGCTGATTGACGGCGTCGTTCATTTGCTTCCCGATCCGCTTCTGTTCGCCGCAGCTTACCTCGCGATTGTGGCACTGCTGTGTGGCTCGGCGGAACAGTGGCTCGGCGCTGTTGCCACCGCCGCCATCGGCCTAGCGGCAGGTACGGTGATGAGCCGCTGCACCTCACTGGGGCGTGGGGATGTCAAGCTCATTGCCGTGTTGGCGTTATGGCTCCGCTCACCGCTTCTACTGGTCGGTGCACTGAGCCTGGCGGTGGTTGGAGCCGGTGCCTTTGCCGTCGCACTGTTGATCGCGCAACGTGCTACGCGGACAACCGCGCTTGCGCTCGGACCATGGCTTGTTGCTGCCGCGTGGGGGTTGTGGTTGTTCATCGGACCACCCGATCTTTTGACCCTCCTTGCACCTTGGTAGCAGTAGTGAATCTTGTCCATCTTGTGGTTCCGTTTTGAAAGAGTGGCTCGCGATGAAACAATCAGGTCATGTTTCGGTGGAGCACAGCCGGTGAATCGCACGGTCGGTCCCTTATTGCGCTCGTTGAGGGGGTACCGGCCGGAGTCGAGTTGACCAGTGCGGATATCGCGGCAGCTTTAGAACGGCGACGGCGCGGTTACGGCCGCGGTGCGCGGCAGAAATTCGAACAGGATGCGCTGACCGTGCTCTCCGGAATCCGTCATGGGCGAACCATTGGATCACCGATTGCCTTGGAAATCGGCAACTCAGAATGGCCGAAGTGGGAGACGGTAATGTCCCCGGATCCGGTCGATCCGGCGGCGTTGACAATTGACGCCGGAACGGGGGATGAAAGGGAGATAGCCCGCAACAGACCGCTGACACGGCCACGTCCGGGTCATGCCGATCTCGTGGGTATGAACAAGTACGGCTTCAGCGAGGCACGTCCGGTGCTTGAACGAGCCTCTGCCAGGGAAACTGCAGCCCGAGTGGCGGCCGGTGCCGTTGCGGCGGCCCTGTGCCAACAGGCAGCTGGTATCACCATCGTCTCGCACGTTCTTTCCATCGGATCCGCGGCCGACGCCGATGGCGTTTTACCCGGGCCTTACGATTCTGCGCGCCTGGATGAGTCACCCGTGCGATGTTTGGATCCCACCACCGAGCAGGCGATGATTGCCGAGGTCGATGCGGCGAAGAAGGCGGGGGAGACCCTGGGCGGTGTCGCGGAAGTTGTGATCTACGGTGTTCCGCAGGGCTTGGGCAGCTACGTAACCCCGTTCGCGCGGCTTGATGCGCAGTTGGCGGCCGCCATGATGTCCATCCAGTCTGTGAAGGGTGTAGCAATCGGTGACGGCTTCGAGTCCGCGCATCGGCTCGGTAGCCAGGCGCACGACGAGATCGTACGGGAAGACGGGCACATCCGGCGTCTCACCAACTGTGCCGGAGGCATAGAAGGCGGCATGTCCAACGGTGAGCCGATCCGTGTCAGCGTCGCTTTCAAGCCGATTTCAACGGTTCCGCGCGCGCTTCGCACAATCGATACGGTTAGTGGCGAGGCTGCGACCGCTATCCATCAACGTTCGGATACCACCGCCGTGGTACCCGGCGCCGTCGTCGCCGAGGCGATGGCAGCTCTTGTTATTGCCGAATCGCTGTGCACGAAATTTGGAGGCGATTCGGTGGAGCAAATGCGCGGCGCGTTGGCCGCTTACGTCGATTCGATCCCGGAGGTTCGAAAATGAGTGTGAAAGCCGTGTTCATCGGCATGCCCGGCGCTGGGAAGACGACCGTGGGCGGCCTTGTAGCACAGGCGCTTGGCTGCGAGTTCAAGGATTCTGACGATCTGATTGAGGAGACCGAGGGCCGTACCATTCCGGAGATCTTCGCCGCGGATGGCGAGAAGGGCTTCCGCGCCATCGAGGCGCGGGTAATCCAGGATGCCCTCGTTGGATACGACGGCGTACTCTCATTGGGCGGGGGAGCAGTACTGACGGCTTCAACGCGAGAGGCCCTGGCCGGGCATCCGGTCTTCCTATTGAATGCTGACAATGATGAGCTCGTCCGGCGCCTGACAAGTTCCAGCATTATTCGCCCGCTCGTACGTGACGATCCTGAGGGGCGCGTGGCCACACTGCGCCGCGAACGCGAAGATCTGTACCGAGCCAGTGCGCGCTACACGGTGGAGTCCGACGGGCGTCCGGCCCGTCGAGTTGCGCGGAAAGTCCTGTCGATCATCGATCAACTGGAGCAGCTGGTTGTCGAGGTTGAGGATGAGCCCACCGGCTACGACGTCGTCGTTGGCACCGGACTGGGCCGCGATCTGCGCGTTGCTTGCCAGGGTGCCGGTTCCATCTTCGTGTGCTATGCGCCGGAGGTGGCGAAGCGCAAGGACGAGGTCATGGAGATTCTCGGGCATGACCACGAAGTCATCAGCTTCGAACTTCCTTCGGGTGAGGAAGCGAAGTCTTACGAATCCATTACTCGTCTCTGGAACGCCTTCGGTGAGGCCAAATTGGGCCGCGATGGCTTGATTGTCGCAATCGGTGGGGGAGCCACTACCGACTCGGTCGGCTTCGCAGCCTCCACATGGTTGCGGGGAGTGCCGCTTGTCTTGGTTCCGACGACGTTGCTCGGCATGGTTGATACTGCCATTGGATCGAAGACGGGTGTGAATACGCCGTCGGGTACGAATCTGGTTGGATCCTTCTACACGCCGATCGAGGTTCTATGCGATCTCGGGCATCTCGAAGGACTACCGGAGCGCGAGTTGCGTTCCGGCCTGGCTGAAATCATCAAGTACGGTTTTATCGCGGACCGGCGGATTCTTGAAATCGTCGAGTCGGCAGGCAGCGAGATTCTTGATCACCGCGCGCAGCCCTTGCGCGATGCCATCGAACGCTCGATCAGAGTCAAGGCGGATATCGTTTCCTCCGATCCCCATGAAGAGGGTCGGCGTGAGGTGCTGAACTACGGCCATACCCTGGGGCATGCGATTGAGGCGTGTGATCCGCAGGAGATCCGTCATGGCGAAGCCGTGTCGATCGGGTGTGTGTTCGCTGCCGTGTTGGCCGAATCTGCCGGTGTTGCACCGAAGGGGTGGGCGGAGGAACACCGGCGGGTCTTTGCCGCCAACGGTCTTCCGGTGGAATTCCCGCACGGTGATCGCGCGGCTCTAGAGGAGGCTATGACGGTTGATAAGAAGGTACGCGATCATCAGCAACGTTTTGTGGTGCTGGCCGATTATGGGCGCCCGCAAGTGCTGACAAATCCTGCTGCGGAGCATATTGACGCAGCCTTCGCTGCCATTGGCATGTAAGGAGTCCGGTCTGCAGCAATGGGTCTTATTCTCATTGGACCGCCCGGCGCGTGGGTGCCGGAAGTCGCAGAGGAACTGTCGCGGCGATGGCATGTGCCGAGCGCGGATACGGATGCGGTGATCGGTGCACTGGCGGGTCGCGGTGTGGCCGACATAGCGGTGCAGGATACCGGCGCGACCTTGCGTGAACTGGAGCGTAACGTCGCCCTTGCGCTGCTTGATGATCTGGGCGGTGCTGCGGAGGAGCGCATTCTTGCTCTCGGTTCGGGGTGCCTTGGCAATACTGCCGACGACGGCGACTTCGCGCCCGTGCGGCAGAAGCTCTCTGTTCTCCGGGACGGCGGCCATGCCGTGGTCTATTTAAGCGGCGATGCGCCCACGTTGCTGCGGCGGCTTCGCCTGGATGGCCCGCATCCGGCATCCCTTTTCGCGCCGCGGCGTGTTTTCTTCGGGCAGTTAGCCGCCCGAAGGGAGGTTTATCGCGCCTGTGCCGACGCCGAGATCCCCACCGACGCCGTGGATGTTCATGATGTGGCGGATGCGGTGGAGCAGTTCTACCGTGAACACTCCGTGCTGCAGTAGTACCCAGCCGGGCAGTTCGGGCGGATCGTCCCTTGGATCGACTGGCAAGATGGTCTACGCTAATGGTGTCAGCAGATCCGGCTGCATGGGCTGACGTTGCCGTGCGTTCGCCGGCCGGAGCGAAAAGAGCAAAGGTGCCAACACTCGAGGAAATGCTCGTCTGGAGGAGTGGACCGGTGGCGGCGGCCTCCAGCACATTACGGC
>SUUB01000003.1:52244-111786 GCA_015062745.1 Actinomycetaceae bacterium
AGCAAAGGTGCCAACACTCGAGGAAATGCTCGTCTGGAGGAGTGGACCGGTGGCGGCGGCCTCCAGCACATTACGGCATGTTGCAAGGACATACGCAGAGGCTGCTGAAGGGCTACATGCTTTCGTGAACGGCGAGGATTTCACCGGATACGCAGCGAAGGCCGAGGAGCGTAGTCGGCGTGCGCTAGCGGATGATCTCATGGACATGAGCTGTGCGTTAGATAACGCGGGCTGGGATTTGCATGCGATCGCCGAGGCTATTGAGGAACTGCGACCCGGTGTATGCGAAGCGAGCTCGGCAGGAACTGCATCGTTTAGAGCGCAAGCGTGAAGAGTTGGAGCAGTTGCGCGAAACATTCAAGAATGACAGTGGCCGGCACACGCTTGTACTACTTGACGCTACATCCGGTGATCATCTACAGGCTGCGGTTGCCATTGGCGAGGTGGACGAGGCGGATCATATTGTTGTGCATACCCCGGGTATGACCTCGCTGGTCAATGATAGCTTGGTACGGGAGGGAGGTAGCTGGGGAAAGGATGTCGATGCCATGCAGCATGTGCTTGATGAGGCGGACAGACAACTCATCGATCAAAACCGCATTGACGAGGACGTGGCCGCCGTTGTGTGGCTCGGCTACGATGCGCCGCAGTGGGGCGAGGCAGTTTTTACGGATCATTCCGTCGCCTTGTCGGACCAGGCGGAGGCTGGTGGCGAGCGCTTGGCCGGTTTCCTCGACTCGCTACAGAGTACTCACAATGGGGATCCCCATCTGGTGGCCTCGGGGCATTCCTATGGCTCAAGCGTTACCGGCTATGCCTTGCAAGAGACCGCGGCACCGCACGAGTTCAATGCGCTCGGTTCACCGGGCGTTTCCGCCAATCATGTCGGGCCGCTCCACATCATTCCCGGCAAGTTCAATGTCGCCTCCGCCCCCGGCGATGGAGTTGCAGCAATAGCACGTTTTGGCGGGCAGCCTCCGGTAAACGAAGGTCACCGTATCGGTACAGGCGGATGGACGAGTCCCGAGGGCATCGACTACTCGCCGTCCTACGGACACTCCCAGTATTTCGACGCCGGCCACACCTCGACTTATGACCAGGGAAGCATCCTTATTGGTAACGGCGTCGCCTCCGGGGGTTAGAGAAATGATGCGGCGCAGCAGATGCCTAGTTGGTTTACTCTTGATGTTAGGAGTCCTTATGACGGCGTGTGATACCTCGGATCAGTATTTTGGTACGGGCGGGCCGGATTTGCCGACACGCGATGTGCCCTACGCGGATGCGCGCCGGGAGACGATTCTATTGTTGTTGCAGCTGCAGCAGGTACTCAGTGATGAGTTCGATGTCGGCGCATGGGAAGCACCACCTCTCGGAGGAGTCAACCAAGTGAGCGAATCGACCGCTAACTGTGTGCCGGGGGCTGTGAACGAGTTGTGGATGCTCGGTTCGGCGGGCCCACTCTCGGAGGAGACATGGCCGGCTGCGGTGGCGCGTTTCGAAGAGATCCTCACTCCCCTCGGCTTTGGTGCACCGGTGGACGGCACGGTAGTCAGCGACAATCCGATCGCCATCTTTTTCAATGAGACAACCGGCGCCGAGGTTGAGTTGCGCTACAACAAAGCGAGCGTGGTCCGAGCCAACACGGGTTGCGTGCTAGGAAAGGCCTCGCAGGATTGGCCCGACGGTACTGAAGTAGTGCCGGAATATCTGCGCACCACTGGGCGGGCACTACACCATGGTGAGGAAGAGACCTGGGCGCCCTACAATCCGAGTCCGCGGGAGGATAACTGATGGAAGTGTTGACGGTCGATCCGAGTAGTTTACGTTCCCGCGCGGCAGAGATCCGTGAGTATTACGAGCGCGTGGGCAGAAGTGGTGGAGTTAGCGAGGTGGAGCGTTCCTCGGATTCCTTTCCCAGCGAGTCATTGTCTGGTCGGGCGAGCGCGGCTGCTGATGCGCTGGTGGAAGCGCGTAACACCTGTGCACAGCGTTTAGAGGCGCTCAGCATGGCGCTTAGTGGCGCCGCGAACGATTTCGAACAGACGGACGAGTCTGCGGCGGCGTCCTCAACCTCGCTGACCATTTGCTGACGCGAATGGCGGGGTGTTGGGGATGCCATGCGATACGGGAGGGGATCGTCACCGGGGAGTTCTGATGCGCAACGTTGTGCACATCTTTGCGGGGATTCCTTATGATTCCACTTCTCACCACCATGCTATCGGCGGTATGAGACACTCCGCACCAGTGTTTCAGTACGGGCGGGCCGGATTCGCTGGGCCGCTGCCATCGCTTTTGCACGACCGGCCTGGTTCGAAGTAGCGCGTGTCATACGGCCATGGCGAGGCACCGGCGGGATCTTCGCGGTATCCTGTGATGTGGTCGCGCCCGCTGGGCGCATTACAGCGAGGAGGAAAGTCGCGTGGCGACCACGAATGACCTGAAGAACGGCATGGTGCTCAACATTGACGGACAGCTGTGGAGCGTCGTCGAGTTCCAGCATGTCAAGCCGGGTAAGGGCCCGGCTTTCGTACGTACTAAGCTGAAGAACGTCCTGTCCGGGAAGACCGTTGACCGCACTCTCAACGCGGGGGTCAAGGTCGAAACCGCCACCGTTGACCGCCGCGACATGCAGTATCTGTACAACGACGGCACGGACTTCATCTTCATGGACCTGGAAACCTACGAGCAGATTCCGGTATCCCCAGAGATCGTCGGCGATGCCGCACATTTCCTTCTGGAGAACCAGCAGGCGATCGTCGCATCTCACGAAGGACAGACGCTTTTCGTCGAGCTTCCAGCATCCGTAGTGCTAGAAATCACCTACACCGAGCCTGGCTTGCAGGGAGACCGCTCGTCGGCCGGAACAAAGCCCGCCACGGTTGAGACAGGCTACGAAATCCAGGTTCCCCTCTTCCTCAATCAGGGTGACAAGGTGAAGGTCGATACGCGCAGCGGCGATTACATCTCTCGCGTGACGGACTGATGGCAAAACGGCGGCGGACCGCACGCACCACCCAGCGTCATCGTGCCCTCGATGTCATATTCGAGGCTGACGAGAAGGACCTGCTAGAAGAGGAACAACTCCTTCATCTCCTGGACGAACGCAAGAGCGTTTCCACTGCGCAGACGCCAATCGGCGATTTCGGCGCACAGATTGTGGAGGCTTACGCCAGCCACGCTGACAACATCGATACCATGATCGAAGCGGCCAGCGAGGACTGGGCAATGGCACGTATGAACGTCGTCGATCGTACGATTCTGCGTGCCGGAAGCGCGGAGCTGATGTTCATGGGTACCCCACGCGCCCTCGTCGTCACCGAATGGTCTGCTCTCGCGCGCGAGCTCTCAACGGACCGCTCCGTCGGCTTCGTCATGGGCGTGCTCAACCGGGTCGCGGATATTCGGGCACGAGAACTCGGGCAGGACGATGCCGGAGCGGGCGAGGCGGCTACTCTTGATTCGACGAGCGGCAGGCGGGATGACTCTGCGGAAGGTGCAGTAGCGGACGCGGATGCGTCCGAAGGCATTGGCCGCTCCGCTGCCGAGTCTGCTGAGGCCGCAGAGGGCCTTGGCAAGAATATGGACTAGCGGGCGTCAGCGCCCGCCATAACTGAATACTAGAACCGGGGCCCGTCTACCGGCTGGCCCATGTCCTTTAATCACCGTCCCGTGAGGCGGGGAAGGAGAACTCAATGGTTCCGGCACGCACCCACGCGGTGCTCGACGCTGACGATATTTCGCGATCGCTGCGGCGTATAGCCCATGAAATTCTGGAGCGTAACCGCGGCGTCGATAATGTGGTCCTCTTGGGCATTTTGACCCGAGGAGTGCCCCTAGCCAGACGTTTGCACGACATTCTGGCTGATACCGCCGCGCAAGCCGATGTTCCCGTCGGTGCACTGGATATCACCATGTACCGCGACGATCTGGCCGCACAGCCCACGCGCGCACCTCATCCCACTCGCATTCCCGCCAGCGGCATAGACGATAAAACCGTGGTTCTCGTCGACGACGTGCTGTATTCGGGCCGCACAATCCGCGCGGCACTCGAGGCACTTTCCGATCTGGGACGGCCACGGGCAGTCCAGCTGGCGGTTCTGGTTGATCGCGGTCATCGTGAGCTGCCGATCCGCGCCGACTACGTGGGCAAGAACTTGCCAACCTCCCACAATGAGCGCGTGCGCGTTTCACTGGTGGAGATCGACGGCAACGACGGCGTTCGGATTGAGGAGAACTGACATGCGGCATTTGCTCTCAACGCGTGGTCTTTCGCGCGACGACGTACTCCTGCTTCTCGACACTGCGGAGGCGATGGCGGCAACTCAGGCTCGGACCATCAAGAAACTACCGGTGCTACGGGGACGAACGGTAGCCACCCTCTTCTTCGAGGACTCAACACGCACACGGCTCTCCTTCGAGACAGCCGCGAAGCGCCTCTCAATGGATGTCATCTCCTTCTCGGCACGCGGATCCTCACTATCAAAAGGGGAATCCCTCAAGGACACTGCCCAGACCATTGTCGCCATGGGAGCGGAGGCGCTTATTGTGAGGCACTCGGCCTCCGGTGCCCCGCAGCGTCTTGCCGATACCAACTGGGTGGATGTACCGATTCTCAATGCGGGAGACGGAACACACCAGCATCCCACGCAGGCGCTTCTCGATGCTTTTACGCTGCGCCGCCATCTGCATCGGCACGGTGATCTGCCCGCGCCGGAGGCCTCCGGGCTCGACGGCGCGCATGTGGTTATCGTCGGGGATATCCTGCACTCTCGAGTGGCCCGCTCCAGTGTCGAGCTCATGACCACCCTCGGTGCCCGGGTCACGCTCGTCGCTCCACCCACCCTGCTACCCGTCGGGATGGACGACTGGACCTGCGATGTGGTGTTCAACCTGGATGAGGCGATTGCCGCGGGGCCCGACGCCGTCATGATGCTTCGCGTCCAGCGCGAACGAATGAGTCACGCCGGCGGGGGATTCTTTCCCTCGCCTTTCGAGTATCACCGAACCTTCGGCCTGAACTCGCAGCGACTGGCCGCTTTGGGCCCCGACGCCGTCGTCATGCACCCGGGGCCTATGAACCGGGGGCTGGAAATTACGGCAGAGGCCGCAGATTCCGCCCAGTCGGTTGTCACCGAGCAGGTGGCCAACGGAATCTCCGTGCGCATGGCCGCCCTCTACCTTCTTCTGGCGCACGGTGAGGAGATTGCAGCATGAGCCGGTACTTTATCCGAGGCGCCCGCCTCCTCGGCGAGGAAGTGGTCGACATCCTCACGCACGATGACACGATTGAAGCTGTTGGGGTAGATCTGGCGGTACCGGCAGATGCGACTATTGTCGATGCCACCGGTCTCATCGCTCTTCCCGGCTTAGTGGACCCGCATACGCATTTGCGTGAGCCCGGCCGCGAAGACTCCGAAACCGTGCTCACCGGTTCACGGGCCGCCGCCGCAGGCGGCTACACCTGTGTCAACGCAATGGCTAACACGACGCCCGTGCAGGATACCGCCGGCGTCGTCGAACAGGTTCTACGCCTAGGGCGCGAGGCGGGCTACGTTGACGTTCGGCCGGTCGGCGCGGTGTCAGCCGGGCTGGCCGGTGAACATCTCGCTGAACTCGGTGCCATGGCGGAGTCCGCGGCGGCCGTACGCTATTTCTCCGACGACGGCGCCTGCGTGGCCGATCCCGTTTTGATGCGACGTGCCCTCGAGTACGCGAAGTCTTTCGGTGGTGTTATTGCACAGCACGCCCAGGATCCGCGGCTGACCGAAGGCGCACAAATGCACGAGGGAGAGATCTCCGCGCAACTCGGTCTGGCCGGTTGGCCGGCCGTCGCCGAGGAATCCATTGTGGCGCGCGATTGCCTCCTCGCACAGCATGTGGGTAGCCGCGTACACATTCTCCACCTGTCTACTAGGGGATCGGTTGACCTCGTCCGCTGGGCCAAATCGGAGGGCATGCCCGTAACTGCGGAGGCCACGCCACATCATCTGGCGCTTGACCACAGCGAAGCGTGCTCCTACGACCCTCGCTTTAAGGTGAATCCGCCGCTTCGCACTCCTAGCGATATCGATGCACTGCGACAGGGAGTTGTCGATGGCACGATCGATGTGATCGGTACGGACCATGCCCCGCATCCCGCCGAGGATAAGGATTGCGAGTGGAGCGCTGGCGCACACGGCATGATCGGATTGGAG
Organism: Actinomycetaceae bacterium; assembly: GCA_015062745.1. Taxonomy (GTDB): domain Bacteria; phylum Actinomycetota; class Actinomycetes; order Actinomycetales; family Actinomycetaceae; genus Asp313. Next base: position 58,439 of record SUUB01000003.1, read on the forward strand.
ACCGCACTGTCCGTCGTCCAGCAGTCGCTCGTGGACACGGGACTGATCACATGGGCGGACGTGGCCCGTGTCATGAGCTACCGTCCGGCGCAACTATGCCAGAATCCGGCGCAGGGCAGGCCGATTGCGGCCGACGAGCCGGCGAACTTCTGCCTGCACGATCCGCGGGCAACTCGCGTGATTCGCGCCGCCGCACAGCATTCAAAATCGGCGAACACTCCTTGGGAAGGCCGTGAGCTGCCCGGGCGGATCATGTATACCTTCTATCGGGGCGTCCCAACCGTATGGGATGGCCAACTACGTGGCCGCGAGGAAATCGCAGCGGAAAGGGAGACCTGGTGATCACACAGCGCGAGCCGGCCGTCGTCGTCCTGGAGGACGGAAGCACATACGTGGGTCACGCCTATGCTGCACGTGGACGGACACTGGGAGAAATCGTGTTCTCCACCGGTATGACCGGATACCAGGAGACATTCACCGACCCTTCCTACCACCGGCAAATCATCGTTATGACCGCGCCGCACATCGGCAACACGGGCATTAACGCCGAAGATCCGGAATCCGCCCGTTTCTGGGCCGCCGGCGTCGTATTGCGCGATCCGGCCCGGCGCGCCTCAAACTGGCGTTCCACCGGAGAATTGGAGGATGCGCTTGCGGCCGCCGGAGTGGTAGGCATCGCCGACGTCGACACGCGCGCCATCACGCGCCATCTACGTGAAAAGGGCGTAATGCGCGCCGGAATCTTCTCCGGGGCGGCGTTACCGGATGGCACCGTGGAGAGGAAGAAAGCAGCCCTCGAGGTGTTGACCGGCATTGTTCGGCAGAGTCCCGAAATGACCGGTGCGGACTTGGCCGGCGAAGTCACCACCCCCGACGCTTACATTGTGGAGCCGGAGGGGGAGGAGCGGGCAACGGTTGTGGCCGTGGATATGGGCATCAAAGCCCGTACCCCCGCGCAACTCGCCGCGCGCGGTGCGCGCGTGATCGTCGTTCCCATGACGGTGAGTCTCGCGCAGATCGAGGCGTACCGGCCCGACGGCGTGTTCTTCTCCAACGGCCCCGGGGATCCGCAAGCCGCCGACCAACAGGTTGCACTACTTCGAGAGGTGCTCGACGCCGGCTACCCCTTCTTCGGGATCTGCTTCGGAAATCAGTTGCTGGGCCGGGCACTCGGCTACGGCACCTACAAACTCGAGTACGGGCACCGCGGAGTCAATCAGCCGGTATTGGACCGTTCTACCGGCCGGGTGGAAATCACGGCACACAACCACGGGTTCGCCGTTGATGCACCGGTGGAGGGGCCATCGCTCTCGCCCTTCGCCGGAGGCAAGTACGGGCGGGTCGAAGTCTCGCATATCGGCCTGAATGATCAGGTGGTTGAAGGCCTACGCTGCCTTGATATTCCTGCGTTCTCGGTGCAGTACCATCCGGAAGCCGCCGCCGGACCGCATGATGCGTCTTACCTATTCGACGCCTTCCTCGACCTGATGGTCGCACAACGCGGCAAGGCGGAGAATCCCGGGGAACACGAAGCAAAGACAGCATATGACAAGGAGAACAACTGATGCCGCGGCGCCGTGATATCGCCTCCGTTCTCGTGATTGGCTCCGGTCCGATTGTGATCGGTCAGGCCTGCGAGTTCGACTATTCCGGAACGCAGGCCTGCCGTGTGCTGAAGGAGGAGGGGCTGCGTGTCATCCTTGTCAACTCCAATCCGGCCACGATTATGACCGATCCGGAGATGGCGGACGCGACCTATATCGAGCCCATCACCCCGGAGATCGTGGAGAAGGTGATTGCCAAAGAACGGCCGGACGCGCTGTTGCCGACCCTGGGTGGTCAAACCGCACTCAACACCGCAATGGCACTGGTACAGCGCGGTGTACTGGACCGCTACGGGGTGGAGCTGATCGGTGCTCGTGCCGAGGCCATCACCAAGGGGGAGGACCGCGATGAATTCAAGGCGGTTGTCGAACGCTGCGGAGCGCAGTCCGCCCGCTCGGTGATCTGTCATTCGCTGGATGAGTGCCATGATGCGGCAGCCGAACTGGGCTACCCGCTTGTTGTGCGTCCCTCCTTCACGATGGGTGGCTTGGGCTCCGGTCTCGCATACGATCAGCAGGACTTGGACCGCATAGCCGGCCAAGGGCTCCATTACTCCGCGACCACAGAGGTGCTGCTGGAGGAGTCGATTATCGGCTGGAAGGAGTACGAGCTGGAGATCATGCGCGACCAGGCGGATAACGTCGTCGTCGTGTGCTCCATTGAGAATGTTGATCCGGTGGGCGTGCATACGGGAGACTCGGTCACTGTTGCTCCGGCGCTCACGCTCACGGATCGCGAATATCAGCGCCTGCGTGACATCGGCATTGCAATCATCCGCGAAGTCGGTGTCGACACCGGTGGGTGCAACATCCAGTTCGCGGTCGAGCCGGATACGGGCCGGGTTATTGTTATCGAAATGAACCCGCGCGTATCGCGTTCCTCTGCCCTTGCCTCAAAAGCCACGGGTTTCCCCATCGCAAAGATCGCTGCTCGGCTGGCCATCGGGTACACGCTGGATGAGATTCCCAACGATATTACCGAGTCCACGCCGGCGTCCTTTGAACCGACCCTCGATTACGTCGTGGTGAAGGTGCCGCGTTTCGCCTTCGAGAAGTTCCCGGACGCCGACCCGACGCTGACAACCACCATGAAATCGGTAGGCGAGGCGATGGCGCTTGGACGCAACTTTACCGAAGCCTTACAAAAGGCCATGCGCTCCATCGATAAAAAGGGCACCGTCTTCCACTGGGACGGCGCTCCTGCCACCGGCGACGATCTCGCGCAGCTGATTCGTGACTGCGCCACCCCAACCGAAGGCCGCTTGATCCAGGTGCAGCAGGCGCTACGGGCCGGCGCGAGCATTGACGAGCTATATGCCGCGACCGGCATCGACCCCTGGTTCTTGGACCAGATCAGCCTTATTAACGAGGTTGCGCAGCTTGTTGCCGCTGGTGAGTCCCTGCGTCCTGCCGCACTGCGAGAGGCTAAGAGGCACGGCTTCTCCGATGCGCAAATCGGCCGGATTCGTGGTATCTCCGAAGAAGCGGTCCGGCAGATTCGTTGGGCGTACGGCCTGCATCCGGTGTATAAGACGGTGGATACCTGCGCGGCTGAGTTCGCCGCGCGCACGCCGTACCATTACTCCAGCTACGACGAGGAAACGGAGGTCAGCCCGCGGCAGCGTCCGGCAATCATCATTCTCGGTTCCGGGCCCAATCGCATTGGGCAAGGCATTGAGTTTGATTACTCCTGTGTCCATGCCACGCAGACATTGGCTTCCGAGTACGAGACCATCATGGTCAACTGTAATCCGGAGACGGTTTCTACCGATTACGATATCTCCAACCGCCTGTATTTCGAACCGCTGACGCTTGAAGACGTCCTCGAAGTGTATCGGGCTGAATGCGCGGCCGGTCCTGTGTACGGCATGATCGTTCAGTTGGGAGGTCAGACGCCGCTCTCGCTCGCCGCCGCATTGGAAGCCGCCGGAGTCCCGATTATCGGCACGTCGCCGGGTGCCATCGACGCGGCGGAGGATCGTGCGCTTTTCGGCGGCGTACTCGCCCAGGCCGGTCTGCGTGCGCCTGACTACGGCACGGCCACGAACGACGATCAGACGCTTGAGATCGCAAGGCGTATCGGCTACCCGGTACTCGTGCGGCCGTCTTATGTTCTAGGTGGGCGTGGCATGGAAATCGTCTACTCGGAAGAACAACTGCGCAACTACCTGGACCGGCACGAGACCGCGCGGACCGATGCGTCGCGTGTCAGCGCACCGCTGCTTGTTGACCGCTTCCTCGACGCCGCCACCGAAATCGACGTCGATGCTCTGTTTGACGGCGAGGAACTGTTCCTCGGCGGCGTGATGGAGCACATCGAGGAATGCGGTATCCACTCCGGCGATTCCGCCTGTGTACTACCGGCGGTGACGCTGTCGCAACATGTCATTGACCGTATCCGTGAGGCGACCGGCGCCATCGCACGCGGAGTGGATGTGCGCGGACTGCTCAATATTCAGTTCGGGCTGATGAATGACATCCTCTACGTCATCGAGGCTAATCCGCGTGCCTCCCGCACCGTTCCCTTTGTTTCAAAGGCAACCGGGGTACCGCTTGCGCGCGCAGCAGCCTGGGTGATGGCCGGTAAATCGATCGCTGAGCTCCGGCGGCTCGGACTGCTGCCCGAACGCGATGCCAGTGTCATCGACGTCGATTCCAGCGTGGCTGTGAAAGAGGTGGTTCTTCCCTTCAAGCGTTTCACCACTCACGACGGCCGAGTCGTCGATACGGTCCTCGGCCCGGAGATGCGCTCCACCGGCGAGGTAATGGGGTACGCCGATACTTTCCCAACCGCCTTCGCGAAGTCCCAGGAGGGAGCCTACGGTGGCTTGCCGGATTCGGGCACGGTGTTCATCTCCGTCGCCGACCACGACAAGGGTTCCATCGTCTTCCCTGTACTGCAAATGGTTGAGCTCGGTTTCCGGGTTGTTGCCACCACCGGGACTGCGGCTGTGTTGCGCCGCTACGGCGTGCCGGCCACCGTGGTGCGAAAACAGTCGGAGGGACGCGGCCCGGATGGCAGCCCGACGATCGTTGATCTCATTACGTCCGGCGAGATTGATATGGTGGTCAACACCCCGAATACGCCTGGTGCGCGACACGATGGGTATTCCATCCGTGCTGCAACGACGGCGGCGGATAAGCCGATCATCACGACCGTGCAGGAGTTTGCCGCGGCCGTGCAGGGGATCGCCGCCCGCCGGAAGAGGAGTTTCGCCGTGAAATCCCTGCAAGACTACGATCAGGAACGCGAGGAGCGCCTGGTATGACCGCGGGCGTGGACACGGCGGGCTTCGGAGCGGCTCTCGGCCGGCGTATGCGCGAACGAGGTCCGTTGTGCGTGGGCATTGATCCGCATGCGAGTCTCTTGGAGCGATGGGGTTTGCCTGACACTCCGGCCGGCGTGCGCGAATTCTCTTTATGCACCATCGATGCGCTCGGCGATTATGTGGCCGCCTTCAAGCCGCAGTCGGCGTTCTACGAACGACACGGGGCACAGGGAATCGCGGTTCTCGAGGAGGTGCTACAGACCGCTCGTGCCGCCGGCGTACCGACGATCCTCGACGTTAAACGCGGCGATATCGGCTCCACCATGGACGCCTACGCGGACGCCTACCTAGAAGGACCGCTACGTGCCGATGCCCTCACTGTGTCTCCCTATTTGGGTCCGGCTTCATTGAAGAAGACGGCGTATCGAGCCGCATCATGTGGGAGGGGACTCTTTGTACTCGCGCTGACTTCAAATCCCGAGGGGACCATCGTTCAGCACGCGGGCAATGGCGGTGAGTCGGTTGCCGGAACTGTCGTCACCATGGCGACCAGGTGGAATCGAGAGCTGTGCCCCGGCGGTATTGGACCGATTGGAATCGTCGTCGGCGCGACCATTGGTGACGCTGCGCGCCGGATCGGTATTGACCTCTCGGAGTTTCCCGGTCTGATTCTCGCGCCCGGCGTCGGCGCACAGGGTGCCGGTGGGCGTGAACTGCGTGAGGTCTTCGGCGCATGCAATCCACGTGTTCTGGCATCGGCGTCACGCTCGGTGCTCGCAGCAGGACCGGATGCCACCCGCCTGCGCGAGGCGGCTACGGCCATGTTAAGGGAAATCGCGGTCGTGGACTGACGGCGAGGTCGAGCGACGTCCGTTCCTTGCTGGCTACGCTATCGTAACCACCTCTTTGCAATTATGTTCACAATTGATTGCACGTTATTTCTGACGTATCTTTCAGGTTTTTTCGTGTTTGCGACGTCGCACCGCCATGACCTGCGAAAATATTCGCGACGGCGCCAGCTTTTTTCCTACCGTGCAAAAACACCCGAAAACGGGCAAAAAGTGGGTTATAAAGGCCTTACCGCAGGTGCTTCTGCGGGGTAGGACATCAAGGAGACCGAGATGGCACTTCCCAAGCTTACTGATGAGCAGCGCGCAGTTGCTCTCGAACAGGCGACTGCCGCACGCCAGCGCCGGGCCGAGGTGAAGCGTAATGTTAAAGCGGGTAAGATGACGATTCCGGAAGTCATAGAACTCTCCGCCTCAGAGCCTGTGTTAGGCAAGATTCGGGTTTCAGCCCTCATCGCCTCGCTGCCGGGTGTTGGTACGGCGAAGGCAAAACAGGTCATGGACGAGCTGAGCATTTCCGAGTCCCGGCGCGTCGCTGGACTCGGACGTCATCAACGGGAGGCTCTTATCAAGCGGTTCAGTTGACCGAACATACATGAATTCCGCGGCGGCCCGCTATCGTGGCACTATTGAGGCATGGGTGCTTTAGATGGCGGCGCTTTGACCGCGGTGACTCCGTATGTGGTTGCAGGCCCTTCCGGGGTGGGCAAGGGCACGGTTATTCGTGATCTTCTCGCGCGGGCGCCGCAGTGCTGGCTCTCGGTGTCCGCGACAACGAGGCAGCCTCGGCCCGGAGAACGGGAAGGCATTGACTATCACTTCGTTTCCGACGCGGAGTTCGACCGCCTCATCGACTCCGGCGGGATGCTGGAATGGGCCATCGTCCACGGCCAGAATCGTTACGGCACGCCACGGCAGCCTGTGGTTGACATGCTCGCGCGGGGGCGGATCCCTATCCTGGAAGTCGACCTCGATGGAGCGCGGCAGATCCGCCATTCGTGGCCGGATGTCGAACAGATCTTTATCGACGCCCCGTCGTGGGAAGAACTGGTCCGCCGCCTCAAAGGTCGTGGTACCGAAGATGCGTCGGAGCAAGAGCGCCGCCTGGAGACCGCACGTGTTGAACGTGCGGCTCGCGACGAATTCGATCACATCGTCATCAACGATTCCGTGTCGGGTGCCACGGACCAGCTACTTCGCATCATGGGGCTGGGGCAGTAGAATCTATAGCTGCATACGAGGAGAGGAATAACATGTTCGGTACCGTTCCCGAGCCCGAGGGCATCACGAACCCGCCCATTGACGAGTTGCTTGAAAAGGTCGACTCGAAGTATGCGCTGGCTGTGTATGCCGCGCAGCGGGCGCGTCAAATCAATTCCTACCGCCAGGAGATGACACGCGGGGATGGCAACATCAGTCATTTCGGACCACTCGTTGAAGCAGGCCCGGAGGATAAACCACTGTCGGTCGCTCTGCGAGAGATTGTCGCCGAGAAGATCGAGTGGGGAACTGAGTCCGAGTGAGCGAATCTCGGGCCGCCCGGGGGGACGGCCCGCATCATGTGGTCGTCGGCGTTACGGCGGGTATTGCTGCCTATAAGAGTTGTACGCTGGTCAGGCTGCTGAAGAAGGCGGGTCTCGACGTCACGGTAGTTCCGACCCCGGCCTCGCTCGATATGGTCGGTCGAACCACATGGGAGGCACTCAGCGGCAGGGACGTTCACACCTTGGTCACTGAGAACGCGGCGGGCGTCGAGCATGTCGCTCTCGCCCGGAGTGCAGATCTGGTGGTCGTGGCGCCCGCAACCGCGAATACAATCGCCAAGGTCCGCGCCGGAGTGGCGGATAACCTCTTAACGGCGACCTTACTGACGGCGACGTGCCCGATTCTGCTCGTGCCAGCCATGCATAGCGAAATGTGGCTGAATCCCGCTACACAAGACAATGTGGCAACATTGCGCCACCGCGGTATTGAAGTCGTCGAGCCCGCCGTCGGACAGCTGACCGGTCCCGACTCCGGACCCGGGCGTATGCCGGAGCCGGAGGAGATCGCGCAGCTCGTCCAGGCACGACTCGCCGGTGCTCCACGCGACCTGACTGGCCTGAAGATAGCAATTAGCGCCGGCGGAACGCATGAAGCCATTGATCCGGTTCGCTTCATCGGCAATCGGTCCACCGGTATCTTCGGCGCGGAGATAGCGGCTGCGGCGACCCAGCGAGGTGCCGATGTGACCCTGGTGGCCGCGAATGTCACCTCGGAGGTGCTGGCCCGTGTGCCCGGCGCCCGCATCGTTCCTGTTGTATCAGCGGCGCAGCTTGGAGAGTCGATGCATGCAGCCGCACGTGACGCCGACATCCTCATAATGGCTGCTGCCGTGGCCGATTACAGGCCAGAGCATGCGGCGGAAGCAAAGATCAAGAAGACTGAAGCGGGGCTTACCCTCACTTTGGTCGAAAACTCCGATATCCTCGCCGAACTCGCCCACCACCGGCATAGGGAACGGCAGACGATCGTCGGGTTCGCCGCCGAAACAGGGGATGGCGAACACGACGTGCTGCAATACGGACGTGACAAGGCGCGCCGCAAAGGCGCGGATCTCATGGTCATCAACGAGGTCGGTACTGATCGCGGCTTCGGTCCGGTTAATACCGCGGTGACGATTGTCGACCGGGACGGCAATATCCTCGGTACCGCTTCAGGAACCAAATCGGCGATGGCTCGCCACTTGCTCGATGCCATCGTCACCTGGCGCGAACGCCCCTAAGCGTCCACTTCACGGCGCACACCCACGATCACCGCTACAAGGAGAATTACATGCCCATGCCTTTCACCTCGGAATCCGTTACCGAAGGACATCCGGACAAGGTGTGCGACAGAATTTCCGACGCCATTCTTGATGCCATGCTGGCAGACGATGCACAGTCCCGTGTAGCTGTGGAAACGATGGCCACGACCGGACTAATTCACGTGGCAGGAGAAGTCACCACAGAATCCTATGTGGAGATTCCTGCTCTGGTACGTGAAACCATCCGGAAGATTGGCTACACATCATCCGACGTGGGCTTTGATGGCAGCTCTTGCGGTGTCACTCTGTCAATCGGCCAGCAGTCACCAGATATTGCAGATGGCGTGGATACGTCGTTGGAGAAGCGTGAGAACGGTGTCGGACTGGATCGCTTTGACGGCCAGGGGGCCGGTGACCAGGGCCTTATGTTCGGCTACGCCTGCCGTGAAACACGCACCTTGATGCCAGCACCCATACAATTGGCGCATCGACTGGCCGAACGCCTCACCCACGTCCGCAAGGATGGTGTCGTGCCAGGGTTGCGACCGGACGGCAAGACGCAGGTAACCGTCGAGTACGACGGCGACCAGCCTGTCGCGCTGACCACGGTAGTCATCTCCACTCAGCATGCTCCGGAGATCGAACACGGATGGCTCGAAGGCACACTGCGCACCCACGTGCTGGAGCCGGTACTGGAAGACGAGAATCTTCACCTGGACACCTCGGGCCTACGCCTCCTGGTCAATCCATCGGGAAGGTTCGTGATCGGCGGGCCGATGGGCGACGCCGGGTTGACCGGTCGAAAGATCATCGTCGATACATACGGCGGTATGGCGCGGCACGGCGGCGGCGCCTTCTCCGGGAAAGACCCGTCGAAAGTGGATCGCTCGGCTGCCTATGCTGCTCGGTGGGTGGCGAAGAATGTGGTGGCGGCGGGGCTCGCTTCACGTTGTGAATTGCAGGTGGCTTACGCGATTGGACGCGCTCGGCCGGTTTCGGTACGCGTCGAGACCTTCGGCACGGAAACGGAATCTGTGGATCGGATCGAAAACGCGATCCATAAGGTATTCGATCTGCGTCCGGCCGCCATTATCGAGCAACTCGATCTGAAGCGGCCTATTTACCAAGAGACGGCAGCGTACGGTCATTTCGGCCGCGAGCTTCCGGATTTCACCTGGGAGAGGACGGATCGGATAGAGGATCTGCTGCGCGCGTTGTAGGCGCACGCCAAAGCCGTCGTCGGATAGGCGCACGCCACCCGAACCAACAGGCGGCGTTGCGGCAAGGCACATGCCAGTTCTTCTTCGGAGCAGCAGAAGAAGAAGAACAATTCGCACCGGTCACACCAGCGCGCTCAAGGCAGTGCGCGAGTCGGCGCCGTGTAGACCTGAAACGTGACGGAGCCCCGTGGTGAAATAGCACTATGGAAAGGAATCCACAGCACGGTTTGTCAGCCGAATCGGTCGGCGGCCAGGCGCGCCTTGATTCCTTGCAGGCCTTGCCGGGGCTGACCGAACTCCCCGGGCTCGGCACCGTGCCAGCGGCACAGGAACAGGGCGCGTTGCTGCCTATCCCCGTCACGCAACGCGAGATCGCCGGGCCGGTGCCCGATCCCGTCGCCCACGTCCACCTTGAGTTGCAACAACCCCATCTTGACCGTGTCTTCGACTACCTGATCCCGGAGCAGTTCGCCGATACGGCACGGGTAGGAGTCCGGGTCACCGTGGATATCGCCGGGCGGCAGGCCTCCGGTTTTATCGTTGCACGTGATTCAGTCACGACGACGGCGAGCCGGCTACGCCCGTTGCGGCGCGTGGTGTCAGCGGTGCCCGTATTATGCCCGGAAGTGTACGAGGTTGCCCAACAGGTTGCGATGTCGCACGCTGCACCAACCGCGGACGTCCTTCGTCTGGCCGTGCCACAGCGTCATGCGCGGTCCGAACGCGCTTACCTCCAGGAGCACGGGCCGATAATGCGGGATGCGCTGCAGGTGATGCACGCTCGGCAATCAGAAGAGCAGGCTCCGAGCGGCGAGGCATCCGAGGAGGATGCTCTTCATGCACATGATGCGGAACGGGTCGCTCGCGGCGCACCTACAAACTCCGCGTGGAGTTCCTATCGCGGTGGTAATGCGTTTCTCAGCCATCTGCGGCACGGTGCACCACACGCGGTGTGCTGCGCGCTTCCCGGGCGAGCAGGGGGAACGGAAGCACTGGCCACCGCAATTGGTGAAGTTCGACGCGGGGGCCGCGGGGTCCTGCTCATCGCACCAACTACGCGGCATGCCGAGCGCCTGGCCGTTACCTTGCGGCACCTTTTACAAGAAGACGTAGCTCTTGTGTCGGGGGAGGACGCCTCGCAGCAGCGCTATGGCACCTTCCTGCGGATTCTTGGTGGACAGGCCCGCATTGTTATCGGCACACGCGCGGCCGTGTGGGCACCGGTCCTTAATCTCGGTATGTGCGTCGTCGTTGACGACGCGGCAGAGCCTCTGCGCGAGATCAGATCGCCGTACTACCACGTCCGGAGTGTGCTCACCGCCCGCGCGCAGGCCGCACAGGCAGCATTGCTTGTGTTCTCACCCTACGTCAGTGAGGAATCGGCCGCTCTGGTCGACTCCGGGCAGGCGGTGGCCCTGGAAGGAACCCCACAAACCATTCGCTCCTGTCTGCCGCGTGTCAGCGCTGCGGAGCAGTGGGAACGGGAGCGAACACCATGGTCGCGCATCCCGGACGCTGTCTTCAGCCTAGTTCGAGAAGCCTTGACACGGGGCCCCGTACTCATGGTGGTCCCGCGTGCGGGCTACGTGCCCATCGTTGCGTGCGCCCTCTGCCATGCGCATGCGGATTGCCCGCAGTGTTCGGGCCCCTTGTCCATCGCACAGGCACAGGAGGCGCCACGCTGCTCCCGATGCGGCTGGAAGGCGCAAGCATGGCGTTGTCCCCGCTGCGGCAGCGCCCAGCTGCGTGCGGTACGCATTGGCTCCCATCGCACCGCGGAAGAGATCGGACGGGCATTTCCAGGCACCGGAATTGTGCTTTCTGGCGCTCATGCACCAGACGGAATCATCGCTTCGGTGAATGAACGCCCACGTCTCGTTGTTGCCACGCCGGGTGCGGAGCCAGAGGCACCGGGAGGATTTGCTGCCGCCGTCGTGCTTGATTCCCGTTTCCTCCAAGGCCGGGGGCTCGACGCGCAGACGCAATTTCTACGTCATATGGCGCGTGTCATCATCCGTGTGCGGTCGGCTCGCCAAGGAGGGCATGTGATTCTGGCCGGAGGTGCAGACCCGGCGATCACTCGCGTACTCGCCGAATGGCAACACCGGCTGCGCGCTGGCGATGCCTTACGAGAACGCGAGACGTTGCGGCTACCCCCTGCCAGCCGCTGGTTCGGGATTTCCGGAGCGCCACGGGATGTACGGAAGTTCCTCGCCTCAGCACAGGTAACGCTTTGGCGGGAGGAAGGCAACGCACCAGCCACGGCTGCGGTATCGGGCGAGGAGATTCCGGTTGACGCGTTGCTTGTCGGCGGCGTGCACCGCCTCGCCGGGGGCGTTGAACTGCTGGGACCGGTCCCGGCACGCCGGATGGGAGAAGTGACGGTCTACTTGCGTCAGTCCCGTACCCGCGCCGATCTACTTGCAGCCAACGTGCGACGCAGCTATCGCGAATACACGGCGTCCTCCCAGGGATCCCCACTGCGCATTGAGGCCGATCCTCCTTTGTAGCCTGCGCTGCGCACGAGCCGTATAGCCGGTACTTCACGCGCCCCGTCACATCCATGCCCGGCGCGATCGATGGCCGGGCGGCACCGATGGCCCAGCACCGCGCTGAAACCCTCGCCGCGCTTAGACGGTACAATCGGCGCGTGCGCATTATCTTTGCCGGGACCCCCGAGACCGCCGTTCCTTCGCTTAGTCGCCTCATAGCGGCCGAGCACGACGTGGTGGCGGTACTCACGCGTGCTCCTGCCCCCGTGGGGCGGAAGAGAACACTGCGCCCATCCGCCGTGCACGAGGCAGCGACCGCGCTCGGCATTCCCGTGCTCACGCCGCGCAGCCTGCGCGATGCGGATATCGGCAGCACGATTCGCCAGTTGGCACCCGAGGCCGTCGCCGTCGTCGCCTATGGCCTACTGGTACCTGCGGATTTGCTATCGGTTCCGCGTAAGGGCTGGATTAACCTTCACTTCTCTCTACTTCCGGAATGGCGTGGTGCCGCTCCGGTTCAGTACGCCGTCGCCGCCGGGCAGGAGACGACCGGCGCCTCCACCTTTCTTCTCGAGGAAGGGCTCGACACCGGACCGGTATTCAAGACTCTTACTGAGACCATCCGGCCCGACGACACATCTGGAACGCTACTGGACCGACTCGCCGAAAGCGGCGCCAATCTGTTGGTCGAAACATTCGCAGCGCTAGAGGATGGTTCCGCCATAGCGACACCACAGCACGGCGAGCCATCCTATGCCCCCACACTCGGCTCCGCGGATGCTCGAGTTGATTGGAAGCAGAGCGCGCAACAGGTCGAAAATATGATCCGCGGATACACGCCCGCACCGGGACCCTGGACCATGCTCGGGGACCTGCGGATTAAACTCGGACCGGTTATTCCAGTACCGGGGACGACGGATCTCGGCCCCGGACAGTTGCGGGACGACCTGGTGGGTACCGGCAGCCACGCCGTGCGCTTGGGAACGGTCGCCCCCGCAGGTAAACGTGCGATGGCGGCAACTGACTGGCTACGCGGCGCGCATTTGTCTCCTTCCGCAGGATTTGAGGTAATAGCATGACGGAACGCCCTAGTGGATGGCATCCGGGACGGAAAAGGACAGACCCGGCCCGTCAGGTAGCTTATGACGTGTTACGCGCAGTGGATGAGGACGGAGCCTATGCGAACCTCGCCCTGCCGCAGGCGTTGCGCCGCGCACGGCTGGGGCGCCTTGACGCGGCATTCGCCACGAATCTGTGCTACGGCACACTGCGCATGCGCGGACGTTGGGATGCGATTATCGGCCGTTGTTCGCAAGGGCGTCGTATTTACGACATTGATCCCGAACTGTTTGATGTGCTTCGGCTCGGATGCCAGCAGCTGCTCGGGCTGGGCACGCCGCCACACGCCGCCATCCACGAGACCGTCACTCTTGCGCGCAATGAATTCGGGCAGGGCGCGGCAGGCTTCGTAAACGCCGTGCTACGCCGAATCAGCGAACGGGCGGATCGGTGGGAGGAGGTCCTGCGCTCCAGCACTGCATCCGAAGAAGAGTTCCTCGCCGTGTGGCATTCACATCCCCGCTGGATTGTGGAGGAGCTTGCGCAGGCATTGCCTGCTCATGGACGCGATACGGGCGATTTGCCGCAAGTTCTGGAAGCAGACAACGAGCCGGCAAAGGTGGCTCTGGTGGCGCGTGAGATCACCGCCGAACAGCTTGCGGAGAAGATTTCCCGGGCGAAAATGGACAGCGACCCCGGCGTATTGATGCCCACCGCGCGGCTGCTGACAGCGGGTGATCCGCATCGGCTATGGGCGGTGCAGGATGGGCAGGCCGGGGTGCAAGACGAGGGAAGCCAGCTCATTGCGGCGCTACTGGCGCACGCACCATTGGATGGCCCAGACGAGTTGTGGCTTGATATGTGTGCCGGACCCGGTGGGAAGACGGCGACTCTTGCCTCTTATGCCGCGCAGCGGGGAGTTCGTATCCACGCCAATGAGATTCAGGAACACCGGCTCGACTTGGTCATGAATGCCGTCGACCCCTGGTCAGATCTGGTCGATTTGCGGCTCGGCGACGGACGCGACTTGGGAGCGCAAGAGCCAGGCGTTTATGACCGCATCCTGGTGGACGCCCCCTGCACCGGTGTCGGCGCGTTGCGACGTCGGCCCGAGTCTCGCTGGCGGGAGCGCAGCCTTGACGAGCTCACCTCGTTGCAGGGTGAATTACTTGCCGCGGCCTTTGCGGCCCTGCGGCCCGGTGGATCGCTCGTCTACTCCACCTGCTCCCCGCTGCGTGCCGAAACACGCGATATCGTGGCGGCGCTCCTTCACCAACACGCGGATGCCGAACTTATCGATGCGGCTCCCATCGCCTCGCGTTGCGCAATACGAGAAGTGGAGAGTTACGACAAGATGATCCAGCTGTGGCCGGATAGGGATCAGACCGACGCGATGTTCATGGCTCTGATCACCAAGAAGTAGAAGGCGGCACGGCATTTACACCCTGCCAGGCCACCGTGCCCGTGTAGGCTTGGCGCATGAGCGTTGTTATTTCCCCGTCCATTCTCAACTGCGACTTTGCCCATCTCGGCGATGAACTTGCGAAGATAGCCAATGCCGACTACGCACATGTAGATGTGATGGACAACCACTTCGTGCCGAACTTGGCTCTCGGTCTGCCCGTGGCCGAGGCCGCCGTCGCCGCCAGTCCAATACCGGTGGATGCGCACCTGATGATCGAAGACCCGGACCGTTGGGCACCTGCCTACGCCGAGATCGGTTGTGCCTCGGTGACGTTCCACGCTGAAGCGGCCGCCGCACCAATTCGGCTCGCCCGCGAGCTCCACGCCCAGGGAACTCGGGTGGGTCTGGCACTGCGCCCGGCCTCCGCAATCGAGCCATATATCGATATACTCCCCGAGTTCGACATGATTCTCATCATGACCGTCGAACCCGGTTTTGGTGGACAGTCATTCCTCGAGTCGATGATGCCCAAGGTTGCCCGCACCCGCGCCGCCATCGAGAACGCAGGCCTGGAAACCTGGGTGCAGGTCGACGGCGGAATCTCCCGTGCAACTATCACTCAGGCGGCCGAAGCCGGAGCAAATAACTTCGTGGCGGGGTCCGCCGTGTACCGAGCGGACGATGCCTACACCGAAGTGGAGGAATTACGACGCCTGGCGCGCGAAGCCTCGCACTCGCACTAATCGCCGGATACCCGGCTTTGCGTGTGGCGGCGCTCCTACCAGCAACGAGACTGCATTTTGAATTGGTCTGTGTACCATACTGTGCAATAATCGCCCTGAACACAAACGTGCTCCGGGGTCAGTGAAAATCTGAACCGGCGGTGATAGTCCGCGACCCGCGCAAGCGGCTGACAGGGTGGAATCCCCTGACCGACGGTTAAAGTCCGGATGGGAGGCGCACGAATCGCGGCCACGCGCCAGCGCGGCCTTCGTCCGTCCTCTCTGCCCTGCTGCAGGATGGGAAGGTACACCGGATGGGTTTCAGGCGAGGGTGGCTCCCGCCGCTGGAATTCGGGTTAGCGCTGCTCGCATTGTGGTGGGCGTCGTCCACTTTCGCGCTTGTCGATCAGCATTTTCTTCCCACCCCGCAGTCCGCCGTTTCTCGTCTGCTCTCCGGCCTGCAATCGGGATACCTGTGGCGGGCACTGTTGGTAACCCTCAAGGAGGCCGTTGCCGGTTGTGTGATCGCCGCTGCTATCGGTATTCCACTGGGATATGCCATCGCCAAGTCGCGCGTTTTCTCGCGCATATCACAGCCCTATCTGGCCGCTTCACAGGCGATTCCCGCAGTGGCCATCGCTCCGCTGTTGACCATCTGGATCGGACACGGCCTTGCTTCCGTGGTCGTTCTGTGCACGATTATGGTCATCTTCCCAATTGCGGTGTCTACATCGGTTGGCGTGCGGCAGATCGACCCGGAGATTATCGGGGCGGCCCGACTCGACGGTGCCGCCGGCCTGACACTCATTCGACGTATCGAGGTACCGCTGGCCGCACCGACAATTCTCTCCGGAATCAGAACCGGCTTTACACTCTCAATCACCGGTGCGATTGTCGGAGAAATGGTGATGGGAGGTGAGGGACTCGGCCTCCTGCTCGGAACGGCACAACAATCATCGGATGTAAAGGGACTCTTTGCCATCATTATCCTGTTGGCGATCAGCGCGGTATCGATCTATGGCATGTTGCTGCTGGTCGAGCGTCGGGCAAATTACCTCATCAGTTAGGCGCGGCATCCTGGATGACTCCCGCACGGGTCCTCCACTGCGCGGTACCGCCCGGAAACCCGCCACCCCGAGACCTGCCGATCGGAATCGATTCGGCCCCTTCCAGCGAGGCCGCCGATCAACGTCACACAATCACATCTTCCCCCGCACTAGAAACGAGTCAGCAGTGAAGAAACAGATCCTCGCCCTTATGGCAGCCTGCCTCTTGGTACTCAGCGCCTGCTCTGGCAGCAGCGATGCAGCGTCCACCGGCCAAACACAGGCCTCGTACACCATTGGCCTGACGTATGTGCCGGACGTTCAATTCGCTCCCTTCTACGTCGCCGCCGAGCAGGGATATTTCGACGACGCCGGTGTGGACGTCACCGTGCGCAATCACGGCGCACAGGAATCGCTCCTCGGCGCACTGCAGTCGGGCGACGAGGATATAGTCTTCGCCGGAGGAGACGAGGTGATGCAGGGACGTTCCACCGGAATCGACGTCGTCAACTGGGCGACCATGTACCAACAGTATCCGGTGACGCTTATCGTGCCCGAAGACTCCGCGATTCAATCGGTGGCGGACCTTCCCGGCCACAGCGTCGGCCTACCGGGCCAGTACGGTGAGAACTATTACGCACTTCTCGCCATGATGAACGCTGCGAATCTCAGCGACGACGACGTCGACGTGCAGTACATCGGCTACACGCAAGCAGCGGCGTTGAAGTCGGGGGAGGTTGATGCGGTTATAGGCTTCATTAACTCGGACGTAGTCGCCATCGAGAACTCGGGAGTGAAGGTACGCACAATCGACATGGTCGACGGCGGCCTTCCGTTGGTCGGGGTTGGACTCGCCTCGCTTTCCGATACCTTGTCCGGCAGCGAGGCCGATTTCTTGAAAATCCTCTCCGCGCTGGAGCGGGCCGTTGATTTCTGTGAAGAACATCCCGAGGAGGCACTGAACGTCACCGAAAAGTACGTTCCGGCTCTGGCGGAAGAAGACGTTCGTGCCACGGCTGCCATCACGCTTGACGAAACCCTGCAGCTCTACACGGGCGCAGACGTGTTTGGATCACAGAATGATGCACAGTGGACTGCGATGGCCGACTTCATGCAGGACAATGGGCTACTCGAAGAAGCCGTGCCCGCCAACGAGGCCTATGTGGCGCTGCGAGATTAGCTGGACCGCTCCGAGGACGCGAGCCGCACAGCGGTAGGCTATACCCGTGAAGACTTTTGATGAGCTGTTTGCCGAACTCAGTAGAAAGGCTACTGAGCGCCCCGCAGGATCGGGCACCGTGGCGGAATTAGACGCGGGTGTGCATGCCATTGGGAAGAAGATCGTTGAGGAAGCCGGTGAGGTGTGGCTGGCGGCCGAGTACCAGAGCGATGAGGAACTCGCCGAGGAGGCCTCACAGCTCATGTACCATTTGCAGGTCATGCTGATTGCACGCGGCCTGACTCTCGATGACATTTACCGCTATCTTTAGGATTCTTCATGCTTCGTATTGCTGTCCCCAATAAGGGCTCTTTGTCCGAACCGGCGTCCCAGATGTTGCGCGAGGCGGGATACCGGCAACGTCGTGATTCACGCGAGCTGGTGTTGACCGACGCGGAGAATGATGTCGAGTTCTTCTTCATTCGCCCGCGTGACGTTGCGGTGTACGTTGGCGCGGGAACAGTTGATGTCGGAATTACCGGACGTGATCTCCTCCTGGACTCCGGCGCCGCCGCGGTCGAACACCGTGCCCTCGGCTTCGCCCGGTCAACGTTCCGTTTCGCCGCTCCGAAGGGCACCTGCTCCACACTGGAAGATATTCGAGGCAAGCGGGTTGCCACCTCATACGACAACCTGGTGAGGTTGTTCCTCGAAGAACGCGGAATCGATGCAGCCGAAGTTCATCTGGATGGCGCGGTAGAGTCGTCTGTTCAGCTGGGTGTGGCTGACCTTATTGCCGACGTCGTCGAAACTGGAACCACGCTGCGCACCGCAGGTCTGGAGGTGTTCGGCGAGCCAATCCTGCATTCCGAGGCCGTACTCATCCGCGGCAAGGATAGGGAGGAGCCGGAAGGCCTCGAAACGCTTGACCGCCGTCTGGAGGGCGTGTTGGTTGCCCGGCAATACGTCATCTTTGATTATGACTGCCCGGCCGCACAGTTGGAAGAAGCGGTGAAGCTGACCCCGGGACTGCAGTCGCCAACTATTTCACCTTTACACGAGGTCGGCTGGTACGCGGTTCGCGCCATGGTCCGCCGCGACGATATGAATCGCATCATGGACGCGCTTTACGCGGCGGGTGCGCGTGGTGTCATTGTGACGCCCGTGCTTGCCTGCCGGATCTAGCCGACGCAGCGCTGCGAGGGGGTAACAACGCGGTTCTCTTCCGAAGCCACCGGTTGCTTCGCGTTGTCGTGTCTCGCGGTTTGCATACCGGCGGGCACGCGCACGGCATCTACCCTCGTCGCGGTGACCGTGCCGACGGCTTGGAGCCCTAAGACTCACGACGACGCACGTCCCCGCCTATTGCCGATCCGTCAACTCGGGTAGGAGTTGCGCCGCGGCGTAGCCGGCCACGCCCGCGGCAAGGAATGCGAGCGGGTCTTCGCGTAGCCCCCGTCCCATGGTGCGGAGATTCACCGGCGAGGCTTCCAGGACTTCCGTCAAGCCGGTCGTCGCAATATCGCGGCGTTCCAGGCGTGGACAGGCAAAGAGCTCGCTGAACTGCCGAGAAATCTTTGTCCGAGTGCCGGAGTCTACCAAGGTGCTCAGTTCATCCGTCGCATCGAACTGCGGCACGGGGCACAGGACGGGGGAGAGGGCCACTCGAGTCAGAGCGGTGGTCGTGTGGTGCGACAAACCGAAGTGCCGATCGCGTGCATCGCCACTGGACATGCGGAGCAATCCAATGGCGCGCCCTTCGAGCGTATGAACGGCGTTGATGATCTCACCGACGCGTGTTCCGGAGAATCCCCAGCGGGTCCCCGTGCCCAGGTTTCCCGGTCCTTGGGTGACGATTGCCAGATCGGCCCGCCACACCAGGCGAGCCGCCAGCAAGGCGGTGTGAATGTTCACGGATTCGAGTTCGCCACCGAAAGCCTGGCCGGAGGAAATCGTTCCGAGAATGTCCCCGGAAACGGTTAAGGCGGCAGCGACCTGTGAGAACCACGCCGGAAGCGCTCCGCCGTCGTCCATGATGTACGCGATACGAGCATGCGGCCGGTGCGCGTGCACCGCGGCAACCACGGCTGGCAGGGTCGAATGCAGATCCGCCACCACCACAGGCATACCGGCGATTGAGTCGGCCTGTGCGAGCAGGTCGTGGTATGGAGACTCCTGCTCATCGACCCCGAGAGTCATATACTGCAGCGGCGTATAGCGCGCCTTTACAATATGCCCCGGCGCGGGTGGCGGATCAGCGGGAAGTCGGTCGGGAAGGGCAACCACCATGAGATAACCACCGGTGCCCAAGCCGCGGTGTACGGCCGATGCGCTGAGCAGCGCGCGATCTCCTACCCGGGGCGTGCCGACGAGCCGGCGATAAGCCAGCGCACGGTACTCAGATCCATCATCAAGCTCAACCTGGCATTCTTGAGACTCTCCCCAGGCACGCCCAAGTGAAACTATCCGACCATTACGCCACATCATCACGGCATTAAGGGTACCTGTCTATTACGCTTGATGTGTGGCAAGTACATCACGGCAGAGCGCTGAGAGGCGGCAGCGCAACGAGAGGCAGCTTTCCCTGCTGGCCGCATTGTCAGCGCGCGGTGCACTCACGAAGGACGATATCCGTGCCCTGACCGTCTATGCCACCGGCTCCGATGCCGCGTTCGGCCGCACCTTCGAGCGGGATCTGCAGCAGTTGCGGCAAGCCGGCTATCCAATCAGAACCGATTCCGAGTACCGCTATCACTATGATGGGCGGGCACCTCTCGCCACGCCGGTCAGTGCGCTGGACGCCGGGCTGCTCCGCTCGATTCTGAGCGGTCTCGACCACCGATCGCCACATATGTCGCTGGCTGCCAGTGGGCTGCAGAAGCTACTGGCCGTGGCGGCAACGGGTGAGGCTAACGCTGAATACCTGCATGCGGGAATTCCTACGGGTGAGAATATCGTGGATCTCGCCCGCGCTGTCCAACTGCGCAGGAGAGTCTCCTTCGAGTATGAGGGAACAACCGGCCCCAAGCGCGATTATCGTCTCGAACCGGCGGAGATCTCCGTGCATTTCGAGGCGTTTTACGTCAGTGGCAGCGCATCGCATTGTCCCGCAGTCAGCTCTTCCGATTCGCTTGCGGACGAGAGCCAAGCCTCCTCATCAGGCGAGACCTGGCACTGGCGCACCTTCCGTGTTTCACGTATTACCGCAGGGAGCTTGCGAGATATCGGGAAGGCGACTGAACAACACCGGCAGGGAACGTCGCCGCAGGGCGTGTTTACCGCCGCTGAAGCCATTGTGGCCATCCGCCCCGGCTGCGCGGTTCCGCTTGCCGCACGCGGCACACCCGTGGGCGTCGGTGAGCTAACGAACACCTGCGGCACCACGAAGCCGTCGGGGGAGGACTGGGAGTACTACCGCTATAGCGACGTTGATCGTCAGCGGCTCTTCGAAGACCTTTTCCTCTATGGCCGCGATGTGCGGCTTGTCGGAGACGACACGCTTGTGGCGCAGTGGAAGCGGCGCGTTGAACACCTGGCAGCCCTGGGGCGGGATGTGCAATGACAACCGTCCAGGAGATCGTACAGACGAATGCCATTCTGGTGCACTTGGCAACCATGGAGGACTCGGAGGTAACACTCGGCGAACTGGCCGCGCATTTCGCCATGGACTGGCGCGACGTGTTGCGCCTGCTCTGGGATGCCAACACCGTTGATATCCTCGGCATCGCCATTCCCTTCGATCTTTCCCTGCCGGATCCAGTCGACCAGTGGGATGGAGAGGGGCCACAGCCCGGCCCAGATGCGCCGGTTTCTCTTGGAAGGCATGGGGCACTGGACGTTCCCGAGCTGCTTGTTACTTTCCCGGAGACGATTATTCTCACCGCTCTTCTCGACGCCGTTCTCGCGGTGACACCACCAGGAACCGAAGCGCAGGCCTTACAGAACACCCGGCAGCAGCTCACGGAGGCTGCCTCGCAGGCGGGATACGGCGCAGCGTTCTGGGCACCACCGCAGCGGCTGATTCCGGGGGATCTCCTCGAGGCCATTACCAGCGCAATTCGACGCCGACAGCATCTTCGTATCACCTACTACCACCCGGGAAAGCCGCGCGGAGAAGTGGTCGATATTGTGCCCTGGGAGATCACCACCGGTCACACGCCTGTCTTACGCGCCTCTCGCGCAGGTTCCGCGCGCAGCTACCGGCTAGACCGGATAGGCGACGTCGAGCCCGGCGGCGCCGTTAAGCGATCGGAGGGTGCCGCGACGCGGCGTTCTCTGATTCAGGAAGACCGGGAGGCACGGCATGACGCCAGGGTAGGGAAGGCACGGTGGACGGATGGAGGCCAGGAGGTGCTACTGCGCCTTGACCGTGCAGGATTGTGGGCGGTGGAGACACTGCCGGGAGCACAATGGCACAGGGAAGGCGACGTACTCGTGGTTCGATTCCGCTCCCGCTCGGATGATTGGCTCGCCTCCTACCTGATCCAACTCGGTACGGCCGTCTTAAGTATTGAGCCCGACGACGTCGCCGCACGCATGTCAGCGCGGTTCGAGGAACTTCGAAATACCTTCTAGGTAACAAGCTGAGGACTACGAAACACACCGTGAAACTGTTGATTATTCTTCTTGTCGTGGCATTGCTCGCCACTTATGCAGCCGTAACCGTGCGGCAACTCTGGCGATCGGTGAAGAAACTCGGCCGCGCCGGGGGAACGCTCATCGATAAGTGCAGCGGGTTGACCGCACACCAGCAGGCCGTGGCGCAGCCGGTGGCCCCGCTCAGTCGCGACTCGGCCCGTGCCATTCGCGCGCGGGTTCGCATGCAGCGCATGCAGGCCAAGAGGCGGCGGCTCGACCGTGCATCTGCGCGTTGGAGTGACGCAGCCGCGCTCAACCGCTCCGGGATGTCACGCCACGCATCCGTCCAGCAGCCTCGGCCCACCGCAACCGCAACGCACCTGCAGGATGCGTCGGCATGAGGATAGGGGTTGCCAGTAATCCTTCCAGCGGCGCCGGAAGGGGAGCACGCTACGGAACACAGGTACGTTCTCTGCTCGCCGTGTACGGAGCGAGCATCGTCGAGCTTTCGGGGCGCAACGCCGAGGAGTGCCTGGCGGCTGCCCGCAGCGAGGTTCTCGCCGGAAATCTGGACGCACTCTTCGTCGTCGGCGGTGATGGCATGGTCCATATAGGAGTCGAGGCGGTGGCGGGGACACACGTGCCGTTAGGAATCATCTCGGTAGGATCGGGCAATGATATTGCGCGCGAGTTTGGACTGCCCATCCGTAACGTTCAGAAATCCGTACACCGGGCCGTGATGGCTCTGCTGGCCGGGCACAGCCGCGCAACGGACACCATTGAGGTCATGCATCGCTCCGGAAACGCACACGCTCTGGCCGTTCTGTCGGCCGGTATTGACGCGGCTACGAATCTGCGCACCAATCAATTGACCTGGCCGAAGGGAAACCTGCGCTATGCCCGCGCGCTTTTCCAATGTCTGACCGAATTCTCACCCTACGGACTCGAAGTCGAGGTTGATGGGAAGGTCGCCAGCGGCGCGGCCACACTCGTCGCCGCGGCCAATACGCGTTTCATCGGCGGAGGGATGAATATTGCTCCGTCTGCTCGCACGGACGATGGTCTCCTTGACATTATCATTGCCCGTGGCATGTCCGTGCCCGAGATCCTGTCGCTGTTTCCGCTGCTTTACAGTGGGCGACACATCCATGCCAAGGGTGTTCATCTTCTACGCGGGCGGCATATTCGAATCAATGCGAAACCTTCAGCGGGTGCACCGGCACCGACCGCCATGGCCGACGGCGAGATCATTGGCGAGGTGCCACTGAATATCTACTGTCGACCTGGATCATTGGAGTTGCTAGTCTGATGGACCACGATGCACTTCTCTCCGAGTACACGGAACGCTACGCGGCCCGTGGGATACGCCTCGACGACTTCCAAGTGGCGGCCTGCCGTGCACTCAGTGCCGATCACGACGTTCTTGTCTGCGCTCCCACCGGCTCCGGTAAGACTGTGGTGGCCCACTATGCCGTTGAACTTGCCTTGGCCACCGGTCGTCGCTGCGTCTACACCGCGCCGATCAAGGCACTGTCGAACCAGAAGTACACCGAGTTGACACGGCTGCTCGGGCCGGAGAATGTGGGACTGCTGACCGGCGACACCGTGGTGAATCGCGAAGCGCAAATCTTGGTTGTCACTACCGAAGTTCTGCGCAATATGTTGTTGCAGGGATCGGGCACCGATCACTTCGGGTATGCCATTTTAGATGAGGTCCACTACCTGGCCGATCGTGATCGCGGACCGGTATGGGAGGAGATTATCCTGTCCCTACCGGAGACGGTCAGGCTGGTGTCCCTCTCCGCAACGATTGCCAACACCGACGAGTTGGTTGCCTGGATGCGCTCCGTGCGCGGCGAGACGGAGCTGATAGCGAGCGAGGTCCGCCCGGTGCCGCTGAGCCAGTTCGTTTCTATCGGCAACAAGGTCTACCCGTTATACGGCGACGACTGTGTCAAACCCTCCCGAGCGTTGACCACAGCACTGGAGCGAGCCGCAAACGACCCGCGGGGGCGAAATCGCCGCATCACCGCGGGCGATCGGTACCGGCTCGTCAACTACCTGTCCAAGCACGACATGTTGCCGGCCATTGAGTTCATCTTCTCCCGCAAGGGATGCGATGAAGCGGTGGCCGCGCTCCAACGGCGCGGTGTCACGCTGACATCAACGCGCGAGCAGAAGGAAATACGGCGAGAGATCGCAGCGCTGCGTGAGACGCTGAGTGCCTCTGACCGCCGCGCCGTTCGCTTTGACAGCTATACACGTGCCTTGCTCAACGGCTTTGGTGCACACCACGCGGGTGTATTTCCCGCTCTCAAGGAGTTGACTGAGCGTCTGGTCGAACGCGGCCTTATCCGACTCGTGTATGCCACCGGAACACTGGCTCTTGGTATCGACATGCCGGTGCGCACGGTGGTGGTGGAAGAACTGCGCCGCTGGGACGGCAGCGACTTCGTCGATATGACCGCTACCGAGTACACGCAGGTGATCGGCCGGGCGGGGCGACGGGGTCGAGATACGCATGGCAACGCGGTGGTGCTTGCCGATGCGGAGCTTGATCCCGAGCATCTGGCTGACTTGGGCTCCGGGCGTCTGGAACCGTTGCTCTCGGCGTTCCAGCCTTCATACAACACGGTGATCAATCTATTGGCGCAACGTAGCTATCAAGAGGCGCGCCAGCTCATGGGATCGAGTTTCGCCCAGTTCCAACGCGACGCGGACCTGGGCGAAGTAGAGGCGCGTCGCGCGCGGCTGCGCCGTCGTATCGTCGCTGAAGAGAAGCGCCTGGAATGCGATTTCGGCGATCTCGTTGGATACCTTCGCCTACGTGGCAGCGCGGGTCGAGCAGCAAAGTCCGCCCGGAAGGCCGCTAAGCGAGATTATCAGCGGCGCATTGCGAAGAGCTTCGACGCCGCAAGTACGGGCACCCTTTATGCCTTTGCGCGCGACGGCGAACTGTTCTACGGTTTGGTTCTATCTGCCGAGCGTCATCGGTTACGAATCATCGACTGGTACGGGCAGATGAATTGGTTACGCGCAGACGCGTTATCGTCAGAGATGCGCGCTGTCGGCCGCGTGGAGCTCCCGCATGGGCGGTCGTTACGCTCACCTCAAACCCGCGAGCAGGTGGCGGACGCGATCCTGGCTGCCGTGCAGGAGCGTTCCGATCTCGGAGTCGACCGTGATCTGCTGGAATCCTGGTCGCGATTCGCGGTACCCGATATTCCCGAACTCGCCTCGCACCCCTGTGCAGCCTGCCCCGACATAGCCGCGCATATCCGGGAAGGAGAAACGCTGCTTTCCCTGGACGCGCGACTGCAGGAGTTGAACGTGTTGTCGGCATCGTACGTCGATTCGGTAGGCCGGGACTTTGATAACACGATCGGCGTCCTGCGCGAACTGGGCCTGCTGCAGTCCGACGATACCGACACTGTCCGCCTGGGCCCTGGGGCAGCGTTGCTGCGGCAATTGCATATCGAATCGGATCTGCTCCTTTACCAGTGCCTGGCTGCGCTGCAGGAGGGCGAGGTTGACGCTGCCGGTATGGCGGGCTGGGCCTCGATGTTCCTTGTGGATGACCGGATGGGTACAAGTCTGCCGCAGCGTTCAAACCTGCGGAGGCTGTCACTTCGGGCCGTACGAGAGGCGGAGTTCCTGCAAACGGTGGAACAGCGGCACTCGGTACAACGCACCATTGCTCCAACGCCCGGATGCACGGACCTTTTCGCCCTGTGGGCAAGTGGGGCCGATCTGGAGACATGCCTGCGCATGGTGCGCTTGAGTGCCGGTGACTTTATTACCATGGCGCGTCGTCTGGTTGATCTGCTGGGGCAGATAGCCCTGGCCGGCTCCGGAACGTGGATCGAAGCCACCGCATTTGAGGCCAGGCGTCTCGTTCGTCGTAGTGAGCTTCTTTGAGTGCTGCGGCAGGTAGCGGATCATAAACCAAGGCGGCGCGCGATCGGGGTGGCGTGGCGGCAGTTTGTGTACCGCCCAGTAATCTCTAAGGGATGAAGATACACCACTGGCTATGGGCCGTCTTAGCAGCGCTCGGTGGTGGACTATGCGTGTACGCGTCGTTCGCTCCACTGGGTTGGTGGCCGGCGGCCTTTCCAGGCATTGCCCTGCTGATAATCGCCTTGGAGGGACGATCCTGGTTAGCCTCCTTCGGACTCGGCTTCGTGTTCGGGATGACGTACTTCCTGTTCCTGTTCCACTGGGCGTACATTGCTGCCGGGATCGTTCTGGCACAGATCGCTCTGACGGCTGTAGAGGCGCTGTATCTCGCGGTTCTCGCGGTTGTATGGCAGGGGCTGCTGCGGGGCAGGATAACCGGTCAGGTGGTGTGCGTTCGCGCACTTGTTCTCGCCTTGAGTTGGATCGCCATGGAGCAATTGCGCTCAACATGGCCGCTAGGTGGAATGCCATGGGGAGCCCTGGCATACGGCCAGGTAAACGGCCCGCTGTTACGGCTGGCGCCCTGGGGTTCGACCCAGCTGGTCGCTTTGCTCGTCATCAGTATCGGCGTACTACTCCACTGGGTGATTTTCAGAGGCACCGCGGGACGGCATGTCACGGCCACCGCGAGCCTGCTCGCTGCGGCGGCGCTGATGATCGCCCCCGCGTTCCTGCCGTTGCCGGCCCGCGCAGAGTCATATATCACAGTCGGGTTTGTGCAAGGTGAGATCCCCGACGAGAGCACATTACCCGAAGGGGTCTCGCGAGCCTTGACGGTTACACAGAATCTCGTCACCGAATCGGACGAGATTGCAGACGGGGGAGCGGAGATCGTATTGTGGCCCGAATCCGCCTCAGATCGAGACATCCGTAGCGATCCCGATGCGCGGCGTCTGATGTTGCAAGCCTCGTCCAGCGTCGGTGTCCCCATATTGCTTGGGACGCAGCGCTATCGCGAGGATTATCGGTACAACGACTACGTGGTGTGGATGCCCAACGGCGAAATCGCCGATAGCTATACGAAGCAGCATCCGATTCCTTTCGGTGAGTACATCCCGGGGCGCAAGGTGTTCCGCTCGATAACCTCGGCGGTCGACCAGGTGAGCGTCGATATGCGTGCCGGGACCGAACCCGCGTATGTTGATGTCGATCTTCCCAACGGGAAGGTGCGGATTGCGGTACCTATTTGCTTCGAGGTTGCCGTTACTCCAACGGTTTCCGAAGCGGTTGACGACGGCGCACAGCTGATCGTGGTTCCTACGAACAACGCGTCCTTCGGTGATTCCTCGGAGTCCTTGCAGCAGTTCGATATGACGCGATTCCGTGCGGTGGAGCAGGGGCGTACCGCTATCCAGGTCTCCACCGTAGGCGTTTCCGGAATTGTGGAACCTAACGGCGTGGTACGGGAAACCACCGAACCGTGGACCGCCGATTCTCGGGTGGCACGAGTTGGGCTGCGTTCCTCCTTGACGCTGGCGACACGCTTCACCGACCAGATCTGGATCACCTGCTATGCCGTCGGTGTGGCCCTCGCTGCGCTAGCATTGCTACAGCTCGTTCATTCGTGGCACACGCGCCGCACCCATGCGCGTAGCTGACCGATATCGAAAGGGATCTCTGTGCGCGTCCTCGTCATTATTCCGACCTATAACGAGGCGGAGTCGCTGCCGCCGATCATCCGCCGGGTTCGTAACGCCGTTCCCGATGCGGATGTACTCGTCGTCGACGACGCCTCGCCCGATGGCACCGGTGAAATAGCAGATTGCATTGCCGACGGCGACGGCCAGGTCTCCGTACTGCACAGAGCGGGTAAGGAGGGGCTCGGACGTGCGTATATCGCCGCTTTCCGCCTCGCCATGGAGCGTGCATACACCCATGTGGTAGAGATGGACGCCGACGGCTCGCATCGCCCGGAACAGCTTCCCTTGCTACTTGAACGGGCCGCGATGTCGGACCGTCCGGACCTGGTGATAGGTTCGCGTTATGTGCGCGGCGGGGAGACCGTCGGTTGGCCCAAGTCGCGCGAGGCGCTCTCACGGGCCGGAAATCTTTACGTGCGACTGTGGCTGGGCGTTCCCGTGCAGGATATCACCGCCGGTTACCGCGTCTATCGGGTTGCCATGTTGCAGCGACTCGATCTCGACTCCGTGGAATCAACGGGTTATTTCTTCCAGACCGATATGACGGACCGCGTCAACCAGCTGGGTGGACATATCGTTGAGATGCCAATCAGCTTTGCCCAGCGTGAGGCGGGGGAGTCGAAGCTGTCCGGTGCGGTATTCACGGAGTCCCTGAGCAGGGCAACCAAAATGGGGCTGCGGCGTAGGGGAGGGCAACTCAAGGCTTTCGGTCAGAGCATCCGGCGAAAGCTCAAATAGGCACCGACCCGGCGTCGCGGCGCTTCAATCACACAGGCGCCTTCCACATTATGTCACGAGCCACATATTATGTCCTAACGCCACCTATATTATGTCAGTTCTTATGACAAAATCGACTCTGACCTGGGCTTTTATCCCTTAGTAGTGGCTGATGCTTGCAACCGCCGCTGGCCGAGGCGGCCAGCGGCCCGCAACGGCTGCATGGCTACTTACGCCGACGGCGCATCCGTAGCTTGCCCGAGCGCAGCAGTTCAAGTCGTTCGTCCAGAAGCACCTGGAGCTCATCCTCGGTGCGGCGTTCCATAAGCATGTCCCAGTGAGTACGCGGAGGCTTGACCGGTTTCTCTTCCTCCGGCTCAACCTGATCTCGCAACTTACCTTCTTGACCGCAGCGGCATTCCCACGTTGCCGGGGGCTCCGCATCCAGGGCCATGGCCACACCAAATTCGTGACCATTCGGGCAGTCGTACATCACCTGCTTGCGATCAACAAAAGCAACGCCTTCATCGGTCTCTAAAGAATTGGCACCGATCTTCATTCCGCGCAGTGAACGCTCGGCCATCTTGTTCCTCCTTTGTTTCAGTACTCGATTTTATCGGGCAGGGTGCCGGTGGAGCGTGCTCGGTTGCGATAACGGCGTTCTAAAGCGGCAAATTCCGGCCGAGCGGCCACGCGCCCCTTTTCGTGCCGTGCCGATAATGTACATTATGTCAAACTGGCTCTGCGTATGCACCGTGAGACGGGTGTGCCGCATCACACTTGTCTCCACTGCCGCACGTGCTACTCTTGCACGCCGTCGGGCTCGTCGCGCTGGTGTCAGGTGCAGACCCGTCGCAGACGCACATAATTGAAGTCCAGGATCCTGAGGTTTGCGTCTGCGTAACTCTGCGTCAGCGTGACTTAGCGGCCGCCTGGAGTTGCCGCTAATCTACTCGGCTGCGCGGACCGGCATGCAGGCAGCTTGCCTCGCAACACCCATGCAGCTGGCTGATCTAGGTCTTCTAGGTTCAGCCGACCTGAGTCTTTTCGAGGCGCTGGTCCTCGAGCTGGTATTGCACCTCGCACTGCGCGGCAACCGCGTGATTATGTGTGGCGACGATGAATACCGTGCCTGTTTCTTGCAGCGAACGGAAGAGCCCTAGGATCTCTGCTTCAGTGGCTTCATCGAGGGCACCGGTTGGTTCGTCCGCCAGGATGATCTGCGGTTTCTTCGCCAGCGCACGGGCAATCGCCACCCGCTGCGCCTCTCCTCCGGACAGTTTATCGACGCGTTTTCGCTCGAATCCGCCCAGTCCAACGCGCTCCAGACACCTCGTAACCACGGCGGCACGCTCATTTCGGTCGGTAACGGCCAGAGCGATGTTCTGAGCCACATTGCGATCCGGTAGCAAATCGTAGTGCTGGGAAATGACACCAACGTGCTCGCGGCGGTACTTTGCCATCGCGGCACCCTTCTTCCCCAACTCCACGCCTTGGAAGGCGTATGTTCCGCCGTAGGCGATATCAAGTCCAGCCAAGATGCGCAGCAAGGTCGTCTTGCCAGAACCGCTGCGCCCCAGGATCGCTACGGAGCGTTCGGACTTAATCGCGAAACACAGGCCATCGAACAGGACCCGCTTGCTGCCGTCCGGCTCCTTGAACTCCTTGTAGATTCTATCCAGGTCTATCACTTTGCCTCCCGAGCAGACCGTAGAACACGTAGCACCATGCCACGCTGAATGGTGGCATCGACAATCGCGATGCCGGCCAACAGTGCACCCGCCGCCATCAGAGCAAGATCGTCCCTGTTTGGAAGGTTTCGGGCAACAAACACCAACAGCACAAAGGCACAAGCGTACTCGAGCAACCAGAAGCGCCGATGCCGCGCCACAACACGAGCGTCCTCGGCCCCGAGCATTGCCCACACCCGCGTCTTTGCCGCGCGCCGCGCACTCAAGAAGCGATTGAGTACGTACAATACCACGCATGCGGCAGCAGCGATAACAAGTTCCAACCCGATAAGCAACCCGCGGTTGTCCTCAATGAGCTGGCGCATAAAGCCGAGCTGCACTAGAAATATGGGAGTATTCGTCAACGTAAAGTCTGTGAAGCCACTCCGCTCGCCGATCACATTAAGGCGGCGGAACACTTCGTCCGAAGTGATCGATTTTGGTACAGCGATATCACTGTTGATCATGGCGAAAGTCAATATGCCGCAAAACTTAGTCTCCAGGCCGGAACACTCGTTAAGACGTGGCGGATAAGGGATCAAGACATGTCGGTCGAGATAGAAATTCGGCTCTCCTTGATACGGGATGGATGAGTTCTGTTCTAGAAACCCGACCACTTGGAACTTCAGCTTCTCGTACATCCATCCCTCAATGGTGTCACCGATGGCGTAGTACGGCTTGAAGTCATTTCCGAGCAGCACCGGAACGGTACCCGATGCGTAATCGACATCCTCCCAGCGGATTTCCTTTCCATCTTGCGCGCGTAAGCCGTAGAAGTTGTACGCTTGCTCATTCATCTGTACGGACTTCACATCCAGCACGCGCCGACCGTCTTCATCCTCGTAGTATCCGGACGAGGAAAGATCAGTACCATAAGCATGCTCGAAGGTCTCATCGCCACGGAATTGAACTTTGAGCAAGGCCTGGTTGAAGACGGAGAGCATTTCGAGGGTTGAATCTGCATTCAGCTGATCATAGAACTCAGCAATTTCGGCAACACGATGACGTGAGTTTGTCGCCTCGGAGAACAGTTGAGGTTCGGCGAGCATGTCAACAACCGTAAAGATGTTGTAATCGAGTTGCTGCGTCAAGTTCTGTTCAATGGCCAGGTCCGTGTTATGCGAAAATGACTGAAGATTGTAAACGCTCAAACAGACGAGAAGCATGATGAGCGCCTTCAATGCGCTTATTGGACCATTTCGACGCAAGTCATAGAGCACCTCACGCATCATCTCCCGACCTCCTTCCGTCTAATAGCAACGGCGTTATGGTCGCTACGAGAGCAAGGCAGAGTGCAGTGAGCCCTAGGAGCGGCGGTGAAATCAGCAAGGGCAAGCTCGTACTCGCATAGGCGATAAGGCGTTGAGTGACGGCAAAACTCACAACTGCGATGCACGCTACCACGGTTAGCCTTCGAACAATGAAAAGCCTACGGGAGAACCCCAAGAGGTGCATCACACGGTATTGCGGCACATATTGACTGCCGTACAACCACCCCGCGAACAGGTAGCTCAGCGCAGCCAACAGGTATCCCACCCCAAGGAGTATCGGCGTGACAGTATCGACTGTGGTGCGGCGCGCGACACCATAGTCAAAGCCTTCTAACACGGCGCCCGGGTCGATTTCGCTGTACCTTGTTGCCGCCTCGGAGCCGTCAATAACGATGCTGCGCGCGGGGGCTCTACGGAAGAGTTCGTTGTCCTTCACCACAATCTCGTTCTGCAAGGCGCTTCCGTTTTTCGTTCCCAGCACGCCAACCACTTTGTAGTGCTCATTTTCAAGCGTCACGTATCGCGCGCCATTGCGCTGTTGAGTCTCAATATCGGAGCCCACCAACGCCTCCCGTGTCGCAGAGTTTGTAAACCCGGTGCCGTTATGCACTGGGAACGGAAGACTCGCCATATTGTTTGCGGCAACAACGCGCACACCCTCGTAGGCATCCAGTTCAATGAAAACACGAGCGTCGTCCCCCAGCCCCTTCATCCGCTCCAGAAGCTTGGGAGACTCACTTTTGAGCAGCACCGCATCACGCGTATACAGGTGACTGCCTTCAAGCAACAGCGCCTGCTGCCGAAACCAATACTGCCCCAGCAGTGCAATAAGCGTCGATGCTGTGGCGATGATCAGAAAGACCGATACAGACTTTGCCCTCACCGTGCTCCACCTTAGTCGTCTAGCTGAACACGAGCCTGCGGGTGCCCAATATCGCGCATACTGGGGACCCGAAGAGACTCATCTCACACCATAGTATGTGCGTGCCTGTCCAATTCCACCGCTCGGCAAATGCGGGTTGAACGGGGTCCACTTCGTTTTCGCTTCGGTGCCGTGCCATCCCCACTGCCTTCCGGAACTCGTGATTACACCACCGTATGGTGGTTGGTGTTCGAGAGTAGCCGTGGTGTAGTGGTACACGTTTCTCCACGTGGTCCACCCATGTGACCTTTTGTGGGTGGTGCCGCGAATCGTTGTCCTTTCTGATCTTCCTGTGTGGCGTACTACGCCAGGCTTTCCGGTTACTGGCATGATCTCGTCACCCGAGTCTGCTGCCGCCGAAACGGTATAATACCCACCATCTTCCGACCAGCCGCCCACAACGGTTCCATCCAAATCAGATGCGGACGCGGTTGGAAGTATTCCTGTCAGTGCTAGCGCGCAAATGGCAGCGACCCCGCTGATTCGACGCTTCATGTGTTCCTCCTTCGTTGAGAGTGACCGCGATATTCAGACGTGTAGTCCGTGACCATGCTCGGTCACGTTACTCAGTATAGGTCAGCGTTTCCTTACCGGCAAGTTGCCACCGAGACTCATCTTGGGCGCCCGTGAAAGTGGTTCGGTGACTCATCTGGAACGGCCCGCGAGAGTCGCGGATCGTGGTGGATATGGGGAGTGGGTTGTCAATGCAGGCCAGGACGGAGATCACTGGGAAGTAGGCGAAGGCCTATGCCACGGCGTCCAAGGGCGATCGGGGGAGGATGCCCGGTGAGGTGTGCGCGGTGACCGGTCGGGTGTTGAGAGGGTGCCAGGCGGCGCCAGAGAGCGGTAGCCAAGCGTCCTGCGGGAGCTGGCAGGCCTTGAGCCCAAGGCCTGCGCACGAGTACTCCTAGTGAGGCCTTAAAGGTGTTACGGGACTGCTGAGGGTTTGGTTGACGTCTGGGTTGCTTCACGGGTGTGGGGCTAGGAAGGATGTTGGTTATGGCAAGGTTGTATAGCGTGCAGTTCAAGGCTGACGCGGTCGCACTGGTTGAGTCGGGGATCAGCCGTCGGCAGGTGTGCGTTGATCTGGGGATCTTGCGGTCCTCGCTGCAAAAGTGGATCACAGAGGCTCGCTTGGATGCTCACGGGATGAGCTCGTCAAGCGATCCGGCGGTCGCTCAATGACTCTGGCACCACACCTAGCCCCCACCCCGAAAGGCATCGTCTTGCCACGGCACGGAGCGGGAAGCTTGATCGGAACCAACGGTATGCCCTCAAGACGTACATGCCAACAGTCTCAAAGAAGAGTCCGGATACGTCATGTGCTGATGTGAACCTGGTCCACAAGGTGAGGTCATCACCTGTCGAAGCCACGAAGCGCGATAGCCTCATGACTATGAGACTTGGCGTCGACTTTGGAACCACACGTACGACTGCCGCCGTCGTCGACCGCGGCAACTACCCGGCTCTCACCTTTCCGGATGCCGACGGCGATGCGCAGGGCTATGTCCCCTCAATCGCCGCTGAGGTGGATGGACGCTTGGTGTACGGTCACGAGGCGGCAGCCGCCGCACGGCAAGGTGCCTCACACCTACGCTCCTTTAAACGGCTCTTGTCGAGCGCCGGCGTCACCGAAGCCACCTCCACCCGGGTCGGGTCTATCGAATTACCCCTGATCGACCTCGTCACCGAATTCCTTGCCCACGTCGCCGCGGCGATTCGCTCCGAACTGCAGCTCGATGACGGCGACTCATTGGAGGCCGCGGTCGGTATTCCCGCTCAGGCGCATTCCGGGCAGCGCCTGCTCACTCTCGAGGCATTCCGGCGCGCCGGCTTCGACGTCGTCGCGATGCTGAACGAACCCTCCGCTGCCGGCTTCGAGTACACGCATCGCCACGCACTCACCGTCACCTCACGCCGTACCAAGGTCCTCGTGTACGACATGGGAGGAGGCACCTTCGATGCCTCCCTTGTAGCGGCCACGGGTACGAATCACGACGTCCTCGCATCCATGGGTGATAACGAACTGGGCGGCGACGACTTCGATGTAGCACTCGCAAAGTTGGCGGTCGAGCGCTCCGGGGCCCCATTGCCCGATGACCAGTGGGACGCATTGGTGGACGCCGCGCGCGAGGCGAAGGAAGCACTACACCCCCAGTCGCGGTACATCACGCTTGAGGTGGGCGGTGCACCGCTGGTCATTTCGGTCAAGGACTTCTACCAGGCGGTTGCCCCCTTCGTCACTACCACCATGGCCACAGTGGAGGCACTGCTGTATGGCGAGGGTGAGATTGAGGAGAGTCTGCCTCGCGATCTCGCCGGACTGTATGTGGTTGGCGGCGCTTCGGAGCTACCGGTGATTACCCGTATGCTGCGTGAACGCTATGGCCGACGCGTACACCGCTCCCCTATGACAGCCGCATCAACCGCGGTTGGCTTGGCCATTGCGGCCGATCCCGAGGCGGGATATACCCTCACGGATCGCCTGTCGCGCGGCGTGGGCGTGTACCGCGAGGAGGAGAACGGGGCGCGCGTTAATTTCGAGTCTCTATTAACACCCGAACTGCGTACCAGCCTCACGGAGCCAGTGACGGTATCGCGCACCTACCGGGCCGTGCACAATGTCGGCCGTTACCGCTTCGCCGAGTACACCTTGGATGCCAACGGACTGCCGCGCGGAACAGCCATCCCACTCGGCGAAGTGCTGATGCCCTTCGATGTGGCCCTGCGTGGTACAGACATTGACCTCGAGAACGTGCCCGTGCAGCGCATCGGCAACGGCCCGCTGATCGAGGAACTGTGCACCGTGGATCCGACGGGCGTCGTCACGGTAACGCTGCGCGACGTCGAGGCAGGCTTTGAAGTGTCGCAGACACTCGGCAAGGCTGACTAGTGAGCGGAGACAACTTGCGTTTCGTTGCTGAGGAGCGGGCCGCGCTGACCAGAACTCTGGAACAGTTCGGCCCCGACGCTCCGACGTTGTGTGAGGGATGGACCACACGGGACCTGCTGATTCATCTCATTGAACGCGAGATTTACGCTGCTGCCGGGCTGGGATCCTGCCTTCCCGGCCCGTGGCGCAGCACCGCCCGGGATCGCCTCACATCCTTGCAAATGGCGGACTATCCTGGCCTGCTGACGCTCTTTCGCGACGGCCGTCAACGCTACTCTCCCCTGCGACTCACGCCACTTGACGGCGCGATGAATACGATCGAATACGCAGTGCATCACGAGGATGTTCTACGTGCCGGTGAGCAACCGCAGCGCCGGACCTTGCAACCCGCGGCACAACAGGTGATTCTCCGCCGTCTACGTCCCCTTGCACATATGCTTCTGGGCCGTTCTCCTGTGCGCGTGCGGATCGAATCCCCAGGTTACGGCCACTTCACCGTTGCGACAACGCGGCGGCATCGGGCGGAGGTTCTCGTGATCGGTGAACCACTTGAGATTGCACTCTTCTCTTTCGGCCGCGAGGAACACGCGGCAGTCGCTCTGCGTGGAGCGGACGACGCCGTCGCGCTGCTCCGAAAGGCACGCCGCGGCTTTTAGCGACGCCCGAGGGCAGCACGGCTAGCGTTGTTCGCACGTCTCAGACTAAGCCGACCGCTCTTTAGATGAAGCGGACACTGCGACCGCATCCATCCCGAAGGGTAGGCTCTGGCGCCGCCCGTTACTTTATCGGCGCTCCCCGACCGCATATTCGGCCGCCGACACATGTGCTGCCGACTACATGCATTCAAAATGCATCGACGACGACGCGTCGAGTAGGCTACATCGCGTTTCGCTTCGCGGCGCGCCTCTTGGCGAGTTCATCCTCGACGACGACCGCGCCTTCTTCCTCTGCGCGCTCGGTGGGCAACTCGCTCAATGAGCCTTCGACTTCGCGCCACACCCGACCGACAGCGATGCCGAAGACGCCTTGACCGCCGCGCACAAGATCGATGACCTCGTCATCCGAGGTGCATTCGTACACCGACGCACCGTCGGACATGAGCGTAATCTGTGCCAGGTCATCGACACCATATTCTTGCAGCTGCGAAATGGCCAGCCGGATTTGCTGCAGCGAGACCCCTGTATCGAGCAGGCGCTTAACGACCTTGAGCACGAGGATGTCACGGAAGGAGTAAAGACGTTGACTCCCAGAACCGCGGGCATTGCGAATGGTCGGAGACACCAAGCCGGTACGGTCCCAATAGTCAAGCTGTCGATAGGTGATTCCAGCAGCGCGGCATGCAATCGGTCCACGGTAACCCGTCTCCGCGTCGAGATCAGGTAGAGGGTCGCCAAAGAGCATCTGCTGCGCACGCTGCTTCGCGGCTTCGTGTGCCGTCGCGTCGCTCATTCTTGGCCTCCAGTTAGTAATACTTCGCGCGGGCGAACCGATCCTCGCGCGCCAACGAGTTAACGATATAGCAGGACAGTGCCAACAGGTGTGCACGGTCCCGGCGTGTCTTAACATCAAGTTGAACTTGAGGTTAAGCACATCGCCCTTTTGCTTAGAATACGCCTAGAACGAGGAAAAGCGCCACACCCAGGACGCCTGGATACCTCCGCCGTCCGCCACGATTTCCATCGGCGAGCGTTCCATCCACAAGTCGGCCGCGCGACCACGCCCGCACGGCCGACTAGCGCATTTCGATCTCCACGTTTTCCGTCAGAAGTGCGCGATACAGATGTGAAACCAGAGCAGAAGTCTCGGCCGCCTGCGCAATGGCCCGCTCCCCCGCTGCCGGAGATGTTCGCACGGGTTGAGATACCAGGGAATTCGTGATCATCACCGCATGTGCGTGCGCGGATGTTCGGATTGTCCTGATCTGACGTAAGTCGTATCCCGCCTGCCGTAGCAGAGAGGCCAACCGCACAATCTCCGGCGCCTGAGCGGTCAACCGCCCCCGCGAATCCGCCTTGAGGATCCCCGCCTCGAGCATCTCATCAATCTCGGCCACCGAGACGCCTGTGAGCTCGGACACCTCGGCCAGACGTAGCCTGGTTCCAGGCTGTGGACGGCGCAACTCGCCGTCGTCGATAACACGCATACGCCCCGGATGTACGTCCACCGGTTGTTCGCCGGCGTCCAACTGCCGGAGCAACTCACCGATCTGGCTCAGCGGCAGATAGCGGTCGCGTTGCTCCGTCAATATGAACCGCAAGCGCTCAATATCAGCTTCGGAAAACAGACGCTGATTGGATGCAGTGCGATGCGGATGAATGAGTTCGATGGACTCGTAGTGGCGGATCTTGGATACCGTCAGCAAAGGGAAGTCTCCCGCCAGCCGAGAGCGCACCTCACCGATCTTGAGTACCGGATCATGCGAAAGGTCCTGCGGCCACGTCAACGGCTCCTGGGATGAACGTGCCGCACGCGACGCGGCCCGGATCATGCGTTGGCCCGTGACGGGTAGAAGGTCAGCCGGAACTTTCCGATCTGAATCTCGTCGCCGGTGTGGAGGATGCAGTCATCGACCCTCTCGCGATTCACATAGGTGCCATTGAGCGATCCGGAGTCACGCACGCGGAATACGTTCCCCTCTCGGATGAAACGCGCATGTTTCCGGGAGACCGTGAAATCGTCGAGGAAAATATCCGTATGCGGGTGCCGCCCCGCATAGGTCTCATCCGAGTTCAAAAGAAAGCGTGCCCCCGAGTTGGGCCCGGACAATGCAATCAGCAACGCCGACCCCGTCGGCAGCGAGTCAATTGCCGCAATCTCCTCCGGCTTCAGCCCTCGCCGCGAATCCGAATCGCCAAGCTCAGGACCAGAGCCAAGGGCGGTAAACCGGGACGTTGCGGTAGGGTCAACATTGCCCGATAAACGCTGTGGGTCGAACTGCTCGGACATTTGTGCCCCTTTTCTCCTCCTTGAGGCGCGCCTTCCTCGCCTCGAGTAACAATCGTATAACGGACAAGGGCCCGAGGCCAATACAGATAGACAGTTTTCGTTATGAGCCCATTCCGCCATGCGAAGTGAGAACTTTCCCAGTACGGCTTTCCAATACGACTTCTTTCCTGCAAGCTCATCCTCGTGGCATCCAGACCCGTCGCTGGTTCGCACTTGGAGTGATCGCCCCCGATGGTGTAATCTACTTCAGTCAACACGACGGGCTGTGGCGCAGTTTGGTAGCGCACTTGACTGGGGGTCAAGGGGTCGTGGGTTCAAATCCCGCCAGCCCGACCAAAGCTCTTGCAACCATGCATAAACGACGCCGAGTGAACTCGGCAACTCCCCTCCCCGACGCCGCAGCAGCCGCCGCCCGGGCGGATCACGGCGGACCGCTGCTCCTCTTACCGACTGACTTCCGTCTGACCGACTTACATCCGGTCACACCGCGCCCGGTAGCTACCCACTCGCTTACGGTCCGACGCCACCTACCATTTCGCGGCCGGGTCGAGTTCCTAGACCGGTGTCAAAGGTTTGCGATCCCAGCGAAGGTTTTTACCGGTTCTCCGGTTCGGGGCTGTGTCAGGCCCCATCGTGGTCCGCGCGTCTTCACGCGTGGGATATACGCGGGCGCACGCCGCATAGCGTCTTCGATCTAGATTGGCGCCCAATGTTCTGGGACAACCGCGATCTGGCCGTCGATCGTTACGCCAAGGCTCTCGAGTGCTCTACCGATACGCCAACCGAGGACGAGATCGCGACGGTGCACGACGCCGGAACTGCAGATGTTCTCGGCACCTGGGTCGCCCGCAGCTAAGTAGTACGGCAGAGACTAGACACCGGGCTCGGCGGCCGCGACCGGACGTAGAGCCCCATCCGGGTGCGGGCTCTACTCGGGCGGAGCCGTTGGCGGCCCGTTCGTGACGTGGTAGGCGTAATCAG
Organism: Actinomycetaceae bacterium; assembly: GCA_015062745.1. Lineage (GTDB taxonomy): Bacteria > Actinomycetota > Actinomycetes > Actinomycetales > Actinomycetaceae > Asp313. The sequence continues at coordinate 97,683 of SUUB01000003.1, forward strand.
GCTCGCCTCACGCAGAACCAAACGTGTTTGGCGCATGTCTGGTGGCGTAACTCACTCCCCCGTTGCCACGGATGTGCCCCGGTTGGCCGCCTGCCGTATGGCAAATGTATCGGCTTCTTCGGTAAGGTCCTCCCCGTAGGGTAACTAAGCCGCAACCGCAGCACCCGCTCCTGTCATCGCTGGCAATCCGTTGCAGGTGCATCCGCGTGCGGCCTGTACAGGAGGACTGATGTCTGCAATCGCAAAACGTGACGCTCTGGTGCCCCGGATCCTGCCGCGCGTCTTATACGTAATTGCGGTACTCGCCCTGGTGGACAGCCTACTCGGCTTCCTCCCCGGAACGCCTATTCTCGACTTCGTCTTCACGTGGATTATCCCCCTTCCACTGATCGACTGGTTCTCCGGACTCTTGACGCTCATTCTGGCGCTCGGATTGGAACGGCGGAAGCGTATCGCATGGATCGCAATGATGATCTTCACGGCGCTATCGCTTGTCCTGTACGGCTTATCCCTGGTTGCGTTCATCATCGACCCGGAGGAGGCATGGCTGACTTGTGCGCTCGCCTTGAACGTCTGCTTCCTGGTGGCAGTCTTGGCCCTCCTCATAGCCAATCGTCGCTTTTACCGAGTGCGTTCCCAGCCGGGAAATATCCGACGCGCCCTTGTGTTCTTCCTTGGCGCATTTTTCGGACTGGCCGCTGCAGCCCTTCTCACTGTGCTAATACTGCTGGGCCGTGAGCACTTCGACCAAGTCTTCAACCCGCACGCTTGGCCGGATTGGCTTCTCAGCTTGCTCGGTTTCGGCTGGGCCTTGAGCTTCGTCATTGCCCTGTGGCTCATGCTACGGTCGCAGCGAGAGTCAGCCCGGATGAGTGTGGATGAGGAAGCGCGGATACGCACACTGCTCGCCAAGTTCCCGTCCGACTCGCTTGGATACTTCGCCACTCGCCGCGATAAGTCGGTCCTGTTGACGCAGAATGGCGCAATAGCCTACCGGGTCTGTATGGGTGTCGCACTGGCCTCGGGTGATCCACTGGGTGACCCGTCGACGTGGCGTGCAACCGTAAGAGCCTTTGTACAGCATGCTGCAGACTACGGTTGGACACCCGCCGTCATCGGCGCCTCCGAAGCGGGAGCACGCGCCTGGGTTGATGAGGAGTTCCACGCCCTCAACATTGGCGACGAGGCAATCTTGTACCCCGCACTCTTCCAGCTCGAATCGCTGCCGGACGTACGGCGCGTCGTGCGGCATATTTCCGAGCTCGGCTACACGGTGCAAATCCGACGCCACCGGAGCATTCCCAGTGGCGAGCTGCAGGCTTTGGCGTCGCTCGCCGACCACTGGCTCGACGGCGAGCCAGAACGCGGCTTCTCCATGGCGCTCGGCCGCCTGGGAGACACGTCCGACGGCGAATGCGTGATGGTCGAGGCTCTCTTCCCCACCGGTGATCAACGGGGAAAGGTTGCAGCACTACTGTCCTTCGCGCCTTGGGGTGCAGACGGCCTCAGCCTTGATGTCATGAGACGCCACCCGCAAGCCGATAATGGAGTCACGGAACTCATGGTGGCTTCCCTTATGCGCGAGGGACGTGAATTCGGCATAGGCCGCGTTTCTCTGAATTTCGCCATGTTCCGTTCCGCTCTCACCGACGGTGCGCGAATCGGCGCGGGGCCAATACTGCGCAAATGGCGTCGCCTCCTGCTAGTAGCCTCCCGCTGGTGGCAAATCGACTCGCTGTATCGCTCCAACGCGAAGTACAACCCGCAGTGGTCTCCCCGTCTGATCTGCTATCCAGACGGAAACGACCTACTGCGTGTTTCCCTCGCCATGGGAGTGGCCGAGGGCTTCATTAGCCTGCCCGATCGATTCATCGGCGAGCCGAGTACGCAACCGCGGCGAAATCCGCAGCAGTCGGCACAGTTGCAGGCTATTACCGCCGGATCAGTCGGGGACGCGCCGACGTCGTCGCCGCGGCGTCCCGCGCAGATCGCCTCCCGCCTAGAATCCCGAGAGGCCATGCTCTCCACCGGTCTCGATCCATATCCGCCGTCGGTGGCCGTCAGTGCCACCTGTGCGCAAGCCGATGGGCGGTGCACCGTCGCCGGACGTGTGATGGCGGTGCGCGACCACGGCGGCGTCCTCTTTGCAGACCTGCGAGATCGTACGGGTGATCTACAAGCCCTACTCGAGGTGTCTACAACCGGCGACGACGTCGCGCAGTTCAGGCGGTTCGTTCGGGCAGGAGACCAGGTCGCGGTGACGGGCGTCATCGGCGCATCACGCACCGGCACACGCAGTTTACTGGCCGAGACGTGGCAGATGACATCGAAGGCACTGCGATCGCTGCCGAATAAGCACCAAGGAATCCGTGACGCGCAGACGCGTGTGCGGCAGCGGCACCTCGCGCTGATCGTAAGCCCCAAGGACCGTTCCATGGTCGTGACACGTTCCACGGCCATTCAGGCCATTCGCCACGAGCTCCTCGCGCGTGAGTATCTCGAGGTCGAGACGCCCATTTTGCAAACGGTGCATGGAGGAGCGAACGCTCGACCCTTCATCACCCATATCAACGCTTACGGTCTTGATCTCTACCTGCGTATCGCTCCCGAGTTGTATCTCAAACGCCTAATGGTCGGCGGCATGGAACGCGTCTTCGAGATCGGCCGTAACTTCCGCAATGAAGGCGCCGACGCCACACACAACCCCGAGTTCACCATGCTTGAGGCCTACCAGGCGCACGCCGATTACAACGTCATGAAGGATGTCGCGCGTGATCTCGTCATCTCCGCTGCACAGGCAGCCCTCGGTACTACGGTCATACGCGGCAAGGTCGCTGGAGTCACACATGAAATCGATCTTGCCGCCCCGTGGCACACGGTGAGCGTTTGCGATGCGGTCTCCGCGGCTCTCGGAGAACCGGTGGGAACCGACACGCCTGTTGAAGTTCTCTCCGCTCACGCTGGAAGCCTCGGTATCCCCAATACCTCTGGAATGAACTGGGGGGCAGTGATGCAAGAACTCTATGAGCATCTGGCAGAGTCCACGACGGTTGGCCCCACCTTCTTCACCGACTTTCCTGCGGATACGTCACCACTGACACGGCCCCACCGTGAAGACAACCGACTCGCGGAGCGCTGGGACCTCATCATTTTCGGCTCCGAGGTAGGAACCGCCTATTCGGAACTCGTCGATCCGGTCATACAACGCCAGCGGCTCACCGCGCAGTCGCTTGCTGCCGCCGGCGGTGATCCAGAAGCAATGGAACTCGACGAGGACTTTTTGGCCGCCCTTGAACAGGGAATGCCGCCCTCCGGCGGCTTGGGAATGGGACTTGATCGTCTCGTCATGACGTTGACCGGTGCTTCTATTCGCGAGACACTCACCTTCCCTCTCGTCAGGCCCAACCGATGAGATACGGTCGCTACGCACTGGCGATCCTGGCTTTCGTCGCCTATAACAGCTGGGTGCTGTGGCCTCTGAACGGCGACCCGGAGGCAATCCTCGGGTACCTGTCCGAGCTGGCGGCCGGCGATCAGCCCTACCATTGGTTGTTCCGAGGTTGTGATCTGCTCGCCGCCTCGATTTTCGCCATTATCGCCCTGCTCGGATGGCGGGGCTGGGCGGGGTGGCTCGGACGGCGTGCCCCACAGGTGGCCGTTGCCCTGCTGACCGTCGCGGTAGCAACGGTATTCGACGTCACGTTCAATCTGCCATGCGCCGAGAGCCGTGATGCGGTGTGTAAGGCTACTCCCTTCGCCGTGCGCCATGTTCATGAGGCCGCATCGGTTATTGTTGGCCTCGCCCTGGTGGCACTCATCGGTCTGGTTGCTATCGCCTTCGCCGAACAGGACGGCCGGCGGGGCCGGGCCTGCTGGGTAGCGGCATTCGGCCTGCTCGTTGCGGCTCTTCTACTCGCCAGCGCCATCTTGCCCGCATTTCTGCCCCTGACGCAGGGACCGGTGCAGGCCGTTCAGGTACTGCTATGCTCGGGCTGGATCGCCTACCTGGCCGTGCATCTGTCGGAAGGCCGCAGCGCCGCAGCGATTCGCGGCACGCCGGAGAATCTCGGCACGCCAGCAAATCGCAACACTGCTGAAAACTCCGGCAAACCGGGGAGCGACCATTCATCGAGTGATAACCCTAGGATGGGCCGCCCATGACTGGACTGACGAGTGCGCACAACGCGCCGCGTGAGATGCGCTATCCGAGCGGACACACCGTTCATATACACCACGCCGAGGGCGAAACCACGAGGGATCTGTCGCACACCTATGCGCAGGCCTCCCCGACCTCGGCGGCCAATGTGCCGAGTCCCGCAGGCAGAATCAGACCAACCGCCCTTCTGCTCAGTGGCTGTGGTTTAGGGTCGGCTTGCTGGGACCAGGTTGTTGCCGCTCTTCCCGACTGGAGGATTATCACGGTGGACCGGCCCGGTCGTCTGGGCACCTCATGCGATGCCTTCCCATCGTTGGCCGCCGAGACCCGTTTTGTGCGTGAGCTTCTCGAGAATGAGGGAAGCGCCGTCGTCGTCGCGCACTCGATGGCATCGTTTCAGGCCGAGGCCCTGGCGCGTCTCGTTCCCCACCTCGTCACCGCAGTGGTGCTCGTAGATCCTTCTGCGGCTCCTTCGAACGCTCACCATTCCCGTGTAGCACCGCGCCTGAGCGTGCTGGCGGCTCAACTGACGTGCCTTGGCCCTCTCCTCCGCTTAGCATCGGCTCTCTGGCGGGCCGGCCTCAAGGCACAAACGCAGCATCCGGAGCTTATCGATACCGCCCGCTGGATCCCCACGTGGAATAACCGGCCCGCACTTGTAGCAACTCTCAAGGAGGCCCTCGCGTTCCGCAGCCAGGCCGCCGATCTTCTCATGTTGCGACATCGTCAGGGCACCGCAGCACCGGTGCGTGCGATCGTACTGGAAGCGTCCCCGTATACCTCCACCAGAGCGTGGAAGGCGCTCCTCGCATCCTTCCGCGATGCACATGTCCGCCGCGTGCAATCTCGCCATCTCATGATGCTTGACGCGCCGGAGACCATCGCCGATAGCGTCACAAACATCGGCAATCCGGGCACTTCGTGGCGAGGGTAAGGCTGACCACGCGGCCGGGGGTCGCGGCGACGTCCAACCCGGTTTCGTGCCTCAAGGGCGGAATGTGTTCGAGGCGTCAAGAGGGCGGAGTGTGTTCGAGGCGTCAAGTCTGGTAGGGGTGGAAGCAGTATCTTGACCGTCACTCCCGAGGGCCAGACAGCGGACCATCTACCCAGGCGATCTCGCCTTCAGTCAGTTCAGGGAAGGCTTCCCCGCTCACGATCATATCGGCACGTTCCCACGGCTTATCGGCAGCGAAGAAGGGACGCTCGGCCCGCATCCAAGCCTTCCAAAACGCTATCGATTCCACCTCATTCCCGTTCGTGCCCGCGCGTATATCACGGCCAATACCACGTTCTTCTGCCGTATTCTCGTCCGTCTGTACTCACAGATGCGCGTCCACAAGATCGGCCACCGCTCGCATGCCCGATCCCGTACCCTCAACGATCACCATCGGCGTGCCGGCCGGTATGCGAAGCGAGCCGGCTCGTCCGTGCCGCTGCCACGCCGGCGGGGTGAAGTCGAGCTCGCCCGTACCCTGCAATTGCCGGAGTGCCTGCCGGAGAACCTCATCCCAGCCGCATAACGGCTCATTCCATGACAGATCATCGACATGAAGAATCGCTGCCCCCTGCTCCCGGGCCTGTAGCCGCGTGGCCAGAGTCGTCTTGCCGGAGCCCGAGCGTCCATCCACGGCGACGACGGCGGGTCGCCGCTGCGGTGTTCCGGTAAGAATCCGAATACGCTGCAGCAGTTCGTCCGGCGTGGTGATGCCCCACGCGGCGACGGCCGGCTCGCAGGGTTGCAGCGTGATAGTCGCGGGTGTGTGGATCACCCGACTAAATGTTGGCACGAGGACCATGATAGGCCAAGCCGCGGTCAACAGATGCTCGGCACCACCGCAACGCAACCCTGCCACACACTGCCCGCGCGCCCTTGCTCGCCCTTAGGCGCGTCGGAAGAGACCATCTACGCGCCCCGCGAAGGCTTCGTCCACCGTAGCAGGTAGCGATAGTACAGTCCCCGGCGTATGCGTGCCCCTGGCAGGAGCTTGCGCGCCACAGCGCGGATTTGTGCCAGTGACTCCATCGGGTCCGCAACCGGCACATTCTCCGGGTAACTCTCGCGGTGAAGCCAGGAGCTTGTTCTTACCACGGGTACACGGACTCCTGCATGCACCCAGTCGATGGCGGATCGATTCGCAGCGACTCCTACCACAGCAAGGTCCCCGCCGGGCGCGAGCATATCCGCCGCGCGCGTTAACGCGGCAGACAACGGCAGATGATGCACGCTGGCCACAAAGGTGATGAGTCCGAACTGCCGCTCGCTGCGGTAACACATGAAGTCCTCGGAGACGACGCTGACGTTCACCAGTTCAGAGAGTCGGCCGCGCGCCCGAGTGGCAGCGGTTTCGTCCACCTCGATACCGATGGCCGTGTGCATGATGGGAGCCAGACGTTGCAGGAGCAGACCATCACCGCAACCGACATCTAGCAGATCTTCGTTCCGATGTGCCGCAGCAATGTTGGTAATCCATGGGTGATAGGCACTGTTGTGATTCCAGTAGGCCGCCATGACCCCACTCTAAATCCCCGCCTGCGGCAACGGAACTCCGCCCACCGTTTGAGTGCGAGGATGTTCCCACTGTTTGAAACTGTGCGCGGAGGGGGACTTGAACCCCCACCCTCTAATACGAGGACTAGCACCTCAAGCTAGCGCGTCTGCCTATTCCGCCACCCGCGCAGATGACCGACGAGGCTGACGCCCCGAGCAACGAGTAAGAGGTTAGCACGTTGGCCGTTTCGACACCACCGACGATCGACCTGTGGCACTGTGAACTGCGTCGCCTCGGCCGCTTCTGGTCGGTGAGTGCGGACGCCGTTCGCCTTTGTTTCTGGCCTCCTGTTTGTTTCCGTGCCCTGCCTGTTTCTGTGCCCCACGTGTTTCCACGCCTCCCGCCGCCGTGCACGACGTCCATGTCCTTAGCACAACCCCACGGCAGGCGAATGGAACGTTCCTTCGCGCTCACCCTGGCGCGACCGTTGCGGCGCTCTCTCGGCGCTACCCCCGGGTCACCTGTTGATATTAGACTACGACGTATGTTGCGCAGCGATCTGACCACGGAACGTCTCTTCCTCACTCCGCCGACTGCTGCCGATGCGGAGCGGATCACGGCCGTCTGCCAAGACAGTGCCATCCAGCGCTGGACCACGGTGCCGTCCCCCTACACGCTTGAGGACGGGCAGGCATTTATCAGCAGCGTAGTTGATCCGGGCTGGGAGGAAACCAGCCCCACTTGGGCCATTCGAGAGCGTACGCGTAACGCCGATCCACTCACCTCTCCCCTCGTGGGAATGATCGGTCTGACATCCCGTGGCGCCCATGGCACAACCGCCGAGATCGGTTTTTGGGCCGCCCCCGAGGCCCGTGGACGCGGTCTGATAACCGAAGCCGTGCAGGCCGTCCTCGATTTCGGTTTCACACAGATGGGTTTGCAGGTCATCACTTGGCATTGCCTGATCGACGACGGCGAGCCCAACTGGGCATCGACGAAGGTCGCATGGCGCACAGGCTTCACGTTCGAAGGTTATGCACGCGGAGCTGCTTCGAAGAACGGTCGTGCATATGACGCACTGCGGGCCAGTATTCTGCCCTCCGAACCGCGCATCCCGCGACACGCATGGTTCGGCCCGGACGACACCCATCCAGGATTCGCTGACAGTCGCGATCCCGAGGCCCTGGTACGGCAATTCCATGAGACCTATCGCCTTCCAATCGTCTCCGACGGTCCTCGTGCGGATCGTGAACGTACACATATGCGAATGTCACTGGTGGCCGAAGAGTTCTGCGAGCTGGTTGGCGCGATCTACGGCCAGCCTGCCCGCCGACTCGTTGAAGAAACGTGGAAGAAAGCCGTTGCCGCCGATGATGGCACACGTGACACAGTGGAAGCCGCAGACGCGCTCGGCGACCTTGTGTATGTCATCTACGGCATGGCCCTAGAACTCGGAATCCCGATGCGGGACGTGTTGGCAGAGATTCAGGCGTCAAATCTCTCCAAGCTCGATGCTGAGGGCAAGCCGATTTACCGTGCCGATGGCAAGGTCTTGAAGGGTCCGAACTACTTCCGACCGGACATCCGCCGCGCGCTCGGCCTGGATTGACCTCCTCGACCAGTCTCTCCGGCGCCTCTCGCTCCAATCGAGGCCTGCCTTTCGCTCGCTCAATCGGAGCCCGGCTCTCGCTTGATCACGAGTGCACCTCTCGCTCACGGGCGTCGCCAGTAACCTGGCTTCGGGCAGGAAGACGGTACACACGCCGACCGGAGGTGGCAAAAAGTCGGCCACCTCGTCTCTGGACGGGTGGCCGACTAACGCGAGGACGCTGTTACGACTCGCGATGCAGCGCTTCTGCCAGCAGCGTGCCAAAACCTCCGATTAGCACGGCAATTGAGCCGAACAGCGTCAGGAAGGCGCCCATGCCGCGTTCTGCACCATCAGCGAGTTCGTTGGCCACATTGCCGTCGTTGAACAGCATAAGCACGAAAATGACCAGGAAAGCTCCACCGAGAAGAGCCAGGAGACCGCAGAGCAGTTTTGGCGTGCGGTTGGCGAGGATAACGTTGGCCAAAAGTCCGCCAACAACGGCAAGCAGTGCAACCGCAATAATCGCGATGCCACCACCCATGTTGCCATCCAGGATATTCATTGACCTCGTTTCACCGCCCGCTTCCCGCGTCAGGAACGGCAGGAATACACCAATAAGTGCAACCAAGGCACCGGCTCCGAGCAGCCCCAATGAGATCCAGGCGAGAACGGACGGGCGCCTCTTGGCGGGCCCGGAGTGAGCCCCGTATTGCCCGTAGGGCATAGCCTGATAGCCGCCCGGCTGCTGGTAGGGATAACCTGCCGGCACGGCGCCGCCCGGCGCAGAGCCCTGCTGGCCGTAGTACGCATCGGACTGCGGCTGCTGATAGTTTCCTTGCGGTGGCTGGTTCGGCGGGAAACCCGGTTGCGGGTAACCGGCGGGTTGTTGTGGCCCGCCGGGCTGCTGGTAGCCACCGGTGGGTTGGTAGCCCCCGGGCGCATTCGCTGATTGCGCCGTTGCCGGTGCGGGTGAGCCGTAGACCGCCGGACGCTCGTTTGCGCCCGGTGTCTGAGTATTGTAGGGCTGTGACGCCGATGGTGCCGATGGCTGTTGCGGGTATCCGGCGGGCGCCTGGTACTGGGGTGCTGCGCCACCTGGGTATCCGGCGGCGGGCTGTCCCGCAGGCGCGGGCGCACCGGGTGCCGAAGTCGGATATCCTCCCGGCGTAGCACCAGGCTGGGTCGGCACGGCGGCTGCACCCTCCGCCCCATGAGCAGCAGGTGGGAAGGTGGGAGCGGGTTGCGGTGCTGTTTGCGGCGTCGTCTCCGGCGATGGCACACCGGGAGCCGGCGCGGGTGACATCACGCCATCAACGGGTGATGGTTCTGAAGCTGCTGTATCCCGGCCGGGTTCTTCGCTTGTCGACATTCTTCCTCTTTCTAACTGTGCTTGACCGATTGAGTCATCGGCTACTGGCCCGGAGTTTCCGGTTTATCCGCCTCCGGTGGAGGTGTTTCATCGGCGCTTTGCGTGCTGCCGTCTTGTGTTGTTTCTTCTGCCTTTGTTGCTTCTTCGGCGACTTCGGCATCTTCGATGTCGTCAACGAGGCTGGCAGCAAGAATGTGTTGTGACAGCACGTCAATTCGCCGCTCCAAGTGACGGCGTTGCACACTCCTCTGTTTCCGACTCATCGCATCGAGGACGGGCAGGGCGCGTTCGATAGATTCCAACTCGTCCCGCCACAAGCGCGCCTGCTGCGCAACTTCTGCCGTATTGGCCGAAGCATAAAGAAACGTCACTTGCTCACGTAGAACCTGGCACCGCGCAGAGAGATCTCTGGGCGCGGACCCGGTGCCCCCGACTCCGAGTACACGTTGGAAACGGCTGGTGATTCCCTGTGCCAACTGCGGATTCTCGTTCATGAGCTTTCGCAGTTGCGGGCCGTACTGCGTGACGACGACGAGCACCGCCGGCCCTGCTGTACGTGCCAGCTTGAGGAGCATCTTGAAAGATCCAGCCACGTATCTCCACCTTTCGTCATGATGAGTCTAGCGGGTAATCGCCATATTCACCGCAGTGACTCCATGCTAATTCTTTGAGCGAACAGGCAATGGGACTGTTGGAACATGTCACTATCACCTGAAATCGCGCGATTTGAGTTGCACCGATAACGGCAGTTCTTCGAGTGCGTCGGCAACAAAATTCATGGCACCATCGCCGCGCTCCACCATACCACGTACGATTAAACCCTGGCTGTACAGCGCCACCATTCGATAGCGCTGCCATAAACCGTGGGAGACTACGACGTTCAGTAGTCCGGTTTCGTCCTCCAAAGAAAGAAAGGTTGTGCCACTGGCGGTATACGGCCGCTGTCGGTGAGTGACTATTCCTGCCACCCGGATTCTCACATCCTCCGGGACGTGGCTGAGGTCTGTGATACGTCGTATTCCCTGCTCATCAAGATGGGGACGGAGAAACTCTATCGGGTAAGAAGCAGTGGAAACTCCGGTTGCCGCAATGTCGGCATCGGCCGCCTCTGCTTTAGTGATTTCTGGTAGCGGTGGCACTGTCCCAGCTGCTTCAGTACCGGGAATTGTCGGCTGATAGTAGATACCCCGCCGCATCCCATGCTCTGCCAGCGCATGCGCCAACCATATCCCCTGCCGTCGGTTTGTCCCCAATGAACGTAGCGCATCCGCTGCAGCCAGGGCTTCCAGTTCTCTTTCGTTTAGACGCGCGCGGCTAGCCATGTCAGCCACACTGGAAAAGGGAGCATCGGCCCGCGCCTGGAGAATACGAGTGGCCGCTGCTCCTAGACCACGCACCGATTCCAGCCCAAGGCGAACGGCAAGGTTGGGGCTGGCATCTACCAGTTCGTGAGCTGCCATCTCGCGTGCCGCACACTCTTCCACACAAGCTGCCTGTTGCGACGCGACGACGTCGGGCGGCAGAACGAGCACGCCGTGCCGCCGCGCGTCGGCTACCAGAGTCTGTGGCGAGTAGAAACCTAACGGTTGCGCTGCAAGCATACCCGCGTAAAATTCCTCCGGGTGATGCACTTTCAACCAGGCAGAGGCATACACCAGGTATGCGAAAGAAAACGCATGAGATTCAGGAAAACCGAACTCGGCGAAGGCTTGCAGCTTCGCATAGATCTCCTCTCCGGTTTTCCGATCGATTCCCCTATCTTGCATTCCGGCAAGTAGTTCGCCGCGTAGCCGCTCCATTTGTTCCACTGACCGTTTGGCGCCCATCGCCTTGCGCAGTTTGTCGGCCTGCGCGGGTGAGAAGCCTGCCGCATCAACGGCGATTTGCATCAATTGCTCTTGAAATAGCGGAATTCCAAGAGTCTTTTCTAACGCCGACTGTAGTAATGGATGCGCATAGGTGACGGGTTCCTGCCCGCGTCGTCGCCGCAAGTAAGGGTTGACGGAGTGCCCCTGAATCGGTCCGGGGCGGATTAGCGCGACCTCGATGACAATGTCGTAAAAGCATTCCGGTCGAAGCCGTGGCAGGGTAGACATCTGTGCCCGCGATTCGACCTGGAAAACACCGACGGTATCCGCCGCTTGCAGAAGGCGGTATACACGTGGATCTTCCTGAGCAAGGTTATGCAAGCCAAGCTCCTGCCCATCCTCCCCGCTGATGCCGCGCTGCTGCAACGCGGTGAATGCGATGCGCAGTGCCGTAAGCATCCCCAATCCGAGAAGATCGAATTTGACGAGCCCGGCTTCCGCGCAATCATCTTTATCCCATTGCAAGACGGTGCGCCCCGGCATGGACGCCCAACTCACTGGGCATACGTCAATAACTGGACGATCACACAGCACCATTCCACCGGAATGGATCCCCAGGTGACGGGGAAGATTCTGCATACGTGCAGCGAGCGCTGCAATTTCCGGTGGAACACCATCGGTTTGCCAACGATGGGTGAATAAGGCCTCTCTTCCCCGCTCCCGCAAAAAGACTGCCATATCCGCAGCGGCACGTTCTTTTGTCGGGTCGGACGTGCGTCCACGCCCCTGCGGCACCCGGTGCTCAACCGATTTTGTCCAGTACTCAGCCTGACCAGGGTCATAACCGAGTGCCCGCGCAGCATCGCGGATGGCCAGCCGAGGGCGGTACGTAATGGTGTTGGCCACCTGTGCGGCTTTGTCCCGCCCATAGCGCTCGTAGACGTGTTGGATGACTTCCTCTCGGCGCCCAGATTCAATATCAAGATCGATATCGGGCGGGCCGGAACGCCCCGGGGACAGAAAACGCTCGAACAGCATCTTGTGCCGCACCGCGTCTACCGCCGTAATACCAAGAGCGAAACATACGGCCGAATTCGCCGCTGACCCCCGCCCCTGACACCAGATTCCCTGCTGTCGGCAGAAGGAGACGATTTCTTCAATGATGAGGAAATAGCCGGGGAAACCGAGCTGGTTGATGACGTCGATTTCATGGTCAATCTGTGCCCACGCTGTGGGGTTCACGCTGCGGGTGCCATAACGCCGTCGGCCACCCGCATCCGTCAATGCCCGTAGCCAGCTTTGTTCGTCATGGCCCTCCGGAACCGGGAAGCGGGGCAGATTAGGAGTAACGAGAGCCAGATCGAAGGCGCATTCCTGCCCCAGCTGCGCTGCTGCACTCACCACTGCGGGACGATCTTTGTGCCAGGCAAGCATTTGCGCTCCAGAACGCAGATAACTACCGGATGCGGGCAGATAGGGATCAATTTCCTCCAATGTCATGCGCGCGCCTGTTGCCGCCAATACATCTGCTACCGGCCGGTCCTGCAGGCGGGCATAGTGAACATTGCCGGTAGCAACAGCCCTAACCCCGGTATTGCAGGCTAGGTCTGCGAGTAGATCACATCGTTCCCGATCAAGTGGTGAGCCGGTAGCGGTAAGCTCCACCGCCACATTATCTCTACCGAAAAGACCGATCAGCCGCTCAAGCTCACGCCGAGCTGCCTGCGGCGCCCACACCCCGGGCGTCTTCTCCAATGCTCGGCGCACTCCGCCTTTTCGACACCCGGTTAGCACCACCCAGTTTCCCGCACTGGCCTCCGCGAGTCCTTCCAGTGTGTAGTGCGCCTCCCCTTTCGCCCCACTGGCCAGCATGGCAGCACCAACGGTGTGGGATAGTTTCTGGTACCCGGTGGCGTCTCGCGCCAGCAGCAGAATATGTTCCTCCGCCGCCTCCGGATTCTTGGTGCTCAGACCTTTCTTGCGTTTCGGCTCCCCCTTGGCGTTCCGACCTTTGTGAGCGTCGGATTCCCTCTTGAGACTCGGAGCCTTTCGGATCTCCTTCCCCCTTTTGGGCCCTAGTCCCAACTTGTTGTCTGCATATTCCGCGTCATGCGCCGGTTCCCGGCATTCACCGGCTCCCAGCGTCAACTCGGTTCCTACCACTATCGGCATTCCGGCGCTACGCGCCGGTGCAGCAAGTTGCATAATGCCGGGAAAACCTGCGTGATCGGTCAGCGCTAACGCATCCAGCTCCAGCTCACAGGCGCGGGATACGAGTTCTTCCGGTAACGATGCGCCGTCAAGAAAACTGTAGGCCGAATGCATATGCAATTCCGCGTAAGGAATACGCTGCCGAAAGCGCAGAAGAGTAGGACTGCTCGGCATGTGGGCCGCATGGCCCCCGTCAGACTTGGAATTACTACTGTTTCCAGGAAGGCTAGGCATAACTCCCCGCTTCCCACCACTGTCCGGCCTCCGCGTACACGAGGACGGCTCCAGCATCAACAGCGATTTGCAACCATGCCCGCCGCTGAGCCGAATGCGGATCCCACCAGTGCTGCTCAATGACCCACGGGCCGGCAAAGTCCAGGATCCTCCACTGGCTATGGGGCGCTTGTTGGCCTCCTACCTCCTTCTGCCCACTTGCCGCTCGCGCTTCCCGCATCACCTGTTCCCCAGCACGCGAAGTCC
>SUUB01000003.1:111886-117173 GCA_015062745.1 Actinomycetaceae bacterium
GCGAAGCGTTAGCACCACGGGAAACGCTAGTACGATGCGAAGCGTTAGCAGGGCGCGAAGCGTTAGCACGGCACCGTGTCAGTTGAAAGGGGCGGGGATCGGGACACCCTCGACCACATGTCAGTACCCCCAGTCCGGATACGTGGAGAGGATGGCCGCATTCGTCTGTGATGTCGATGGCGATCGGCGTGGGATGCAGCAAGGCGGGCGGAGGGTCGGGGATTCCTCCCGGCCACGGGAACTCTTTTCCCTTCCCACTGCTTGGGAAGGCTTCTCCCCACGGGCGTTCTTCGTAGCGGTCTGCAGGTAGACGCCCACCAACGTTATAGGCAACTCGTACTCCGCCCTCACCAACCAGCGCCTGCATACGCACGGCCGTACGCGCAGCGAGTTCGTCACCGGCACTACGCCCGCCCCACAATGGTTGCGGTCGGTAACCTGCAGGCAACATATCTGCCATGTGTAGCTCGAGCCGACAAATCGCGGACCCGCCACCATCTGTATCTATCCAACTGGTGAGTTGCCAGCGCACTCGATCAGTGATGTCACGTGCGCTACCGCCGTCCATCATCCAGGAACGGGTGAGGTCATCTCCCGATTCCAGTGCAGCAGTAATGGTGAGTTGACCTCCGGTCAGCCCCCGAGAGGCCATCTCATCGCTGAGCTGCTCCGCCAATGTACGGGCAGCGAAAGCCGCTGCCTCCGCCTGTTGTAACGGTGGTTCAAAGCTACGTGATAATGCCAGGTCCTGTGCTCGCATACCCTGCGGGTGGAGTCGCATATCGGCTCCGGATGCCAGCGCCCACAGTTGGTTTCCCATCGCGCCAAAACGAGTGGTAAGTGCGGCTGCGCCGAGGTGGTTAATACCGCCCAGCGTTCTAATTCCCAGCCGAGCGAGTATGTCAATGCACTGTTCGACCTCCGCTTTTCTTCCCATTACCGGAAGGGCATTCAGCACCTGTGTGGCAGGTTGCGCCGCTAGGTAGTCGGCCGATTCGGCCGGAGAAAGCACAAGACTTTCCCGGGCCGCGAGCAGTGTGGCAAGAGTTCCTTCCGCAAAACCTACGTTTGCCTCACAGCCGGCGATATCTGCAATTTCCCCGATCAGCGCCTCCGCCAATGCCTCTTCTGAACCCGCAGTGCGTACAGCACCGCGGGATGTGAAAATCACGTTGCCGGGTTCCAGTACGGTGAGACGCGCGATATGACGGTCCAAAGCCTGCAGTATCGGCTCAAAACGCCGCATATCCCGTTCGGGATCAGGGGCAAACAGGACGGTTTCCGGGCAGGTCGCATGTGCCTCCCTCCGGCTCATTCCCGGACGAATACCACGCCGCTTGGCCCAAGCGTTAACAGCTAGCACCCCCTTTCCGCCGCACACGGCAGCCGGGGTACCGGCTGGCACTTCACCGGAAATTTCGGCCGCGGTCACCTCCCAATCGGGTATCCATACTGCTCCCTGCCTCATGCGCCGACTCCCTGAAGTGACCGCAGATGCCTACCGTGTGGCGCTACGGCATCGGTAGCGGGAAGAGACTCTTCTGGCGTGGCCAGCCGAGACCGCATGCTCTCCTCCGGCACGGCGTACAGGGTTTTCTCAGGCTGCCAGCCACGGCTGGTAATACGTATACGGCAGGATGATTTGGCCGGGCGGCTCAGTTCCAGAACAAGATCGCTGATATGTCCACTTCCGCCACGCATTCCTTCCGCAGTTATGAGACTACCCATAACCTGTTCGCGCGTATCCCAATTTTCAGCAAGGAGCAGCGCACCCCGAGAGCGTGCCCGGTGAGAGAGCAACCGGCGTTCCCTTCCGTCAAGCAGAATATCCCGCCCGACGACGACGCTATCAAACCCGTCAATCGCGGCCGCAAGCACCTGTGTAACCGCGGCAGAGTGCGGCATTGGTACATGTACCATCCGCTTCAGATCCCCGCCAAGAAGCGACACCGCTGCCCAACTCAAATCTGGCATCCCCACACATGCGGTCCACGCGCCTTGCGCACTCACCATGCCCACCAGGAGGAGGGTTACAAGACGCGGTCCTCGTACGCCCAAGGTCATACCATGCGGCAACCCATGAGGAAAAAGAGAGGATACTCCCGCTGGCACGTTCCAGGTGGCGCCGTGCCACGCCTCCTCTGCGGATGGCACCGCAACCGACCGCGTCAGCCCCACCGAGACTTCCGCCTGTGCAAGCGCCTGCCGTGCGGCAGTCAATCTGCTTGCCACATCGTCACAACGTTCACGATAACCGGTCATACCTCTCACCCCCATTCGAACTTTTGTTCGAAACAAGAGTAGAACACGCCTCCGACAGATTTCCACTCAAACAGGCTCGAGATAAAACCCGACCCATACAGGCGCCATACACCAATGGCTTGAGCAAGCCGTTCGCGAGAACTTCCTCCGCTTCGACAACCTGGATGGACAGAGGACATTGGTGAATTCAAAGACGGAATTGCCTGCGTCGCGATCCCGATAACGATCAACGACAGCACGGATATTGCCATCTCCATTTCCAGCCCGATCGAACGCATGAGCGAGAAGCAGCAACCAATCTTCGCCCGTGGAATGGCGGAGGAAATCGCAAAACTGCCGGCCTCAGTAGACGTCAGTGTCCCCGTCGCTCTCATCGTGTAGAAACAAGTGATTGCCCTCCCCGCCCCGAGCGACTACGGTAAAGACATGGATCTTTCACGACCAATGGCGCCCGATCCCTATGAGATTCTTCCCGCCTTCCCTGCCTTCACTCTTACGAGTGCGGATCTTGAAGATGGCGCACCCATGCCACCGTTGTATGCCGGTGTGGGAGACAACATTTCGCCACAGCTGAGCTGGTCAGGATTCCCTGCTCACACTCGCGGCTTCACACTCAATTGCTTCGATCCGGATGCTCCGACGCCCGCCGGATATTGGCACTGGACCGTCATTGATCTCGATGCCGAGACGACGTCGTTGCAACGCGGAGCGGGTACCTCCGATCTGGCGTTGCCCGGCGATGCCCATCACGTGCGCAACGATAGCAACACGCTCTCATACACGGGTGCCGCTCCGCCGCCCGGCGATCGTCCACACCGCTACATCTTCGCCGTCCACGCGCTGGATGTGCCGAGTCTGGGACTCAACCCACAGGAAGCCACCGCGACGGCTGTTGCCTTTCAGACACTCTTCCACACCATCGCGCGGGCGCGGCTTACAGTAACCTTCCGGCGCTGAGCAGCGGTCAAGGCTCCCGTCCGGTCAATGCGCTCGGAGCGGTGCAGCAGCACACAACCGCTGCACCAGCTCCGCCGCCTAGCGCGGCGCTTACCGTCATCCTGCACGGCACGGCTAAGCTATGGGCGTGTTTCATATCGTCTTTTATGAGCCTCGCATCCCGGGCAATACAGGTGCTGCAATCCGGCTTGCCGCCTGCACGGGTTCCACTCTTCACCTCATTGAGCCGCTTGGTTTTGACTTCTCTGACACTCACCTGAAACGGGCCGGTCTCGACTACCACGATCTCGCCAATGTTCATATCCATCGTGACTTCGATGCTTTTCTCGGCACCGTTGTACCCGCGCGCGTCTTTGCCTTCACCGGTCACACCAGCAATAACTTCGCCGCGGCTTCCTACCGCCCGGGTGACGCACTTCTATTTGGCCCCGAACCGACCGGACTACCGGCGCGAATCATCAGCCATCGCGCGATAACGCAGGCGGTGCGAATTCCTATGTTGCCCGGTCTTCGTTCGCTCAATCTGACAAACTCCGCATCGATAGCTGTATACGAGGCTTGGAGGCAAAACGGCTACGCGGGCGCATCCGATTTCTCTTAACACAGTGCAGGGCTCGCACGCCAAGTTCACCGCGCACCGGTATCCTACGCCGGCACATTCCACGCGACGGCGCGGTTCTAGAACCAAGAGGTTCCAGGTCCACCGTGGGTGTCTACCTCGCCTGTCGGCAGCGGCGCGGTTCTAGAACCAAGAGGTTCCAGGTCCACCCTCGTACGCCTCCGCAACCGGCCCCAGCAACTCGTCAACCGGTATCTCAAGCGCTTCCGCCAGACGCAGCAGAGTAAAGAACCGCGGGTTAGCCGCCTTATTCGAATGCCGATCGGATCGCGCCGCCTCCATAAGCTGATAGTGCCCACGGTCAATACCTGCACGCAACGCGACTTCCTCTTGTGACAGTCCCAGTTCCCGCCGACGGCGCCGCAAAGCTTCCGCCAGAATCGCCGCGAAATGCCTTTCAAGAGGGGAGGACTCAGCCATACCCCTAGCTTCAGAGGGTAAACCCCTCTATGGCGACGGGGTATACCCCGCTGACCAGCACTTTCTGCTTTCCCCACACCTCACGCCGACCGGCGAGAGCGCAGTTCCCAACAGGCAACGGCACTGGCAGCAGCCACGTTAAGCGAGTCGACGCCCCCTGCCATGGGAATAATCACCCGGTAGTCCGCATGCGCTATTGTTGACTTACGCAGGCCCTCACCTTCGGTTCCCAGAATCAGCGCCAGGCGAGAATCAGCACTCGAGCAACCGGGAAGAGCCGCGAACTCATCCAGCGGCATGGCATCCTTATCCAACGCCAGCGCCGCAGTAACAAAGCCGACCTCGTGCAACCGCGCCATGGAATGCGGCCAGGCCGCAATTCGTGTCCACGGGACTTGAAACACCGTACCCATCGACACTCGCACCGATCTGCGGTAGAGGGGGTCGGCGCAATCTTCCGTCACAAGCACCGCGTCCACGCCGAGCGCGGCCGCGGAGCGGAAGATCGCCCCGACATTCGTGTGATCGACCAGGCCCTCCAAAACGACAACGCGATGTGCGCCGTCGTCGCCAACACGCCGCAGCAGCTGCAATGGATCTTCCAGCGGCGGTCGATTCATACAGGCCAGCGCGCCTCGATGAAGGTGAAAACCGACTATCTGCTCCAGTTCGTCTTCTTCCGCCACAAAGATCGGGGTCGCACCGCCGTCGGGCGCACCCGTAGCCTTCTCGATGGCGGGAATTAAGTCAGGAAGCCACCGCGACGCAGTGAGCAAGGAACGAGGCGCATGACCAGCGGAAATGGCGCGGATAATCACCTTGGTGGACTCGGCGATATATAGACCATGCGCCGTCTCCAACCGCCGCCGCAGAGCCACATCGGTTAAACCGGTGTAGTCGACAAGTCGTTCATCATTCAGATCGCGAACCCTTACAAGCACGCACTCAGCCTGCCACGCTCCGTTCAGCCGCTCAAATGTACACCCGTGTGCTTGGGAACGCACACGGCCGTCTCGTCGCCCAAAAGGG
>SUUB01000003.1:117273-121208 GCA_015062745.1 Actinomycetaceae bacterium
GGGAGTGTCTTCAGATACTCGTAGGAGAGCAACTTGGAGTCCACATTGCCGCGGTGAATGGCCTCGAAGACCTGCAAAATAGCCTTCGATTCACCCTGCGCCCGCAGGATAGTGGACTGCGCCTGACCTTCTGCCCGCAGAACGGCCGATTGCTTCTCACCCTCAGCCGTGACAATCTGCGATTGCTTCTCACCCTCAGCGCGCAGAATCTGGGACTGCTTCTCACCCTCGGCGGTCAGAATAGCAGCGCGCTTGTCACGTTCAGCCTTCATCTGCTGTTCCATGGCACCCTGCACCGTGGGCGGCGGGTCAATAGCCTTCAACTCAACGCGTGACACGCGGATTCCCCACCGTCCGGTGGCTTCGTCCAACACGCCACGAAGCTGTCCATTGATCTGATCACGCCCGGTGAGCGCCTGCTCCATATCCATCGTGCCGATGATGTTACGGAGAGTGGTCACGGCCAGCTGTTCAATAGCCGTCATTGGATCGGCGATCTCGTAAGTCGCCGCCTCCGGTACCGTCACCTGGTAGTAAATCACCGTGTCAATCGACACATTGATGTTGTCAGACGTAATCACCGGCTGCGGTGGGAAGGGCACAACCTGCTCACGCATATCAATGCGCTGGCGAACCGAATCGAGGAATGGCACCAGGAAGTGCAGGCCAGGCTGCAACGTCTTGTGGTACCGACCGAGCCTCTCAACGATCACCGTGTAGCCCTGATGCACCATAAGCACCGCACGGAATACGGCGATCACGACGAGGACGAGTAGCAGAATCAAAACCAAAAGGAAGAAACTTCCCGCCGGATTCTCGCTGAAATTCATGTGAGTCCTTTACCTAGTCTCATTGTTCTCCGGTGCCGGCTGCCCGCTTCCCGTTGCGTCCGAATGTGTGGCCACAACCGCGACGACGCCATCGATTGCCAGGACGACGACATCCGTGCCCTGCTCGATCCGTTCGCCGTTGGTACGTGCAGACCAGACGTCACCGCCGATCTTCACGCGACCCGCGCGTTCGTCAACATCCGTCACCGTATGCGCTAACCTCCCGACTTGCGCGTATACATTCCCCGCTGCTGCGCCCCGCGGATTAATATGCCGCTTTGCCCAAGGGCGCGCGAAGAAGACCAACAGGGCCGCCACTACGGAGAACATGATGATCTGCCATACCAGCTCGCCGGTGAAGGCAGCGAGAATCGCTGTGGCAAGGGCCGCTCCACCTAGCATGAGGAAGGTGAAATCGACCGTGAATGTCTCGATGATGACGCATGCGAGAGCGATAATGCCCCAGATTTCCCAACTCATGGGTACTCCCTTCTTCAGTGGCACTGTCAATCGGACCCAGTCTAACCGCCTTCGCTGACAACGGCAGCCGCAGGCCCTGGGGAGTATTCCCCAAGAGCGCCTTCGCCGCAGCTACACGATTGCCCGCGCGCTGAAGCGTCCGCCGTCCCGGGCGACGGTAAGCGGGACGCCGAACAGCGAACTCAGATTGGCCGAGGTGAGGGTCTCCTCAATCGGTCCTGCGGCGAACAGTCGACCATCCGCCAAAAGCAAGACGTGCGTAAAGCCCTGCGGAATATCCTCCACATGGTGGGTGACCAGAACGGTCGCCGGAGCGAAGGGAGCTCCTGCCAACGCTGTGAGTGTCAGCAGCAGTGACTCCCGTCCGCCCAGATCCAGCCCGGATGCCGGTTCATCAAGTACTAAGACTTCCGGGTTGGGCATGAGTGCGCGCGCAATGCCGACTCGTTTCCGCTCCCCGGATGACAGCGTGGCGAAACTGCGATCCGCCAGCGCGGCGACGCCGAGTTCGCTGAGCAGCTTTTCGGCGCGCCGCGTATCTTCTTCATCGTACTGTTCACGCCACCGTGCCAGATTCCCGTAAGCCGCTGTTCGTACTACATCGAGTACCTTTTCACCCGGCGGGATCCGTTGGTCCAAAGCGGCCGATGTCAGGCCTACCAGCGGACGTAGTTCACGCAAATCGACGCGCCCTAGATGTTCCCCGATGATCTCAACCTGTCCGCGCGTGGGATGCATTCGCCCGGAAATGAGTTGCACAACGGTTGTCTTTCCCGCACCGTTAGGACCGAGGATCACCCAGTGCTCCCCCGCATTCACATCCCAGGTCAAACCGTCAACGATATTCCGGCCGCCACGGCGCACCGCAACGTCACGTAGTGTGAGAACGTCCCCCATGATTCTTAGCCTACCGGCTCCCCTCCCGCGTTTGGCGACCCGCCCTCAGAGGCCGGCGATGATGTCGTTGTAGAACTGGACTGTCGCGTCTGCGATCGATTCCCAGGAGAACTCCTCTTCTACCCGACGGCGCCCGGCAAGGCCCATCTGCCGCGCCCGCTGCCGGTCAGAACACATGTCTTCCAGCGCCGCAGCGAGGTCGGCCTCGAATTTGTCGGGGTTCAGAGGTGTTCCGGTACCGTCGTTCAACTGCTCTATGGGCACGAGGGTGCCCGTCACGCCGTCGTCGATGCAGTCCGGAATGCCGCCGGTCGCCGTACCGACCACGGGCAAGCCGACTGCCATCGCCTCAAGATTGACGATGCCAAGCGGTTCGTAAATCGAAGGGGTCACAAAGGTGGTGGAGCAGGACTCCAATTGAATAACACGCCGCCGCGGCAAATGATCTTCAATCCACACCACACCGGAACGGCGTGCCTGCAGGCCTTCCACAAGTTCGCGAATCTCCGCCGCAATCTCCGGCGTGTCCGGAGCGCCGGCACATAGCACAACCTGAATCTCGGGAGATACCTGGCCCAAGGCTCGCACCAGACCCGGTACGCCTTTCTGCCGGGTAATACGCCCCACGAACACGATGGTCGGCTTGTCGGGGTCTAATCCGTAGGATGCGAAGTACTCCCGTGCTGCCGCGATCTCTTCTTCGCTTGTCGGGGTCTGCCAATTGTCCAGATCGATGCCGTTGCGAATCACACGCACGCGCTTTGGATCAATATCCGGATAGCAGCGCAGAATGTCATCCCGCATGGCACTTGAGACGGCGACGATACCGGCGGCTGCCTCGTATGCGGTCTTCTCCGCCCAGGAGGACAGGTTGTACCCACCTGCCAACTGTTCACGCTTCCACGGCCGCAGGGGTTCCAGCGAGTGAGCCGAAACGACGTGCGGGATGTCGTACAGCAGGGCGCCAAGGTGACCGGCCATATTCGCGTACCACGTGTGCGAATGGACGATATCAGCTCCGTGGCAGTCCTGTGCCATCTGCAGATCCACGCCGAGCGTGCGGATGGCCGCATTTGCGCCGTCGAGGGACTGCGGATAGTCATAGCCGTGCAGTTCCACGGATGCCGGAACCTCTCCGGCCTCGTCGGCACTGCGCGGCCCGTCAAAGGAACGCACATGAACCTCAGCCCGGCTGGCAAGCACTCGGGACAGTTCGGTGACATGAACACCCGCACCTCCATATACGTGCGGCGGGTATTCACGGGTAAGCAGATCAACGCGCATAAGCTCTATTCCTTCCTTCTTCCGGGGCGTCGTCGCCGAGGTAGGCAGGACCACTCTACCGCGCCCCGGCACCACGTTCGTAGACCCTTTCTAGACTACGTGAGAACAACGTGCGATTCATCACTTTTTCGCATAAGCTGGCTATATGAAAGCAAACCCGCAAGTTCTGTCCATTGTTCTCGCCGGAGGTGAAGGTAAGAGGCTCATGCCGCTTACGCAGGACCGCGCGAAGCCTGCAGTACCTTTCGGTGGGATCTACCGCCTCATTGACTTTGCCCTGAGCAACATCGTCAACTCCGGATATCTGAAGATCGTGGTGCTCACGCAATACAAGTCTCATTCGCTGGACCGCCACATCTCGCGTACCTGGCGCATGTCCAACCTGCTCGGGAACTACATAGCTCCGGTGCCCGCGCAGCAGCGAATGGGAAAGAACTGGTACCT
>SUUB01000003.1:121308-145043 GCA_015062745.1 Actinomycetaceae bacterium
TGGCGCATGTCCAACCTGCTCGGGAACTACATAGCTCCGGTGCCCGCGCAGCAGCGAATGGGAAAGAACTGGTACCTCGGCTCCGCTGACGCCATCTACCAGTCACTGAACATCTTCGATGACGAACACCCCGATATTGTTCTCGTCACTGGTGCCGACAATATCTACCGGATGGACTTCTCCCAGATGGTGGAGCAGCATATCGACTCCGGATTCGATCTGACCGTTGCCGGCATTCGGCAGCCCCTCTCGCTGGCGCCCTCGTTCGGCGTTATCAACACCGATGCCGAGAACCCGCTGAAGGTGGCGGAATTCTTAGAAAAACCACAAGACACTACCGGCCTTGGTCTGCCGGATGCACCCGACCAGTTCCTCGCTTCCATGGGCAACTACGTCTTCAACGCCGAAGCGCTACGAGAAGTCCTTATCGCCGACGCGGAAGACGAATCCTCCAAGCACGATATGGGCGGCTCGATCGTTCCTCTGTTCGTGGATGACGGGAACTGCGGCGTTTACGACTTCACATTCAACGACGTGCCAGGAGCCAGTGATCGCGACCGGAACTACTGGCGCGATGTGGGTACGATTGACGCCTACTACGAAGCCAATATGGATCTGATCTCGGTCAACCCGGTGTTCAACCTGTATAACAACCGTTGGCCGCTGCTGACCGGTTATACCGGGCTTCCACCGGCCAAGTTCGTGTATGGCCACCACGAGCGCCTCGGCCACGCGCTTGACTCGATCATCTCCCCCGGCGTTATCGTCTCCGGCGGCGAAGTGATCGGATCGGTGCTCTCGCCGGGAGTGCGGATCAATTCCTGGTCGTCTGTACGCGAATCCGTTCTGCTCGATGGCGTCAACGTGGGGCGCAATGCCACCGTAGTGCGTTCCATCATTGACAAGTACGTGACGATCGACGAGGGTGCGCAGCTGGGTGTCAACCATGACCACGACCGTGCACGTGGCTTCTACGTCTCCGACGGCGGGGTCACCGTGGTGCCGAAGGGCGCACACGTCACCAGCTAGCACAGATTCATTTTCCGACCATCTTCCTACCGGGACGGCGCGGACACATACACTTCTGTTATGTCCGACGTCGTCCCGGTTCGGTTTTCACTCGCATCCTTGCGGCCCTTGCCGCACGGCCTGCTCACGCATACGCGTCATGCCTTCGCACAGTTCTTCGGTCGCGCCGCCGAGACCACGCTGCGGTCCCCCCTGTTCACGCGAAGTTTCACGACGACGGCGCCATTGCCGGACGACCTGGACGAAGTACGCTCCCGGCTGCGCGGGCCCGCCATTGCGCTGGGTGTGGACTGCGCCCTGCTCACCGGCCCGCTCGTCGCGCATGGGCCACGCATGATTGTGACCGACGTCGACTCCACCTTCATCCGGGGAGAAGTCATTGAAATGCTGGCTGCGGCCGCCGGTACGGCGAGCATGGTCCGGGAGGTCACAGCACGCGCCATGCGCGGAGAATTGGACTTCGCCCAATCACTACGCGAACGGGTGGCCACTCTGAGCGGCCTACCTGATTCCGTGTTCTCTGATGTTGCCGCCGCCGTCGAACTCACCGCGGGAGCGGCCGACACCGTTCGAGCGATCCACACCCGTGGCGGGTACTTCGGCCTCGTCTCCGGCGGTTTTCACGAAGTGGTAGATCGCGTGGCTGAGCCACTCGGCATCGACAAGGTACTCGCGAACCGCCTGGGGGTCAGCAAGGGGATTCTCACCGGGCATACACGGGGACCGGTTATCGATCGAGCGGCCAAAGCCGAGGCGCTCGCCGCCTGGGCGGACGAGTTCGCGATCCCCCTGGAACAGGTGGTTGCGGTCGGCGACGGCGCCAATGATCTCGACATGATGCGAATCGCCGGCCTCTCGGTGGCGTTCTGTGCCAAACCCGTGGTACTCGAAGAGGCCGATGCTGCCATCACCGTCCCTCGTCTTGACATGTTGCTCGCCCTACTCGGTTGGGACACGGACTCCGCTGAGTCTTCTTCCTCCACGCCTCGTGACACGCGCACCGAATAGCGGTTCAACCGCCACATGCGTATAAGCCCAGCAAGTCCACAACCATGCCCTGCATCAACGGCTCACAATCCGCATGCGGTATCGCCTGAGCCGGTCGATTCCGTATTTGACCCTGCCACAATGTCAGACCCCATACTGAGGCTATGGCCGAAACCACGAGACTCATGACGATTGGCGAGTTCAGCAACCTGACTCGCCTGTCCGTGCGGATGTTACGTCACTATGACGCACATGGCGTCTTGGTACCCGCCGATGTCGATCCCTGGACCGGATACCGCCGCTATGCCCCACGCCAACTGCAGGATGCGGTCGACGTGCGCAATCTACGCGACGTCGGGTTCGGCGTTTCCGCCATCTCAGCTCTCCTCGCCGCCCGCGGAACCCCGGCATGGTCGTCCGCGTTGGAACTCCAACGCGAGACCCTGCTCGGGGAGACGCGCGCCGCCCAGGCTCGGCTGACTCTTATCAACCGACTAATCGAAGGAGAATCTACCATGCCCATTACCATCGAGCGCCGCATCGTCCCTGCCATGACGATCGTTAGCCTGCGAGATGTCGTGCCAACGTACGCGGACGAGCATCTGCTATGGCAGCGGATGATGCCGGAGATAACTCGGCAGGGGTTGCAGGCCACCGGTCCGTACGGTGTTATCGAGCATCATGATGAATACATCGAACACGATGTCGACGAGGAGATCTTCCTCCAGGTCGCACCCGGAACCGAGGTTGCTGCGCCACTGGCCGTGCACGATCTGCCAGAGAGGGACTGCCTTATCGCGCGCGTCGTTGGTCCATATGATCAAATCACACGGGCACACGACGTGATCGCCGACCGCCTCGCCAGCGACGGCCTGGTTCCTCTCGGTGACGGCACGTTGGCAGCCCGCGCCTTCAACCTCTACTTCAATACGCCCGATGAGGTGCCAGCGGAAGACCTCATCACGGAGGTCTGTATGCCACTACAGGGCTGAAAGGATGCCTTGTCGCCTCCTTGCCACTGCACACGGCCGAAAGGGGCCAATATGCCGCTACACGGCTGAAATCTGATGCCATTGTGTGACCGAGAGTGCGAGAGCCCGTGCACCAGCGGCGCGACAACCACACCGCCTCGATATCCAAGGCTGGTGAACGTTCGTGCCGTGCTGGCCGCCGGGCTCTCGCCCTGCCTGCGGGATCCTCACATCACACTTGACGGCGGCGAATCGGTGGCGTTCTAAACTTGAATCGATGACCGAGAACAATCGCGCCTCCACACGTGCGCGGCGGCGTGCCAATATCCCGCAGTGTCCCCTGCGTTACGGTGAACCCTGCACGCTGTGTCAGGCTTATGTGACCGGCCCGGAGGATTGCCAGACTGTTGCTTTGGTCATGTCTGACCCGGATTTGAAGGCAGAATGGGCACGTGGCCGCGCGGAATGGATGAAACAGCAGCGGCAGGCGGCGGGCGCAGCGACCGCGTCACATGCGGGCGGAGCGGATCCACAGGTTGGGGCATCTTCGAATGGCTCATCGTCCACCGGGCTCTTTGTTGGCCACCCGCGCTCCTGGTGATCCTCGCCGTACGCTCCCCTGACTCCGGTCCCCGCCGCTATCGGGTTAGAGGGGCGCGTAGCGCACTGACCATGCGCACACTGGACCGATCGACCTCGCTCCACTGCGGTGCCTCCCCCACCGCCGCCATTGCCGTGGAGAATCCGACCCCCAACTGCGAGGCAATCGGTGAGGTGGGAGCCGTTAGAAGTCGGGCTGTCAGCGATATTGTCGGCTCGTGACCGATAACCAGCAGGGTGCCCACCTCACTCGGTACTCGCTGGATCTGCTCGAGAACCCCGGTCCAGTCGCACACGTACAGACTGCGTTCCTCCAGCACCCTCGCGATAGGCAAGCCGCCGGAGAGCAGGGCACGCGCTGTTTGCCGCGTACGGGTCGCGGCGGAAACAATTGCCAAGTCCACCGCCGAAACCTCAGTGACGAGTGCCGCAGCCTGCCTGGTGGCCTGTTCACGACCGGCGCGGCTCAGTGGCCGGTCGTAATCATGTCCACCCCGTTCAGCCTGTGCATGGCGCATGAGAATGAGAGTATTCATCAGGACAGTCCAATCAGGTCGAGATAGTCATCCGACCACAGGTCCTCGTCGCCGTCGGGCAGGATGAGCACCCGCTCGGGGCGCAGAGCTTGCACCGCGCCCTCGTCGTGTGTCACCAGTACGACCGCGCCCTTGTACCGCGTCAATGCCGAGAGAATCTCGGTGCGCGACGCCGGATCGAGGTTGTTTGTGGGTTCGTCGAGTAACAGGACATTTGCGGCCGAGACCACCAGCATGGCCAGGGCGAGGCGGGTCTTCTCCCCTCCCGATAGCACGCTCGCCGGTTTGCCGGCGTCGTCACCCGAAAACAGGAACGAGCCGAGGATGGAACGCGCCTGGGTATCATCGAGTTCCGGCGCAACGCGCCGCAGATTCTCTTCCACCGTCTGCGCACTCTCGATGGTTTCGTGTTCCTGCGCGTAGTAGCCGATTCTCAGACCATGCCCGGCGATCACCTGCCCGGTATCGGGATCCTCAATATTGGCGAGCAATCGCAGCAGAGTTGTTTTACCCGCTCCGTTCAGTCCGAGTACAACAACGCGACTGGCTCGGTCAATGGCGAGATCGACGCCGGAAAACACCTCGAGTGAACCATACGATTTCGATAGTCCCTGCGCCGTCAGTGGCGTGCGGCCGCAGGCTGCTGGTTCCGGGAAACGCAGATGTGCTACCTTGTCCGCCTTGCGCGCATCTTCCAGTCCTTCCAGCATCTTCTCCGCCCGGCGTGCCATATTCTGTGCCGCTACCGCCTTGGTCGCCTTGTACCGCATCTTGTCCGCCTGCGCCAGCAATGCGCTCGCTTTCTTCTGGGCGTTCGCCCGTTCCCGACGGCGGCGGCGCTCATCCGTCTCGCGCTGCTTAAGGTAATCCGACCATCCCATGTTGTACACGTCCAGAGCCGCCCGGTTGGCATCCAGGTGCCATACCGTGGTCACCGTGTCTTCCAATAGTTCAACCGAGTGGGAGATCACCACGAAGCCGCCGCGGTAGTTTCGCAAGTAGTCACGCAGCCACACAATCGAGTCGTGATCGAGGTGGTTGGTCGGTTCGTCGAGTAGAAGTGTCTGTGCCTGCGAGAACAGGATACGTGCCAACTCGACCCGGCGGCGTTGCCCACCCGATAGTGTGCCCAGTTGTTGATCGAGCACGCGACCGGGCAGCCCCAGCGAAGCAGCCATCTGCGCCGCCTCCGCATTGGCAGCCCACCCGCCGGCGTTCGTGAACTCCTGGTCGAGGCGCACGTAACGTTCCATCGCCTTGACCTGCCGGGCGCCGCTCAGCGTCGACATGTCATGTTCAGCCTTCCGGATGCGTCGGATGGTCGCATCAATGCCACGAACCGACAGAATACGGTCGCGGGCCAACTGATCTGCGTCACCGGTGTGCGTGTCCTGCGGCAGGTACCCGATCTCGCCGGAGCGCGTGATGGTCCCGGTGTATTCAATGACATCCGACGTGACGCCTTCGCCTGCCAATAGGCGTGTTAATGTCGTCTTCCCGGCACCGTTACGGCCCACCAGGCCAACCCGCATTCCCTTATCGACGCGGAAATTGGCGTCACCCAGTAGCTCACGGGTGCCGATGCGCATGGTCAGGTTCTGGGCGTTAATCACCCCATTAGCCTACTGAGAAGCGCGTGGCTCGGCATTTCCGCCGCGTGTGACATGCATTCCGCACGGATTCTTCTAAGTATTTACCCTGCCAACGTCCCGGCGAATATCAACCTGTCGGTGTTTCAGTATCGCTATGCTCAGAACATGTCCATGAACGACGGAATCAAAATCGACGGCGCACGGGTACAACGCCGCGGACGAGGCTCGGCCACCTACGCAGGTATCGGCGGAGTAGGAATCATAGGCATGATCGTGTATTTCCTCTTAACGGGGCAAATGCCAGATTCCTCCACGTTCCAGGGAACCGAGAACAACAATGTTACCTCCGCCGACGGAGCGGATTACAGCGAAGAATGCCGCACCGGAGCGGACGCGAATGCGCACACCGAATGTTGGATGGTCGCCACCGCCGAGTCATTGGACGCTTACTGGGCCGATGCTCTGCCTGCCCAGACCGGGACCGCATATAGTCAGCCCACCTTCGTCATCTTTGACGGAGCGACAACTACCGGCTGCGGCAACGCCACCGCCTCCATCGGCCCCTTCTACTGCCCCGCCGATCAGACCGTGTACCTGGACATCAGTTTCTTCAACCAGCTCGAAACACAGTTCAATACGGAGAATTCGACGTTGGCACAGGCATACATCGTCGCGCACGAATTCGGCCACCATCTGCAAAACGAACTCGGCTATCTTGACCGTATCGAGCGCGGCGACACCGGAGCGAATAGCACGCAAGTACGCTCCGAGCTGCAAGCCGATTGCCTGGCAGGTGTGTGGCTGCGGCAGGCATCCACCACCATTGATCCGGAGTCCGGGGAGCCTTTCCTCGTACCTCCCACCGAGGCGGAACTGCAAACCGCAATTGATGCCGCGTCTGCGGTGGGAGATGACGCGATCATGGAGAACGCCGGCCTCACGGTGAACACGGAGTCATTCACCCACGGCTCGTCGGAGAAGCGCATGCAATGGCTCATGCGCGGCTACGACGGCGGATCGATTGCTTCATGCGACACCTGGAGCGTCGCCACGCCCTGAGGCATCCACGAACAGTGCAAAGCGGGTCCGGAATATCCGGACCCGCTCAACATTTCAGACGTTGAAACCAAGAGCCTGCAGCATCTCCCGGCCTTCCGGCGTGATACGTTCCGGGCCCCACGGCGGCAGCCATACCCAGTTCACACGCACGGATGATACGAGCCCATCTAACGCTTGATGAGCTTGATCTTCAATCACATCGGTCAGCGGACACGCGGCAGAGGTCAGCGTCATGTCGATGACGACCTTGCTTCCGGAGATATTCACCCCGTACACCAAGCCCAGATCAACAACATTGATACCGAGCTCAGGGTCGATGACATCCCGCAATGCTTCCTCGACGTCTTCGACGGTTGGTGCGCCAAGCGTTGGCAAAACCCCACCCTCGGCCGCGTCTCCCGATGTGTACCGGGGAGCCGCTTCCAGTTCTTCAGACATTGTCTCCTCCCTGGGTAGCTGTCACAGCCTTATCGGTTGCGTCACGTAGGGCCATCCAGCCCAGTAGTGCGCATTTGATCCTCATCGGAAACTTCGCGACGCCGACGAAGGCGCCGGCATCTTCCAACTTGTCTTCGCTTTCCTCATCGAGTTCTTCGCCTCGTGAGTCCATGAGGCGGCGGAAGATGTCGTACAGTTCCATCGCCTCGGTGATACTTTTGCCTTCGAGCATCTCGGTCATGATCGAGATTGAAGCCTGCGAGATGGAACAGCCGTGACCGTCCCATCCAATAGCGGAGATCTGCGTGCCATCCTCGCTCAGCTTGACCTGCAAGTTCACCTGATCACCGCAGGTTGTGTTCACCTGCAGTGACTCGCCGTCGAACCGCTCAAGTATGCCCTCGCCGTGGCGCTCATGCGCCGCATCGAGAATGATCTGCTGATACATCGCATCGATATCGTCCATCAGTCCCCCACTCGAAAGTATCGGCGTACCTCAGCCAGGTGGTCCAGGAAGGAATCCACCTCGTCTGATGTATTGTACGGGCCGAGCGAAGCGCGTGTAGAGGCGTAGACCCCAAAGTGCTGGTGAATCGGCTGAGCGCAGTGATGCCCAACACGCACCGCAATGCCCTTGGAATCGAGGAACTGACCCACATCGTGCGGATGCACGCCCTCTACGTCCACCGACACCGCTCCGCCCCGGTTGGTGGTGTCCTCCGGCCCAAGCAAACGCACGCCGGGGATCGAGGAAACACCATCGAGGAGTCTGCGAGTCAGATTCTCCTCATGCGCGGCGATCTTGTCCATCCCCACCGCTAGGAGGTAATCAGCCGCGGCTCCGAGTCCCACCACCTGAGCAACAGGCTGTGTGCCGGCCTCGAACCGCGCAGGTGGAGAGGCATACGTCGTCTTCTCCATCGTCACCAGTTCGATCATCGACCCGCCAAACTGGTACGGAGGCATAATCTCGAGCAGCTCACGCCTTCCGTACAGTGCCCCAACCCCGGTTGGCCCCAGCATCTTGTGGCCCGAGAAAGCTGCGAAGTCAACACCGAGGCTGTGGAAGTCCACCGGCATATGCGGCACCGACTGGCACGCGTCCAACACCGTGAGAGCGCCGACCGCACGTGCGGCTTCCACGATCTGCGAGACCGGAGAGACAGCACCCGACACGTTCGACACATGAGTGAACGCCACCAGCCGCGTGTGCTCGTCGATAACGTTCAAAGTATCCAGATCAATGCGCCCATCGGCGCTCAGATCCATCCATCGCAGCTGTGCGCCGGTGCGAAGGCACAGCTCCTGCCACGGGATGAGGTCGGCATGATGCTCGGCGCGGGTAACAACCACGTTATCGCCCGCACCGATCCGCAGTGCCTGCGCCGCAGTGCCTCCCCGGCCGGCGGCAACATTGGACAGCACATAGGCGATGAGGTTGAGAGACTGGGTGGAGCCCGATGTCCACACGATCTCCTCCGGATCGGCACCCACCAGGGTTGCTACCTTTACCCGCGCCTCCTCGTAAGCCGTCGTCGCCTCCTCGGCAAGAAGATGCGAACCACGTTTCACAGCGCCGTTGAAGCGCGTATCCATCTCCCACACGCGCTCCAGTACTTG
The DNA here is from genome assembly GCA_015062745.1 of Actinomycetaceae bacterium. Taxonomy (GTDB): domain Bacteria; phylum Actinomycetota; class Actinomycetes; order Actinomycetales; family Actinomycetaceae; genus Asp313. The sequence continues at coordinate 130,141 of SUUB01000003.1, forward strand.
GCGCGGACGCTGCGAGGTGGCACCGGTGTCCAGGTAAACGAGCGGCTGCCCGTCCCGAACGGTGCGTTCAAGGATCGGGAAGTCGGAACGCGGAACGGCACTATATGACATTAGGCCTCCACGAACACGTCATAGCCGGATTCTTCGAGCTGATCCGCCAGTTCCGGACCACCCGTCTTCACGATCTTGCCGCCGGCGAAGACGTGCACGAAATCGGGGTGAATATAGCGCAGGATGCGCGAATAGTGCGTGATAAGAAGAATCGAGTTGTTCGTCTTCTCATGCACGTCGACTACCCCCTGTGAGACAACACGCAGCGCGTCCACATCCAGGCCCGAGTCCGTCTCGTCGAGCACCGCGACCTTCGGCTCCAACAACTCCATTTGCAACACCTCGGTGCGCTTCTTCTCACCGCCGGAGAATCCCACGTTCAGGTCGCGCTTGACGAAATCCGGATCGACCTTGAGCGTATCACTCGCCTGCTTGAGGCGCTTCGTCCATTCGCGCAGCTTCGGCGCATGCCCATCAATCGCCGTTTTGGCAGTGCGCAAGAAGTTCGTCACGGAAACTCCCGGTACCTCGACCGGATACTGCATCGCCAGGAACAGGCCCGCGCGCGCACGCTCGTCGGGCGTCATATCCGTGATGTCTTCTCCGTCCAGGAATACCTTTCCCTCGGTGATGACGTACTTCGGATGGCCGGCCAAGGCGTAGGCGGTTGTGGATTTCCCGGAGCCATTAGGCCCCATGACGGCGTGGATCTCGCCGTCGCCAATGGTCAGGTTGACGCCGTGCAGGATGGGCTTGAGCCCCTCCGGCGTCTGTACCGAGGCGTGAAGATTCTGGATCTCGAGTGTGGACAAGGTTTGTTCTCCTCTTACAGTGTGGAGTCGACGTCGACGAAGACGTCGTCGCCACGAACGGTGATGGTATAAACGGGTACTGGTTCGGTTGCCGGAAGTGCCAGCGGGCGCCCCGTGGCGAGGTCGAAGGGCGAACCGTGCTTCCAGCACTCAATCGTCCCATCCTCAACCTCTCCTCCGGCCAAAGATACGTTGGCGTGTGTGCAGGTATCCCCCAATGCGTGCCAACTGCCATCGGAATCACGCACGATCGCCACGGCCACACGGTCGCCGATGCTATTGGGCACCTTCACTTGGATGGCTGCCGCGGGTTCCACATCGGAAATGCCACACACACGTTGCATACTCACTGGTTGTGTCCTTACTGCGCGTTTCCGGTTGCCAGGTCCAGCTCTGATTCGATAGCCGCCATAAGCTTCTCCCGTACGGAAGGCACGGTGATCTGTTCCACGAGTTCGGCGAAGAATCCACGCACTACCAGACGGCGGGCGATATCTTCCGGAATACCACGGGCCTGCAGGTAGAACAGCTGCTCCTCGTCAAAGCGCCCGGTTGCCGAGGCGTGCCCGGCGCCGACGATATTGCCGTTCTCAATCTCCAGATTCGGAACAGAATCTGCCTTCGCGCCCTCGGTGAGCACGAGATTGCGGTTGAGCTCGTAGGTGTCCGTATCATCGGCCTTCGCACCGATCAACACGTCACCAATCCACACCGAGTGGGCGTCCTGTCCCTGCAATGCGCCCTTGTAGGTCACTCGCGAATAGCAGTTCGGCGGCTCGTGGTCTACGAACAAGCGGTGTTCCTGGTGCTCCGCAGCGTCCGTGATATAGGCGCCGAGTAGATTCGCCTCGCCGCCCGGTCCGGCATAGGACAGGCTCGTGGTGATTCTGACGAGATCGCCGCCCAGGGTGACGACGATATGCTTCACCTTCGCGTTCCGTCCCACTTCAATACGCTGGCTGGACAGGTGACGCGCAGATCGCGCCGCGTCTTGGACGCTGACTATGGTGATGTCCGCGTCGTCGCCGGCACGAATCTCCACACCCTCGGTGAGCAGACCTTCGCCATCGTGTTCCAACACCACCGTTCCAGTCGCGGAGGGTTCAGCCTCGATATAGAAGTGCGCCGTATTCATTCCCGCGCCGGCGTGCACGACGACGACGGCGTCGGTGTCCTGACCTGCGGGCAGCGTGATGACATGCGCCTCGCTGAACGCTTCCCAGGCGACGGCGCCCGTGCGGTCCTCCGGCTCACCCACCGTTCCAAGCCGCGGATCATCTCTGCCCACCGTATCGGATACCGCGCCGCTGACCTCAACCTGTGCCGGGGATCCCTCTAGATCCGCGGCGAAGAACTCCTCCACCCTTTCCAGCGGGGTGAAGCGCCAATCCTCTTCTTGCCCGTTCGGTACCGGGAAGTCGGCAGAGGAGAACGACGTCGGTCGATCGGCCCGTGACGAACCGGTTCCCATTCCCTCATCGGCGAGCTGTGCCCGGGAATGGTCAACAGCCTTGGCAAGATCCGTGACATCAGTCATTAGCCGACGCTTCCTTCCATTTGCAGTTCGATCAGACGGTTCAGTTCGAGAGCGTATTCCATCGGCAGTTCGCGCGCGATCGGCTCGACGAATCCGCGCACCACCATGGCCATGGCTTCCTGCTCGCTCAGGCCTCGCTGTTGCAGGTAGAACAGTTGGTCCTCGGAAACCTTCGAGACGGTCGCCTCGTGTCCCATTTCGACGTCGTCGGTGCGCACGTCCACATACGGGTAGGTATCGGTACGCGAGATATCGTCGACGAGTAGCGCGTCGCATACAACGTTTGACTTCGAACCGCGAGCGTCCTTCCCCACCATGACAAGACCACGGTAGGAGGAACGGCCCCCGCCGCGCGAAATCGATTTGGAGACGATTGACGACGTGGTATTCGGGGCCAAGTGAATCATCTTGGCACCGGTGTCCTGGTGCTGACCGGTACCGGCGAAGGCGGCCGACAGCGCTTCGCCGTGGGCATGCTCACCGAGCAACACGCAGCACGGGTACTTCATGTTCAGGCGCGAGCCAATATTGCCGTCAACCCACTCCATCGTGCCGCCCGCGGCCACGGTGGCACGCTGCGTCACAAGATTCAGAACATTGTTCGACCAGTTCTGGATGGTTGTGTAACGCACATGCGCATCGCGCTTGACGATGATCTCGACGATAGCTGCATGGAGGGAGTCCGCCTGGTAAATAGGCGCGGTGCATCCTTCGACGTAATGAACATAGGAGCCCTCATCGGCAATGATCAACGTCCGCTCGAACTGCCCCATCGACTCGGTATTGATCCTGAAGTACGCCTGCAAGGGGATCTGTACATGCACACCCGGCGGCACGTAAATGAAGGATCCTCCCGACCACACGGCGGTGTTCAGCGAGGCGAACTTGTTGTCGCCGGCAGGAACGACGGTACCGAAGTATTCCTTGACGAGATCCGGATAGTCACGCAACGCCGTATCCGTGTCTACGAAGATGACGCCCTGTTCCTTCAAATCCTCCCGGATCTGGTTATAGACGACCTCCGATTCGTACTGCGCAGCCACTCCTGCCACCAGCCGATCACGTTCGGCCTCCGGAATTCCCAGCCGATCGTAGGTATTCCGGATGTCTTCCGGAACATCGTCCCACGACGACGCCGGCCCGTCGGTTGTGCGCACGAAGTACTTGTACTCATCAAAGTCCAGGCTGGACAGGTCCGCACCCCAGGTCGGCATCGGCCGCTTCTCGAACAGGCGCAGTGCCTTGAGCCGGTTCTTCAGCATCCACTCGGGTTCGCCTTTCATGGCGGAGATATTACGGACCACGTCCTCATCGAGGCCGCGTCGAGCCGCCTGACCGGCTTCATCGGGGTCGTGCCAGCCGAAGGTGTACTTCTTAGCGAGTGCCTCGATCGTCTCGTTCTGTTCCGAAATCGCTTCGGCAACCGCGGCCTCATGCCGGGTTTGTGTCATGACTGTCCTCTCGCACGAGTAGACGTTCCACGGATACGTGAAACGAGCGGAATGGTCAGAGTGCACACATGCTCTCCGCCCGCCAGGGTGGCAAGCCGCTGAACATGTACGTCCAAGAGCCGGTGGAACGCTTGTGTCTCCGCTTCACACAACACCGGATATGCCGTGGCTATTTCCTGAATCGGGCAGTGCCCCTGACACAGTTGCAACGTCAATCCACGTGGTCCACGTCGTACGCTCGCCGCATACCCATCTTGGGTCAGCACACGAGCCAGAGCGCCCACTCGCATCTCCAGATTCGCACCGGCTGCTTCCACTGCCGGCCGGTACCGTTCTTCGAGCCCGGAAACGCGCTCGTCGACGAAACTGCGGATACCCGCCTCCCCCAGGGTGTCGGCAATGAAGTCCAGAGCCTGTGCCGCCACGTCACCGTAGGAATCGCCAAAAGCCGCCTGCCCTTGCTCGGTCGCCACGTAACGACGCGATGGACGGCCGCGCCGCGCCGGGCGAGAACTCGCACCCCTGAACTCCGCGATCTCGCCGTCGTCTTCCAGCTGCGACAGGTGCCGCCGAACGGCCGCCGCTGTCAGTACCAGGATCTGTGCGAGCTCCGCCGAGGTGATCGGGCCACGTTCGATGATGAGGCGTAGAATCCGCTGACGAGTGCCTTCGTCAGCGTCAAACTGAGTGCTCATACAGCCCTCCTTCTCCACGACCTATATATTTAACAATATCGCTCTTTCCAAAATCCACCACCCCGCTGGTCTAGGTAGGAAGTCCCATGAGAGCTTTCACACGTCGTGCGGACCGTGCCGATGGGCATCAGCCACGGAAGGTTGCGACAAGAAGCGCCACATTCAGCGCCACGATGAGTGTCACACATATCCATGTGAGAATACGAACACTGAGCGGCAGCCTCCGTCCGGTAATATCCTCACGCGCTGAGAGCCCAACAAGTGGAATGAGCACCAGCGGTATACCGAAGGACAGAACAACCTGTGAGAGTACCAAGGCTCGCGTTGCATCGACCCCACACGCCAACACGATGAGTGCCGGAACAGCGGTGATTAAACGTGCAACCAGCGGTGAGGCATTCACGCGCAGCAGCCCGTTGAGGATAACCGATCCGGAGTAGGAACCGACCGTGGTGGAGGCCAACCCGGCGATGAGCAACGACACCGCGAAAGCAGCGGCGGCCCCCGGACCGAGGCCTGCAAGCAGCGCGCTGTGCGCGCCGGTGAGCGTGTCCGTTCCAGCGCTGCCCCGCAATGCACCGGCGGCCAGGAGAACCATCGCCAGGTTCACCGCTCCAGCCACTAGCATCGATAGCACAATGTCGAGGCGGGTGGCGCGGAGCAAATTGTTGACCGCCGCCTCGTCCACGACCCGGCCGAAGCGGTCACGTACGAGCGCCGAATGCAGATAGATGGCATGCGGCATGACCGTGGCACCGAGCATGCCCGCCGCGAGTACCAAGGAATCCGCTCCGGCGAAACGCGGCGTCAAACCGGATAGCGTCCCCGACAAGGACGGCTGCGCGGCGAGCAGGTCCCAGAGGATACCACCGGCGATAATCAGGACCATCGCGATGATAACCCGCTCGAACTGTCGCTGCCGTCGCGCGCCCTGCAGTATGAGTATCACCATGGAGACGCATATCGTAATTGCTGCACCAAGCAGGAGGGGCATGCCCGTGAGTACTTGGAGAGCGAGCGCACCACCAACGACCTCGGCGAGGTCGGTGGCAATTGCCACGACTTGGGCCTGCAGCCAGTAGCCGAGTCGTACCGGATTGGACGAGTGCTCGGCGATGAGTTCGGGCAAGGTACGCCCCGTGAGCACACCTATCCGCGCAGCAAGGTACTGAATGAGCATGGCCATCAGGTTGGCGCCCACAATCACCCACACCAAGAGGTAGCCGTATGTGGCACCAGCCGTGATGTTGGTGGCGAAGTTTCCCGGGTCCAAATACGCCACGGCTGCCACGAAGCCCGGCCCCAGCATGGCAAGCCGGGAGAACCTTCCCCGGCGCCCCGCTCCATGCGCCACCGGAAGGCCTCCACCTGTTCCTGCGGGCCGTGTAGTGTTCTGACCCGACCGGGATTGTTCGCGCATTCCGTTCCACCAATTTTCGCCTGACCGAAACTTCCTTGATGGTACACCGAATCACCGGCACAGTGGAGTGAAATTGCCAGCGGCGTAGCCGATATCTGCGATACAGGAGGAGCCACGCATAAACTGCGGAGCTGCAAGCGGCGTAAAAGCTGTGCGTAACAGGCAAGGCTGAACTCGCTCGGCTGCCAGCCCTGGGAGAACAGAGGCGACGGAGCTCAGATCGGCCCGCTGTGCCTTCACTGGACTCCGCGTGAGCATGAGGGGGCGGATCGCGCCACGCTTGCAGCCGGGCCGTGCGTCAACCCGGCCTGCGTCAACCCCGGCCGTGTGCCGCCTGCCTGGCGCTATACGCGAGAACTCCGGCCACGAGCGTTGGACAACGTAGCCTGCCGGCCAGCACAGCCTGCACGACGTCGCCCAGAGGAAACCAATACGCCTCTATCTCCGCTTCCTCATCTTCACGCGCAAATCTCTGTTCCGCCGGTTGCAATCCCCGTGCCAGGAACACCTGGATCCCCTCGTCCGAGCAGCCCGGCGAGGTCAGGAATTGCACGAGAGGTTCCCATGTTTGTGCGACTAGATCGGTTTCTTCCGCCAACTCGCGTTGGGCGGCGGTGCAGGAATCCTCCCCTTCTACGTCGAGCAAGCCCGCCGGAATCTCCCACATCATGGCGCGTACCGGGTGGCGGTACTGCCGGATCAGCAGAATCTCTTCATCGGTGACTCCCGGGCGAAGGGCAACCACGGCAACGGCGTCGTCATGTTTCATGTACTCGCGCCGCATCGTAGCGCCGGTTGTCTCCAAAACAAGGTCGTCGACAAGGACATCGAAGATACGCCCACGGTACGGTGCCGCGCTATCGGTGACCCGGGCATGTAGCGGCGCCGGCTGATCACGTAGCTCCATCGTTTCCACGCCCGCGCCTACGCTTCAGTGGTATGTGCCGGGGCGGATTCGGCGACGGCGGCCTCTGGCACCGCGCCATGCCGTCGCGTCAATGCCGCCCCGATCAATCCCGCGAACAACGGGTGGGCCTTCGTCGGACGACTCTTGAATTCCGGATGTGCCTGCGTCGCCACGTAGTAGGGGTGCTGCGTTCGCTCCAGTTCGACGAATTCCACGAGTTCGCCGTCCGGTGACACCCCGCTGACGTGCAGCCCCGCCTCCTCAAGGCGGTCCCGGTACCGTGCATTGACTTCATAACGGTGGCGATGGCGTTCTGAAACATGGAGAGTTCCGTACAACTCGGCAACCAGCGATCCCTCTCGCAGGGTGGCAGGATAGGCACCCAGTCGCATGGTACCTCCCAGATCGCCGGCGCCATCGACGAACTTCCGCTGCTCTTCCATCGTTGCGATCACCGGATCGGGCGTCTGCGGATCGAATTCGGTGGATGAGGCCTCCGCTAACCCAAGGAGATTACGTGCGGCCTCAATCACCATGCATTGCAGGCCAAGGCAGATTCCCAAGGTTGGAATCCCGTTTTCGCGGGCGTAGCGCAATGCGCCGATCTTGCCATCCAGCCCGCGCACGCCGAAGCCGCCGGGAACAAGAACCGCGTCGACGTCGGAAAGCTGTTCCTGAGCACCCTCCGGAGTTTCGCACGTATCGGAGGCCACCCATTTTATGGTCACCCGCGCATAGTGATGGAATCCGGCGGCACGTAACGCCTCCGCCACCGAAAGGTACGCATCATGCAGGTCGATGTACTTACCCACAAGCGCCACGGTGACATCGTGACGCGGATGGCGCACCCGGTCGAGAAGGCGATCCCACACCGTCCAGTCAACGTCGCGGAAGCTCATTGAGAGTCGACGCACCACATAGGCGTCCAGGCCTTCGTTATGCAGAGTCACGGGAATCTCGTAGATCGAGGCGGCGTCTTGACACTCGATGACGCCCTCCCTATCAACGTCGCACATGAGGGCAACCTTTTGCCGTACGCTCTCCGGAAGCTCGCGATCACAACGCAAGACGATGGCATCAGGCTGAATACCAATGGAACGAAGTGCTGCAACTGAATGCTGAGTCGGCTTCGTCTTCAGTTCTCCCCCGGCAGCCAAGTACGGCACGAGTGACACATGTATAAAGAAGCAGTTCTCGCGGCCGATGAGTTGACGCACCTGCCGGGCCGCTTCGAGGAAGGGCTGCGACTCAATGTCGCCGACGGTGCCCCCGATCTCAGTAATAATGACATCCGGAACCTGGCCGTCCTCGTCCGGTGCCGCCTGGGCACGCATACGGGAGATGATCTCATCGGTGATATGAGGAATCACCTGCACGCATTCGCCCAAGTACTCTCCGGCTCGTTCCTTCGCCAGCACACGGGAGTACACCTGCCCCGTGGTGGAATTGGCCGCGCCGGAGAGCTCGATATCTAGAAAACGCTCATAATGCCCGATATCGAGGTCGGTTTCGGTGCCGTCCTTGGTTACGAACACCTCGCCGTGCTGGAAGGGATTCATAGTACCCGGATCCACATTGATATACGGGTCAAGCTTTTGCATAACAACCCGTAAGCCGCGCGCGCGAAGAAGATGCCCCAGGCTGGAAGCGGTGAGTCCCTTCCCCAAGGAACTGGCTACGCCGCCGGTGACGAAAATCTGACGAGTGATCGAGTTCTGGTTTCCCGGGAGCCGGGCCGAAGTTTGTTCCACGGAACTTCAGACTATCAGAGTGACGGCAGCCTTCCTATTACGACACCGCTGCACAAGGGCGCGCGTCGCGCACTGCCACCTGGTGCCCGAAGCGCCGCCGCCGAGCATCAGTCCTTCTGTTGCTCTTCTTCGGATTGCAGCGCATTACGCACTTCTACACGAGCCGTATCCGATCGGCCGGTAAGACTCAGTGCGCTGCGATCCACGAGAAGAATAGTGCCCCCTCCTGCGGCAATGAGTATGATGGCTCCCCCCATTGCCGCCACAAGCGCACCGAGAAGACCGCGGCCCAGTAGTGCCAACAGGCCCTGCACCGCGAAATGGCCCAATACTGCGGCTGCCAGGACGGCAACGGTCACCATAAGCGCCGACTTGCCGTATCCGCGGGTCGCCTCGGGTCCAAGCACCCTGCGGATTGCCACTATTTCACCGAGAGCACCGATGGTCATTCCCGCGGAAATGGCAACGCCAATGGCGACGAGCACCGATGACCGGCCTTCAACTCCGATCACCATCGCAACTCCAAGAACCGCGCAGACACTCAGCCACGCGACCGAACTGACCACCGCGACTGCCTTCGGTGCGTCGATCGCATACAGCACTCGCGAGCAATGGTAAATGAGGGCGTAGCCAACCAGGCCAGGCGCCATGGCGCGCATAGCGATATCCATGCCCGCCACGGGCCGCAGTACATCGAAAATCAACTGTGCCGGTGTCGCAAGGACCGCGAGCAGTGCTACGCATATGATTCCGATCTCCAGCACAAGCCGTGTCGATCGCGCTGTCAGCTCGGAGAGCCCCGGACGGCCGGGCAACGCAGCGGCCGCGGAAAGACGAGGGAAGACTGCCGTGGCAATGGGAACTGCCAAAACTGCGTAGGGCACCATGTAGACCGCGTTCGCGAAGGTGTACACCGGGTAGGCGCCGGTACCACCCCGCGCATTGGCGACCACCATGATTGTGACGATCTGCATTTGCTGTGCGGCGAGGCCGCCCAACCCCGCACCCATGAGCCGCAGCGCACGCCGAGCGACGCCCGCCGGGAATCGGAGCGTGGGCCGCAGGTGTATCAGTTTGAGAACGGGAACGAGCTGCGGAACAGAGAACGCGACGACGCCCGCCGTCGTTCCCCAACCCAACCAGCACACGGCAGCCGTACTCAAATTCGCCGGGGCGTTCTGCTGGCCGTTCGCCAAATGACCAAAGATGACGAACGTACCAATCACGGTCAGCGACGACAACATGGGCGCCACAGCCGGAAGCAAGAAGCGGTTGTGAGCCTGCAGGATGCCGGTCAGGACCACTGACAGTCCGTACAGCGGTATCTGCAGCGCGAACATCTGCAACAAGCGCTGGGCCAACTCCAGCTCGCCCGCATCTGCTCCGCCTCCCAGCAGCAGACGGGTGATGGGGCCGGCCAGCACGACCACAATACCGGCCAGTGGGAATCCTATTAGCGCGATCCAGGTGATGAGGGCAGAAGCGGTCCGCTCAAGTTCCTGGCGCATACGTTTGGCCAGGAAACCGGAAATCAGAGGGATGACCGCGCCCGCAAGGGCGCCGCCCGCAGCCACTTCGAACAGAACATTTGGCACCGTGTTCGAGGTGGAGTACGCCTCACCGGCGAGCGTGTCTCCCAGCGCACCGTTCTGCGCCCAGGTCCGCACGAAACCAACCAGACGCGAAAGCAGGGTGAGAACAGCAATTGATCCCGCCGCGCCAAGCACGGATGCGCCAGGCGATCTCATGCCCGTCCGATACTGTCAATCCACGCCAGAAGCCGATTCTCCTCAATAACCTTCGAGAACGACACCTTCTCACTGGCGAGAGTCAGACCGACAACACCACCAAGCGCTCCCCATCGCAGGAGCGGGCTCTTCAGCGATGCCAGCGCCATTCCCGTAGCTGCTCCAACACAGTTGGCGCCGAGATCTCCCAGCATGCCGACACCGGCCAAGTCTTCTGGCAGAGCGACGGCACTGGCTCCTACAACCCCACAGGCAAGCTGGCCACCGATTGTGTTTCCTCCTGCGGCCAGTGGCCCGGCGAGCATCATGGATGCTTTTAAGGCACGCCCGGGCCGCAGGTCCAAGAGATTGACCAGGTTCGCCGTTCCCGCGATCAACGCCGCCTGATTCGTCCACTGTCCGATTCGTCGCATATGCCCGCCTTCATGTGGCAAGGCGGCGGCACCAACTGCAGCTCCCAGTCCGATAACGCCGATCTTCAAGGCGCCGGAGGTCAACTGCCCGCGTCGCAACGCTCCGAGATGCCCTTTCAAACCTTTCCCTTTCGCCGGGAAACGGTCTTCCATCTGGTCGTCAATGTAGCCTGCAGCCGCGCTAGCTCCTACCGCGAAGGCGGCGCCCACCCGTGCACGAGACGGCACGACGAGGCTCGACGCCAAGACTCCGGCTGCAGCTTCGATTCCCTCAGTGAGAGTCACGGTCGCTCCGGAGAACGACGTCCTCTCCCAGCTGTGCAAGGAAGCCTCCCGTCGCTTAATCACTGCCTTGGCCAATAAGGAACCGGCTGCACCCGTGACGATTGCGCCTACTTTACGGGCCGTACCCGCTCTCGGCCTGCCCCCGGTCACTGGTCCTCGCTAGGGTTGTCGCTGGGGTTCGCACTGGGTTCGCTTGTGCTCTGCGTTGATGCCGCAGCGTCCACGCGAGTGCCCAACACCGCATCGGCGCCTTCCTGGGACCCGAGCGAAACATGCGTGCCGGCAATCTCGGCGGCAACCGCAAGCGATGTATTGATGCTCGCGGAGACTGTTCCCACAGAGTCCACCGTCGAGCCCACATCCGCCTGCCGCATGCCGACCAGTGCGTCGTCGTCCTGCGCCATTGAACCGACGGCTACGGTCGGTCCCCGTCCCGCCGACGTCGTGAAGAGGGCCGTATAGACGCCGTTTTGTGCAGTGATCTCGGCTGCGTCAGCGCTTGCCGATGCAGTTGTACCACTCGGCTGAACCGTTGCCGGCGTGACGATCACAATGGCATCTGCCGGTGCCGTTACCTCACGCGTTACATCAACCAGCTGCGTCTTATCATCAGCGGTGAGAGAGTCCGCAAAGACCTGCACGTTACCGTCGCTGGTTCCCTTGCGAAGGTACATATCGACGAAAACCGCAATTGTCTCATTCGTACCGGCGTTGTCTGGAAGTGAATCGGCGTAGTCAGCCAGCTGGGATGCAAGGGCTTGGCGGTAGGTTGACTGGCTTGACGAGGCGAAATTCTCGGTCAGTGTGAGTTCACCACTGATGGTCGCGCCGGCGCTTTCAAGCCTGTCCTCCAGGCCGCTGACGGTTTCGCCATCGACACCGGGCAACACGATCAGTCCGACGTTGCGTCCGGTCAACGTGCCTTCCACAAGTTGAGTCCCGGCGGCGCTCAGAGCTGCGTTCTCATTCTCCAGCGTCTCTTGCGCCGCGTCCAGCGCATCACGTGCCTCGTCGCGCGACTCCCGCAGTGTCTCCACCTGTCCGGACAACGCGTTTCCAATCGTGTTCTGGAGCGGCCCGGCGCCCAGAATAATCCCGACGGCCAAGGCGATAAACACCGAGACCAGAGACACCAGATGGTACCTGAAGTCGACCATAATATTCCTTTACATCAGAAGATAGACCGGAACCAGCGCACAATGTCGCCGCACCACACCGACACCAGTTCGACGAGCGCTTGGCCGGCCGCTGTGGCGGTCAGTGCAGCACCGATAGCCACGCATCCCGCGAGGATGAGCGCGAAAATCTGCCAGTTGGAGATTCGCGAACGGTAGAGCTGCGAAACTCCCTTAGCATCAATCAGCTTACCGCCGATCGCCAGTCGAGTCAGAAAAGTGGAGGCCATTCCCGAGCGGCCCTTATCGAGGAACTCAATAAGAGTGTTGTGGGTTCCCACCGCCACAATGAGCTTGGCGCCCTTGTCGTCGGCCAGCAGCATGGCAACATCCTCCGATGTACCCGTGCACGGAAAAACGACATGGGGAACACCGAGATCTTCAACGCGTTTCCGGCCCGGGGCCCGCCCATCGCGGTAGGCATGAACGATGACTTCCGCACCCGATGCCAATGCCTTGTCCGACACCGAGTCCATATCACCAACAATCATGTCCAGTGGTAATCCTTCTTCCAGGATTGCATCCGCCCCACCGTCCACGCCGATCATGATCGGACGAGTCTCACGAATGTAGGGACGCAACGCGGCAAGATCTTCTTTGTACCGATAGCCACGCACTACCACCAGTACTTGGCGTCCCTCGAACTTGGTCTTGACGTCGGGCACACCGACGCCATCAAAGATGAGGTCCTGCTCGCGTTCAACGTATTCCATGGTGTTGGTGGCGAACGCCTTGAGTTGCACACTCATTCCCGCCCGTGCGGCTTCCTGGTCGGCCGCGATAGTCTCGGCGGTTTGTACCACGCCTTCGGCTATCAGTTCGTCGCCGACGTATACGCGCCCCTCTTCCAGGCGTACATGCTGCCCTTCGCGGATGTCCATGATCGCCGAACCGAGGTCGTCTATCAGCAGGACGCCGGCCTCCTGCAGGATCCCCGGCCCCAAGTTCGGATAGCGCCCCGAGGTCGATTTCGCGGCGTTAAGCACCGCTGCGGGTTTACAACCAACCAGCGCCTCGGCCGCCACGCGGTCGATATCGCTGTGATTGATAATGGCGACGTCGCCCGCTTCCAGGCGTTTGGTCAGATTCTTTGTGCGCGCATCAACCCGCGCGGGTCCCGCCGATTCACCGGGATCCTGCGGGTCCTTTTTCCGCCGGAAATGAATAGCCACAAAGTCATCGTGCCACATCCACGCCCTCGAGCAATTCAGCGGCGTGCGCGCGTGCCGTTTCTGAGGCCGTTCCCCCCAGCATCCGCGCCAGTTCATTGAGGCGTTCCTCACCCTCTACGCTGCGGACGTCCGTGTGCGCCGCTTCGGCGCCATCTCGCTTGACGACGACGGCCTGAGTTTGGGCGTATGCCGCCACTTGAGCGAGGTGAGTGACGACGATGACCTGGCTTGTATTGCCGAGGTTTGCAAGACGCCTTCCTACTGCCAGGGCGGCGCGCCCACCGATTCCGGCATCGACTTCGTCGAACAGAAAGGTGTGGTCCGTTTCATGTTCCCGTGTTGCCAGCGCGACCTCAACGGCGAGCATGACACGCGAGAGTTCTCCACCGGAAGCACCTTCTCCGATCGTGCGCAACGGTGCGCCTCGGTGGGAGGCAAGTAAGAAGCTGACCGCATCTGCACCGTGCGGAGCCGGTTCGTGGGCCTCCACTGTAATCTCGAATCTGGCATCCGGAAGGGCGAGATCCGTGAGTTCGGCTTGAACCAGCTGCTCCAACCCGCGTGCTGCTTCCGCGCGTGCCGAGTGCAGGTCCGCTCCGCAGCGCCGCCGTCGTTCCTCCGCTTCCTCCAGTTCGCGCACAAGTTGGTCACGCGTGGCTTCGGGGTCGCCGAGCCTCTCCAAGGCTGCGCGGGCCCGTGCGGTAGCCTCCAAGGCCTCGTCAATACCCATGCCGAGCTCGCGGCGTAATCCCGAAAGCTCTTGCCGCCGTTCATAGATCGCAGCCAACTTCTCCGGGTCCGCTTCCGTGTGCGCCGCCAGGTCTGCCAGAGTAGCGGCAACGTCGTTGAGCTCATTCTCGGCGCTCGACAGACGCAGCCGGAGTTCGTTCAACCGGTCGTCGGCAGCAACGTCATCCAAGGCCCGCCGCGCCATGGCAACGGTTGTCAACGCTGGTTCCTCCACGGTGTCGGATCCCGCGAGTTGCGCCGCTGCTTCCGATATTCCCGCATAGTTCTGCTCGATCGTCTCCAGATACCGTGCCTGTGCCCGCAACTCCTCGTCCTCGCCGGGCTGCGGGCGCACCGCGTCTACTTTCTGGACCAGCGCTTCGTAGGCCAAACGCTGCTGTGCCTGGTCGCGGATATCTGCCTCAAAGTCCGCGAGTGCCTTTTGCGCCGCAGCGTGCTGGTTCCAAGCGTCTGCCCATGCCTGCGCGGCCTTCGCCACGGTTTGGCCGCCGAACAGATCAAGTGCGCGCCGCTGTTGCGCTGCGGTGGCTAAGCGGAGCTGATCGGACTGGCCGTGTACGGTAACGAGATCGCCGGCGATCTCCCGCAGCACCGCAGTTGGAACGGAGCGGCCTCCGATGAAGGAGCGGGAGCGTCCGGAGGCTGGCACATGGCGGGCGACAATGAGCACCGCCACGTCGCCGTCGTCGTCCCACTGCCCGCCGACCTCCGCCACTCGCGTGAGAATTGCGGCATC
>SUUB01000003.1:145143-147442 GCA_015062745.1 Actinomycetaceae bacterium
ACAATGAGCACCGCCACGTCGCCGTCGTCGTCCCACTGCCCGCCGACCTCCGCCACTCGCGTGAGAATTGCGGCATCCGCGGGGACAACGAAGGTTCCCTCCACCTCCGCCAGGTCTGCCCCCTGACGAACCTTGCCCGGGTCGGCTTTCGCACCTAATAGGAGTTGCAACGATGTCACAGCCATTGTCTTGCCGGCCCCGGTTTCACCGGTTAAGGCAGTCAGGCCGGTACCAAGCTCAAGCTCCGCATGTTCGATAACACCCAGATTTGAGATTCGAACCCGCTCTATCATTGCACCTCACCACCGTGTGACGCCTTATCAAATGTGGCAACTCATCTACTATCGTAGGCTGCTCTGTTCACGCCATCCCGTCACAGGAAGCTGGAACTTCGTTACCAGACGGCCGGAGAACGGAGAATCATTCAGACGCGCCAGCAACACCGGATGTTCGCCGCGCACCGCGGTAACAGTTGATCCGCAAGGAGCCGGCAGGATCCGCCGCCCGTCACACCACACGCGCGCATTGTCGGCATGCACACGCAATTCCAATGTTGACGCCGGCCCGACCACTAAGGGCCGGGTGAATAGCGCATGAGCAGCGATCGGTGTCAGGAGCATCGCTTCGACGTCGGGCCATACGATCGGGCCGCCCGCCGAGAAGCTGTAAGCTGTGGAACCGGTGGGAGTCGAGAAGACAACAGTGTCGACCTTGAAGGCGGAAAGCTCTCGGGAGTCCACACCGATTTCGACCTCAATCATGCGTGAGGTCTCGTCTTTCTCGATAGCGGCATCGTTAAGCGCCCAGTCCCGGAAAACCGTCCCGTCGGGAAGGGTGACCGTCAGATCGATGGTCATGCGGCGATCAACCGCCCACTGGCCGTCGGCGATCTGATCGACAACGCGTGGCAAGTCATCCGGATCCGCCTCGGACAGGAAGCCTACATGGCCGTAGTTGATGCCGAGGATCGGGATGCCTTCCGGCCGACCGAGTTCCGCAGCGCGCAATATGGTGCCGTCACCGCCGATCACCAGGATTAACTCCGCACCGCGCACGGCTTCCGGGGTCTCCCCCGGATCCACCCGAATTCCCCGCGCCGTGAGGGCGTCTGTCACTGCCTTCACTGAGCGGTCCACGTCCGGGCGCGCCGGGTGGGCGATCAGCGCCACCTTACGATCCATCAGTCTCCTACCTTTGGGCCGACCGGCCCTGTCTCAATGGCCTCTTGAATAGCACGTGACAGGGTCTCACCGAGTCTATCCGGCTCGCCCGCCTTCATATACAGAAAGTACTCTACATTGCCGGCCGGTCCAGGCAGCGGCGATGCCGCTACCGCCCGGATTGCGAGGCCTGCATCGCGAGCGGACTGTGCAACGCGCAGCACCGCCTGGTGATGCAAGGCAGGATCACGAACCACGCCACCCGCTCCGAGCAACTCGCGTCCGACTTCGAACTGGGGCTTGACCATGAGCAGGAAGTCCGCATCCGGTGTGGACGCCGCGATCAGCGCAGGGAGCACGAGTGTTAAAGAGATGAAAGAGAGGTCACCGACTACTAGGCTTGGGGCGGGGGCAACAAGGGCAGGATCAAGAGTACGTACGTTTGTTCGTTCGATCACCGTGACTCGTGGATCTTCTCGTAGTTTCCACGCTATCTGCCCGTATCCGACGTCGACGGCGACCACGTGTTCAGCTCCCCGGCGTAGCAGCACCTCGGTAAAGCCTCCCGTGGAGGCCCCCGCATCGAGACAGCGCATTCCTTTGATAACCGGACCGTCGTCGGCCAACGCGTCCAGTGCGCCAATCAACTTGTAGGCGCCGCGTGAAACATAGGACTCGCCACTTCCTTCTTTCACTACCAGTGCCTGCGCCGGATCCATTTGTCGAGCCGCCTTGTGCACAACTACTCCATCAAGGTATACGACCCCTTGCGAAATCAGCTCGGCAGCGTGCTGCCTGGACCGCGCCAGTTTGCGACGAACCAGCTCAGCATCAACGCGAATGAGCCGTGCCATGGCCTAACCCTGCGCCTGCGAGAGTTTACGTGTCAGGGCCGAGTGCACTGCTTCGAGGGACTCGATCTGCCCATCAAGCTCCTGCTCGGCAAGCTGCTGTAGCGCCTTTTCCGGGTCAAGAGGAGCCTGTGGAACCGGTGTACTGTCAGTCATGATAATTCTCCATGGTTATCGTCATCCGCAACAGAAGCGGAACTTCCGGCGCGTGAGCATCGTTGTAGTGGCGCTTCTGACGAGGGTGTGGTGCCACCCGGCCCGGCCCGCCCTGTGCCCGCAACCATCGCA
>SUUB01000003.1:147542-148657 GCA_015062745.1 Actinomycetaceae bacterium
CGCCAGAACTAAACCTCCCGACGCCAGAACTAAACCTCCCGGCTCACTGTGAGTTCAGGAACGGCATCCGCCAGAACCTGGGCATCGGTACCCGCATCGGCGGCCTCCCAGGCCGCCGCCGCCAAGGCGCGATACGTGTTCAAGTCGAGCGGGTCTGTCAACTGGCATCCGCCCAGTTCAAAGGTAGTACCGGTCCAGCGGGCACGGCGGTCTCCCACCACGTGCCAACCATCGTCGTCGCGACTATGCTCCGGATAGGGCTCATTGAGTCCGCGTAGATCGTCACACAGGTAGGTGGGACGACGTGCTGGTTCAACCAGAACGATATCGCGAGCAGAGGCCAAGCCCGTGAGGACATGCAGACACGGAATCCCCGCAGTCACTGCCCCTTTTACATCTGTATCCAGATTGTCCCCGATGAACAGCGGATTCTCCGCGTTCTTGAAGCGTGCCGCCATGCGGTAGATCTCTGGTTCTGGTTTACCGGCAGACAGCGGGACAGCGCCGGTGGTATTGCATACCGCCAGTACAAGAGAGCCGTTGCCCACCATGATTCCCCGCTCTCGCGGGATGCTCTTATCCAGGTTGGTAGCGATATACATGGCGCCGTCCGCGATTGCCAGCGCAACTTCGGATAGTGCCTCCCAGTTGACTTCGGGGAAGAAACCTTGAATAACCGCTTCCGGATGGTCATCTGCCGATTGCACAACGGTGAAATAGTCGGCCTTGGCCACCGCATCGCGCAGGCCTGGGCCACCCATAATCATCACCCGCGCACCACGTGCAAGCCGTTCCTGCGCAAGACCGACGGCAACGTGCGCCGACGAAACCACCTCTTCGGGGCGTGCGGGCATGCCGAGCGAAACGAGTTGTTCCGCCACCTGTTCGCTGGTACGAGAGGCATTGTTCGTCACGTAGGCGACACGCATGCCGTTGGCCAGGGCGGTGCGAATGCCTTCGGCCGCATGGGGCACGGCGTTCTTCCCGGTGTAGGTCACGCCATCCAGGTCGAAGAGTCCTACATCAAACCGCGAGGCAAGAGTCTGGGCCGCAGGAGTCTTGGTCATCACTCGTACTCCTCTTGGTCAGTGCCCTGCGCATCATCGATGTGCTCG
>SUUB01000038.1:0-9222 GCA_015062745.1 Actinomycetaceae bacterium
TTCACAATCGCACTGTCCGCCGCCGACTTCAGGAACGTTGACGATTGGGGGCAAGACGCCTTCACCGAGGAACTCATCCGCTCTGCCACCGAGTACGCGACTGATCAGGGCTATACCTTCCTGGGGCCGATTTTGATCCGCTTCGAGGAGGACACCTCTTTGAAATCCGGCAACCTCCATATCACCTCGTCCACCAAACGCGGTGCCGTAGCACCGGCAACCTCCAACGCGGCTTCTACCGAGCACCCCATCATTGAAATCGGCTCGGAACGTTACCTCCTCACCGGCGATGTGACGGTAATCGGACGCGGTTCCGATTGCGACATCACCATTGATGACTCCGGCATCTCACGCCGTCACCTGGAACTGCGTGTGACGCCAGGCGGTGTTATCGCCACCGATCTCGGATCAACTAACGGAAGTTTCGTCGAAGGGCATCGTATTTCCGCCGCCACGTTGGTCGATGGCAATACAATCACGGTTGGACGAACACATATCATGTTCTGGACCAGCCCGGAGGACGAATGAGCACCCTAGTCCTAACCCTGCTGCGCTTCGGTTTCCTCGCCCTGCTGTGGCTGTTCGTGTTCGCCGTGGTAATCACCGTGCGCAAGGACGTTTACGGCAGCCAAGTGCGCGACCGACGGCGTCGTGTCCCACGTCGTGATTCCGCTCCACCACCGGCACCCCAACCGCAAAAACCGACTCCCCGCGCCCCAACCTTGGCTGTGACAGGCGGACCATTGGCCGGCACAACTCTGCCACTTGGGCAGGCATCCATCGTCGTCGGACGCTCACCCGACAGTGCACTCGTACTGGACGACACCTATTCGTCGTCGCGCCATGCCCGGATCTACCACAACGACGGTCAGTGGTGGATCGAAGATCTCGACTCGACGAATGGCACCTTCGTCTCCGGCAAGCGCATTAACGCGCCAACGCCGCTACCGCCGGGCGCGTCGATCGTTATCGGTAAGACCACGATGGAGTTACGCCGATGAGTGTGCAGCTTCGTTTCGCCGCATTCTCCGATGTCGGCCTCATCCGCAGCAATAATCAAGACGGCGGCTACGCATCACCGAACTTGCTGGTATTGGCCGATGGAATGGGCGGTGCAGCCGCCGGTGATGTCGCTTCGTCGGTCACCGTCGGCTATCTCGCCGCGCTCGACGACGACGTCCACGGCGCCGATGATCTGCTCCCGCTGCTACGCGAGGCGGTCAATTCCGCCCATGAGGATCTCATGCAGCGTTCGGAGGACGAGCCGGAACTGGCAGGACTGGGCACCACCTGTATTGCACTGCTGCGCTCGGGCAATAAGCTCGCCATGGTCCATATTGGAGACTCGCGGGCCTACCTGCTGCGCAACGAGAAGCTGACGCAAGTCACGCATGATCACACCCTCGTCCAATTCCTCGTCGATCGCGGCCAACTCACGCCGGAGGAGGCCGAACATCATCCCAAGCGCAACGTGATTATGCGCGCGCTGGGTGATACACCCGGCGACGTCGAACTGGACGAATCGGTACGCGAGGCGATTCCCGGGGACCGCTGGCTCCTCTGCTCGGATGGTCTTTTCGGCGTCGTCTCCCATGAAACCATCGAACACACCCTGCGGAACTACCACGACCTGGCATCTTGCGGCGAGCATCTCATCGAACTCGCCCTCGCCGCAGGAGCTCCCGACAATGTAACTGTGGTTCTCGGTGACATCGTCGACGACGAGAACGCCGGCCCGGCGCAAAGCCAGGAACCCATCGTGGTGGGCTCGGCCGCAGTTGACCACCGCCGCCCCACCCGTGGTGGAAATTCGGCGGCCGCCCGCGCCAATGCGCTTTCCTCCCCGCAACGCACAGCCGACGAGGAAACAGACACGGAGCCACTGGAGGAGGAAAACCACCGCTCGCGAGTTCCGGCACGCATCGCCGCTCTACTCGCGGTGCTAGTTCTGATCGGCGGCGCCCTCTTCGGCGGTTACCGCTGGACGCAAACCCAGTACTACGTCTCCAGCGACGCCGGATACGTGACGATCTTCCGGGGAATCCCGCAGACCATCGGTCCATTAACGCTCTCCTCCGTGGTCGAACGCAGCGATATCCGCGTCGCGGACCTGCAGCAGGTGGCCCAAGAGAGGCTGCGCACACCCATCACACGTGGCTCACTGGCCGAGGCTCGCGAGATCGTTGACAACCTGGAAGGCCAGCTGGCACCCTCGACCCAGCCGAGTTCCTCCGCGTCGGCGTCGTCCTCCGCGTCGGCGTCGTCCGACCAGCAATTCACATGGGAATCGTGGGGCATCGATCCCTCTAGGCTCTTCGGGCGGGATGAGCCATGAGCGTCGTAACGCACACCCAGGCTCGTAAGGGCCGGATCCCCGAGCTGCTGCTACTCACGCTCGCCCTGGCCATCGGCCTCATCGCCTACTACCTGGTGCATGTTGGCACCGGTGGCACGGGACTGCCCGGCAACATGGCGACGATGACGATCCTTGCCGTTGTGATTGCCGTCGGAGCCCATCTGGTGATCCGTCATGTCGCTCCCTATGCCGATCCCGTTCTCTTTCCCAGCGCACTCGCTTTGAATGGCGTCGGTCTGGCCATGATCTACCGGGTGGATGTAGCATCCGAATCCAACAAGGTCAGTAGTCAACTGGTTTTAAGCGCTGTCGGTATTATCTTCATGGTCGGAACGGTGGTGGTGCTACGCGATCATCGCCTGCTGCGCCGCTTTACCTGGACGTCTTTGATTCTTGGTATCGTCCTGCTTTTGCTCCCATTAGTTCCGGGCATTGGCATCGGATTCCAAGGTGCCCGCATCTGGATTAGCGTGGCTGGCTTTTCCTTCCAACCCGCCGAGTTGGCCAAGATCTGTTTCGCCGTGTTCTTCGCCGGCTACCTCGTATCTGAACGTGACAATCTCTCGCTGGCCGGCCCGAAGATTCTCGGCCTGCATCTGCCGAAAGCCCGGCACATGGTGCCTCTGCTGCTTGCCTGGCTGCTTTCCATGGGCACTCTGGCGGCCGAAAAGGACTTCGGTACCGCAATCTTGTTCTTTGGACTGTTCGTCGCCATGCTCTATGCGGCAACGGAACGTGTCTCCTGGATTATCATTGGCGCTCTCCTTACCGCCGTGGGTGTGGCAACCCTTGTTGAGGCAATGCCGCATATTCAGGCACGTTTCACCATTTGGCTTCACGCACTCGACGCGGATGTGTACGACGCCCAGTACGGTTCCTACCAGCTGGTCCAAGGCCTTTTCGGTATGGCTTCCGGCGGACTGTTCGGAACTGGACTCGGGGCGGGATATCCGACGAAGTCGTACGCGGCCAATTCGGACTTCATTATGGCATCGCTGGGCGAGGAAATCGGACTGGTCGGCCTGCTGGCCTTACTGTCGATCTACCTGTTGCTCGTGATGCGGGGGCTGCGTACTGCTGTCTTTCTGCGCGACGGCTTCGGCAAACTGTTGGCAGCCGGGCTCTCCTTCGCCATCGCCATCCAGTGCTTCGTGGTGGTTGGTGGTGTGACACGTGTAATTCCTCTGACCGGACTAGCGATGCCGTTCCTCGCGCACGGCGGTTCGGCACTGCTCGCCAACTGGATTATTATTGGCCTGCTTCTCAGGATTTCCGACGCCGCTCGAAGGCCAGCTGCCGCCGACCCGCTACCTCCGCCGGAGATTCTTGAGCAGATCCCCGAATACGAACAGGATGCCAACTCGTCCGAGTCACCTGAGGACGAGCCATCCCACTCACAGGAGACCCAGGTGGTGAACATCCGATGAACCGTCCGATTCGTCATCTCGCTACCCTTGCCACCATCATGTTTGTCTGCCTGATGGCGGCAGCCACCTTCATTCAGTTCTTTCAGGCTCCCCGGCTGAATGCGGACTCGCGTAACTCACGGACGCTGTACCGTGAATACGGCACAGATCGTGGTCCGATTATTGTCGATGGTGAGGCGATCGCATCGTCCTCACCGGTTGATGATCCCTACCAGTATCAGCGCGTGTATTCACAAGCCAGCAACTATTCGAATATCACCGGTTACTTCTCGACATCCTTCAATTCGATGACCGGCATCGAAAGAGCCGAGAACTCCGTCCTCGGTGGCTCGGACTCTTCGTTGCTGACCCAGCGTTTGGAGGAGCTTGTCACCGGTAAGCAGCCTCAGGGAGGCGGTGTGGAACTCACCATCAGTTCCAAGGCGCAGGAGGCCGCGATCAACGCCATGGACGGTCAGAAGGGCGCCGTCGTCGCCCTCGATCCGAAAACCGGCGCTGTCCTCGCACAGGTGTCCATCCCCACCTATGACGCGAATTCCCTGGCGACACACGATAAAACAGCTGCCAACGAGGCATGGGACGCTCTTTCCAACGACCCGAATAAACCTCTGGTGGACCGCACAATCGGCGGTGATCAGTATGCGCCCGGCTCCACATTCAAGATGCTGACCGCCACCGCGATGCTGGAAAAGAATCCCGACATGACGCCGGACACCTTGGTGGAGGCACCTACCAGTTACACGCCTCCGGGGACCTCCCACAGCATTGAGAACCCCGGTGAGGCCGTGTGCGGCGACGGTTCCGGCCAGGTGACGCTGCGGCAGGCCTTCGTGCAGTCCTGCAACACCGCCTTCGCCATTGGCGGCGTCGAAGTGGGAGCCGAAGATATGATGGCGCAGGCCGAACTCTTCGGCTTCGGCGATACGATTGAGACCCCGCTGCGAGTATCCGCCTCCCGCTTCCCTGAGCCCGAGTCAACAGCCGCACTGGCCATGGATTCCTTTGGCCAGCAAGACATCCGGGTCACACCCATGCAGATGGCTATGATCGGGGCGGCGATCGCGAACGACGGCGTGCTGATGAAGCCTTACCTGGTAGAGCGGACTCTGACGGCAGATCTGGAAACGCTGAGCACAACCAAACCGCAGGTGTATTCACAGCCCATGAGCCAGCAGACTGCGGAATACATGACCGAGATGATGGTCGACGACGTCAACTCGGGCACGGGTTATCGGGCGGCGATTGACGGCATTGAGGTGGCCGGTAAGACGGGCACCGCCGAGATCAGTTCGTCCACACCCCCACACACCTGGTTCGTTGCATTCGCACCGGCGGACGATCCACAGATTGTGGTTGCGGTTGTTGTGGAAAACGCCGGCAACGCCGGCTGGGGTGGCGACGGCGGGTCGGTGTCGGCGCCAATTGCCAAGCAAGTCATTGAGGCGTATCTCAACCAATGAGTGAGGCGGAGTGAAGCGGTATGACCAACGATTTACGGCAGAATATGGCCAAGAAGGAGAGGTGACGCGACATGCCTGATATTCCCCGCGTCCTCGGTAAACGCTATGAAGTGGGCGACCTCATCGGTAGAGGTGGCATGGCTCAGGTTCATCTGGGCTATGACACACGCCTGTCGCGTACGGTTGCCATCAAGGTGCTGCGCACCGATTTGGCGCAGGATCCGATGTTCCTGGCCCGGTTCCGCCGTGAGGCACAGTCTGCCGCGGCCCTGAACCACCCGTCGATTGTAGCCGTGTATGACACCGGCGAAGAGCAGGTTTCAACCGACACGGGTAAAGAGATCTCCTTGCCCTACATCGTCATGGAGTATGTGAAGGGTCGCACCGTTGCGGCTTTGCTGGCAGATGGCGACCCAGTGCCGATCGGTGAGGCAGTGCAGATTGTGGTGGGTGTGCTCTCCGCCTTGGAGTACTCGCATCACGAGGGAATCATCCACCGCGACATCAAGCCGGGCAATGTGATGATCACGCCGGATGCCAAGGTGAAGGTCATGGACTTTGGGATTGCCCGGGCCATTGCCGACTCGGCCGCCACGATGACGCAGACGAATTCGGTGGTGGGTACCGCACAGTATCTTTCGCCCGAGCAGGCCCGCGGCGAAGTGGTGGATGCGCGTTCCGATCTGTACTCCACCGGTTGCCTGCTCTATGAGTTGCTGACTGGAAAACCTCCGTTCTCCGGAGACTCCGCCGTGGCGGTTGCCTACCAGCATGTGTCGGAGACGCCGAAGCCGGCGTCACAGGTGGCACCCGACGTTCCGGATGCCATCGACCGGGTTGTGATGAAGTCCCTGGCGAAGCAGCGCGACGCGCGTTATCAGAGTGCGGCGGAGTTCCGCAACGACCTGCTCTCCGCCGCGCGGGGTGAGGGTGTTGACGCACCATCGGTGACGTCGTGGAATATGGCGCCGGTGGCAGTGTTCCCGCCTACGCAGGTGGCGCAGGCGGCTCCTACCACGGTGGATACCGCAACCCAAGCCGCTGCGGCCACCACCTACGCCCCGGCGCAGACCGGTACGCAGGAAGCTGTTGACGAGGAGAAAGAAAAGACCCGCCGGAAGAACCGTGCCATGATTTGGGGCGGCATCGCTCTGTTGGTGATCGCCTTGGTGGCGATTATCTGGGCCGTGCTCTCCGGCCGCGATACGGAGCCGACGCCGACGACGACCACGACGACGACCACGGTTACGCAGGTGGAAGTTCCCCGGCTCACTGGGATGACTGAGAGCGAAGTCGAGGAGGCGCTGGAAGCCGCCGGTCTTGAGTTCCGTAAAGGCAACGATGTCGCTTCCGATACGGTCGAAGAGGGGCTATTCGTCAGTTCTTCGCCGAGTCCCGGCGATAGTGTTGATCCTGGGACGACGGTGACCGTGCACTTCTCCTCTGGATCGTCCTCGGTGGACGTGCCGGATTTGAGCGGGATGACAACCGAGCAGGCGGCAAGTCGCCTGCAGGAATACGGTTTGACACTCGGCGGAACCACCACGGTTGACGACCCGAGCCAGTCCAAGGATCGTATTGTTTCACAGACTCCGAACGCCGGTTCGTCGGCTCAACGTGGTGATTCGGTGACGGTTACGGTCGCCTCCGGAAATGTCATTGTGCCAACCTTGGTTGGCTTGTCAGAGAGTGACGCGACCGCAGCGTTGAATGCGCTGAATCTTAACGTGAACACGCGCTCAGAGACGGTCAGTGATTCCTCGCAGGATGGCATCGTGCTCAGCGCCAGCGCCAACGAGGGGGACACGGTTAGCCAGGGTAGTTCGGTGACCATTACCGTCGGGCAATACACCGAACCGTCTACCGAACCTAAGCCATCGGAGCCAACGGAGGATCCAACACCCTCTGACGGGTAATGGATTCGCACTGGAGGCTCTCATCGGGTTTACGGCAGCCCGGTACGTCAGTGACGTACCGGGCTGCGATGCATATGCCACCACGTGCTGCGGCTAAGAGTCTCCTGGCACCCAATTGCACCAGGAATGGCCTTCTAGCGCTCGTGGTTAGCACGCTAAGCGTTGTGCTCCCGCACCAGAGGCTTCTTGCCCTCCGCGAGCGCCAGCGCATTGGTTGATCCACATAGCGTCAACCAGTTGGCAAGCATGCGATGGCCACCCACCGTCATCACCGACTCCGGGTGGAACTGCACACCCCACAGTGGAAGCTCCGTATGCTCGAAAGCCATCACCACGCCATCCGTCGTCGTCGCCGTGATACGCAGACAATCTGGGATGGTCTCCGGCACGACGGCCAGAGAGTGGTAGCGAGTAACACGCAACGGGCTCTCCAGACCTGCGAAGACACCCGTTCCGTCATGAACGATATCCGATGTCTTACCGTGCATCAGTTCCGGGGCGTGGGCGACTGTCGCTCCGAACGCCTCGCCAAGACCCTGTTGCCCCAGGCAAACGCCGAGCATGGGTTTGCGCAGGCGTGCGCATTCGCGGATCACATCCAGGGCCTTGCCGGCGTCGGCGGGTGTTCCCGGGCCGGGAGAAACCAGTACGCCGTCGGCATGGGCGACGGCTGCGAGGTCGACGTCGTCGTTGCGTACCACCGTCGTCTGTGCGCCGAGAAGCCGCAGGTAGTCGACGATGGTGTACACGAAGCTGTCGTAGTTGTCTATAACGAGGATGTCAGTCATTCAGCCCACCGTATTGTCGAGATCGGGTAGGAAGGTATCAGCAGCCCACGGATACACCCAGGTGAACAGGGCCACCACAATAGCGGCGACGATGATGATGGCTTCCAGCGCCTTCAACCATCGCGGGCCAGGTAGATGCCGCCATATCGCTGCATACATTGTGATCCTTTCTCCATGCCGTGAGTGTTGTTGTTCGGCCTAGCACTTAGTTCTTCGCACCTCGCTCAAGCCGTCAACATCCACCGGGCCAGGTGTTTACTTCGCCAACTCCTCCGGAATGCCGTCATCGCGTGCCACCCAATGATCATATTTCGCATGGATGACCCACCGCTTGTCCGACACAAAGGGTGGATGGCAGGTGGTGATTGTCAGGTAGCGCTCGGTTGCCTCCGCCTCCAGATCGCCCGGAACCGGGGCGACTACCTCACCTTGAGAGGGCTCAACGATATACGAGTCGCTGACCTTATAGATGAGGTATGCGTCCTCCGTTTCGACGATGATCGCGTCGTCTACCTGGAGCTGATCCACGTCGCGCATGGGTGCACCGTACGTCTGCCGGTGGGCAGCGGTGGCGAAGTTACCGATCTCGCCCGGGTAGGCGGTATCGGGATAATGCCCGAATGCCCCGGTATCCAGCACGGTTTTCAGGCCAACGCCCTCTCGGATCGTGTCGACATAATCCACGCCAAAGCGCGGAATGTGCATCAACCCGATCAGCGCACCCTCCTCGGTTGGATGCGGAACTGCGGGTGGATCGTCATAGCGCGGGGTACCAATTTTGACCGGTGCTTCGCCCCAATCCTCCTGGATCTCCTCGATGGCGGCGGCCTGCTCCTGTTTGGCAACCACGTCTGTCCACCACAACTGCCACACGACAAATAGTCCGACGACGATGCCGGCAGTGATCAGCAGTTCACCAAGAACCCCCAGAGCACGCCAGAAGAGGGAGCGCTTCTTCCTGGCCGGACGTTGCCGAGTTGAAGCTTGCGCAGCTACGGTCTCGGGGGAATCAGCAGATGCGGCGTCTTCGGAATCCAGTGTTTCGTCGTCGCCGAAAAAGGCAGCCAGGCCGCCTGTGGGTTTATCACTTACGGGTTCAATGCCCGTAGCTACGACGCTTGCGGGTTCGCCCTCCGTCGCTCGTGAATTGCCCTCGTCAACTGCGGGCGAGCCGGTCGAGTCAGACGACAACGCGCCTCCCCGATCGGACTTCTGACTGTGGCGTCCCATGAATGCACCCCTTTCGACGATAGCTACTAGACTAACGTCTTCCTT
>SUUB01000038.1:9322-12442 GCA_015062745.1 Actinomycetaceae bacterium
GTCATGCTTGTCGGCTTCCTTATGACGATGGGCTGGCGGTAGTTTCCACCTGGTCGACGGCGCAGTTTCCCGACGAGGCTCGCGGGAAGAGCTCCGCGCGATGCTCTGCGATGGAGGTTTCCGGCAGCCGAGAGGCAGCCGGAAACACGTGGCTATCTGACGAGCTTAAGAAGCCTCTCGGGTGGTCTGTGCAATGGCTACGGGCAGTCCGGGCAATGACCTCGGGTGGTCTGTGCAGTAGATCGGGTGCCTGCGTAATGGGTTCGGGTGCCTGCGTAATGGGTTCGGGTGGTCTGCGCAATGGCCTCGGGTGGTCTGCGCAACAAATCAGGCGGCCCGTGCAATAAATCAGATTCGGCCCAGTGGCCTCGGATGACCTTCCCAATAAGATGGCCAGCCCAATGAATTGCAGACTACGCTACCGCTCTAACACCCCGGCAGTCGGCTGCGCACGATCCACAGCTGTGCACACACCTGTGGAAAATTACATCGGTGTTATTCGCCGTATCCGGCGGCGTCATTCGACGTGTCTCGCCAAGTGTCGAGCCATTCCACCTGTGCAACGCTCGTCGGGATCTGGTCTATGCGCGTCGAGATCTGATCTATGCAGGTTGGGATCCGTTCGCGTTGGGATCCATGCAGCTTGGGATCCGCGCAGGTCAGAATTTACGCGCATCGGGATCAACGTCGGTGAGGGGCACGGAAAGGCCGGGGTTTACGCAGGTCGGGATTTCCGCGTGCCCAGGCCTACGTGGACCGGGATTCTCGCCCGTCAGGGCCCACGCAGACCAAGATTTACACAGGTCGGGACTTCCGCAGATCGGGATCGATAAACGATTATGAGCACGGGCTGCATATGCCCGTGCTCATAGCTTTCGGCGTCGAAACAGGTTACAGGCCGTAGTACTTCCACACCACGAGAGCCAGTAATACCGCCGCTGTGCCCACAATAACCGCGACGTCGCGCACGCTGCGCCGATGACGTGTCCAGTCCCGCCGATGCGGCAGCATCAGCGCCATCATTGCGGCGCCGGCAATGATTCCTCCGAGATGCGACTGCCACGAAATGTTCATACCCGGCATGAAGGTAAGGACCAGATTCAGACCAATCGTCACCAGGATCATCGTCGTGTCCACACCGAAATGGCGGTATAGCACAAACAGAGCGCCAAATACGCCGAACACCGCTCCCGAGGCACCAACCGTTGCGGTTATCCAGCTCTGCCCGAGCGGATCGGCCGCCAATAAAACGGTCACATTACCCGCCACGGCAGACAGAAGATAAATCGCCAGAAAACGGAGCCGCCCAATAGCCGGTTCCAGCGCTGACCCAATCAGCCACAGCGCGTACATATTGAGCAGAAGGTGCCAAGGGCCGGCATGCAGGAATGCTGAGGTCAGGAAACGCCACGGCTCGGCGTCGCCGACAAGCGGAGCGAAAACCATCCACCCGCCGATTTGCGAATGAACTCGTTCCACTAGGGCAACCAACACGCACGCTATTACGAGGGTGATCGTAACCCAGGGCTTATGCGGACCCAGGCCGAAAAAGCGTGATAGCCAGGACGGCTGCTGAGGGGGCATGCTCGCCCTCCTCCGGTGCGGGACACCAGAGGAGGGGGCGTTGTACCCGCCAGCAGCGCTATGCCTGAGATCTCCAGATTCCTCCGCGAATCTGCTGCCGTCCTGACTCATGGGCCCGAGTCTACTCCGTGACCGTCACGGATTCGATCACAACGGCATCCAGCGGGCGATCCGCCGCGCCAGTGGCAACCTGCGCGATCTGATCGACAACTCCCTGTGACTGCTCGTCATTGACCTTGCCGAAAATCGTGTGCTTGCCCTGCAGCCAAGGAGTCGGTGCAACCGTAATGAAGAACTGCGACCCGTTGGTTCCCTTCCCCATCCGGGTACCCGCATTGGCCATCGCAAGAACGTAGGGCTCGTTGAAATTGAGCTCCGGGTGGATTTCATCATCGAAGGTATAGCCGGGGCCTCCCGTGCCCACGCCTAGCGGATCGCCACCCTGAATCATGAACCCGGCAATCACGCGGTGGAAAATAACCCCGTTGTACAGCGGATCGGTAGTCTTCTCGCCCGTGGCGGGGTGCGTCCACTCCCGCTTGCCGGTGGCTAGCTCGGTAAAATTGGCCACCGTCTTCGGCGCATGATTCGGATATAGCTCGACGACGATGTCGCCGTAGTTCGTATGCAGAGTTGCTTCCATGAGATACATCTTCCCACAGTGGCGGCGACGGGCGTGCAGGTACCGCTGTCAGCGAAGCGAACCACACCAGAAGGCTGACATTAGCCGTGCGCTGGGCGAGAATAGGGGGAAGAATAGAACACAGTGGCTCCGTCGGGCCATGGCGGTATAGCGATGGCCGACCGAGGAGGCATACCGAGGTCCAAGGAGATTGTCATGTCCATCCAACGAAAAGAAACCGCCGAGTACACCCGAAAGCTGGCCGAGGACTTGGCCGAGCAAGCCATTGTGGCTGGTAAGCAGGCATCGGCTTTTGCCGCCCAGATGGCAAGCCAGGCACAGGACCTAGCCGTCCAAGGAAAGGAGTGGGCGGCTCCCCGCGTCGAAGACGCCGCCACCCGGTTACGGCCCGTCGTCGAGGATGCACGCGACCGTGCCGGCGTCGCCAAGGAAAAGGTTGTGACCGAGTACATCCCGAAAGCAAAGCGCGTGGCAAAGGCCGCCGCCGACGCAGCACGGGAATCGGAAGGTGATCTCCGCACACGCGCCCTCGCCGTCCAGACATCAGCCACGAAAGCCCTGACCGACCCCACGCCGAAGAAGAAGCGGCGCGGAGGCAAGCTGCTGTGTGCCTGCGCAATTCTCACCGGAGCGGCTGGTGCCGTGTACCTGCTGTGGAAGCGGTCGCAGCCGGTAGAGGACCCGTGGGCAGAGGCGTACTGGCAGGACCCCGAGGATACGTCGGCCGGAACGCAGGAAGCAGCGGCGGCGTCGGAAACACCCGCCACTGCTCCATCACCGGCGGATGCCGCCGAGACCCTGGCAGAAGCCGTGGAAGAGGCCGCTGCGCAGGCGGAGGAAGCGGCCGCGGATGCCGCAGAAAAGGCAAGCAAGGGCCCCAAGCATAGTGCCGA
>SUUB01000038.1:12542-13855 GCA_015062745.1 Actinomycetaceae bacterium
GAGTCGGCAGGCGAATAGAAATAGAGTCCTGATCCAGTGTGGCCCCGCGCGTCGGCCTGGGGCCACACTGCGCGCTGCGAGTGCTCTTACGCCAAAAGATCACGACACTGTTGCACCGGGCCTTTACATGCGACTATTGATGCATGGATATTCCACAGAGTATGCGTGCCTACCAACTGCACGAGACGGACGACGGCGTCCGCGGTCATTTCATCAACGCCACTCCTGAAGATCTTGGGGAGGGCGACGTCCTCGTCCGAACCACCTATTCCTCCGTGAACTACAAGGACGGTCTGGCGGGGACAGGCAAAGCAACTATTGCCCGAACTCTGCCGTTAATCGGAGGGTGCGACGGCACCGGCGTCGTCGTACATGCCGGTGAATCGGGAATGGCTGCGGGGCAACGGGTCGCCATGATCGGCGCCTCGCTATCCGAGCGGCATGCGGGCGGGTATTGCGAATACATGCGGGTGCCCAACAGTTGGGTTGATCCTCTTCCTGATCACCTGGGCACCTGGGAGGCCGCCGTTTTCGCCACGGCCGGGGTCACGGCCGCCGCCGCCATTTTGCGCCTGGAGGCTGTCGGCATCACACCGTCCTCCGGCCCCGTGGTCGTCACCGGTGCTAGCGGCGGTGCCGGCACTCTCGGAGTGGCCATGCTTGCGCAGCGCGGCTATGAGGTTACCGCGGTGACCGGGAAGCCGGAGGCGGCGCAGTTACTTACCGAGCTTGGTGCGGCCGAGATTCAGCCGCGCCCAGATCTGAGCGGGAAACCCCGTGCGCTGGAGCACGGCCACTGGGCCGCGGCTGTTGATAACGTCGGCGGTGACACACTCGCCTGGCTGATACGCACGATGCAGCCCGGCGGGGCCATTGCCTCCTACGGAAACGCAGGAGGGAACGCCCTGCACACCACCGTGCTGCCGTTCATTCTGCGCGGCATCAGCCTACTCGGCGTCAATGTGACCGCCTTGCCCTTCGATCTGCGTCACCGTATTTGGACAGAGTTGGCGGGCAAACTTCCTCTTGAAACCTTCCGCAAAATCGGGCACACCGTTGACTTCGACGATCTGCCTGCGGCACACGAGCGCATTGTCACCGAAGGAGTGATCGGACGTACCGTCGTGCATATCTCCGACGCCGATGGCGCCCCGCGCGATAGGTAGCTGTACGATCGAGCAGCGAATGGCGCGGTCCCGGCTGGGCGGTGACCCAGCGGTGGCCGCCCGAGCTGCAGACCCTTGGCTCAGCGGGGGTCCTTCGCGCATTCGGCCGCTGTGGTGAGACCCGAGCTACAGACCCCGGCTCGGCGG
>SUUB01000038.1:13955-18667 GCA_015062745.1 Actinomycetaceae bacterium
GGCGCCTCCACCACGTGTTGAGGCCGGGCGAGCAGTTCGGCGATCACCGGCGACTGTGCCGGAGCACGATCTCCTAGCGCCTCCGCCACGGTATCGCCGAATTTCGCGGCTTTGGCCGTCTCCAAAACGAGCGTGACGGAGCCGCCGTCGTTCACATGCCGACGCGCCACCGTGATGCCGTCGGCGGTATGCGGATCGATGAGCACGCCGCACTCATCAAAAACGCTACGGATTGCAGCGAGGCGATCCGCATGACTGCTGGCACCGGAAACAAAGCCGTACTCATCTGTGAGGCGGCTCTGCCACGAAGAAAGATCGAGGCGCCCGCTTCGCTCCAGCTCGGGCCACCTGACCTGGAACTCTTCCGGACCGAGCAGTTCCCAAATGAACCGCTCCAGGTTTGAGGCCTTCGAAATGTCCATCGAGGGGCTGGAGGTGGCAAGCGTGTTCTCCCGCGAGCGCGGCACGTACACACCGGTGCGGAAGAACTCGTCGAGCACATTGTTCTCATTGGTGGCCAGGATCAGCCGACCGATCGGTAGCCCCATGCGCCGGGCCAGGTGCCCCGCGTAGATATTGCCGAAGTTCCCGGAGGGTACCGTGAAGTTGACACGGACGTCATCACGCTCAGCAGGGGCGACGCCGTCAGTCATGCGCAGCCACGCCCAGAAGTAATAGACAATCTGGGCGGCAATGCGCCCGAAGTTGATGGAGTTGACGGCACCGATGGAATTCGCCTGCTTGAAGGCGGCGTTGCCATTGATCGCCTTGACGATGTTCTGGCAGTCGTCGAAGACACCGTCGACGGCGATATTGTGGATATTAGGGTCGGCAAGAGAGTACATCTGCGCGCGCTGCACCGCGCTCATCCGCCCGGCGGGAGAAAGCATGAAGACGGAGACATTGCTGCGCCCGCGGAAGGCGTACTCCGCCGCCGAACCAGTATCGCCCGAGGTGGCGCCGAGGATATTCAGCACCCGCCCCTCACGAGCCAACACGTATGGCACGGCCTGGCCGAGGAACTGCATGGCAAGGTCCTTGAAGGCCATGGTTGGACCCTCCGACAGGCCGACGAGGTAGAGCGATGGGTTCAGCCGGGTCAGTGGCACAGTTCCCGCAGTGGGGAAGTTCTTCTCCGAGTAGGCGGCTGCGGTCAGCGCAGCGAGGTCGGCTTTAGGAATATCCGTTGCATACAGGCCGATGACGGCGGCAGCCAGCTCGGGATAGGTGAGTTCACGCCAGCGCTCGCGCTGGGCTGCCGATACGGACGGGATCACCTCCGGGACCACCAGTCCGCCGTCGGGCGCCAATCCGTCAAGAAGGATCTGGCAGAAACCGGCCGGGGCCATCTGCCCGCGCGTCGAAATGTACTGCATCTGCGTCTCCTTCACGATCGGATGACATGTACGAGGTCACCTGGCGGATTGCACGTGCAAGGTTACCTGCGGATTACACGTACGAGGTTACCTGGCGGCGACGACGGGAGCCATTCCGGTCCATCCGTGGGTGAAGATCCGGTGTCGCGGGCCCCACCCTCTCCTCAACCGCAACAGAACTGCGCGTTCCGCTCTGTTTCCTCAGCTCGCAGCCCCAACTCACCTCAGCCCCGGTGGGGCTGAGTCACGGAGACCCGCGTCCACTTGTCATATCGTCCTAGTTTCGCGGCGGCGGTAAAACGGCTTGGTGCTTGTACTCTATGTATAAGCGCGACCGCACCCGCCTGGCGCGGGTGTGGCGGCAGGCGTCGTATGTACGGGTGCGGCGGCGGGCTCCTAAAACTACAGGGCAGGCTTGACGCACAAGTGCGCGGCACGTGCCTACTACACGGCAGGCTTTACGCACAAGTGTGCGGCCCCACCCGCCTACCACGCCCCACCCGCCTACCACGGCACACAGAGCGCGAGGAACCGAGGATTCGATGACATACGAGAAGGTAACCGCTTACATCCCCGCCCTTGAGGCAGGGCTCGACATGGAATGGATCGAGGATCGGCGGGAGCTCGCGCCCGGAGAACCGCGCCATTTCCCCTATGTGCGTTACGGCCCTGAGGTGTACGAGTTTCTGGACAGCTTCTACGGAATCCCTGCCGTCACCGATTACGAGGACACACTTGACGAACTCGGCCTGTGGCACAGGAAAGAGGGAATCTACTCCCTGCGGGTAGAGGAAACACCCGGCGAGATCATCTGCGGCCTCTTTTTCCGGGTTCGGCGCGCAGAACGCTTCTCGGAAGGCTCGATCTGGAGCTTTATCGACAGCGGATTTGCTCTACGCTGCCTACGCCGGCTCAAAGCGCTTGACGGCAAAACCCGACCAGCAGACGTGAGGTGACGGCCGGCCAATAAGCACCGCGTCATCTTGTCTGCCGGCATTTACCCTGCATTCCTGAAATCCTGTGAAAACCCTGGGTAGGTTGAGCGCCACACCGTCTGTCCATTGACACCAGCAACCCTCATCGGGTTAGCTTCTCTCGAAAGTAGTTTTGAGCGCTTCCAGATTTGCTCACCCTTTCGTGGACACGTGCGAAGTGGTTATGCATCCGGTGTAGACAGAGGCATGCGGATGTGCGGACAGAGGTGCTCATCGTGCATACGTGGTGCAACCGCATCTCGTGCACGACTGCCAGATAGTAAGGAAACCAGCATGGTCAAGATTGGTATCGTTCTCGGATCGGTTCGCGACTTCCGCTTCGGCGAGCAGATCGCGCAGTGGGTCATGGATTACGCGCAGACGCGCGGAGACGCCGAATTCACGCTTATCGATGTGAAGGACTTCGATCTTCCCTTCGTCACCGACGCCGTACCCCCGATGCAGAAGAACAAGCAGTACGAAGATGAGCGCGTACAGCGCTGGTCAAATGCCATGGACGAACTCGACGGTTATATCTTCATCACCTCCGAGTACAACCATGGCGTCCCCGGTGCCTTCAAGAACGCCGTCGATCACCTGTCCTCCGAATTCGCAGGTAAAGCCGTTGCCTTCATCGGCTATGCCAGCGATGGTGCCATCCGCGCCGTCGAGCAGTGGCGGACCGTTGCCGGCGGGCTGTCTATGTACGACATTCGTCCGCAGCTGACGCTCTCGCTCTTCTCCGATGCCAAGGATTGGCGCGAGTTCACTCCCGCTGAACTTCGCTCCCGAGAGCTTGTCAACCTCGTTGACGAGCTCGTCGCAACGACGACGAAGCTGCGCAGCTGAGTAGCAGGACAGCTGACTCCGGAGGGAGACCGCATCTCCCCCTGGTAAAGAAGGGCCGGGTTATTCGCGAAAGGCCGCGAAAAGCCCGGCTCTTCTCCAGTACTCCGACCCTTCTCATTAGTCATCACGTTAACAAGCGAGCTGCTGGCGTTACGGCCTTACTCGCACTTGCCGGCAATACCCGCACTTGAACGGACCTCCATACCCAGCCACCAACACACGTACCGCAGAAGCGCCCAGCCAGCTAGGCTAGATACGGCACGACAGTGACGTCGAAACACTACCGATCGGAGGAAGTATGAAGGCAGCGGTGATGCTCGGGCCGGGGCAACTCGAACTGCAGGAGGTCGAAGATCCGCACGCCGGACCAGGTGAGCTCATTCTGAAAACCGGCGCAAACACGCTCTGCGGTACGGATGGTCGCATCTTACGGGGCGAGAAAACCGCCGGCATCGATCCTGGCGTGATCCTCGGGCATGAATTATCCGGATATGTCACCGAAGTGGGTGAGGGAGTGAGCGGTTTTGCCGAGGGCGACCTCGTCGCCGTCAATCCCACCGTTCCCTGCCTACAGTGCTACTACTGCAAGGCGGGCGTCGAGCATCTGTGCGATCACGCGCGGCTGTTCGGCTACGCCATCAACGGCGGCTTGGCAGACTATGTGCGCATCCCAGCCGAGGCCATGACCCGCGGTGGCGTGTACAAGGCGCTTCCCGGAGTCAGCCCAGTGGAGGCTGCGCTCTCC
This sequence comes from Actinomycetaceae bacterium, assembly GCA_015062745.1. Lineage (GTDB taxonomy): Bacteria > Actinomycetota > Actinomycetes > Actinomycetales > Actinomycetaceae > Asp313. The sequence goes on from SUUB01000038.1 coordinate 17,900, forward strand.
GAACCGCTTGGCTGCGTGCTCAACGGCGCAGGCAATTACAAGCCCACACCCGGCGACACCGTCGTCATCGTCGGTGCTGGGCCCATCGGCATGCTCCACACACAGGTCAACCGGCTCTACGGCGCCTCGCAGGTGATTGTCTCCGACCTGTCGGAGGAGCGCCTCGCCATCGCGACGAAGCTCGGAGCAACACATACGATCAACCCCACCGAAGTGGACGTGGTGGAGTTCGTCCGCGACCACACCGGCGGCCGCGGAGCGGATGTTGCCGTGCTGTGTATCGGCGCGAATGCGCTGTTCCAGCAGGGCCTGGAACTGGTACGCAAACGCGGGCGGGTCAACGCCTTCGCCGGATTCCCCAAGACGGGCACATCCACCATCGACCCGAACCTCATCCATTACCGCGAACTCACGGTCACCGGCGGCTCGAATAATCGGCGCGAAACACAGGAACTCGCGCTACGCCTCATCGCGGAGGGAAAGATCGATGTGAAGTCGCTGCATACGGATACGTACGTGCTCGACGACGTCGTCGCCGCCATCGAGTATGCGGCGTCCGGCAAGGGCATTAAGGTGGCGGTGGTGCCGGAGTAGGCTGCCCTCGCGACAGCCGGCCTGATGGCCGTGCCAATTGCAGGTGGCGGTGGTGCCGGAGTAGCCCGGCCGCGCGACAGCACACTGACGACGCACGTGCTTTGAAGGTTGCCGTGTTGTGCATGCGGCTGCGCGTAACAGCACAATGGGCACGAAGCAGGTCGCAAAGCAGGC
>SUUB01000038.1:18767-20504 GCA_015062745.1 Actinomycetaceae bacterium
GGAGCCAAGAGGGGCCAGCGGAATAACCGTTGGCCCCTCCCTTCAGATGCTCCCCGCTGCGGCACCTGCCCCTACCGGGGCACCCCGATACACGCCGCGCCGGGGAGCACCGAAGCCTTCTCAGATGTTCTCGGCAACAACCCGCGCCACGCGAACCAGTGACACCGCACCCGGATCGGGAGTGCCGAGCGACTTCTCACCCAGCGGCCGCGCGCGTCCGAGCTTCGCAACCATGTCAGCGGTGCTCTCGGCGCCCTGCTCACCGGCTCGTAGTGCCGCTGCCGCCTTCTCCTGGAAGTCGCCCGCAGTCGCACTGAACGCTTCGACCAGTGGCACCAGTGCGTCAACCAGCGTCTTGTCGCCCACCTGTGCACCGCCGAGGCGCTGCACCGCATCACGGCCCGCCTCAAGGGCGGCAACGGCCTTTGCCAGGTCGGGGGCGTCGTCGTTACCAAAAACGGATCCGATCGCCGTCAGCAGCGAGCCCCACAATGCACCGGACGTACCACCGGCACGATCCGACCACGCGTCGCCCGCAGCCGCCAGGGTGGTGCTCAGCCCGGCTCCCTCGGCGGCGATGGCCGCAGCGGCCTGCGCGGCCCCATGAGAGCCATTGGCCATGCCAATGCCGTGATCGCCGTCGCCCGCAATAGAATCGAGCTTGCCGAGTTCATCCTTCGCGCCATCAAGCATGGCTGCCACCAATCCGAGGATGTCGACCGCTTTCGCAGCAGCCGCCTTCGACGCTTCCGATCCCTCCTCGGTCACCGCTACCTTCGTGGCCTCGTTGCTAAGAACCGCGTCGTCGCGCGCCACGTCACCGACCGATCCCTTGCGGTAGGCGGGGGTATCACAGGGGGCGTCCCAGTACTCCAACAGTTCGTCGTCCACCCAGGTCAACGTCAGGGAAATGCCGGCCATGTCCAGCGAGGTCACGAACTCGCCGGATTCGAGATCCGCCACTTCCAGGCCCGCTTCGGTCAGCAAATCGTACACGGCTCCGGCGACGACGAAGAGCTCTTCATACTTCGTATCGCCCAATCCGTTGACGACGGCGACGACGCGCTTGCCGGCGCCCTCGGGCGCCTCGGGAAGAAGGCCATCGACCAGTGTTTTGGCGACGTCCTTCGCCGTGCCTAGATCCGCCTCGGCCACGCCTGGCTCACCGTGGATGCCGAGTCCGATACCCATCTTTCCTTCCGGAACGGTGAATAGAGGGCCATCCGCACCGGGAAGAGTGCAGCCGGAGAAGGCCACGCCGAAGGAACGGGTGGCGGCATTCGCCTTGGCGAAGACTCTCTTGACCTCATCGAAGTCCTTACCCGCCTCCGCAGCGGCTCCGGCGATTTTGAAGATTGGGAAGTCGCCGGCGATACCACGGCGTTTCTCGATTTCATCTTTGGATCCGGAGGCGATGTCGTCGGTGACAACCAGGGTATCCGCCTGAATACCTTCGGAGCGCAGGCGTTCGATGGCCTGGCCGAAGTGCAACACGTCGCCGGCGTAGTTGCCGAAACCCATGAGGACGCCCGCACCGCGATGGGCGGCCTTGAGCACCGAGTATGCCTGCGAGCCGGACGGTGAGGAGAAGATGTTGCCGCATACTGCGCCGTCGGCAATGCCGGGGCCGACCCATCCGGCAAACGCCGGATAGTGGCCGGAACCGCCGCCGTAGATCACGGCGACTTTCCCTTCGGGGGTGGCGGTGGAGCGGACGACGCCGCCGTAGACGGGCTT
>SUUB01000039.1:0-2867 GCA_015062745.1 Actinomycetaceae bacterium
GCTCAAGATGACGATGGATGTTGTCGACGACGAGGGCTTGATGCTCGGTACGGCAGTGGACGATTGCGCCAGCTTGATTGCCTTGGCCGGAGACTCAGCTAATGGTTTAAAAGATGCAACGGTCGAGGACATCACGGTTGACGGGCACCCAGGCTGCCGCGTGACAACGGAAGAAGCGGTCGAGTTCGACGGTGTCTTCCTTATCGACAATGGCGACAGCATGACCTTCAACGTCACCCCGGGCCTCATGCCCGATGTTGGAGACGACGCCAACCTGCTGGAGAATACGACATTCTCATTGCGGGTTGTGTTACCGGGAGACATCACCGAGGCTGACAATGGTGGGCAAATTGAAGGCAACACTGCCGTGTATACGGATATCTCTGTGTTGGAAACGGGTTTCTCCGTGACTGGCGGAAAAGGCTCCCTGAGTTCGTCCGGTTCGACGGCAAGCGCAGACCCCAGCGACACACCCTCAAGTTCCACCACACCATTTGTCACCACGCCGGACCCGACTGTACCGAGTCCGATTGAACCGCCCGCAACGGAAGACGAAAGTGATTCGGGCTTCCCGGTGTGGGCCTGGGTGCTGATCGCCGTGGGGGCTATTGCTCTTGCAGGCGGCGGTATCTTCCTCGCTACACGAAAGAAGGGCGGCCCCGGCAACCAGAGCGGTTATCCGAGCGGCCCGGGAACCCCGGGCGGCTCGCCCTACGGTTACGGCCAGCCGGGTCCAGGAGCAGTCCAAGCGGCACACAGTGGCAATCCTCCCTACGGACAGGTCAGTGGTGCCAACAGCTACGGGCAACCGACCCAGGCTTACGGCCAGCCCACGCAGGCCTACGACCAACCGCAGTCTCGCGGCTACGGCCAACAGGCCCCGTCACAAGGTTACGGCCAGCAGGCGCAGCCTCGCGGCTACGGCCAATAGCCGGCGACGGGCGGAACGTCTAGCCGCCACAAAATGGCGGCTAGACAGGCGGATAAAGACCCGCACAATGGCCTCCTCATCGAGCGACAGGAACCTTCGGCAGTACACCGCTAAGCCGTTGCAGAGCGTTCCTCCGTCTGATACGGTCGTCTCCGTGTGATACAGCTGTGCCCCGAACTTCGGTTCGGGGCACAGCTGTATGCGAGGGCGTAGGGCGCCTCGCGGTATAGGAAACCACGTGCTGTCACAAGCGCCCACCTTATGGCAGGTTTGTTACACGCGCCGACCTTGTGACGGTACAGCGCGGATTACTGGTCTTTAGTTCGTGTTGGAGCCCGGGGTAGTCGGTGGGAACCACCAGCGACTGGCTGGCGCTAAGAACTGTAGATTTCGCGTTGTTTCGGGGGTCTGGGGGCGGTTGCGGTTGGTCGGGGGTAAGAGGCTGGACAGAATATGTTGCCGCGGAGCTGCTTTCGGTGGTGCGGTGCAGTTCTGTTGGCGCTTCAGTCGGTTGTGCTTCCATTTCCGGGCCGAGTAGCATGCCGAGTTCCGCGGCGGCGTGATGCTCCTATGGTTGTCAAAATCCCGTCCAAACAAGATCCGTCCAATCTAGTCGCGAGGCGAAATCCGCGAGATTCCGCCAGTTCTTAAGTGGACCCATTCAAGTTTTCGGTCGTTTGGACGGGATTTGGACATTTTCCTGCCTTTGCCCCTCATCGAGACTCCCACAGAGCGAGCCCGCGGCCATCACGGGCAGGAGACCCTCCCCCACACAGCGCCGCGACGACGCAGTTGCCTGCGCCACCTGTGGAGCACCGCAGCCGACGTCCCCACGCAACGCCGCGAAGACCCCACGTAAAACCCGGACATTGGTGGATCCACGGGGAGAACGCGCTTAGAACAGCCGCAGGCAGCGCGCTCCACGTCAGCGTGAGGATCGGCGTCTTGTGGTCGATGAGGGCCTGTCCTATGCAGCGCGCTCCACGTCAGCGTGTGAAACGGGCAATGTCCTTCTGGACCCGCTCAGGTTCCTCGGCCAACGGCACATTGTGTGTATCGAGGGCACCGTCCAACGCACCGTCGGGGTCCGCCGTCGTCGTCGCGAACAGGGCTTCGAAGTCCGTCACCGGATCGCCGGGCTTGCTGAATACTTCGACTGTGCGCCGTGCACCGGACGGATTCACCGCACCTTCCAATAGAACCTGCGCGATGTGATGGCGATCGACTCCCGGCTGTCCGGTAACGAGATCGCCTTGGCGCAGATCAATCTGGCGATCGGCCGGGCCCTGATAGTCAAACCATCCGGGGCGAACAATCGTGTACGGATGGCCAGAGGCGCGAACGAGCCGCTCTGCACGGCGCTTCCACTCAATGAAGTCATAGCTCGACGCCGCGGCTCCCGCTGAACGGCTGGCATTCATAAGCGTCATGAGGCTGATATGAGTGTCGCTGCCATCTAACGCTTCCAGTAACGCTGGAATCACTGCGTAAAAGTTGTTCTCACCATCGCTGTCGCCGCCATGTGTAAGAACAACCGCATCTACCCCGGCGACGAGCGGTCGGAGCTCATCTGCCGACGTCGGCAACGCCTCCACCACATCGACGTTGGTGGGCAATGATCGCTGGGCGCGCTTGGCATTGCGAGTTTGAGCGCGCACGGTGAAGCCTCGCTGTATGGCTTCGTCGACGACGACTCGCCCGACCTTCCCCGTGGCACCGATAACGAGAACCGTGGTCATTGCATCTCCTCAATCTGTTGTTACGAACGCGGGAGTACGGCACTGACTCGGCCTCGCCGTTCCGGCGAAGCGCCGGCACCAAGTGCCAAAGGCCCGAGCACGTACCACCCGCCTGCCAAGGCTAACGCCGCGAGACTCACTTGAGCCATGCACTGCTGTTGCATGGCTTGGCCGGAATCGGGGCGCGGTGCAGATGC
>SUUB01000039.1:2967-5355 GCA_015062745.1 Actinomycetaceae bacterium
CAGGTCGCGGCGCACGATGGTCTGATCCCGGTCGGCTCCCACGCCGATCACGCTGATGCGGCAACCGGAGATCTCCTCCAGATACAACACGTAGTTCCTTGCCGCCTCGGGCAGCTCGTCGAAAGTCCTGCAGCCGGAGATGTCTTCTTGCCAGCCGGGCAAGTACTCGTAGACGGGCTCGGCGTGGTGGAAATCCGACTGCGATACCGGCACCTCGTCAACACGTTCGCCGTCGATCATGTACGCCACGCACACCGGGATCGAGTCCAGGCCGCCAAGCACGTCAAGCTTCGTCAACACGAGGTCCGTGAGTCCGTTGATACGGCTGGAGTAGCGTGCCACCGGCGCGTCATACCATCCGCAGCGCCGCGGCCTCCCCGTTGTGACACCGTACTCGCCGCCATGTTCACGCAACCACTGCCCGGCGTCGTCCCGCAGTTCGGTTGGGAATGGTCCCTCTCCTACACGTGTCACATACGCCTTCACAATGCCCACGACACGGCTGATACGCGTCGGGCCGACGCCGCTTCCGGTGCAGGCACCGCCTGCGGTCGCATTAGATGAGGTGACATAGGGGTATGTGCCATGATCGATGTCAAGCATGGTGGACTGTCCGCCCTCGAAGACCACCGTCTTTCCGGCGTCAAGCGCCTGGTTGATCTCCAACGAGGTATCCGCGACCATCGGCCTGATCCGCTCGGCGTATGCGAGCAGTTGGTCCGCTACCACCCGCGCGTCTATGGCCTCTTCGCCATAAATTCTTGTCAGCATGCCGTTCTTAGATTCCAATGCGCTACTGACCTTCTGGCGGAGAATAGACTCGTCAAAAAGGTCCTGAATGCGTATTCCCACCCGCGAGGCCTTATCGGCGTAGCTGGGGCCGATACCACGCCCGGTCGTCCCTATCTTGCGGGAGCCGAGAGAACGCTCGGAGAGGCGATCGAGTTTGCGCCCGTAGGGCGTGATGATATGTGCGTTGGCAGAAATACGCAGGCGTGACGTGTCAATTCCGCGCGCCTCCAGTTCGTCGACCTCTTGGAACAGCACATCCAGATCGACGACGACGCCGTTGCCTATGACCGGCACACACCCCGGCGAGAGAATGCCGGAGGGAAGTAAATGCAGCGCAAAGGTGTTCTCGCCAATCACTACGGTATGCCCGGCATTGTTACCGCCGTTGTACTTCACGACGTAGTCTGCACGTGCTCCCAGCTGATCGACTGCCTTTCCCTTGCCCTCGTCGCCCCATTGCGCACCGAGGATGATTATCGCGGGCATTCGCCTCTCCTTCACGGAACTTGTTCAGCACCACGGACGGGCTCGCTACGCGGCCGGCGTCGGCCCTCCCCGCAGTGCTGGTACTACCGTCTCAGCATAGCCATGAGTCTTACAAAACACAGGTGACGCTATATGCTGGACGGGTTCTTTCCGCTCAGTCCGAGCTAAGAACAGGCGGTTTCACATCCAAAATCGCATGATTTCGGGCACTCTACCTCTGGTCGGCGCCTGCCTGGCAGCGAGGCGCATGCCCGCTATCGAGCAAGGTCCCGGTGTCTGAGCGCTACGAGTTGGGAGCGGTACCACAGCATTTCCGCGTGAGGTTTGTGCATGAAACAAGCAATTTCCGCCGTCGTCCGCTACGCTAGCGCTGAAACTTTTTTCGCAAGGAGAATCAGCAATGTCAACAGATCTGACGCGATCTTTGGGCGCCTTCGTCCGCTCCGTCTCCGGCACCACCACGCGCAACTCGATCCCGCGCGAGTTCTGGGCCGGCCTATCGGAGCTCGTCGTCGAAAAACTTGCCGATAATTGGCACGCGACACAGGCAGCCTATGCTCCCGCGCGGCAGGCCGCGTATTTCTCGGCCGAATTCCTGATGGGCCGCGCCCTCCTGAACAATCTGACCAACCTCGGTCTGGTCGAGGATGCCGAGCAGGCGCTCGCCGCCTACGGGCAGAATCTCTCCGACGTGCTTGAGGCCGAACCGGATGCCGCTCTGGGTAACGGCGGCCTTGGCCGTCTCGCCGCCTGCTTCCTCGATTCCTGCGCCACACTGGACCTCCCAGTAACCGGCTACGGCATCCTTTACCGCTACGGCCTGTTCAAGCAAACCATTGACAACGGCTTCCAGACCGAACATCCCGATCCGTGGATGGAGCAGGGCAACCCCTTCGTCATCCGCCGCGCCGAACAAGCAAAGTACGTGCACTTCTCCGATATGCATGTGCGGGCAGTCCCCTATGACATGCCGATTACCGGATTCGGAACTCGTAACGTCAACACCTTGCGTCTGTGGAAGTCCGAGCCGATCGAGGAATTCGATTACGATGCCTTCAATTCGCAGCGTTTCACCGACGCCATCGTCGAGCGTGAGCGCGTCGCCGATCT
>SUUB01000039.1:5455-6919 GCA_015062745.1 Actinomycetaceae bacterium
ATCAATGGTGTGGCGGCGTTGCACACGGAAATCCTCAAGCGCGACACACTCCATGACTGGTATGAGATCTGGCCCGAGAAGTTCAACAACAAGACCAACGGGGTGACCCAACGGCGCTGGTTGAACAACTGCAACCCGCGCCTCGCTGGCCTTTTGACACGCGTGGCCGGCTCCGACAGTTGGGTGACCGACCTGGATGAGTTGGCAACGCTGGTCGATAAGGCCGACGACGCCGCCCTCGGCGAACTTATGGACATCAAGCAGGCCAACAAGGCGGATTTCGCCGCGTGGATCAAGAACCGGCAGGATGTCGACATCCCGGTCGACGCGATTTACGATGTGCAGATCAAGCGTCTGCACGAGTACAAGCGTCAGGTGCTCAACGCGATCTACATCCTGGACCTCTACTTCCGCCTCAAGGATGACCCGCAGTTGGACACACCCGCGCGCGTGTTCATCTTCGGCGCCAAGGCGGCACCCGGTTACCGGCGCGCCAAGGCGATTATCAAACTCATCAACGAGGTTGCCCGCCTGGTGAACTCCGACCCGGATATGGCTGGAAAGCTCAGCGTCGCTTTCGTGGAGAACTACAACGTCTCCCCCGCCGAGCACATCATTCCTGCGGCCGATATCTCGGAACAGATTTCGATGGCCGGCAAAGAGGCATCCGGTACATCGAATATGAAGTTCATGATGAACGGGGCCTTGACCCTTGGCACGCTGGACGGTGCCAATGTGGAGATTCTCGACGCCGTCGGACCGGAGAATGCCTACATCTTCGGTGCCACGGAAGACGAACTGCCCACGCTGCGCCAGCACTACCAGCCACGTGAGGCGTACGAGACGGTTCCCGGCCTCAAGCGCGCCCTGGATGCCTTCGTCGACGGCACGTTGAACGACGGCGGAACCGGCGAGTTCCACGATCTCCTCGGCACGCTCCTTGACGGCAGCTCCTGGGAGGCCGCGGATGTCTATTACGTGCTGGGAGACTTCGCGGCATATCGCGAGGCGAAGGACCGCATGGCCGAGGACTACCGCGACCAGACGAGCTGGGCGCGCAAGTGCTGGGTCAATATCTGCATGTCTGGCCGTTTCTCCTCAGACCGGACGATCAACGACTACGCCACCGAGGTGTGGAAGCTGGACCGGCAGGCCATCTGAGTGGACGAAGATCGGTAGGGTGCTAGGCCCGGCTGCGGCCTAGCACCTGCCACGCCGGACTGACAGACGGGCTGGGTGGAGGGCCACGAGAACGCTGGCCCTCCACCCAGCGGCGTTTGTCGCGAGCGGGGATGTGGCGGAGAGCTACTTGACCGCCCAATCCCGTGCCAACCAAGCGAGTTTCTCCGCGTCGGGAAACCGCCCCCAAGGAACGCCTGTGCCTCAGCGCGCTTAAGCGAGTCTTTCTCCCAGCGGGTCCACCCCGCCGATCGAACGGTCATCTATACCGGGAACAGGCTGGAG
>SUUB01000039.1:7019-20368 GCA_015062745.1 Actinomycetaceae bacterium
CGCGCTTAAGCGAGTCTTTCTCCCAGCGGGTCCACCCCGCCGATCGAACGGTCATCTATACCGGGAACAGGCTGGAGGTGCCGGCGAGTTCATATGCCGGTTGGGATTGGCCGCCTGAACGTCAGTGGGCCGGCCAACCGGGTGCGGCGAGTTCATATGCCGGTTGGGGATCGGCCGTCTGAACCGGGAACAGGCCTCCGATCTGGGAAAACACCGGCCCGGCTACGGCGTGTATCCGGTTTCATAGCCTGCGCAAAGGTCCAGTGTGATGCATGGAACACCCTGCTACATGTACCCCCGCCGAGTGCGGGGGTACATCTGTATGCGCGAGGAGGCGCACACGAAAACGTGTACGCGGCACGACCGTCAAAGCGGGAAGTCCGTCGGGCGATGTGCCGCTATCGCACACCTCCACCCGCGCCCGTCCTCCCACACTCTTTTCAGGTAACAGTTCTGCAACTTTTTTCACAAACACTGCAAAACTGTGGTACGAATAGACATGCACAACGTTCGAGCCACAGCCTCGGGCATCAACACAACCCGGTGACGGCCACAACACCGTCGTAACCGTGTCCAAAGGAGGGCATTACGTATGCGTCGCTTTAGAACATACGCAGCACTCGGTAGCATTGCCGCACTAGCTCTTGCCGGAGCGGCTGGCTGCAGCAGCAGCGACAATTCAAGTGAAGACGGAGGCACCTCCGTCTACTATCTCAATTTCAAGCCTGAGTCCGAAGATGCGTGGAAGGAGGTGGCGGCCACCTACGAGGAGGAGACTGGCGTCAAAGTCAAGATTGTCACCGCAGCATCCGGTGAATACCAGTCGACGCTGAAGACCGAACTCGCGAAGTCGGATGCGCCCACACTCTTCAACATCAACGGCCCTGTCGGTTACCAGACGTGGAAGGACTACACGCTCGATCTGACAGACTCGGATTTTGCGAAGCATCTTTCCGACCCTTCAATGGCGGTGACCGGTGAGGACGGCAAGATCTACGGCGTGCCGTTCGCAACCGAAGGCTATGGCATCATCTACAACGATGCCATCATGCAGCAGTACTTCCAGACTGACGGTGCGGTCGTCACATCCATGGATGAGATCAACAACTTCGACACCCTTAAGGATGTCGCCGACGATATGCAGTCGAAGAAGGATGAACTCGGAATCGACGGCGTGTTCGCGTCGACGTCGTTGTCGCCGGGCGAGGAGTGGCGCTGGCAGACGCATCTTGCCAACTACCCGGTCTACTACGAGCTCCGCGATAAGGATGTCTCCGATGCCGACTCGGTGGAAATGACCTACGGCGATAACTACAAGGACATCTTCGATCTCTATCTGACGGACTCCACGATCTCGGCATCGCAAGCACCGGCTAAACTCGTCACGGATTCAATGTCCGAGTTTGCGCTCGGGAAGGCCGCCATGGTGCAAAATGGCAACTGGGCCTGGAGCCAGATCTCAGAGGTTGACGGCAATACCGTCAAGGAAGAGGACATCCACTTCCTCCCGATTTACATGGGAGTCGATGGTGAGGAAGACGCCGGTATCGCTATCGGCACTGAGAACTTCCTCGCGGTGAATTCGCAGGCGTCTGAGGCGGACCAGCAAGCCGCTATTGACTTCGCGAACTGGCTCTTCACCTCTGAGGATGGCACGAAGCTCGTCTCCGAGAAGCTCGGCTTCATCGCACCCTTCGATACCTTTGAAGATCTAGCCCCCGAGGACCCGCTCGGCAAGGAAGTCGTTGAGTACATGAACAACGACGACCTGTACAACGTTACCTGGGTCTTCACCGTTTTCCCGAGCCAAGACTTCAAGAACCAGCTCGGTCAGCACCTCTCGCAGTACGCCACCGGCCAGGAGGAATGGTCGGATGTGATGGAGTACTTCACCAGCGCGTGGACCTCCGAGAAGCAAAACAATAGCTAGTCTTAGCCGTCCGGGCACCGGTCATCTATCGGTGCCCGGACGAGAGGTCAAGCCATGACGAGAACTCTCCGAATTTACTCAGCGCATTTCACGGCGCCTACATTGATCGCGTTCCTGATCGCGTTCCTTGCCCCGTTCTTTATCGGCCTCTATCTGTCCTTCACGAAGTTCACCACGCTCACGAACGCTCAGTGGGTAGGAATTGAGAACTACCAAAAGGCCTTCTCCGACGGGCAGAACTTCACCTACGCACTGCTGTTCACCGCACTCATCTCGATTGTTTCCATCATCACGGTCAATATCGGGGCCTTCGTACTTGCTTACATGCTCACGAAGAAACTCCGCGGTACGAATTTCTTCCGTACCATCTTCTTCATGCCGAACCTGATCGGTGGCATCGTACTCGGCTACACCTGGCAAGCAATGCTCAACGCCATCCTGAGTCGCTGGGAAATGACTCTGTTCAATGACTGGAAGCTCGGCTTCGCGGGCCTGATCATGCTGATCAACTGGCAGCTAATGGGCTACATGATGATCATCTACATCGCGGGGCTGCAGAACGTGCCACCAGAGCTACTCGAAGCGGCCGAGATCGATGGAGCTTCCGGGTGGCAGAAACTGCGCTCTGTTACGATCCCCATGGTTATGCCCTCTGTGACTATCTGCCTGTTTCTCACGCTGGCCAACACCTTCAAGATGTATGACCAGAACCTGGCGCTGACCAGCGGTGCTCCGTTACAGAAAACCCAAATGGCCGCTTTGAACATCGTCTCCACCATGTATGACAAAGTCTCCCAGGAAGGGATTGCTCAGGCCAAAGCCGTGATCTTCTTCCTGATCGTCTCGGTCATTGCGCTGTTCCAACTGCGCGCCACTCGCTCAAGGGAGGTGGATCAGTGAGTACCGCTGTCGTTGCGACGTCGACAGACTCCCGCACCGCGTCGGATGCCAAACTAACCATGCCGAATACTCGGCAGAAGACGACACCAGGACGCGTGGTTGCCGTCATCGTACTGAGCTTCCTCGCACTCGTCTATCTTGTTCCGCTGGCGTTCATCCTCATCAACTCGTTCAAAAACAAGTTGTTCATCTCAGCTGATCCGTTCAGCATCCCCACTGGTGACAGCTTCGCCGGAGTGACGAACTACGAAACCGGCCTCCAACTCAGTGGCTTCCTGCGCGCTATCGGCTGGTCACTGTTCATTACAGTGTGCTCGGTGATCGTGATCGTCTTCTTCTGCGCGATGACCGCCTACTACATCACCCGAGTGAAAACCTGGTGGACATCGCTGCTCTACTACATGTTCGCCTTCTCCATGATCGCGCCCTTCCAGATGGTCATGTTCCCAACCGTGAAAATCGCGGACGCCCTCGGCCTCGCAACCCCTTGGGGGATGATCGTCCTCTACCTCGGCTTCGGCGCTGGACTGTCGGTATTCCTCTTCTCGGGTTTCGTTCGGTCGATCCCACTAGAGATCGAAGAAGCAGCCTTCATAGATGGCTGCTCGCCACTGCAGAATTACTTCCGCGTGGTACTGCCACTTCTCAAGCCCACCGCGATCACGGTTGCGATTCTTAACGCAATGTGGGTGTGGAACGACTACTTGCTCCCGAATCTGGTAATCGGGCAAGACGAGAACTACCGAACCATCCCGATCGTCATTCAGTCTCTTATAGGTTCGAACGGCAACCGCGACATGGGTGCCCAGATGGCGATGTTGGTTCTCGCCATCGTGCCCATCGTCATCTTCTACCTCTCCGCCCAGAAATACATCATTGAAGGTGTTGCTGCGGGTGCAGTCAAGGGGTAAACAAAGCTGCGGCCGGGCAGTGCCATGGGGTAGTGAAGTCACGCAGGTTCTTCCCCACGCAGTGCCCGGTCGCTATTCCCGTCCTAGTACCGTGGCTTCCGCCCATGTGAAACAAGTCCGAAGCGGCACAGCCCACGAGAAGGAGGAACAAAGCGGGTATCACCCGCCCGTCCACCCGGCAACGTGATCTCGAAGTTCCTCGTAAGGAGGAACAAATCAGGTATCGCCCGACCGACAGACACAGCTCGTGAAGAGGAGGAACAAATGGCACAGGGGCTAGGGCCTGACTCATCGTTCTACCGAGCGCTGACTGCGGCGACGGACCTCGTTGTTATCAATCTTCTGACATTGCTGGGCTGTCTACCGATCGTCACCGCCGGGGCGTCTTTGACCGCCTGCGCGCGGGTCACAATGGACATGGCACGCGACGAGGATGGGTTGATCGCGAGGAGCTGGTGGCGATCATTCCGTAGGAATCTCATACAATCCCTCGGATGGTGGCTGCCGATCGCGATCCTGCTGTTCCTCCTCTGGCTCGAGAATAGATTGCTCAGCGGCATCGCGAGCCCCGGCGCATCTGGAGCGCTGACGGGCCTGCTTATCGCGGGAGTCGTCTTTCTCGTGGCACTGCTGATCTGGCTGATCCCATTAGTGGCCTTCTTCGAGAACACGGTTATTGGCCATGTGGGCAATGCGGCATTGCTGGCGGTCGGGCACCTGGGGCGTACAATCCTGGCGCTCGGCCTGCTTGCCGCACCAGCAATACTGGCGTTCTACGTGTCCGCTGCGCGGGCTCCACTCGCATGGTTCATGATTCTGTTGGGAGTGGCATTCATTGCGTACCTCATCGCACTGGTTGAGCTTCCCGTCATGAATCGTCTGCGCGACGCAGCACGCGGAGAGTAGTTCGGACGGGTACTTCCCGCCGTCGCGTGTGCCTGTCCGTGTTTGACCCGTCCGTGTGTGCCTGTCCGTGTTCTTATCCGCGTTTGGCTGTCCATCTTCCTACCGTGTTGGCGGTCCGTGTTTGACCCATCCGTGTGCGACTGTCCGCCTTTTACCGGTCCGCGGTTGGTTTCGCTCGACCCTCATCCCGCCCTCCGGGTTGTACACCAACTTCCGTGAATAACCCGGAAAGCAAGCGAAAACCCGGAGAACCCAGCCCAATCACTTCGGCGCGAGTGGCTGGATCACGCTCTCGATTCCCAGGGACCGGCTACTTGGACCCAGAATGCGAGATTAGAATCGAGTAGCCGTCAGCGACCACCGCGAATCTGGAAGGTCATGCTATGTACGACTCAGGCGACGTTCGCTTCGATCTCTGGGCGGGGCCGGTGCTGCACGCCCGGGCACGGATAACAGTTACGGGTTTAGACGCCGTAGCTACCTTGCGCATGGCCGAGCGGGCGCTATACGACGCGAAGTACCGAAGAGATAAGAGCCAGGTTGAAACCGCGCTTCGGCACGCAGACTCGCCATGGCACGCACTTGCGCTGCGTCGTGGCAGTAGTCGCCTGAACTTTTGGCTTGGCGACGGCGAGCTCCTCCCCTGGGAGTTGATCCCCGGCATTCGCGAGAAGGTTCAGATACACCACATCATGTTGGCAACACGCGATATTGACGTCCAGCCGATCAGCGGCGTCGCCGGTGGCACCACTGCCGAGAGGAGGGCGTTCAACGGCCGCAGCATACCGGGCAACGGGAGTATCCCGCACACTACCGGTGAAGACAGTGCTCTTTGGGGCAGCGCGGCGGCCAGTGACGCACGGCCCATTTCCTCTGAGGTCCTGTTTCACTCGCATGTTGAGAGTAGCAGCGTCAATATCCGTCGTTTCTCTCAGCGGGCGATCAGCACGATCGTGCGGGCCTTCGAGTCGCGCGGCGCAACGGTCAGCAGCATGGTCGCAATTCAAAAGGAGGACATTCCGTCGGATAGCCCGCTAGATACAAAGACTCTTGTACTTCTTGAACGCGAGGAGCGCCGGATTGCCCGTGCCGAGCGAAAGACCCGGAGGCGATGAAGACCTCACTGCCTTGAATGTCCAAATCCCGTCCAAACGGCGCTAACCTGGATTAATTCATTTTAAAGAATGGCGGAATCATGCGGATTTCGGCATCGGTTGAAACCGGGCGGTCTTCGTTTGGACGGGATTTGGACACGCCAGCCCGGCCTGCAGCAAGATAGCCAATGCTGTCGTGGTGAGGATGGGGCCTGGATATCCTCCGTTCCACAACTAGACGACATGTCATGCAACCTAAACGGCCTTACTTATGAAAGGCAGGCGCGTGGGCGGTTCCACGCCCTTTGACCTGCAGCCCGCGAAGCCCGGCATGCGAACAGCTGGCTGTGGCGGTGCGTTTTCACCCGAAACCCTGACTGCCGTGCACGCGAACAACTGGTGGTGGCGTTGTCGCCGCGCGTCCGCACCCGTCGCTTCAACAGTCCCACACATCAACGGTCAGCTGTGGGAGTGCGTTGTCGCCACCCGTCGCTTCAACAGCCCCACACATCAACGGTCAGCTGTGGGAGTGCGTTGTCGCCACCCGTCGCTTCAATAGCCCCACACATCAACAGTCGGCCGTGCCGCAGCGTTATCACCGCCCGCACACATCACCTCAACGGCCTTGCATATGAAAAGCCGGGCACCCATAGCGGATGCCCGGCCATTCAGATCCGTGATCGAAGCCCGGAGCTGTGGCAGCCCAGAACAACTGGAACTCCCTAGCACCTACCCCGATCCGAGACTCTTCTGTTCAGCTTAATCAGGCCATCTTGGTGCCGACGGAGCCAAGGCGCTCGCACGCCTCGACAACACGCGCGGCCATGCCGGCTTCGGCAGCCTTACCCCAAGAACGCGGATCGTACAGCTTCTTGGTACCGACCTCGCCGTCAATCTTGAGGACGCCGTCGTAGTTGCGGAACATGTGGTCCACAACCGGGCGGGTGAAGGCGTACTGCGTGTCCGTGTCAACGTTCATCTTGATGACGCCGTTCGCCACTGCGGTGGCGATTTCCTCAGCGGTGGAGCCGGAGCCGCCATGCATGACGAGGTCGAACGGACGGTTGTCCTTCCAGCCGATCTCTGCGGCGACTTCTTCCTGGATGGTGCCAAGGATGTCCGGACGAAGCTTGACATGGCCCGGCTTGTACACGCCGTGAACGTTACCGAAGGTCAGAGCCGTCAGGTAGCGACCATTCTCACCAACGCCGAGGGCCTTGACCGTCTTCAGTGCATCCTCCGTGGTGGTGTACAGCTTCTCGTTGATCTCACCAACGATGCCATCCTCTTCGCCGCCGACAACGCCGATTTCGATCTCAAGAATCGTGTTGGCCGCCTGCGACAATGCGAGCAGCTCCTTCGCGATCTCAAGGTTCTCATCCAGCGGCACTGCAGAGCCATCCCACATGTGGGACTGGAAGAAGGGCAGGCGCCCGGCCTTGACCTCTTCGGACTCCAGCTCCATGATCGGGCGGATCCACGAATCGATGTTCTGCTTGGCGCAGTGATCGGTGTGGAGGGCAACCGTCACCGGGTAGTTCTTGGCAACCTCGCGCGCATAAGCGGCAAGTGAAAGGGAACCGGCGACCCGGTCTTTGATGGTGGAACCGGAAGCGTACTCGGCGCCGCCAACCGAAACCTGGATGATGCCATCCGACTCAGCTTCGGCGAAACCGCGCAGTGCAGCGGTGAGCGTCTGCGACGACGTCACGTTAATCGCCGGGTATGCGAACTTGCCCGCCTTGGCGCGGTCAAGCATCTCGTTGTAAATCTCAGGAGTTGCGATAGGCACGAGAACTCTCCTTTAGTAATTTCCTGGACTCTCCTATTCTCTCACTTCGCTCCGACAGAAAGCACCCCAAAAGGCCCCGGTATTTGTACCCACATTGAGAGCCACAACACAACCAGCTCCATACGCATCCGAGGAGAAGGATCTTCCATCCTGCGGCTTCCCCTTGAACGACGCGACTCCATACCACGTCCGGCAGACGGCCGACTTCTGCCTGCGTGGTAGTGGGCCTCTCACACTTCCGCCAGCCACCGAGGGCTCGACCAACCACTATCCTCCCGCTGGCCCCACTTACATCTTCTACCGACCCCACCGACACCTTCAGCCCCACTTCCTCGACACAAGGCGTACTTCCAGCCTCCGTTCCGATATGTTTTCTCCCCCACCTGCCAGGCTGCACCGCGCTACGCTGGCACTATGGAAATACGAGATTCCGAGCGCGGCTTCGAGGCGATTATCGACGGCCAGGTAGCCGGGTTCATCGACGTCGTCGACGACGGCACCACCCTCACTCTTCCCCATACTGTCACCGAGCCAGCTTTCGGGGGCCGAGGCGTCGGTTCAGCCCTGGTGCGCCGCGCCATTGAACAGGCGCGCACCGCAGGCCGAGCCGTGCGGCCAACCTGCTCCTTCGCCGCAGCCTGGATTGCCAAGCATCCCGACGACGTCGCCGGAATCGAGGTTCTGGAATGATCAGCGATATCACGCAGGCGGCTCAGGCTCTCG
This sequence comes from Actinomycetaceae bacterium, assembly GCA_015062745.1. Taxonomy (GTDB): domain Bacteria; phylum Actinomycetota; class Actinomycetes; order Actinomycetales; family Actinomycetaceae; genus Asp313. The sequence goes on from SUUB01000039.1 coordinate 15,276, forward strand.
CTGCGATGATCGCTGGGAAGAAGACTGTGGCAATCACCGGAGCCGGGCTCTCCACAGACTCGGGCCTACCCGATTACCGCGGCAAAGGATCAACCGAGCAACCGTCAGTGTATTTTGATGACTTCGCCTCCGATCCGGTATGGCGCCGCTGGGTGTGGCAGCGCAATCAGGAGACGTGGCGCGCCGTCGACGCCCTTTCCCCTACCGCCGGGCATCGTGCTCTGGCACGGCTGGAAGAAGCCGGGCTCGTCGTCGGCGTCGCCACGCAAAACGTGGACAACCTGCACCAGAAAGCCGGGGCACGTAGAGTTGCGGAACTACATGGCTCGTTCACTCGAGTCACCTGTATTAGCTGCGGGGCCGAGTTTCCACGCGAGCGCGTCGACGTCGAGTTGCGGCGCCTTAATCCCGGCCTCACGGAGGATCCCGACCCCCGCCATGCGGCAATCCTCGCCGGTGCCGACCGCGAGGCCGCGCAGGCCTCAACGTTCGTCGTTCCTCCCTGCCCGCGCTGCGGCGGCATATTGAAACCAGCAGTGGTGTTCTTCGGGGAGAGTCTGCCCGGCCAGGCGATGCAAGACTCACTGGACATGGCCCGCGAAGCGGATGTAGCGCTTGTCATCGGAACTTCACTGGTGGTGATGACCGGTATGTTCGTGGTACGGGAGGCACTTGCCACCGGATCAACGCTTGCGATCATTAATCGCGGCCGCACCCAGGCCGACCCACTGGCCGATCTGCGGATTGAAGGCGGCGCCTCGGAAGTACTGCAACGCACGGCAGACCTGCTACTCGGGATCGAGAGCTGAGCATTCTCGCGAACAGGTCGTGGATTCTCGCCAGTGGTGAGCTACCGGCAGCGCCCGGGCGGGCGCGCTTCCACCACCCTCCGATTCATGGTGCGCATCGAACCGGGTAGTCTCCACCTGCGTTATTCGTTGGCAGCTTCACGGTCTTACTGTATTGCAGCATCGCCCAACTCCCTGCGAACACCGCATGGCGACCGACAGTGATCGGGACACTACACTCCCCGTCCTTGCTGTAACGAATCTGCAGGCCTGCGCACTAGCTTCGGTGCTGTGTCACCCACCAGTGCATGGCAATTGCCGCCGCGGCAGCCACGTTCAGCGAACGTGTGGAGCCGTACTGCTCGATGCGCACCGCCTGCTCGCACACCGCCAACAGCTCCTCCGAGATCCCGGTCGATTCCTGCCCGAACACAAGGACGCAGCGCTCCGGCAGCCGGGTTGCCTCAAGCGCGGTGGAGTCTGGCGGATTGTCAACGGCGACCAGGCGGTAGTAATTCTCCCGTGCCCACTGCGCCAGGTCGACGGGAGCGGCGTGGTACAGGATGTCGAGGTATCGGTCGGTCACCAGCGCCCCGCGGCGATTCCAGCGATGGCGGCCAACGATATGCACGCCGCCCACGTTGAAGGCGTTGCCGGAACGGACAATCGACCCGATATTGAGATCGTGTTCAAGGTTTTCGATGGCGATATGAAGAGCGCTGCGGTCGCGGTCGAGTTCCTCGCGGATCGCTTCCACGCTCCAGTAGCGGAAACGGTCTTCCACATTGCGCCGGTCGCCGTTCGCCATCAGCTCGGGATCGAAACGTGGATCGTCCGGCCACGGCTGCGGTAGCGGTCCGACGCCGACCTCGCGCGGAGACTCCGTCATACGCGTGGCCGTATTGGTGCTGTCCATGGATGCTACTGCAGCGTCGGCGTCCTGCGTCCGATCTTGCGCATTCGGCAAGGCTTCGCTCACGTCAGCCTGTTCGTACGACCTGCCCGGGTTACCCATAGCACCTGCTTATGCCTGCGGCGCAAGCCCGAGGTCGGCAAGAGTGAGCGCGGCCAGATACGGCACGCCTTCGGCTTCGATCCGCTCTTTGGCGCCAGTAGCGCGATCCACGACGACGGCGACGGCCAGCACGTTCGCACCGGCGTCGCGTGCGGCGCGCAGCGCTTGGATCGGCGAACCTCCAGTGGTGGAGGTGTCCTCCAGGATGACGACGTTGCGTCCGGCGATATCGGGCCCCTCGATCTGCCGCTGCATTCCGTGATCTTTTGCCTCTTTACGCACGACGAACGCGTCGACGTCCAGCCCGCGTGAGGCGGCCGCGTGCATAATGGCGATCGCCACCGGATCTGCCCCCATGGTCAGTCCGCCGACGGCATCGGCCTCGCCGGGGCCAAAACCGGACTCCTCCAACATATCGAGCATGACATGCCCGATCAGCGGCCCCGCTTCGTGGTGCAGGGTCACCCGCCGCATATCCACGTAGTAGGTGGACGTTCGGCCAGACGCCAGGGTAAACGTGCCATGTTGGACGGCGAGCTCTTGCACAAGCTCCACCAGTCGGTTGTGATGCGAATCATTCACGGGTCAAGTTTAGCGGGTGTATGCATCCGCCGTATCCTCATGCCCAATACGAGAAAGCCTCAGGCCCGAGGCATCGGCCGGTACGCGATACACGTTCGGTCGATGAGACAAGGTGCGTACTGGAACTTGGGAAGGCGGCCCTGCCAACCGTTTTCACAGGTGAACCAAACATACACAGTTCCACGAATTTGTCAATGGGTAATGATCCCCGTTGCCGCTTAGGTTATTTGGACGTAAGTTACAGCCATGACCAACTCGACAAGCACCGGCAGCAGTCATGCCGATCAGTCATATGCAGACTTACCTCGGCTGATCGAAGAGCTTAAGTGCTCAGCAATTAACGCGTTCATGGCGGATAGGCCAGGGGTCGAAATATGCGACGGACCTCGCGGACTTGAATATGTCTGGGTCATGCCTAACGTATCCTGCTATGTCACCTGCCCGGACGAGCATGGTGAAGGTGGCGGTGCCTCGTATATGTCCTACACGCACCCAGCTGGTCCATCTGGCGTCGGTTCTACACAGATCGTCACGACGGACGACTCTGGAGACGAACCTGATTCGTTTGCGGCAGCATTCCAAGCGATACGGGACACTATTGACTCGGTTCTCGATCCATGGCTTGACTTGCCTGATCCTAGTGCAGTTGAGGGCGAGATCAACAACTGCCGGAGTGTGTGGATTGAATTGGGCGGCGAAGGTGCCACGGTAACCGTGGACGGCAGTATATCAACAGTCCCCGTTGGGAAAGTAGCAAGCAATCTCGAACAAATCACTCTCTTGACACAGGAACTGCAAGGCAACGCTGCCGACGCCTTTCGCGAGAACTTCGTACTGCCACTACCAGGCACGGTTACTAATCTCAAGGCAATTGCGGCGTTCCTCAGTCTTACAGCGGCCTGTGAACAAGTGATAATGCAGGCAGCTGGCACAGAAATCGCCAACGCGGTCTATCTTGCCCGCGAGTCATTCGATGCTATCTGGGAAGAGAGAGAGTGTCAGTGGAGCTGGATTCCTCAGGTTGGTTCACTTATCGCGGGTGTTGCAGCGACCTTTAGTAAGCTGTCACTAGACGTCACAAGCATTTTCGTTGTTTTTGATAACGTACTGAAGTTAGTAGACCAAGAAGTCAGCGAAGAAGACATTGTCACATACGATGACTGCATGGCGGCCTTCATAGAAGCGGTGGGCACCTTGCACCAGAATGTCAGCGCCGCCGAGGAAGCGATACGTCAGGATATTCTCTCTACCGAAAGAAACGTCCGTACCAATCCTTCGCTCCACGATCTCAGCCTCTCTTCCATCAGCGGAGGTTCTGGTGCAGCTTCGCTTGAATGGCGGCATGCCATCGTGGACCAAATCGTTGGCCATTTGGACAGCGTGGCCGAGCACCTCGGCGACGCACAGAAAGCTATCCCCCGGATCTCGCTCACCAGCGCGATCCGGCGTGATGGCCGCATCGGAATCGGAGATATCGGCCCTGGAAGGCAACATCGCGACTTGGCTGACCTGTTGTACAGCCTGATTGGAAACCTCAAAGAGGAGTCTGCACTGGCTTCTCAGCACCTCGAGCAGGTCAACAATGCACTCCGCGACGCCGATGACGTCACACAGGTTGATCTACACCGCCTTACGTCGCAAGTTGATGCTACTCCAAGCAACAACCCGTGGTTATCCTCGCCTTTCGACCCTCTGCGGTATATGCGAAACGCCTACTGGTATGACAAATACTCACAGTCGAACGACGAGCAGTAAGGATTCCGTAATATGACGTTTCCTGCCTGGTTCACACGCCCCTTAGCGCTCTCTTTGCGGGCACTGGTGGCCGTCTGCGGAGTGTCCGTGGTCTTCTGGCTGTATGCAAGCTCCCCAAGCTTCGCCGACCGGGATACCGGACTCGATGTCGCCTGCACTCCCGTCAGAGAAGAACCCGGATCGGTCCACCCCGGAACCCTCCTTGGACACCAGAATGCTGAGACTCGCAAGGCGCTTCATGACTATGTGGATTCTTCCGCCGATCCGGGTGTCACCGTGCGGTACAACGACCTGGCAGACTCATGGTCCGACAAATGCCAGGCCACCCGTGCCGGCAGACAAAGCCAAATCCTCCTCGCAGCGGCCGGCTTTGCCCTCGTCTTTCTCGTTATCCGCGTACCAAAGAAGATACACCCATCCGACCACGCGAATAACCACGCAGATGAGCCCCCGTCTCACTCCTCCCCATCCTATTTCGCAAGAATCTCATGGTTCCCCTTCCGCCCCGTCTTCGCGGCACTTGCCACCTGCTTCATTGCAGCACTTTATGTGACCTCACCCGGATTCTACGATCTTGACACCTCACAAGCCCTCAACAGGACCGGTAACGAGTATCAAGTGCGTTGCGAACCCATCGTCTCCCTTTCTCTCAACCGTCCTCCCAAGCATAGAATCGTCATTCGCGATGCCGAGGCCGAGGATATCTTCCAGCAATACATCCACCACCACGGAGATGACGAACGCATCGTCAACCGCCTCAGCGATAACCTAGACCTGGCCTGGAACAGAGGCTGTGAAGTAGCCCGCGACAGCCGCCACACCCGCATACGGCTCGACATCATCGCTGCCACCGTCATCTTCTTCACCATCCCACCCCGAAAGAAAGCAGCCCCTGACAAGCAAACAGACGGTCCCGTCTCACAAAAGACGACTCCCACACCCGTGAACAACAC
>SUUB01000040.1 GCA_015062745.1 Actinomycetaceae bacterium
GACCCGAACGACGCCGGCATGCTCGACGTCGTCGGATTCGACGCTTCGGTGCCGAACCTGATCTCGGAGTTCTCGCGTGGATTCTGACCCGCTGCGTGGTATTAGTACCAGGAGGGCGACCACCTCGGAAGGGGAGGGCCGCCCTCCTGTGCTGCGCTCAGCGGGGCAGATGTCCTCCGCGAAGCAGAGGCGGGCCGGAAAGACGGTACGGGAACGGGCGTCGCTTGCGGTGGAGAATGAGCGCGGAGTTGGAAACGACAGTGAGCGTGGCACCGACTCCGACGTGACCGAGTTTCGGGCCGGAGGAGTCTCAGATCCGTTGGCCGCGCGGGCCGCAGAACTCCACGCCAAGGCGCTGGAGGCCGACGCCCTAGCTGCCCGCTACCGCGCCGAACGGGACAGTATTATTGACCGGCTACGTGAAGTGGAACCCAAACGTTGGTCGTATACGGCATTGGCTCATGCACTTGGTTGCAGTCGGGAGCTTATCGCCCAGATCGTGCGACGACGGCGTTGAGAGCGTAGCGCTGGCTGTAAAGTGACTGATTCGTGCCGTGCCAAATGACTGATTGAAGTCCTGCCAAATGACTGATTGAAGTCCTGCCAGTCGTATGATTGGCCCATAAAACACAGGCGAAGGATAGTCCTGGGGAGTTAGACATTCTGTTCGGCGAGTTGCCGGCGCATTTACGCACGCTTAACGGTGCCATGAAGTCGACCTGGTAGTGACTCGTTCGGATGGTCGCGTGCTCGCAATCGAGGTGAAGCTCTCGGCAACGATTAGCGAACGCGATGTCAGAAATTTGCATTGGTTGAGACAGCGGTTGGGTACTCAACTGCTCGACGCCATTGTGATCACCACGGGACCTGTCGCCTACCGCCGTTGAGACGGCATGATCACCGTTGTCTACTTCCGCGAGGTACGGCGGTTCCGATGATTCCTCGCGGTGGTACGGACTTGCGGGCACTGATCTGCCTCCGTCGCCACTGGGAGAGCGGAGACTGTCGGTAGATGGCCGGTGAGAAGGTACAAATCCTTGACTTGTCAAGTGGTGCGAGGGATACTGGATTGATCGAGTTTTCTTGCAGGATGTTGACAGATACATGCATCCTGAGCCGGAACAGAGTGAGGTATACGTAGTGACGCGTATTGGGGCTACTGACGATTCTGCAGACGAGCAAAGCGCCGGAAGAGATGCGGTGAAAAGGGATCGAGGGCACGGTCGTGAACTAGAGTCTCCAAGCCTGGAGGACAAGCCTGACACGCAGAGTTCCGAGGCGCAGCAGTATGCGGTTGAGTTCCTGCGGAAGGTCATCCGGATTCGCGGCGTTCAGATTCGACGGGATGAGTTCTTGCGGCAGGAGTTTCGCAAATATGGCCTGTCCGAAGGTGTGATCGGAGCGGCAATTGCAACGACGCCGACGCAGGCTGGTATCGAGCCTGCTCGGCTGGATGAACTCGCGGATTCGGTCATCGCGTTCGAGACGAAGAAATCAACGGCACTCTCGTTTGCGACGGGACTTCCCGGAGGGCTCGCAATGTTTGCCACCGTCCCGAGCGATGTCACGCAGTACTACGTGCATGCACTGCGTGTCATGCAGAAACTGGCGTATATCTACGGTTGGCACAGTTTCCTCAACGACCTTGATGAAGTCGATGACGAGACGGTCGCGAAAGTGGCGGTTTTCTTCGGTGTTATGTTAGGTGTAGGTGGTGCGTCGGCCTCACTTATTACATTTGCGCAGCAAGTTGCGCGTCCGGCGATGCAGAAGCAAATCGCGAAGCAAGCGTTGACTAAAACAGCGTGGTACCCCGTCGTGAAAAGAACTCTCAGCCTTATAGGGGTCAAAGTCACTAAGGACTCTTTCGCCAAGACTGTTACAAAGGCTGTTCCCTTGGCTGGTGGCGTTGTCTCGGGTGCCATGACCTTCGTGGCATTGCGGTCACAGTCACAGCGATTGAAAGAAGCGTTGCGCCACTTACCGCCGCCTGGTGCCGATGCTGCCGAGTACCTTGCCGCCCTTGACGCCTTGGGAGGGGCGGAACAGGAAGTTGACGACGACGAGCGTGCGGGTGTCCAAGACTTGGTTGAACGTGCTTCCACCGGTGTAAGCGCGCTTGGGTGTGGGATCCGGGAGGCCGCCGGTACTACAAGAGACACCGCTGCCGAAGGGATGCGACGCGCAAAAGGTGTAACGGCCAAGCTGCTACGCAGGGGAACGAGACAAGCTGTGAGTGACGGTGCTGACACGCGCGTTACAGGCGACGGGAGACCGATGGTGACAAACGAAGTTGAGACAGAGCTGGACACCAATGATTGACCTGGCGCGGGGGCAGCGACTTCGACCGTGACGTCTCACTGTGCCGAGGAACGATTTTTGTCTCGCGCGATCAACGCCTTGAGCTGGGGCCTTATTACATCGTCTCGTGGTGTGCTTCATTTGATTCAATGACATATTCCTGGCATTTATCAGGTAAAATACTGATTGCTTGCTTTGCAGTGATCTTCGAGAGTCACGCTTAATCGAAGATTACGGTGAGCGTCTTAGTTCCACGTTTGAAGGAGACGCATCATGCACACAGTTACGATGGCGGCGCGCCGCAGGAATCGGCGCTGCGCTGGACGTTGTCTTTTCGCTGTTCTGGCCTCGGTTATGTTGTTCGCATTGCCGGGGCTATCAACATCTTCAGTAGCGGATGTTAATACGGACATCGCAGTCGGCGATCTGCGCTTGACGAAGATTGACGCAGCGGAGAATGAGGAATCGGGGCAGCTCATAGCGGGTTCGTCCCTCGCACTGTTGACATTTACATGGGACGCGACAAACGCAACGGTCAAGGCGGGTGATTCCTTCTCGATCGATTTACCGACTCCCTATCTCGTCTATAAGACAAGAGCGACGAAGCCTTTCACGTACGACTTCGGAGCGGGCGAGGTTGAGATTGGTGAGTGCGTCATAGGCGAGACCAATATGACTTGCACCTTTAACGAAGCGATGGAGCAAGCCGTCGTCGCCGGATATGGCAATGTGAAGGGCTCCGGCAAGGTGCAACTATCCGCCACGGCGGCGACGACGGATGAATCCCTGCCTTTTACTATCAATGGAACCGAAACGGTGGAAGTAGACCTTCCGGACTCTGGCGGGATCAGAGCAGCTGCCACGGTTTCGTACACGCCGGCCCAACTGACAAAGGGCGCCACCGGCATGGATGAATACAGTAAGACGGTCAACTGGATTGTGGGATTCGGTACCGAGCGAATTGCCGAGAACTCGGACATGACCTTCGATGGGGAGACGTCGCAGACAATCACCATTGAAGATATGCTGGGGCCGGGCATGTCTTGCCCTACTGATGCCCAGGTCAACTCCTCTCAATTCCGCAGCGGCACCTCGGAGTCTGACCCCACAGCCGGCGCCGTCACTCTTGACACAGGAAGTGTAGGCGCTACAACCACAGCTGCCGGCACGTTCGAATTGGTGATGAGCTGCGGCACTCCGACGGCCTCGGGGACACCCATCACCATCTCCATTACTGGACCGTTCGCCAAGAACGCCAACTACTCGGTGTATTACACGGTTTCGGTCGATACCGCATCCGGCTACGCCACCGCGGGATTCATCTACACCAATACGGTGACGGTTGAGGGAACACCCTTGACGGTGACCGGTACGAAGTCCTTTGTCGAGTCCTTTGGGATCACCGTCACGATGGAAGCGGGCTTCGGAACCTTCCGTATCGCGAAGTACGTTGGTGGCCCAGCCGCAACATACGTCGAACCGGGAGCTATCTTCCCGGTGACCGTCAATTACACTCTGCCGACTGGTGCGACGGCTGCAGACTATCCGCGGTGGACGCCCCCGGGGACGCTCAATTCTGACAATCGAACCGGAACAGCCACTTTTAACGTCACATTAGGGGAGTTGACCACCTTCACGGAGTCCTTCTTCCCTGCTGGAACGAGGATCACCCTGGCTGAGGATCTGTCATCGGTTGCTCTGTCCGATGGCTACTCGTGGGCGGATCCAACATTCTCCACCAACGACTTCACTATCGGAAACCAAACGATTACTGCCGTGAATCTGACGAACACGACGCAGTTTGATCCCAGTTACTTCCAGGTAGTTAAGAAGACATCGGGCTCTGCTGCTGCAGAAGACAAGGACTACACCTTCAACTACACGTGCACCGATGGTCATTCGGGCACGGTCACAGCCAGAGGTGACGGCGTCGCCGTCTCTTCCGAGAAGAATATCGCGGTTGGAGCCTCTTGCACTGTCACGGAAGATACCGACGCCGCCGCGATTGACGGCTACACGCTTGACACCACGGCTGCACAGCCGCAAACCGTGACAATCGCGGCGCCGGGTGATGCGGTGGCGACCGCCGAATTCAGCAACGTATACAGCCTCGACACTGGCACATTCTCGATTACGAAGAGGCTCAATGCCGATGACGGCTTCGTTGCACCAGAAGCGTTCGTCTTTGACTACACCTGTACGGCCTCCGGGCGGGAGGACCTTACGGGTGAGCTGACGGCATCGGCTGGTGAAACGGCCACGTCTCCGGCCATACCGGTTGGGTACAGCTGTTCTGTCACAGAGCAGGAAGCTCGGGCACCTGGTTACGACCTCACGGTCGACAACGGTGCTACGGTCACCATTGCAAAGGGCGAGGACCAGAGCATCGTTGTGACTAACACGTATACGCGCCAGCTCGGCACCTTCGCGGTCAAGAAGGCAGTGATCGGTGATTACACGCCCTCCGCCGGAGAGACCTTTGCGGTCACTTATACCTGCGATGATCAGAATCAGACGCGGGGCACGTTGACTCTGCCCGCCGACGGCACAGCGGTCAGCGGCCCCAGTCTGCCCACCGGTACCAGCTGCGTGCTTCAGGAAGACCAGGCTGCGGCCGATCGTGAAGGATACGGGCTTGCCACAACGTACTCAGATGGAGCGGTTACGATTGTCGAAGGCCAGAACCCTGAGCTAACCGTCACCAACAACTACACGGCGCTCAAGGGAAGCTTCGCCATCTCCAAGACGGTTGCAGGTGATGCGGCTGACCTGGCGAACGGGAAGGAATTCACCTTCGAATACACGTGCACTCCGCGATCCGGAGCCGATCAGTTCACGGATACGGTGACGGTGAAGGCTGGCGAGACTGCCTCTGTGCGGGATGTCCCTGTTGGTACCTGTCAGGTCAAGGAGCTCGACGCATCGGTTAGCGATGCCGCAGTTGAGACCATGTTGACGGTTGACGGCTCGGCAGAACCGGTCGCGGATGGTGTTGCGACTGTCGAGGTTTCCGATAACTCCACCGTTGAGGTGAGCGCGGTCAATACCTACACCCACGATCGAGGAACGTTCGCCGTGGTGAAGAATGTTGTCGGTGGTGAATCCGGTTTTGCCACAGAGATCTTCCCCTTCGATTACGAGTGCAGTGATGGTTCGCAGGGATCTCTAGCTGTGCCTGGTGATGGAACCGCGGTCAGTTCACCGACTATCCCGACTGGTGTCACGTGCACAGTCGCAGAGCGTGAGGGTGCGGCCGACCGTAGCGGATACACCGTCGTCGCGGAGATCTCCGACGGTGGTGCGGCAACGATCGTGAAGGATACCGATGTGGTGTTGACTGCTACCAACACGTACACCGTGGTTCCTCCGGCCACTCCGACACAGGAGCAGAGTATGAACCCGACCGCGAGCACGTCTCCAAGTGCAAGCGCGGCGGCGTCCGCATCGCCGACCGCCAAGGGAACTGCGGCGTCGAAGTCCCGCCTGCCGAAAACAGGTGCATCGGTGACGGTGCCCGTCATTGTCGGAATTGCCGCCGTACTGATCGGTGTGCTGCTGGTTCTGGCAAAGCGGCGTGGAGGCAAGGAATAGAAAGAGCTAGGAAATAATAGGAGCGGTAATACGCAATTAATTCGCCGGGCGGTGCCTGCAGCTTTTAGATGCTGTGGGTACCGCCCGGCTCGCATGACTTCTCCGCCATACTTCTTCCTTCCGCCGTGTTCGTTCTCTCCGCAGTGTTCGTTGTCTCCCACGTGTTTGTTCTCTCCGACGTGTTCGTTGTCTCTGCGGTTTTTTCTTTTGGACATGTTCGTCTTCGTTCTTGCCGACGCACACGTTCTTTCCGACGTGGCCTACTTCCTATTGCGGTCGCTTCGGTCCAGGCGATGAGACAGGCTGTACGGTGGAAGCAGTTTGCGCGCAAGATGGGCGCAGCAGCACCAGCGGACTGTGAATCCAGCCGAAGGTAAACGGCGGGCTCACAGGTATGCAAGCAACGTGTTGACGGGGTGTTACACTCCGCGAGAGTGCGGGCGTGCAATCCGCGGGTGCGGCAGCTCAGGCGCACGGTCCACAGGACACAGTGCCGGGACATGCGCAGGAGTGGCACTGTAGAACAACCGGAATACCAGCAACAGGAGGTCTCATGATCAGGGTAGCGATCAACGGATACGGCAATCTCGGGCGAGGAGCCGAACAGGCGATCTCCAAGAATGACGATATGGAGCTCGTCGTCGTCTTCACCCGACGCGATCCGAGTTCCATCACCACGCAAGGTGCGCCCGTCGCGCATGTCAACGATATGCCCGCCTGGGCGGACAAGGTGGACGTGTGCCTGAACTGTGGCGGTTCGGCCACCGATCTCATTGAGCAGACCCCGGCAACGGTTGCCCTGTTCAACACAGTCGATTCTTTCGACACACACGCGCGTATTCCGGAGCATTTCGCTGCTGTTGATGCCGCCGCGCAAGCAGCCGGGCACGTTGCGCTTATTTCCACCGGGTGGGATCCGGGCCTGTTCTCCATGCTGCGGGTTCTCGGCGACGCCGTACTGCCGGACGGAGCAACCACTACCTTCTGGGGTCCCGGTGTCTCGCAAGGGCATTCCGACGCGCTACGCCGGATCGACGGCGTCGTCGACGCCAAGCAATACACCTTGCCGGTTGAAGCAACCGTCGCGGCGGTGAAAGCGGGCGACGACGTCGAGCTCACCACCCGGTCGATGCATACGCGCGACTGTTACGTTGTGGCGGAAGAAGGCGCCGATCTTGCTCGCATCGAGAAGGAGATCGTGGAGATGCCGAACTACTTCGCCGACTACGATACGACGGTTACGTTCATCACCGCCGAAGAGATGGCTGCGCAGCATGCGGGTATTCCGCACGGTGGCACGGTTATTCGCCGGGGGCATACTTCCGACGGGGTTGCCGAGACCGTGAACTTCGAACTGCAGTTGGACTCCAATCCGGAGTTCACGGGTTCGGTGGTGGCAGCCATGGGGCGTGCAGCTGTGAAGATGGCGGCACGTGGGAGCAGTGGCGCGTACACGGTATTCGATGTGACGCTGGCGGATTTGTCTGGGAAGTCGCCCGACGAGCTGCGCGCCCATTACCTGTGAGCAGCGGGCCGTACTGTTCGGGGCCGACAGCGTCGCGGACTATCCCGCGGCCTATGGTATGCACTCGCAATGGTCTGCACTCGCCGCGATTGACTCCGTGCTGAGAGTATCGGATGCCAGCAGTGTCCCTAGTTGTAGTCCCCGCCGGTGAAGCTGTGCGTGAGATTCCGAAGCCGTGTGGCACCGTCGTGGCGGCAAACGGATGTGATGGCAGACCCGCCAAGCGCACAGAGCGGCTGAGTCCGCGCGCTGCGGGCGCGGTCACGCTAGACCGCGTACCGATCGACTGGTACCATAGTGTTGTACCACAAATGGGGGTGTTCTATGTCAATCAGCGCATCGGAAGCTCGTCGTACTCTGTTCCCTCTTATCGAACGCGTTAATGCGGACCGTGATGTGGTAGAAATCGTGTCGCGTCATGGTAATGCGGTGCTTATGTCTGCTGATGAGTACTCCGCTTGGCGGGAGACCTCCTACCTTTTCCGCTCTCCCGAAAACGCTCGGCGTCTTATCGACTCATACGAGCGTGTACGTGACGGTAAGGCCGAAGAGCATCAGCTCGACTTGAATGGCTAGGGATAGTTGTGCGACTTGTCTGGGATACTGCGGCATGGGAGGACTACTGCTACTGGCAGGGCACGGACCGCAGAACTCTCAAACGTATCAACACACTAATTCTGGCTACGTTGCGCGAGCCGTTCTCCGGTATTGGTAAACCGGAGCCGTTGAAATATGGCGTGCCAGGTGCATGGTCGCGGCGGATAACGGACGAGCACAGGCTTGTCTATCTGGTCGATGGCGACGATCTGGTTATTCTGCAGGCGCGATACCACTATTGATTGGGCGTTGATTAGACGCGGTGGGCAACGGTGGTATCGCGCCTGAGGTGCCTTTTCGGCAAGAGATTTGGGTGGTCGTCAAACCGGGTGTGGCGGCACGCCTGTTACCTGTTCCGCGTGAATTTGCCCGTCTGTGTGCCGTCGACGCGGCCTATTCGTCTGGCCTAGTCGTGCGCAGACCCGGCGAGGACGTCCGGATATCTGCGTGGAGGGTTGACTGTGTATATCGTGATAGCGCCGCGCCGCAAGGGGCTTGGGTTGGATTGGCGCCCGAAGCCCGTGGCATGCAAGCGCGGCGAACTCGCTGCTACTCAGGCGCGCTGCCTCCCCTGTTTACGCAACAACCGCATGCTCCCGATCCAAGGAATTGCCGTGAAGATGAAGGGAATAACGGTGACCAGGTACAGGATGACATCGACCCACCGCGGCAGTTCGAGTGTTATGTGTACCGCAAAGGCGAGGACCATCAGCACGAGGAACACGATTGCCGCGAGTCCATGCCTCCTGGCCTGCGAGGCGAGTGTCTCTTTTTCGCCCTGCCTCTCGGTATGTATCGGGCGTGTGCCCGGGGCGGCCTTGAAGATCTGCATATCACAGATCCCGAGGACGTGTTGCCAGCCGGCCGCTTCGAAAACGGCCAGATAGTCTTCATCGGGGGTGTCGTTGTAGTCAAGTGCGAAGACGGCATCCTCCGCGGGGGCGGGTTTGAATCGCCACATAAACCCGAGCGCGCTAATGCCAACGAGCGCCTGCCCGCGTGCTGCCATGTCAGAGAACAGGGCGAGGTTCTTTTCGGGAGCGACGGCCATGCCGTGCCCGAAGCGTCGTGTTGTCATGCTTCCTCCATTGCTGTTTGAACGAATTCGATAAGCCGGTGGCGGCGTTCGAGGCTATGGTTGAGTGCCGCTGTGCCGCTGCTGGTACGGCGGTAGGGGCGGCGTTTGCCGGTATCGTCGACCTCCTCAATGAAACCGGCGCTGAGTAGCTTCTTCAGCGTTGTGTACAGCGTGGCTGGCCCCATGGTTATGTCGGGGCCACCGCGCTCATCGAGGAATGCCATGATGGCGTAGCCGTGCAGTGGCCGTCCCAGTGTGGCAAGCACGGCGACGGCGGGATCTGGCAGATCGCCGCTGGTGTATCCCGAGGTGCGACTCATAAGACCTCCCTCCATTGTTGATATATCGATAATGGATATATTACTGATTGATATAAAGGGCGTCAAGCGGTGTAGGGGATGGGGTGGCAGGTGTGCTTGTGCGAGGTGCTGGGTGTGTTCGGCTGGAGGAGGCGGGGTGTGTTCGCATGAGGTGACAGGCGTGCCCGACTGAGGTGCCGGGTGTGCTCGCAGGAGACGCCAGGTGTGATGGACGGTTCGGCTGGCCGGGGCTGTGGCTGGGTGGACGGTTCATTTTGCTGGCTGTGGGCATGTGCGGGTGGTCAATAGCTTGAAGGGAAGGTGTAGGAGCCCGTCCGTGACCGATTAGCGTCCAAAGGATCCGTTACCAGATTTGTTCCATTTTAGAAGTGGCGGAATGGCGCGGTTTTTACGGTTGGGTATGGTGGGCGGTTGGCCGTTTGGACGCTAATCGGTCAGTGACTCAGTGTTTGGGGCACGGCATTGACCGGTGTGATCCTCACGGAGGAACCTCACAGCGCTGATCGTGGGCATGGTGCGGGATGGGCTGGGCATATCTGCTTGAGAAGCGCGGCAGGGTGAGACACTCATGAAACGTGGGTAGGGCGAAGCCGTGCCAACCAGGAGGTCGCTAGTGGACGGCTTTGCTCGTAGCGGGGTTTACGCGGTCAAACCGTTCTAGTACGGAGTCCGCATTGTTGCGAGGAGAGGCGTAATCGTCGTTCTGTATAAGCCCGATCTGGAGGGACGCCTTGCGAAGAGAGCGGCTGCCTTACGGTCTAGTGACAACCGGTTCCAATAGCGGGCTGGGCGCGCTATTCCACGAAATCGCCAACTGGTCCCGTGCGCGGCTAGCGGCGACGTACAACAGTGACCGTTCACGCAGGAGTGCGTCGGATTTGTCTTGCTCAGAGTAGCTCTGCTCTCGAACCGAACGTGGAATGACGTCTTCACCTATGCCGAACAGCAGCACCTTGCGGAATTCGAGCCCTTTGGCGCGGTGCATTGTCATTACTACCGGTTGTCCACGCTTGGCAGTGTCACGCCCGACTGGACGGACCTCGAGCCCTCGTTCCGCAAGGCCGGCAACGACGGCGTCGCAGCGGTTGCGGTCGCGTGTGAGAATTGCGATTGTCTCGGGGGCCACTTGATCGTTCGCTTCATCTTCGGCGAGCCACTGACGCACTTGCTGTGCCGCCATATCTAGTTCGTCGGACGGGCTCGCGGCTTTGAGCAGTACTGGCTCTGGACCTGAGCGCGGGGAGAGGTAACGGTGTTGCTCGCTTTCCCCCTCAAGGTCCCGGTAATCGCCGGGCTCGAGTATCTCAAAGGCGAAATTGAGGTTCTGCCGCGTAGTGCGGTAGTTACGGGTGAGGCGGTGGGACCGCCCCCGTACTTCAATGCCGTAGTGGCTGAGTACGATTTTCTTCCCATAAATGCGCTGGTGTGAATCCTCCGCAAGGAACAGATCGTTCGGGCCGGGGGCAACCAGTGCTCGGAGCAGCAAAAGGTGCGCAGGGGAGAGGTCTTGCGCCTCATCCACAACTACATGCTGGAAAGGCCGGGCATCACCAGCTGTGGCGCGGGTGTTCAACCAGGTAGCGGCAAGGACGAGTCGTTCCGCGAAAGAAGTGTAGTCTGCTGCGGCCGCGTAATCGCGATAGGCCTCCACGACTTTCCACACGGCGGCTCGTTTAGCGCGATCCAGAGCCACGCCGCGCCCGGGGCGGCGCACGCGCAAGTACTTCTGCAGCGTAGTCAGTTGGTGAGGCAGGATGATGAGCTCATATTCTGACTCGAGGAAATCGGTTGAGCGCAGGGATTCGGGTAAGCCGCCTCCCGCAACATTGAGAGCTTCCTGCCAGGGGTTGGCCTGCCTGCCGCGTACCCCCGCCAAGACCCGAGAGCGCTGCCTACCAAACACCGGCATGACGACATCAGCGATGGAATCACCGGCCTTCTGTAGGATCGCCATGGCCAGGGCGTCAATGCCACTGACGAAGATACCGGGTTCCTCAAAACTCTCCGCCAGGGGAAGATCCGGTGCGAGTTGGGCGACCTGCCGGTGGAGATCTTCGGCGAGATTGCGTGTAAAAGTGGTCAGGAGGATACGAGTGGTAGCCGGGTTCGCGCCGGAATCGGCGGGCGCTGCTACGCCGGGTATGGACGTCTTTGTGCCATCTTGCCCCGTGGGTGCCTCGCCACCAGGGGCTGTATGTGAATCACTGCGGCGGGCGAGCCACACGGTCCGATGTACGGCCACTACCGTTTTGCCGGTGCCGGCACCGCCGCTGATACGGGCAGCGCCCCTGGTCTCTCGTTCGACCAAGACGCGCTGCTGCGGGTGCAGGAAGAGCTGCCATTGCTGAAAGTCCAAGCTCTCAATCGCCTTGCGGAGTTCGGCGTCGTTCTCTGCCCAGGTGAAGGAGGAGCGGGCGGCGGGGGTGCGAAGACCGTCAAGTAGATCCTCATCAGAACCGGTGGTAGCGACATCTTCGGGAAGGCTCAGACCGAACTCCTCCCGGACATCTTCGATCGTCGACCCGGTGGCGAGTGAAAGCAGCGCTTCGGCTTGCCAGGGCACCTCAGCTGTCATGGCGATATCAAGGATCTCTGATTCCTTTTCAGTCGCAAGCGCGGCAGTGACCAGTGCGAGGTCAAGGCCGAGCTGTTCGTGGAGTTCTTCCGGGGTGAATGGCCGGGCCCAGGCAGGCGGATCGTCGCGAGTAGCGACGGCTACCGCAGACTCAACCCTTGCCCCGTTAGCCTCCACTTGCTTGCGAGCACGCGCATTGGCCTGCTCGGTTTGGTCGGCCTTTCGAGCGATGGCCTGCGCCTCGCTCTGGGCCTTTTCCAGGCGCTGCAATGCACGGTTGCGCTCTGCCGTAACGCTTTCCTGGCTGGCTTGAACGGCTTCGGCAATTCGGACGACCTCCGTGGCGCCATTGCGCGGATTGACCTGCAGGCCCACCTTCTTCGCTTCATCGATGGCGTCATCATGCGGCCACACGCCATGCAAGAGGTACACGGCGTCCTCGCCCTGCCCGATCTGAAAGAGGACCGCGCGGTAAAACCCATCCACGCGGGCGGTACGCACGCGTGAATCTGCCGCGTGGCGAATCGGCTCTACGTGCAGGCCGGAGGTGGTATCCGTGCCGGCTAGCTTCATCAGAAAAGTGCCGACCTTGGCCTTCAATGACGGATCTTTAGCCGTCGCATCCTTCGGATTCGCCTTCGGCACCACGATGGAGGGCATATCAGTCTCCTTCCAGGAATAAGGTTAGTCTCCCACAAGGCTCCGACACGTTTCTCGTTTTGAATGCCTTATGTGCGTCCGCGTGGTGTGCAGGTGTTGCTGCAGCAGTCGGCCTACGCGTCACCAACCAGCAACTGCGCCACTCGCGTGGCCGCTTCTTCCGGATCGGATCCGGCGACGACAACGTGCCAACCGGCATCACGCATGGCGGCGGCATCTTCTTCCGCATCCTCGACGACGACGGCGACCCGCTGCTCGTACCAGAGGAGATCGGCCATTATTCCGCCTGCGATCTCTTCGCCATCGGCGCCGTGCCGGATGCCGCGCGCCGCCAGATACGGCACGAGGTCCAGAATACGTGGGTCGGTCAACTCGGGGTCAACGCGATTCCATTCGAGTGCTTCAAGCGGTGACGAGCCAAGGGGCTGGCCGGCAGCAGTTGCGCCTTCGGGCTCAGAGTGCTGTTCGATGCCAGTCTGTGCCAATACACCGGGCTGTTCCGGAACCCCGGACTGTTCAAGAGCCTCAGTGCGCTCCAGAGGCTCGGACTGCTGCTGCACTTCACTCCGCTGCTCGGCATAGAACTGATCCTGCGGAGCAAGGCTGCGTTCGGCCGCGAATTGATATTGCGAGGCTGCCCGGCGTTGGGCAGTGAAACGTCGCCTGGCCGAGAGTTCGTCCCGTGCTGCAGATACCGTGGTCACGGTAACGGAGGCATTAGCCAGCGGTAGGACGTTACCTAGGCGCAGCCAGGTCAGCCATGCGTCACGGTGATCCGGGGAGGCGAGGGCCTCGGAAGAATCGTCGAGCACGAGCGCCATGGCCACGGTTGACGTGCCGCGCAATTGCACGGCGAGCGCCAGATGAGGCCAGAGGAATACGGATGCCGATGTGCGGGGGCCTGATGAATCAGATATTGACCCGGTAGCTGCATCTCCGCCGTTACCCGCTTGGCCATGCATATCCGACTCCGCAGGATATAGTGCATCCATCGCCTGCTGCAGCGCGTCACCTTCCGGGTCTGTGGGCCTCTCCCATTGCACATCGCCCTGCTGGGCTTGTACAAGTAGCGGCACCCACACGGCGTCAGCCAGGGCACTGCGCGCATTCTCTTCGTGGCCGCGATCGCGGATGGTGGCGTCTACCAGCATCTCAGTGAGCAGGGCGACGGGACCTTCACACCAGGTGGCAATAGCCTTATCAGTGATCGCGCCGACGCGTGCGGCAAACGCCTGACCGTTCGTCCGCAGTAGGCCTGCGCCATTAATCAGCCACGACGGGTCCCAGGGCCCGTCCAAATCTGTGGCAGCCACCGACACAACCCGGTAGCCGCGGGCGCGTAGACGCTCGCGTTTGGCGGCGTCGTCGGCAAGCCGGTTGTGCCGCAGGCTGGCATGGTACTCCCACCCATCACAGAACACGGCAATAGGCGCAGCTTCAACGGAAGGCAGGCAGGTGAAATCAGGGCGAGACCCGCCGGTATCCAACTGGGGACGTATCTTCCACCGGCCGCCGTCAATATTGAGCGCGGGTGCCCCGGAGGGGTCGGCGATCTGTTCCACGTCGACCACTTGGGCGAGGCGGCGTTGGAGTTCATCGCGCAGCCTGTCTTCCAACGGGCTGGCGCCGGCTGCCGGTCGGGCTGGTGCGTCTTCAGCGATGCGCCATTGCGGGCTGCCCGGATCGAGGGAAGCAATTGCTTCGTCGTTGTTAAGCCCGAGGATACGACGGATGGCATCCACTGCGGCGGCGCGTGATACCTCACTGCCCGCTGCGAAAGGCAGCAGGCAGTTATGGCACATGTGCCTATTCTCGTGGCGGCAGTTGCAATTCTCCAGGTGCGTACCTGCGGAAATGAGGAGATTCCAGAGTCTGTTCGGATCAGTCAGATCCGTGAGATAACCTGTGCCTCCGGGTACGACGTCGTGCACCAGCACGGCCTGCCGTGTTTCGCCCGGTTCTCCATCGACCACAGGGTGCGGAACGACGGCGACGTTCAGATGTGCGGGAACACTGTTGGTGATGAGCCGGAGGCCGAGGAATAGTGCGGCGCAGAGCGAGGCCGTTCCGGTGTGGTTAGTGGCGAATGACGGTGGGAGGATAAGAGCCAGCGCTTCGGTTTCCAGTGTGCGCATGAGGTCGACTTGCGCAATATGCTCTGTACGGGAGCTGCGATATTCACACCAGGGTCGGTGTTCCCGTGGGTTGTTCGGGCCTGTTTCCGTGTCCAGCTTTCCGCAGGCCTCACACAGGCGAAAGCCGGTGGCGGCAACATTGATGCCAGCCACCTGATCGGTCCCCTGCCCGGCGGCAAGGCGTCCGGTGTTAAGCCAGCGCAGCATGAGGTGCCGATACCGGATCAGGCCGAAGCCGCTGTCACAGGCCCATTGCTCTTCGGCCCGCTGCGGGTCGAAGTCGGCCAGTGGCAGAATACTGAAACGGGCCTGCAGGCGGTCTTCGCGGGTATCGCTGATACGGGCATCGTCACGGGAAATATCGGCAAAGACGCGGGTGAGGCGCAGGACGCGGCGGGCGCGGCCAATGTCCGCGATGTGGGTGTCGGCGCAACGCGGACAGTGGGTGGGAGCCTGTGGCACGTGTTCCTGGGCGGGGTGGATGCGGACGTATCCGCAGTGTGAGCAACAGAACCACCACTCGGCCTCACTGGAGATGCCGGAAAGGTCGACGCCGTCCACCTGCATCTCCATACCGTGGGCGTAGAAGGTGGCGCCGGGTGCGAGTTCTGCCAGTGCCTTGGTGGAGGAACGGTCCAGATCGTAGGGCTCGGTTCGCATCTCCTCACTGTCCGGATCGCGCCATGATACCCGCGCTGCTAGGCGGACGGTATCATCCAGCAGCGCGTAGTTGGGTAATACTCCGTGGCGTTCGAGTGCAGAGACCCAGTGTTCCTCGTTCAGGTCGCTCAGCCGGGCGCGTATGGCCTGCTGAGCACCGCGCGCCGCACGCAGCGCCCGCCGATCCTCCTCCGTGGCGTTGGGGAGATTGGCCGCGTCGATGAGCTCGGGTAAGGCGGTGTTGATTTGGTCGAGCTGTTTGTAAAGCAGCCCTTCTTCGTTGGCGTGCTCGGCGACGGCGCGCTCCAGCAGGCGCCGCGGCCCCTCCGCGTGGTCCTCGGTGGCCCAGGCAATGAGACGTGTGAGGCTGCCAGTGTTATGTGGTGCAGGGAGTGCGTCCTGGTCCGCAGCGGAGCCATTCGCAGCGAAACCATCGGTAGCGGGGCCGTCGGCGTCGGTGCCAGAGGAAGCGGAGCCGTCTGCATCGCCGAGAGCGCCCTCGAAGGTGGCGGCGAAAGCGGATGCCAGCGTGGCGCCGTCGTTCTCAATATGCGCCAGTATGGAGCCGATAAGAGATTCACCGGAATCGGACCCGAGCGCGGTGCGGGCAGTCGGGCGCTTGCCACCTCTTCCGGGGATTGCCGGATCACCGGAACGCGCCATTGAGTCGATGACCGAGGCGATGAACTGGCGGCGGAGGATCTCCTCTGCACCCAGATAGGTGGAGGGCGGCTCTACCGCGCCGTTCAACAATCGCGCAGGGTCTTCCAGTAGCGGCAGCTGGCCGCGCCTTCCGGGAACGTACGCCAGGGCAAGGGCGGAGCCGTTGCGCCGCCCGGCTCTTCCCACCCGCTGCACATACGATGCGACATTATCCGGAAGGGAGCCGAGCAGTACCGTGGAGAGGTCGCCGATGTCAATGCCCATTTCCAGGGTGGGTGTTGCCACGAGGACGTTCGGATCGCCGGGATTCTGCTCGGCGCGTTTGAAGCCTTCTTCGATTCTGGTCCGTTCTTCCGCGGCGAGGAGCGAGGTGTGCTCGTGGGCGTCCACCCGGCGTACCCGGTTTCTGGCGTATTGCCGCCGGTAGAAGCTGGTGCGTGTGTGTTCGGTGGTCTCCAGATGTCCGGGGCAGGCCGCGGTCAAGCATGGCGCTCCCTGCAACTGTTCCGAGGAGGTGGACGATGAGGGCAGCTGACTGCGGCAGGTGTCGCAGACGAGCAGCAGGCGTCCGGGCGAGACCTCCTCCAGCGGGGAGACAATGATGCGAGCGGTAGGAATGGCGTACACCGTGCCGCCACTGTCCGTTTCTGTAGAGGAGAGAATACTGGCACGCGCCAGACGTTTGAGTAGATCGGCCGCCAGCCTGGCCGCATGCTGCGGGCTGACCGCCAGGCACTTATGGGTCCAGATGGCGTGCCAGGACTTCGCCGAGGTTACAGGCGTGAAGGTGGAGCGCTTCGAGTTCGGTGCACCTCCGACTTGAGGAAACGCGGGTGCACTGCGCCCGGCGGGAAAGGCGGGCTGCCCCTCGTGGCGTTTGCGCTTGTACCAGATCCATACTCGTGCGCCGTCGTCCTCCTTGTAACGCTGTAGCCATTCATGGTCGATGGCCCCGTCGCGGCGCATGTGTTCCAGTGTCCCGCGCACCCAGGCGAGTAGACGGCTTTTGGGAATGTCGGTGAAGGCGGGGAGAAGGCCTCCGGCGTCGTCGCTGAACGTTTCGCGGGCGATGGCGGCGATCTGATCGGAGCTTCCGGCGTCGCAGTGTACGGCGATTGAACCGGTAGCCTCCATGGTCCGCCCGTAGGTGGATTGCAGGCCGACTTCGAGCGATGAATCGAAGAGAAGGCGGCGGCGCAAATATTTCTCGGCGGTGCGGCGGCGACTACGTGAGAAGCGTGAATCCCAGAAGGGTCGGAAGCGTTGGTGCTCGGCGAGGTCGGCGGGCACCAGACGGTAGCGGTCGAATGGGTCGGATGCGGCGGAAATCGTGGCCTCCACCCAGGAATCGAGCGGCATTGGGCCGTCGAGTGCGCCGCGCAGTGCGGAACGCAGGCTGATGGTGTGGGAACGTTGGTCCACGAAACCGGCACGATGGGCGGCGTCCTGCACGGAATCGGTGAAGATCAGGGTGCGTTTCTCCGCAGAGTCCAAGGCGTCATCCCCGAAGAGGGTAGTGAGGCTGACGGAGAGGAGCGTGGCGACGGCGGAGCCGAGGAAGCGGATGGAGTCGTCGCTGCCGCAGGAGGGGCACACGTCGTGTGTGGTTTGGCGCTGAATATCGACTTCGTCCCCGGTGAGGACAAGCACGGGTACAATACGGCCTTCGCGGGTCTCCGTGTCTGATTCTGCTGGGCGGCGGGTGAGCAGTTCCCGGCGGGCCACCGAGTACCAGCGCAGGCCTGGGAAACGCGGGGCAGGATCGGGGGCGCCGCCCGCCAATGCGTTCAGGTAGGCGGCATCCTCGCCCGGAGCATGTAGGAGAGCGCGGAAGCGGGAATCGTGCAGCAGATGGTCCCGCCGGACATTCGACTGGTCCGGCTTTTCCGCCTGGCCGGTGCGCGCGAGTGTGATCCCCCAACCTGAGCGACCGCAGGCACGGCAGTACAGGGCCGGACGGGCGGGAATGTCCTCTTCGAGAGCGGCGTAGGTGGAGGCCGCGTCATCGGACCAGCGGAAGGCGGGTTGCGTGGAGAGCATGCGCTCGATCCGGGTCACTTCGCGAACCCACAGGGTGATTTCGACGCTGACGGCATTTCGGTTGGGAGTGCCGTCCAGCCCGGCACGCACGGCGGAGAGGGCGGCGAAGATAACGGCGAGCACGCGCCGAGCGCGTGGCGGGTCCTCCAGGTAGGTTCCGCCGAGCACGCTGCGGGCGAGGGTAGCCACCGGCGCGGCCTGTTGGGCTGCTTCAATAAGGGTGAGAACGTCGGGATGCGCTTGGAGGGCCGCAGCCCAGGTAGCGGGGGTGGCGAGAGTTGGTTCGGCCGGCCCGGCGGGCGCGGGGGCCGACTGCGCCGAAGGAGGTATCTGGCTCGCGGAAGGTGCGGGGCCCTCGTAGAGTTTTTCGACGACGTCGTGCAGCAGGGCCGGAATGTCGGCGGCGGAGCCTTCGGCGAGGGCCGCCAGAGCGTCGAGTTCGTCTGGCTTCATATTCCGCAACGGGCGCGGGGTGAGGCCCAGAGGGGCTATAGCCCGCCTGTGCTGGCCTGCCCACTGCTCAAGCGGAACCCGTGTTTCGGTGATAACCGCCTCGGGTGGCAGGGGGAAGCCGAAGACTTCGCGGGCGAAGTCGAGAATCTCGGCGGGGTCGTTGCCATCGCCGAGGGTGGCGGATGTGGCAACCGGGGTGATCGGGCCGAGTGGGGAGGTGGTAAAGGCATCCAGGCGGGGATCGTCGGTGGAGAGGTAGGAGCGAATGGCCAGGCCGAGGCGGCGCAGCAGCATGGCGACGTCGGTGCCCTGTGCGCCGTCGTAGGTGTGGAACTCGTCGAGCACCAGGTAGGTGAGCGACTGTGCGGATGCCTCCCAGAGCTGCTGATCCTCCGGGCGGAGCAGCAGCTGGTCGAGCATCTTGTAGTTGGTGAGCAGAATGTCCGGCGGATCGCGGCGGATGGAGTAGCGGTCGGTTTCCAGCGCGCTGCCACGGCGCCGCGTGGTGGAAGCGGTGCCGTGGGTGGTGTGGGCGGTGCCGGGGGCTGGTGTGGTGTTGGGGTCCGGTGTGGTGCCGGAGTGTGAAGCGGGAGGGGCAGTGGTGCTGAAGTCCGGTGCGGTGCTGCTGGGGGAGGTGGTTTCGGCGTCGCCGGTATAAAGGCCCGCGCGGACGCTGCCGAGCGCGGGATCGGAGGTGATGAGGCGGGTGAGGCGGGCGGCTTGATCGCTGGCCAGCGCGTTCATTGGGTAGAGGATGAGTGCTTTGATGCCGGTGATCCCGGCTTTTTGGGCGCGGAGCACATGGTCGAGGATGGGGTGGAGGAAGGCCTCTGTTTTACCCGAGCCGGTGCCGGTGGTGACGATTGTCGCTTCCGGGCCGGCGTGAGCGGGGCCGAGCGGCTTGCTGGTCAGACGGCGATAGGCCTGTTCTTGGTGATGGTAGGGAGGGAAGGGCGGGGTCCAGTCCAAGGCGGTGGTGCCTTCGGAAGGAAGGTAGGGCAGACGTAGCCGCGCGAAGGGGCCGGTGAAAACGCCGTGGCCGGGATGCTGGAGGAAGTCCGTCAGGGCGCGGCGGGGTTCGGCATCCGTCAGTGCGAAGGTGGTGGCCAGATAATCGACGACGGCGCTGCGGATGCGTTCTGCCTGCACACTGGGAAGGAGGATGGCCATGGAATAAGCCTAGTAGATCCTGGGAAGAAGGGTTGGATTCGGGGGAAGTCGGATTCGGTGGGCAGGTGGAGTCGGTAGGTAGTTGGAGTCGGGAGCGAATCAGATTCGGTGGCAAGGAGGAATCGGTGGC
>SUUB01000041.1:0-6422 GCA_015062745.1 Actinomycetaceae bacterium
AAGGCACGCAGTAGCTCTTCCACCGAGATCTGGCCGGGCAGCAGCCCCTGCCCCCAGTCGATTGACGCCCATGCCGCCGCGGAACCGTAGCGGTACCCCTCACGCTTGGAGCGCAGCCCCTCCGGCCCCATCGCAACCGCTATGATCGGGCGATCATAGCGCCCGCTGACGGCGCGCGTCGCATCCAACAGATGTTGCACATCCTCATCCTCACGCGCGGTCACCGCAAGATGCGCGATCACGCCGGGAACCTCCAGCAACTCCTCCAACTCCATCTCCAGCATGTCGCAATCGGGAGTGCCCGCTAACTCTGCCTGCGAGAGCACGACCATGAATCCGAGTTCCTGGGCGCGCCGCGCCAAACTGCTGGCCGAGGGATTCGAGAACTCGACATCCAGCATTACCCGTGCCGGGTCAACCTTGGCATGCACGAGCATGTCCAACAGCTCCGCCAACATAACCCCGTAATGCCCGGGCGAAATATCGGCCTCACCGCCCTGGCCGGCAGTCCGCAGCGTCAACATGAGCGGGAGCCTCGTGGTGGCCAGCACCTCCGGAATAGCCTCCACCGCATCGGCGAGAGAACGCGACGCATGGCTTCCCACAAGATAATCAAGACGCCATTCCACAACATCCGCTCCTGCCATCTCGGCCGAGCGCGCATGTTCAGCGAACATTGCTCCCGTAGTGTCATACACCGGAACGATGATCGCCGCACCGGGATGACGCAACTCAGGAACCATCACCAGTTCACTCCTCCAGATCCTCTGCTACCATCGTCATCGCCCTGCTGACGCTGGTACTGCTGCTCACCCTCCTGATTACGCCTCTGCAATTCCTCTTCCTCCTCGCTCATCGTCGGCTCGGGAGAAGGTTCGTTATCTCCATCATCCGGCTCCTCCGTGGGCTCTGGATCGTTTTTCGTGGGGTCGTCTGTTGGGTCCTGGTCTTGCTGCTGTTGCTGCTCCTGCTGCTTGTCATCCTGCCGTTGCTCGACGTCGCTATTCCCCTGGCCGTTGTAGCAGGGATGCAGCGCCTGCACCGCCTGTTCGTACAGCTGGGCAGAACTCTCGGCATCGCCAGAATCAGCCGCCGCATCCCCCTGCATTTCATATCCAACGGAGAGATTCCGCCGCACCTGGCACTCGGGAACGTGGTCCGGATCCACCACCATTCCCGACTCATCCGTCTCCGCCTTTGGCACCAGGTCCAAGGCCTTCTCCAGGTACGGAACACCCGTGTCCGGCGCGCCGTCGGCCAAGTATGTTGTTCCACGTGAGTAGGGCAGACGCCATTCGCCCAGGAGTGTCGGCGTCAGCCCATCAGCCTTCCGGTACGACGACGTCGCGCCGTCGTAGTTTTCATTCCCGTATGCCGAACCGCCCCTGGCTGCGAACAGCCACATCAGGCTCGTCCATAGCAGCGCCAGCACCAGCACGGACAGGATGACGATATCCGCAACGCGCCAGCCACGGCCCGAGTATTTTCTACGCATTCCGTTCATGGTCGGACCTGCCGCGCTCATCGCCGGACCTCCTGCATCATCTTCGCCGTGGACCGCTGACCACTAATCTGCCCGCCACTGGCGCCAAGTGCCGCACCGCCCACGACGCTTGTCACACCTCCTGGACCACCGGAACCGCCAATCGTGCCACCCGCCCGGCGCCGTTCAATACCCGTCAGTTCGCGCATGTTACGCACTTGCGGGACCAGGGCAGCGATCTCCCACACCGCCAACACGGCGAGGAGCAGGCCAAAAGGCCAGATACGCGGGGTGTATATGGAACTCTCCTGCCGCGCCTGCGCCTCTGCCACCAAACCGGTGGTGTCTTCCGTCAACGATTCCACTCCCCCAGGAGCGGTGCGATGTTCGTAGCTCACGCCCAACTGGGAACTGATCGTCTGCAATGCTTCTTCATCGATCCGAGAAAGGGCAGTCTCATTGCTGTCGGGATCCTCGATGTAATTCCCCTCGGTCCCGTCATACTTCATCTCTTTCATCTGACCGCCTTCGGGGGTTCCATAGCCGAATACGGCTCCACCGTCGATTTTATCCGCCAGGCCGCTGTAGTCGAGTTGCGCATTCGCACTATCGTCTCTGGTCTCCCCGTCAGAGAACAGGTACACCAGGCGCACATGGTCCGGATTCTTTTCTTGGGAGCGAGTCAGGGCCTCATCAAGCCTCTCAACCGGACGATTCATATTGGAACCATGCGAGCTTTCAGTTACCTCCCGCTCATACACGTCAACCCAGGACCGCACCGCATTGGTATCGGTTGTCACCGGCAGTTGCGTCGTCGCCGACGAGTCGAAGGCAATAATCGAATAGCGCGCATTCGGATAGGCCTCAAGCAGTTCCAAAAGGTCCGACTTCACGCCGTTCATACGCTGCTCGGAACCGTTATAGTCCTCTGCCGCCATCGAACCGGTGCGGTCCACCACGAAATACACCTCAACCGGAGCAACGCCGGTTGTCGGCAGCACTGCGACTCCCGGCGCCGCACCGCACAATGCGACTGCCACAACCATGAGTGTGCGGCGCGCCCATGCCACAATGGCGGAGCGCCCCTGCGCGCGCGACCTCCTCCAACCGAGGAAGCACACCGCCAGTCCTCCTATGAGCACCGGAATCACAACGAAAGCGGGCCATAACCACGTGAATCTCATAGACGCAGCCTCCAACCCAGCCCGATTATTCCTGCCACTCCAATGAGTGCGAATACCGGCCATATGCCCGGATGATCAGACACAATGGTCTCCGCATCGGTTTCCAAATCGGCGGCGTCCTGAGCCTGCACGTCCTTCACAATCTGGTCACCTGCATCGGCATCGTCGGCGTAGAAGAAGTTCCCGCCAACTGATGTCACTGCTTCCTCCATCTCCTCTGCATACGATTCCGTAAGCCAAGAGCCAGGGTCCGGATCGATAAACAAACCGTTGATGCGGATCTTGCGGTCTTGCAGGATCTCTACCGCATCCTCCAGTTCGAAAATTGCAGACCCTTCGACGATGTTATCGGTTGCCAGGATTACGGTACGGGAGCGATCCTGCGTCGAGTAATCGAAGGTACGTGAGCAGGAAACGAGACCGTCGCCAACCAGAGACGACCCTAACCAGTTATCTACAAGAGTGCCTTCGGCAAATGCTTTGTACTCTTCCAAATCTTTTTCAGAGACGTAACCCGTACTCAGATCAATATCGACATCGAGCGCGGTTGCCGCGATCTCCAGCTGGTCCTGAATCATGTCGTAGTCATCCGTGAGCGGGAAGACCGTGCGCGCCGACGAATTGAAAATCACCAAAGCCACACGCTCCCCCTCGAAGGAATCCACGATCTCGGAAAACGCCTCCACAACCTGCGAGTCGAACTGGACCACGGAGCCCGAGATATCCAGGCATAAGACGATGTCGCGCGAGGCCATATCTCGCTGCAGCACTTCCTCTGAACTAGGGCGGGCGGCGACGACGGAGGAGGAAAGAGTGACCAGCGCGGCGCATGCGAGGGCAGTCACAATTCCCGCCCGGTAGCGCCGTAAACGCGTGCGGAACAACTCGCTGGAGCGCGCGGAGAGCGTGTGAGCCACTTTGACGGAGCGTTGCTGTTTATCAGCGTGCCGCTGCCACGCCACGACGCCGACGAGCGCAGCTACTCCGAGCACTACCGGAATCAGCCAAGGCATTACCATCGTGTAATCACCTCGATTGCCTGGCGAGCCGACGCATCAATTGTGGCGTCAGATTCGGGTGCGAAACTCGGCTCCTCCCAGGAACCGATGAGCCGAGAGACGGGGACGAGCTGCGGATAACGCGCCATATCGCCCACGGACCACGAAGCCATATCTCGCCTGGTCCGCTCCGAGGTGATATCGCGCATGAGACGAGCCAGAGCCAAATGTTGCGCACGCACATCCTCACCGCGCGACGACTCCACCAAGTGTCGAACACTGGCCACCCAGCGCTCTCTATCCAATCGTGGTACTGGGGCGAAAGCGGGCCGATTCGCCTCATTCTTCCGCCAGCGGATGAAGAAGATCCACGACAGGAGTACCGCCACAAGCACAAGGAACAGTATGACCACCGGACCCGATGGCCCCACGGCAGGGAAAAGGTCATCCGCGGGCATACTGGCGCCTCCGTAGCAGGGCAATAAGGGATGGCATCACATCCGCGCTGGAGGTCACGGGATCCTGCAGTACTTTGTGCCAGCGTAGAAGCGCCTCGGCCTGCTCCTCTCGCTGAGCGTCTTCACGGCCGATGGCGGCGGCGAGCCCTTCATCTTCACGCAGGTAGGCCGGCAGTGTAACGCCATCCATATCGATGTCGGACAACGCGTCGATATGTGCGCCTTTGGCGCCCAGCGTCGTCTGCGTCATTGGCATATCCATCACTCGGAGAACGACCAACTCGTGCCGTGCCCGTATCCGCTGAATGGTGTTCTCATCCTGCGGGCCGGGCCAGTGGCAGTCGGTGACGAGAATCATCAAGGAACGGACATGGGAGACGACGAAGGCCCGCTCCAGCAGCGCCGAAGGCGTTGACTCGCCGTGCGATTCCTCGATGCGACGTGCCGCCGCGCGCAGCAACCGTTCCATATGCGCGGTGCCGTGTTTTGCGGTGTGCGTTTCGATGCCGCTGGAATCGCCGACGACGAGCCCGAGGCTGTCACCACGTTGCGCGGCGAGAAAAGCCAGAAGATCGGCGCCCTCCATTGCAATGTCACATTTGCGTTCACCCGAGGGTGCAACGGCACGCATTGCGCGACTCGAGTCAATTACCAACTGTGTGCGGATGTCGGTTTCCCGTTCAAAACGTCGGATAATCGGGCGATCGTTGCGGGCGGAGATGCGCCAGTCGATCCGGCGGACATCGTCGCCGGGTTCGTATTCGGTCAGATCCGCGAAGTCGTGGCCATGCCCCGCCATAATCGAGGCGTGTGCGCCGTCGAGAATACCGGCGGTCCTTCTGACCACGGGTAGCCGCAGCCGAGAACGCAGTAGCGCGGTGCGGTGTAGTTCGCTGCGCACCGGCGGCGCAGGGAGGTAGATCGAATCTGTGTCAGGCATGGGATGACCTCACGGCGTAGGAACGACGTTGAATACGGAGTCGATAATCGATTCGGCGGTGATTCCGCTGGCAAGTGCGTCATACGTGCGCACAATACGATGGCGAAGAACCGGGTAACGCAACTCCTTGACGTCGTCGGGAATGATGTAATTGCGCCCGGCCTGCAGTGCGCGCGCCTGCGCCGTCTGCATCAGCGCGAGGCCGCCACGCGGCGAGGCACCGACTGTCACCCGCTGGCCGATATCGGCGATGGGCCGTGGGCCGCCGCCACGAGTGGTGTTGATAATGGCAACGATGTAAGCGGCAACCGAAGAGTCCACGTACACCTTGCGCGTCATGGCCTGCAGGAAAAGGATGTCATCGGTAGAGATCGGCTCCACGCCGGCAGGCCGGCCGAAGGAATCCTCCGCCGTGCGGGTGAGAATATCGACTTCCTCGTTCGGCTCGGGGTAGCCGAGGATCTCCTTCATGAGGAAGCGATCCATCTGCGCCTCCGGCAAAACGTAGGTGCCCTCTTCTTCAAGCGGGTTCTGCGTTGCCATCACCATGAAGGGCTCGGGAAGGCGGTAGATACGACCACCGATGGAGGTCTGGCGCTCCTGCATGGCTTCCAACATGGCCGATTGCGTCTTCGCCGACGAACGGTTGATCTCGTCAAGCAGTACCATATTGGCGTGGACCGGCCCGAGCTGAGTTGTAAAGCGCCCGGACTCGTAGGAATAGATCTGGGTGCCGACGATGTCGTTCGGCATCAGGTCAGGAGTGCACTGGATACGCGAGAAGGTGCCAGAGAAAGCCTCTGCTAGCGTCGTCGCCGCCGTCGTCTTTGCGAGCCCCGGAACAGATTCCAATAGCACATGACCACGTGCCATTAGCGATGTTACAAGCGCGTTGTATAGTGCCTCCTGACCCACCACCCGGCCGCGGAAAATCTCGCGCACGCGATCAAGCAGTGATCCCACGCGTGCCATCTGCTCATCGGTGATCATTCCGTCAGCGAGTTTCTCGGTCACCTTGTCTCCCTTCGTGAAGCCAAACGGCTCCGAACCGATCGCCTCGGTATCGGCTTCGAGCGAGTTCACTGCCGGGCGCATCATGTGAGACCGCGAGCGGTGAATTCAGCAAAGCTTGCCGAGGACGCTTACCAGTACCTCAGCCTAAAGGCAGCCCGCGAATCCTTCCAGACAGAAGTATGGGTATTGATACCCATACTTTCAGCTTGACAAATCTCTCCTTAGTATACTCACGCAGGTCAGACGGGTAATTGGGCTTGTGTCTGAGGGTGTTTAACGGGAGATTCAATTCGTGAGTGTCCAAATAGTGAAAGGTTGCGGCTCGTATTTCAGGCAGGAATGGGG
>SUUB01000041.1:6522-12880 GCA_015062745.1 Actinomycetaceae bacterium
CCGACACCGCCCCAGCGGGCACCGAAGCCGCATCGGCTCTCGCCGGGTCCGCAGCGACTCCCGCCAACACCACACCACCTCCCGCAGTGCCGGTGTCGGCTCTTGGCGAATCTGAACCGACAGCGCGCGAAAAGGACGCCCTTTGGATCCGCAAAGAAGACAAAGCGCGGCCGTCTTCGCGAGCATGGCGGTTCATCACGGTCGGTGCACTCGTCGCTGCCGCGATTCTGGGTGTCGAATCCTTCGTCGCGGGGCACAACGGGACGACGGCGTCGCCAACGATCGAGGCAACGCGCGCTGCGCAGCTGCGCACAATCGCGGCCACACCGTCTCCGGAACCGGTAACGGTCACTTCCTCGGCACCCGCATCTCCAGATGCGGTGACAGTCGGAAAATGGAGCGTGGAGCTTCTTGAGTACAATCCGGACGTCTCTGGATTCTTCCTCTACGGCGCCACCGCCGAGCCGACAGAGAACGCACGCTTTGACAAATATGCCGGGATTAGGCTCCGCATAACGAACAACGGCGAAGCCGCCAACCCGGATGAGGAACTCCTGGTCAGCCTGAACGGCGTCTGGCAGGGTGCGGAGTTTTCCGTTTCCTCGAGCGACGACCACCAAGGGGCGGAACGCCTTTCCTCCATCGATCTCCTCGAGACTGGCGAGACTGCAGAGGGTTGGATCTACTACGACGTTTATGAGGATTTCACTCCCGTATCCATCCAGGTCGACGACAATCACAAGTCCGGAGAGGACGGCCTCGACCTGATTTACACCTCAATTCCGATCCCATAGGCTGAAAGTACGCACAAATCCCATGCGATAGGTCTTCTTCCACAGGTAGTTGGTGTCGCCGACGTCGGGCTGATCGGAGCGCGGCTCGTAGATGGACCTACGTGAAGATACAGAGGAGCAAAATACTGTCGTCTCGCTCACGCCGTGTATAACACTTTTGTTGCTATTCGCCCGTGGAGCCAAAAACCGCTAGCCGGACGGCCACCTCTTCCGCTAGCGTGAAAACCACCGTCGCCGGATTCCAGATCCGGACGGTGAATAGCCGGAATGCGCGGCGCGCAGTCACCGAGCGGCACACTCGGAGTTCCGGCGAGGAATATACGTACATATAGTGAAGGCGACAGCTAGAGGTATGACAACTGGAGATTGGATAGCGCAGAATTTCGAGCCTGAACGCGAAACCGTACCGAATGTGTCAGTTTCGCGCAGGCCGTTCTATTTCCTTGTGTTCGCTGCGGTCGTTCTTCTCGTCGTCGTGATGTCCGTGTTCTACATCAAGGTGATACGTGCCGGCCAGCAGGCGGCTAATCCCGGTGGACATGAGGAATCCGCGGTAACAGAGTCCTCTGATGCCCCCTCTACCTCGCCACGCTCGGATGACAGCTCTGAACTATCTTCCACCCGTGCAAAACTAACCAGCCTGGTAGAGAATCCAGCATGTTCTGACCCCAGCAGCGACGCCGAAGTCTTCATTTCTTTCGCCAAGGCTTCCGAGAACGCCGGAGAAAGTGCCTCCGCGACCATCAGTGATGCTCTCAGCAAGGTCGGTGCGTCCTGCGACTCCGAGTATGCGATCGACTTGCGCTACCGCCTTATTAACACGGACAACCCGAGCGAACTAGTTACGCAGGCGGAAAAGACTTCCTGGATCACCCCCGCTTCACCAGCTCCCGACGACGCCATTGAAGCAAGCGAGTTCACAACGCCAGCCAACAACATCCGCTGCATTATCGCGGATGACAACGTCTCCTGCTCAATCTACGTGTACGACTACCCTTCGCCTGACGGCTGCGAGGGCAAGACCGCCACCTATCATGTGGGCAGCATTGGCGACGTCACTGCGGATTGCAACTCCGAGCTCAACACGTCGGTG
Source organism: Actinomycetaceae bacterium (assembly GCA_015062745.1). Classification (GTDB taxonomy): domain Bacteria; phylum Actinomycetota; class Actinomycetes; order Actinomycetales; family Actinomycetaceae; genus Asp313. The sequence continues at coordinate 8,410 of SUUB01000041.1, forward strand.
ACCCTTGACTATGACACGACGATCAAGCACAACGGTTTTGCCTGCTCGATTTCCAAGTCGGAGGGAGTGACTTGCTGGAGTGAAGTGTCGGGTCACGGATTCCAGTTGCGTCGAGCCTCAGACCGTACTTTCTGAGGGCGCCACGTGGTTCGGGTTCTCGGCAGCCACAAGGTGCCTCATACGCTCCTAGCAGCTTCATGATCAGGATTCCGATCCATGCCACCTCGTCGTCTCTCTCGCAACTCCGGCTGGATTCCTCAGTACCATGGCGCCTGGCCGATGATCATCGTGCCTCCTCTTCTCGGCATTATCGCGGGAGGTTGGCGTCCGATCCACGTTCTTCTACTCGCGCTGTGGTGGACCGGGTATTTTCTGTTTTATGCCGCCAGCGTCTGGTTGCGCTCGCGAATGCGGCCACGCTATTGGCCGCCGGTGCGCGCCTACGGGATCGCGGTTGTCTTACTCGGCCTTGCCACAGCTGCCGCCGCTCCGTACCTGCTGCGTTGGGTACCGCTTTTCCTGCCGTTGGTCGTCGCGGCAGCGTGGGCAGCATGGCGGCGCAGCGAACGGACCCTGGCCAACGGCGTCGACACCGTACTGGCGGCCAGTCTTATGCTGCCTGTCTGTTACGACGCCGCCCTGGGCGGGTACGGTTGGCATCATCTGACGGGGTACAGCTGGCACGGTACGGCCCCACATATCTGGGCGATGACCGTGTTCGTCTGGGCGTATTTCACGGGCACGATTCTGTACGTAAAGACGAATGTGCGGGAGCGGGGATCGCGCCGATATCTCGTGGCATCCATTGCCTGGCATGCGGTGTGGTGTGGTGCGGCGGCCTTCGCCGCGGGCACCACCCATAGCAGCTTTCACATCACGTGGTGGCATGCCGGGGTGTGGTTGCTTTTGACGATAAGGGCCGCCGCCGTCCCGCTCGCCGGGCAGCACGGGCATCCGATATCCGTCAAGGTGATCGGAATGGGCGAGATGATTTCGGTTCTCCTGGTCACCGTCAGCTTGTTGGCCGCCTAGTTGCCTGAATAGGCGTGGCAGTTTGCTGCGTGAGGCCAGCGAGGTGGCTGGATGGGCCAGTTAGGAGGCTGGACGGGCATGGCGGGTCTGCTGCGTGGGGCCAGCTGACCGAGTCGGCGTGTGGCTAGTTTGCTGAGTGGGAGTTGGCTAGTCGAGTAGGCAAGCTGCCTCGTCAGTGGCGTAAGGGGGCCGGATGAGGGCTGCCGAGTACGGATGCCGACAACATTCCACGCGTTGGTGCCATCAGGCGCTGTCGCCGACCAACGAGCCGATGGTGTCCGAATCCCGTCCAAACGAAAGTATCCCCATCGAGTTGACCCGCGAAATCCGCATGATTCCGCCATTCTTTAAATTGAGTGATTCCACTTTGCCATCGTTTGGACGGGATTTTGACACCGCCACAGCGTCACACGAAGCAACAACTGCCACCAATGGCTCAGCCACTTGGCGACCATGGGAGCATCACTTCTCACCCAGAACTACTCGTCCGGCCGCCTCACCAGACAGGATGCACGCGGTTAGCGCAAATGCCTCACCCGCGCTCGGCACGGAAACGTTCCAAGGCGCGCAACAAGCGCACGGACCCGGATGGCTCGGCGATCGAGACGCGCACGCCTTCGTCGCCGAAACGCCGCACAACGATTTTCTCCTCATTACACAGCTGCTCGAAACGTAGACTCTGGTCGCCGAACTCAAACCAGAGGAAGTTGGACTGCGAGCGCGGGATGTCCCACCCCTGCGCCGCAATAGCGGCAAGTAGCCGTTCCCTCTCCGCCTTGATTGTCTCAACACGGGCGACGACCTCCGGCCGGGAATTGAGAGCGGCGCGCGCGGCGATTTGCACCAGGGAGTTCACGCCGAAGGGCGTGAGAACAGCGCGCAGCCCCGTGGCCATATCCAGACTGCACAGCGCATAGCCGCACCGCAGTCCCGCCAACCCGTACGCTTTGGAGAAGGTGCGCAGCACTATGAGATTGCGGTGTTGCGGGAGTAGCGCGCGGGAGTCGACGGCGTCGTCCATCTCAACGAAATCTATATACGCCTCATCGAGCAGCACCGGGATGCTGTCCGGCACCTCGTCGAGGAACGCCGCAAGTTCGGCATAGGTGAGACTGACTCCGGTCGGATTATTCGGCGAGCAGAGAAGAATGGCACGCGTGCGCGGAGTGACTGCTTTAGCCATGGCCCGCAGGTCATGGCCGCCGTCGCGGGTCAGCGGCACCTGTACGCAGACTCCGCCGGCGGCCTGCACAGCAATCGGGTACGCCTCAAATGACCGCCAGGCCATAATCACTTCGCCGCCGGGGGTCACCACGGCTTGGAGAACCTTCTCAATCAGGGTTGTGGAGCCATTTCCGACGACGACGCCATCGTCGGGCCATTCGTGGAAGCGGCCGATATCGGCGACGAGGTCGGCGGCGAACATGTCGGGATAGCGGTTCAGACCGCCGAGCGCACCCAGGACGGCGGCTTGTACCTGCGGCAGTGCAGGAAATGGTGTCTCATTGGAGGCCAACTTGATGATGTCCGCATCCTGCCCCTTTTTCCCCGGGACGTATGCAGGCAGGCTCAAAACCTCGGGCCGAAACCAGCTCTGACTCACATTCTCCGCGTTATCCATATCACTAGTGTGCCGCGGTATGCCGTCAGCCGCCGAATCGGCCGGATGCTGGGCGAATGACCGCTAGCGAGCAGCGCTGGATGAAGCCGCTGGCGGGTGGGCGGGTAGCCGGCGGCGACTGGGCAGGTAGCAGTTGCGGGTGAGTAGGTAGCCGGTGGCGGGTGGGCAGGTAGCCGCTCACGGCTCGACTAGTAACCGCTGGCGCTCAGCAAGTGATCACACTGGCCGCCGCGCTTCAAAACTCCGCCCCATTGGGCTTGACCCTCACGCGGCGGGAGGCATGACAGTGGAGTCATGAGAGATGATGCAGGTATGGACGAACTTACGGTGGGCCAGGTTGCGGCATTGGTCGGAATCAGCGTGCGGACACTGCACCACTGGGATGAACTGGGCGTCGTTCGCCCAAGCTTCCGTTCGTGGTCCGGGTACCGGCTGTATTCCGCCGACGACGTCGCCCGCGTCTACCGCGTGTGCCTGTACCGGGAGACGGGAATGCCCCTGGCCCGGATCGCCGAGATTCTCGACGATCCAGGCACGGACACCACCGATCATCTGGCACAGCAACGCGAGCTACTCCTCCAGCGCATCTCTCATCTGCACGAGATGGTTCGTGCAGTGGAACGACTCATGAAAGCGGAGGACAACAACATGAATCTGACACCCGACCAGCAGCGCGATATTCTCGGCCAGAATTGGGACCCTGCCTGGCAGAGCGAGGCTGAGGAGCGTTGGGGGCAGACCCCGGAATGGGCTGCAGCCGAGGCATACAAGGCGACGATGTCGGCAGACGACTGGCGCCGAGTACGCGACGAGACGGATGCCTTCGAGCGCGATGCTGCTGCGGCCATGGCAGCAGGTGTGACGCCGGGTTCCGCCGCAGCGTCGGAGTTGGCCGAGCGGCACCGCACCTTCATTGGGAAGTGGTTCGAAGCCAGCCACGCCAAGCAGGTGTTGATTGCTCGTGGATATGTGGAAGACCCGCGTTTCCGGGAGCATTACGAGGCGGTCGCCCCTGGGCTTGCCGCCTGGTTGAAGGGCATCATTGACGCCAATGCGGCGGCCAACGGCGTCGATCCTGCCAGCGCACAGTGGGAGTGAGCGAACTGCCCTTGGCAAGGTGCGAGGCTCGGCCGTTCGACGGAGGCCCGCACCTTGCCTTCCCCTAGCCCCCACCTGTCCTAATCCCGTCCAAACGAGGTGAACGCCTGCACCGCGCCGCCGGTCACGTTTACCACCCGGTGCGGAAGTCGTTAGGCTGGCAGCATGATGAAGCTATTTGTCCGTGCACTTGTCAACGCCCTCGGCCTGTGGGTATGCGTCCAGTTGCTATCTGGAGTGAGCCTCTCTGGCTCCGGGAGCACGCTCAAGATTGTCATATACTACGTTATTGCGGGCGCCATTCTCGGTATCGTGAACTTCTTGGTGCGGCCATTCCTCGTCATCCTGTCGTTGCCTTTGTACATCATGACGCTGGGACTGTTCTTCGTCGTCGTGAACGCCGCGATGCTGGGCTTGACGTCGTGGCTGACCGGGGCACTCTCCATCGGCATCGTGGTCAACGGATTCCAAGCCGCTTTGCTCGGCGGCATCATTATCGGCCTGGTCAACGTGGTGGTGGACGCGTTCTTGCCGGTTGAATACCGCAGGCACTAATGCTGACGAGAATCACAGTGGTGGACGGCGATGCGGTCCTTCCATCCGCCGATTCGGGCTCCCCGAACGGATCGAAGACGTTGTTCTTGCTTGGCGGTGTTCCCTCTCTCGGCCGGTTTCACCTCCCGCCCTTCACCGAGCGGTCCACGTCCGGGTGGAGGTGAT
>SUUB01000041.1:12980-18508 GCA_015062745.1 Actinomycetaceae bacterium
GCTTGGCGGTGTTCCCTCTCTCGGCCGGTTTCACCTCCCGCCCTTCACCGAGCGGTCCACGTCCGGGTGGAGGTGATCGTCTGTCCTCCGGTTCCACTTCCCGCACCGGCACTTTCACTAAGCGTGGCACCACGATTGCAATTGCGGCAGAAGCCGCAGGGTTGCGGGAACTAGCTGCCGCTGCAAGGGCAGGTGGTGCGCCCGTTGTGCGTCTCATGGGGAGTAACAAGACTTCACTGCAGACGGCCCGTCTCACGGCGGAACCGCCTTCGCCACGCGCCGCCGACACCTTCGGGCGACTCCTCGCGATAACCCACGCTTTCTGCCCTGATGGGCAGCGGGTTTTCGGGCAGGCTCCGGCGGGATTGCACGACGACGGCGTTATGGGTGAGGCGCCGCTTCCCCTTGTATTCGCGGCGTGCTCGGAGCCTGGCGCGGATAGCGGCGTTGTACAGCCTGGCCACAAGCAGCCGAGGGGCATGCAACCTGGACCTGTGCAACCTGTCGGCCCTGTGCAACCTGGCGGCGAGGAATCGCGGGGCATGCAGTCTGGCAGCGTTGTACAGCCTGGCCACGAGCAGTCAAGCGGCATGCAACCTGGCCCCGCGCGATCTGGGGGCGAAGCTTCCGAGCTGCACGGGCGGAGAGTTCCCCAACCCGTGCCTGGGTCAGGCGCGGCAGTGGTCTGCCCGGCTGAGTGGGAACCGCCTTCCTCTCCAGCCGACCCGGAACAGGCAGTTACCGCACCCGCTCTGCCCAGACGCACCTGGGGCGAGTTCTACGCCGACGATCGCTTGTTGCCGTATCTGCCTGCTGCCCGGGCGAACGGGTCAATCGGTACGCAAGGCGCGGCAGTGATTGAGAAGTTGGCCGAGCGCCTGCGCTCCGGCGCGTTTGATGCTCCCCAGCCTGCGCTGGTGCACACAGATGCCGCGCTTCTGCATGGCGATTTGTGGTCTGGCAACGTGTTCTGGGCCAGCGCTCGCTCGGCCCGGCAAGCTGCAGTGATGCCTACCGCATGGGGCCCTGAGCCACCGGCAGATCCGGATCCGGTCGCGGTATTGATAGACCCTGCGAGCCACGGCGGGCATGCGGAGTCGGATCTGGCCCAGTTGACCGTGTTCGGCGCCCCGTTTGCCGAGCGAATCTATGCGGCCTATCACGAGGCCTCTCCGCTGGCCGACGGCTGGCGCGAACGCATCGGACTGCACCGGCTGCATATCCTCATTGTCCACGCGGCGTTGTTCGGCGGCAGCTACGGGGCGCAAACCGTGGAGGAAGCACGGGGCTACCTCTGACCAGAGCCGAGAACCAGAGCCGAGAATGCGGCACGTTCTTCAACTCCTGTGGCGAAGTGGTTCTCAAAGCCATCGCGCCGCGGTGAATCAGATCTAGCCCAGTGGTTAATCAGATCTAGCCCAGTGAAGAAAGAGAGGGTTTTTCAAGAAGTGTCGCGCATTTCCCGACACTTCTTGAAAACACCTACACTTCTCAGCACCAGGGACCAACAACACCAGCACCAAGGACCAACAACACCAGCACCAGGGGCAAGCAACGGCAATTCGGACCCATCCGCGCGCCACCCCGGCACGGCACCCACCGTCCGCCCGCCACCCCGGCACACACCACCGCGGCACGGCACCCACCGTCCGCCCGCCACCCACCACTCAGTTCACCCGTCCACCCATCCACTCAGCTCACCCACCGCCCACCACACGGCCACGGCGCCCATGTCCCGCGCCGTCGTGCCAAAATGGCTGCATGAGCTTCCAGCGCCTTGCCGACGTCGTCCCGCCGATCGCCCTCGGCCCGCTTGACGGCCGCTACCGTTCGGCCACTGCGCCGTTGGTCGATTACCTCTCCGAAGCTGCTCTGAACCGCATGCGCATCCATGTCGAAATCGAGTGGCTTCTTTACCTCGTACAGCATGAAGTCCTGCCTGGCGCTCCTCGGCTGGGCGACGATGACATCGCCTACCTGCGTTCGATCCCGGAGGCCTTTGGCGCCGCCGAGATTGAAGAACTCGCCGCCATCGAGTCCGAAACAAAACATGACGTCAAGGCAGTCGAGTACTTCCTCAAGCGCCGGCTGGATGTTGGTGAGCTCGCTGCCATGCACGAAATCGTGCATATTTTCTGTACTAGCGAGGACATCAACAACCTGGCATATGCGCTCACCGTCAAGGGCGCCGTCGAAAACGTATGGCTGCCAGCAGCGCAGAAGCTAACCGAGCAGCTTGCCGACCTTGCCCGCACCACCGCCGAGCTCCCCATGCTTTCGCACACCCACGGTCAGACAGCTACGCCCACCACGCTCGGCAAGGAGATGGCGGTATTCGCCTACCGCTTGCAGCGCCAGCTCAAGCGCATTCGCGCCACCGAGTACCTGGGCAAATTCAACGGCGCCACCGGCACCTTCGGCGCGCATCATGTAGCCGTACCGGGCGCCGACTGGCCCGCCGTCTCGCGCGACTTCGTCGATAACCTTGGGCTTACCTGGAATCCGCTCACCACACAGATCGAGCCTCACGATTGGCAGGCAGATCTCTACGCCGACGTCGCCCATTTCAACCGCATTGCGCACAACCTCGCCACCGATTTTTGGACATACATATCACTCGACTATTTCCATCAGAATCTCGCCGCGCAGGGAACGACCGGTTCCTCCACCATGCCGCACAAGGTCAACCCCATCCGCTTTGAGAACGCGGAGGCGAATCTGGAGATTTCGAGCGCGCTGCTGGATACACTCGCCGCCACCCTGGTGACGTCGCGCATGCAACGCGATCTCACCGACTCCACCACGCAACGAAACATCGGCGCCGCCCTCGGCCACTCACTGCTCGCAATCAACAATCTGCACCGCGGAATCGCCGGAGTGGACCCGAATCCGCAGCGGCTTGCGGCCGACCTCGACGCCGCATGGGAGGTGCTCGGCGAACCGATTCAACAAGCCATGCGCGCCGCATCCATCGCCGGCGCCACGGGGATGGGAAATCCGTACGAACGACTCAAGGAGTTAACCCGCGGCCGGACCGTCGGGGCGCAGGAGATGCGCGACTTCATCCGCAGTTTGGGCATTCCCGACGACGTCGAACGGCGCCTGCTGGAACTGACACCTGCCAGTTACACCGGGTTGGCCGCGCAATTGGTAGCCTATCTCGACTGAGCTCCCCGACGGTCGGGGCGCCGAGCGCCAACACCGGCTTTTCGCTCTGCCGCAGGCAAGTCAGCTCTCACCACCTGAACCTAACGCCATGCTAGTCTTCGCCAACGGATATCCCAGACTTTTACCAGGCCAGTACGCGATACTGACTGAACACTATTGACGTAACTGAGAACTGACCGGTCGCCGGGTGTTGGATAACCAGTTACCCAATATTGGGGTAACGTAGCCCGGTGCCGAGTTACCTGATCCGATGTTCCGGCGTCAGACCCGGCATCGAATGTACGAGGAGATAAGATTAACGCGTTACTCACGAACCTGATGACAGGCGCCACTTCCAGCACCATCCTAACTGATACCGCCACCAGCACCGGCCTGTCTGGCATCACCGCCAGCACGGGCATGTCTAGCGCAACCGCCAGCATGGCTAGCACCACCACCGCCGCCGACGCAGGCGCCGAACTCACCGGGATTGCCGGCTGGGCAGTCGACGTGATGAACACTCTTGGCGGTATGGGGGCCGCAGCCCTTATCGCCCTGGAGAACCTCTTCCCGCCTCTACCTTCCGAAGTGATCCTGCCACTGGCCGGATTTACCGCTGGCTCGGGCACGGGTTTCTCGCTGCTCTCGGCCATTCTGTGGTGCACGGCTGGGTCCGTTATCGGGGCGTGGCTTCTGTACGGACTGGGCGCTTGGCTTGGACGCGAACGTGCCCACCGCCTGCTTGCGCGTCTACCCCTTGTGAATGAGCGTGATGTAGCACGCACCGAATCCTGGTTCCTCCGCCGCGGGCACTGGACGGTTTTCCTCGGTCGCATGATCCCGGTGTTCCGCTCGTTGATCTCGCTGCCCGCTGGTATCACACGTATGAAGCCGCTCCCCTTCACCCTGCTGACCACCGCTGGCTCAGCCATCTGGAACAGCGTGCTGATCACCGCCGGGTTCCTGCTCGGCGCCAACTGGAGCACGGTTGAATCCTATGTGGGCATATTCAGCCGTGTCATCGTCACGGTATTGTTAGTAGGTACGATCTGGTGGGCAGCCCTACGTATATACGCGACGCGGCGAGGCTCCCGCCCTGTACAGCCGAAGCAGAGTCGTCCACATCAAACCGACAACGGCGACCCCGACCCGGAGGCTGCTCACACGGCATGCGCCATACCTTCCTCGTAGTGCGGCAGGTTTCAAGAGACCTTGCGGTGCGGGAGTCTTTAGCAGCCTGTCACTCGGCGACCAACCGGTGGTGTAGACGATGCCCGGCTGCTGCCGAAGCAACTCGTCCACACAAGCCTGGGCATGCCCAGCCTTCAGCACTTAGTCAGCGCGTACCGCGATGGCCGGATGAATCCGCGTGGCTCGCAGTGCGGGATACGCCGAGGCCACGATTCCAACCACCATGCCGAGCACAGGCCCAAGCGCAATCCAGCCCAGGTTCAGATATGCAGACCAATCGTTGAAGGCCGCGACCCCCGTAATGGTGATAGCCGCCAGCGCCGCCCCGGCCAAACCACCGAGCGCGCCGATCACAGCGCCCTCGAACCAGAACACGCCCGCCACGGCGGATCGTGATGCGCCGAGCGCCCGCCGCACGCCGATCTCGGTGGTACGCGCGGTCACGGAAACAATCATCGAGTTGGCAATCAGCAGCACGGTAAGAATAATGAGGAACGCACCAATCCAGGTGGCCTGCCGGGTCAACTGGTCAGAGACGCCGCCCCGCAAATCGTTATGCATCACCACCTGTGATACGGAGAGCTTCTCCGGCGTCGCCGGCAGAATCGCAGTACGAGCGACCGCAGATATCTGGCTTCCCGCCCCAAGGGCCGTCTTGATGAGCACCTGCGTCTCATTATCCCTGCCCGCGATCTCCAAACCGCGCCGGTAAGGAATAACCGCCGAATCAGAAAACACATGCTCACCAGGCAAGAATCCGATAATTGAGTAGTCAGCACCATTGACCTGAATGCTGATATTCCGAGTGTCGTCTGTTACCGGAATGCCCAATGTCTCGGCAGCTGTTTCGCCGAGGAATGCCACATTCTGCTCCCCGTCGAGCATCCAGTCCTGGCTACCCGTGAACTCGATGTCTGCCGCAGGCAGGTAGCCACTAGTCACCCCGCGAACCTGTATTGACGTACTTTCTTCCAAGCCGATAGCCGCTCGACCAACACGGGCCTCAGCGGCGACCGAACTGACATCGAGCCTGCGCCCGGCCACCTCGACGGTGTCGATCGCTTCCAGGCGTTCTTCCGTATCGTCCGGGAAGGTCTTTCGCACGGTAGATGCGGCCGCCTCGCTGCTGGAAGTAGTGCCGTTCGAATCGCTTGAGGTCGCAGCCGAGGCATCCTCCTGCTCGCCACCCG
>SUUB01000041.1:18518-19808 GCA_015062745.1 Actinomycetaceae bacterium
CCACCCGCCATGCCGCCGGTATCGCCGTCGTCGGTACCCGTATCGGTATCACCACCGGCATCTCCGCTCTCAGCAGACAGGCTCGAACCTCGCACAGTAACCACCACAAGATTCGTCGTCGACGCAACGATATCCGCTTCCACTTGATGTGCAGCATTCTGCGAGATTCCCACCGACGCCAGAAGCGCTCCCGTGCTGAATGCGACCGCGCTGATCATCAACACGGCGCGGGATAGGCGCGAGGAGAGCTCGGTGACGACGTCGGTTATCTGGTCGCGGATCCGCATTCCCCATGGACGACGCCGTTTCGCTCGCGCCACCCCGCCGGCTTCAGTCTCGCGATGAGCGCGTGCATCCGCTTCAGTTTCACGATCCTCGGGAGCACCGGTTTCATCTTCACGATGCTCACCTTCGCGATCCACACGGGCGAAGACCTCAGTCTCGCGATCCGCGCGAGCGCCGGTTTCACCTTCACGATCCGCACGGGCGATGACCTCTGTTGCCTCGCCATCAGCGCGTTTATCGCTGGCCACTTCTCCGCCAAGTTCATTATCCGCGGTTGCTTCGCCGGCAGCCCGCTCATCGCCAGTCGCTTCACCACCGACGCCGTCATTCTCACCCGCGAGCGCGCCCAGCGGCCACATTCCTTCCGCGTCCTCAGGCGAGGGCGCAGCCAGTTCGGGCACGTCAGCGTCATTATTCCGGGAGCTCCGCCGCCGTCTCATGACTTGATCCTCCCCGCATCCAAATGCAATACCCGGTCCGCCCAACTCGATATACGCTCGTCGTGGGTAATCACCACAATGGCCACCCCCTGCGCCGCCTGTTCATCGAAAAGGGCACGCACAGTACGCGAGTTCTCGTCGTCCAGGTTTCCGGTGGGCTCATCCGCAAGCAGCACCTGTGGCCCGGTGATCATCGCCCGGGCGATCGCCAGGCGCTGCTTCTCGCCGCCGGAAAGCAATCGCGTCAGCGAGTCGGCGCGATGTTCTAGGCCGACGTCGTCGAGCACGCGCTCGATCGCCGCACCTCGTTCCTTGAACGACATCGCGTTAATCGCCAGTTTGAGTTGTAGGTTCTCTGCCACGGTCCGGTGGCCCAGCACGTGGTAGTCCTGAAACACGAAGCCCAGAATCTCCGCGCGCAAGCGGTCGCGCCTTCTGGTTGACATGGTCTGCGTTTGCTGCCCGGCCAACTCGTAGGAGCCAGAGGATGGTTCATCCAGGAGACCAATGATGTTGAGCAACGTGGATTTACCCGCGCCGGAATGCCCGACGATGGCAACGCGCT
>SUUB01000042.1:0-10938 GCA_015062745.1 Actinomycetaceae bacterium
CAGACCACGTTCAACCACAGACCGCATTGAAGCCCATCGCCACCATTGAAGCTCACAGTCCGCATTAAACACGTCGCCGACGCCGAACTGCTCGGCGTCGGCTTCGCGTCTACAGGTACTTCGCGCACGCGCTCACTCTGCCGCGCGGTTGCTTACTCCTCGTCGTCGTCGAAATCTTCTTCCGTTGCGATCTCTTCGAGGCTGATAATCACGTGCCGAGCATTGCCGACACCTTCAGAATCCGAGTACAGCCCGGACTGCGCCACGATATCGTGTACCACCTTGCGCTCGAAGGGATTCATTGGCTCGAGCGAAACGGTCTTCCCGGTATCGGTAACGCGAGCCACCGCTTTGCGGGCGATCTTCGCGATCTCGTTGCGACGGCTCTCACGGAAGCCGAGAATGTCCAGCATGAGTCGGCTTCGTTCGCCGGTCTGGCTCTGCACGGCAAGACGCGTCAGCTCCTGCAGTGCATCAAGTACCTCGCCGTCCTGCCCGACGAGCCGCCGCAGGCGACGGTCTTCCTTGCCATCGGTCACAATGGCCAAAGACGCGCGATCCGCTTCGACTGCAATCTCAATATCGCCGTCGAGGTCAGCGATGTCGAGCAGTTCTTCTAGATAATCTGCCGCGAAGTCGCCTTCCTCATCTAGCTTCTTCAAGAGATCGCTATTATCGAGTGTTTCGCTCATAGTGGTTTCCTTCCTCTCACAAGTCTGTGGTAGCTGCGCCGCGAACGTGAACCTCGCGGTGGCTAGAAATTCCTCTTCTTCTGATTCTGCTGCTGCTTCTTCTTACGCTGTTGCTGCTTGGCCCGTGAACGCTGCCGTTCGGCCTGCCGACGCTCATAGCGTTTCCGAGCGCGTTCAGCATCCGTCAAGCCGTCCTTCCCGCGGACCTCATGCTCTCCCTCGCTAACTGCGGTTGCCTCGTTAGCGTCGACGTCGCTAACCGCTTCCGCCCGAGCATCCGCAGTTCTATCCACCTGACCCTTCGGTGTTGCCTTAGCAGCCGCTTTCTTCGCACGGCTCTTTCCCACCGGCTGTTGCCGCTGGCCGGTCGACCGTGTCTCGGCAGAAGTCTCGCCTTCCTCTTCCGGAGGCAAACCCTTGGCGATACGGCGCTGACGCAGCCGCTCCTGACGTTCTTTATAAGCCCTGGAACCCGGTGTTGGATTATTTCGAATGAACCACGCCTGCTGGCCCATGTTCCAGAGGTTTCCAGCCACCCAGTACACGAGCACACCGATCTGGAAGGCTACACCGGTCACCAAGTAAATTGCAGGCATGCCGTAAAGCATGTACCGCTGCATCTTGTACGCCGGGTTAGACGGATCCATTGAGGATTCCGGCATGTTCTTCATCGTCAGCTGCTTCTGCGTGAAGAACATCGTCAGGCTCAGCATGAGAACAAACAGCGCCGCGATGACCCGCACACGCACGGTCAAGGAAGGGTCCGCCCCCGGCTGGGAGAAGGAAGCCGATAGTGGGGCGCCAAAAACGGTCGAATTCTCGAACTCATCTGCCACACTGGCGTCGATGGGACCCAATGCTCCGCGATCACCGGAGGCAATACGTGGGAAGGCGTACAACACCCGATACAGCGAGAACAGAATTGGCATCTGCACTACCAGTGGTAGGCACGATGCGAATGGAGACGTGCCGTGCTTGCGGTACAGCGCCTGCAACTCTTCCTGTTGACGTTGCTGTGAAAGACGATCCTTCTTACCCTTGTACTTCTTCTGGATCTTTTGGACTTCGGGTTGGAGAATCTGCGTCTGCCGGGAAGCCTTAATCTGCCGGTTGTACAGCGGCAGGACGATCAGTCGGACGATAATGGTCAGGCCAATAATAGACAGCACCCAGGCCGGCCCGGCACCTGCACTCAGGCCGACTGCAGTCAAGCCCTTGTGAACGCCGTACATAACCCATGCGACCAACCACATGATCGGATGAAGGATTGTATCCACAGCTCTTCTTTCGCTACCGCGAGCTTATGCTCGCATCCTTGATCTACTGCCCTTAGTCCTCATCGCCCTGGCCGCTTTGGCCTGATGAGATCATCAGTTCCCGATCCTCCTGCGCATACAACACCATGAGTTCGGAGTGATCAAGCGGGGTCGATGGCCATTCGCCATGAGCCGGTACTCGATCAACACCACCCTTACTCCACGGATTGCAGCGCAAGATTCTCCAGACACTGAGAAGTGTACCTTTGACCGCCCCATGAATTCGAAGTGCGTCATAAGCGTACTGGGAACAACTCGGCGCGTAGCGGCATGTCGCCGGCCGCGCCGCTGAAATTGTTCTCTGGTACCAGCGGATCGTTTTGAGAAAGGCATGTGTCACCGGACTCGTCACGGCTGTCCTCCTTGACCCTCTGATACGACGTCGGCCTTACCAGCTAGCACCGCACCGGAGTCTGTTTCAACCGACCGATGATGAGGTTCAACCGACCGATGATCGTGGCACCGATTTCCACGAGTCGAGCCAGGAACTCGTTGCGCCCTGCTCCGCGCTCGCCGGATCCCCTCATCCACATCCGCGGCAAGTTCCAACGACGTCGCGCCGCGCGCCGCGGGCAACGCACGGACGGCTACTAATTCGCCAGCGGCGAATTGTGGCAAGCGATCTCGCAGAATGTGACGCAACTGGCGGTAAAGACGATGCCGAATCACGGAGTTACCAACGCTTTTAGGTACGACAAAGCCGACCTTCACGGGGTGGAGGTCGGCTGAGCTTTCCGCCGAAGTTACGTCTTGAGCAGATGGAGCGTAGATCGATACGACGAGCCGCTTCGTCCTGCCACGCGCACCGCGCATGGCCCGAGCAAACTCAACCGATCGTCGCATCCGATGGTCGGCGGGAAGCATCACTCACGCTGAAAGCTTTGCGCGGCCCTTACGGCGACGAGCAGCAATAACGGCCCGGCCAGCCCGCGTGCTCATGCGCTTGCGGAAGCCGTGCACTCGGGCGCGGTGACGGTTATTCGGCTGATAAGTCCGCTTGGTCACTTTGACTCCTTGGAGCAGAACGCAGGATAAACCTGCCTGACAAAAACGACGCAGCGCTCCCCAATGGAGAGCACAGCAGCTACACAACTTTAGGCGATGTGGCTTAGCCGGGTCAATCTTTGAAGCTGTGCGACAGTTCACCGGTACGCCGCGCCGGCGCCACCGTTACCGTGGGCGACGTCGGTGCCGTATTGCCCACATCAACATCTGGCGACGTCGGCACATCTGGTGCGGTGATCACATCGTGTTGCGCACAGGCCAATATCCGCGTCAACGAACACGCCCATATCGGAAGGTTCCGTCGTGTTGTGCGCACAGGCAATATCACCCTCACAACGGAGAGTGATTCCATCCCGGACACGGTGTTACGCGCAAGGCAACATCCTACGGTTCGGCATCGCGCCACAACAGACAGCGCCTTCAAAGCCGACTCCACCCGCCGCGACACATTTACCCAGTGCGGCCGAGTACCACACGTACGACCATTACCAGGCTGCGGGCGCGGAGTTCAGTGTGGCCTGTAACCGAGCGTCGCACGTAAGAGCCGTATACAGATCCGTTTCTCCACCGACGACGAGTCATTCCACAATACGCATCACATCACCTAAGAAACCTGTGCGAACCCAGCGTGATCCATCCACAAGTCCGCCTGATTGCGCCACTGGCCGAAGGGATCCATTACTCAGACTTCGTAGGGATCACGATAACGTCAAAACACCGGTACGCCAACGATCTCGCCACCTGACCAATGAACTCCGTCTATAAACTTGATTCATTCCAAATTACCCGACTCTTCATTCTTCTTCCACACCTGTGGACAAACTACCCGCAGTGGTTTTCTCGCAGGTTCGCGGACCGTCACCCCCAAAACTACACACATGTAATTTCCACAGCTGTGCAGAACCCTGTGGATAAATCGAATGCGGAATCGCGAGCGGTGGCCTAATATGGCAAGAGTCTGATGAATACGGGCGTGAAACGGGCAGGTTTCACGCCATGAACCGCCCGTACCGGGCGGTAGGTCCACACACTGAGTAGGAGACAGCAGTATGGGCGACGGTAACCCCGCGCGCGATGCGTGGACAGCAGCAGCAGAGCTGCTTCGGACTGAAGGATTACTTTCCGATTCTCAGATCGCCTTCGTACGAATGGCACATCCTCTTGCGGCCGTAGATGAGATCTTCATGATCGCGGTCGGCTCAGACTTTGTGAAGACCTGGATTGAGGAACACGTGGCAACCGCCATGACTGCACGGCTGTCGGATATCCTCGGGCGTGAGGTGCGCTTGATGATTTCCGTCGATCCAAGCGTCAATGAGACTCCTGCACCGTCCGCATCATCGGCTCCTGTGACTCCATCAAGCCCGGTGGGTGTCGCCGGTAGCGAAACGGCTTCGCTTCTCGCGGCCCCGGCAGCTCCGGTACATCAACCGCCGGTCACGTCACCAACGTTGGATTCGCCGCAGTCACCTATTCCTCCTGTAGTTTCGGCCCCTGTTGCCGCCTCTGCTCCAGCTTCCACTGGGAGTACTGCAATGGCAGACGGCCTTCTTCAGCATAAGCTTTCTCCCATCGACGCTTTGGTTGAACGCAACCCCACTCTGACGGGCTCCATCTCCACCGTCTCAACAGCTGCCGCAATTGCAACAGACACTGCCAATCCGTCGTCGCGAAGCATTGCCGCACGGCTTAATCCACGCTATACGTTCAGCAATTTCGTCATCGGCGATTCCAATAGATTCGCGACGGCAACCGCCCTCGCCGTCGCCGAATCACCCGGAACGACTTACAACCCGCTGTTTCTGTACTCCGAATCCGGCATGGGTAAAACACACCTCATGCACGCCATCGGCAACTATGCCCTGAATCTCTACCCGCATATCAAAGTCCGCTACATCAGCGCGGAAGAATTCACCAACGACTTCATCAACTCTTTGCGAGACGGGCGCCAGGCAGAGTTCAAGGACCAGTTCCGCACCGTCGACATCTTGCTGATCGACGACATTCAGTTCATTGGCGGCCGGGATACAACTGTCGAAGAGTTCTTCCACACCTTCAACGCGCTGACAAACGCGAACAAACAGATTGTTATCACCTCCGATGTGGCGCCCAATCTGCTCAACGGCTTCGAAGAGCGGATGGTTTCACGCTTCATTTCCGGTGTCACCGCCAGCATCGACCGACCCAGCCTGGAAACCAGCGTCGCCATTTTGGAGAAAAAGGCGAGCGTCGATGGCATTCAGGTGCCACGCGAAGTCCACGAGTACATTGCCGCGAATATGACAACTAATATCCGCGAAATGGAGGGCGCATTGCGCCGTGTTACAGCCTTTGCGGACCTCTCCAAACAGCCAGTTGATCTAACGCTTTCCGAGATGGTACTCAAAGACCTCATCTCCAACCCCGACGATATTGAGATCACCGCCAGCCTCATCATGAGCCAGACGGCCAACTACTTCGAGATCACTATCGACGATCTCACTGCGGCGGATCGTTCACGCACCGTTGTGACCGCTCGGCAAATCGCCATGTATCTGTGCCGAGAGATGACAGATCTCTCCCTGCCCCGAATCGGCAACATTTTCGGACGCCGCGATCACACAACCGTGATGCACGCTTATCGCAAGATTGACAAGCAGATGGCGGAACGGCAGACCACGTACAACCAGGTCTCCGAGTTGACGAGCAGAATCAAGCAGGCGGCCGTCTCGCAACAGTCGCACTCCGCACAATCTGAGTGATCCCCGATTTCTCGCGTTCCAGGCCGGTGTTCGGTCCTTCCGCGCGCTTGCTTGCGCGCTTGCCTGGTCGCCATGCGCGCAGCTAATCCCGTCTGCGCCTTGCCGGTGCACCACACACAATATGGGTGCGAAACACTTTGTCTGTGGGTGGGGCGCCGCCGCACATGTTTCTGCGTGGCATGCTATCGCGCATATTGCCCAATGGTTCGGCCACTGCCAGCCGTTCACGCTATTCAACCGTCATAGGCTTATCGCTCGCGGCACATCTCTTCGTCTTGTCCCATCTGATTCGTCTTGTCCCGTCTCATCGGCTCAGACGTCCAGACCCGCCGCGATCCACAACAATTGTGGAGAGCCCGTGCATAACAGTCGAAATCTGCGGATGAAACCCTTCCACTCAGTGGATACCTTTCGAGTGGAAATGTCTCATCCACCGCGCGCCGTCTTTATTCACAACACTGCCCACCGCTTCATGCACAACCGGAATCCGCATGTTGACGCGCCTTCGAACAGATATCCACATGATCCACAACGCCTACTACAACTACCAACTTCTTCCAATGCCACATCTGACTCCCGGCAGTGCACTGCCAGCCGAACCAATGAGAATGACAACTCGCATCCACCATGCAATGTCGGCACCCGAAATGAATAACTGCCTACTTGAGATGGCCAACAGGCGGGTTGCTCATCTCCGATATGCCGATGTACGGGATCACTTGCCCGATTAGTCATCAGCGCTGCGTGCAGCAGTCGACGTCGCTCACAACCGACCGAACAACAACCAACCAAATTACAACCGAGCCGGCGCCCAGATCACCCGATATCCCAGCCGGCCAGTAACCGAGTTGGCCGGCAGCGGAGAATTCGATAATAGAGTCGCCTCTCTGCCCGATCTCGCGTAAAGTTGTCGGTAGTGTCTTTACAGGCAGTAGTGTCTTCTCAGGAAAGAAGGTTCGGTTGTGAAACTACGGATCGAGCATGACGTTTTCGCGGATGCCGTCTCCTGGGTGGCACACACCATTCCCACCCGGCCTTCTCTGCCTGTTCTCGCCGGTATACGCATCACGGCCGCCCTTGATAACACGGTGACTCTTGGCGCCTATGACCCTGACATCTCCTCACACGCCAGTATCGAGGCATCCGTCGATGAACCGGGTGAGATTCTCGTGCATGGCCGCCTTTTGGCCGACTTCGCGCGGGCTCTTCCAAATAAGCCGATTGACCTCGAAGTACAGGGGTCAAAGTTAGAGATTCTTTGTGGTTCCACACATATCTCTATGCAGTCGATGCCTTTGGAAGATTACCCGGAGTTCCCAGACATGCCGGAGGTGTCGGGAACCGTTGATGGCGCCCTGTGGCAGGAAGCCGTTGCGCAGGTGGTGACCGCGGCATCCCGTGATGACACCTTGCCTTTGTTGGTGTCGGTATGCATTGAGATTGACGGATCCCGAGTCTCGCTAATGGCTACCGACCGCTACCGCCTCGCCGTCCGCGACATCGAATGGACACCGGTTTCCCCTGACTTTTCCGCCACGATCCTTATTCGTGCCGCTCGGCTTTCAGATATCGCCAAGTCGCTCGGATCGGTCGGCAATATTGACGTGTCCATTGATACCTCTGGCAGGGCCGGGCAGATTGGCTTCAGTGTTGCCGGACGGCAGAACGTAGCGCGTCTTATCGACGGCGATTACCCGGACGTCCGTGGGCTTTTCCCGGCGGAAAGCAATGGTTACGCCGTCGTCGATCGCGTGGAGCTTCTCGATGCGATCAAGCGTGCTCGTCTGGTGGTGGAAAAGAACTCAGCGGTACGGTTGTCGTTCTCCGAAGGGCAGGTGGTGCTTGAAGCGGGACAGGGCGACAATGCGCAGACCAGTGAAGCACTGCCCGCCGTGCTCAACGGCGATGACATTACAATGGCGTTCAATCCGACCTTCCTGCAGGAAGGTTTGAGTTCAGTGACGTCGAATTTCGTTCGCCTCTCCTTCACCCACTCCTCGAAACCGGTTGTTATCACGGCACAGGATGAACAGGACGGCGAGCCGTCCGAAGACTTCCGGCTGCTGCAGATGCCGATCCGAATTTACGGTGGATAGTGACATTCTGTGTATGTGACGGATCTTGCGCTGACTGACTTCCGCTCATACCGGCAGCTTCTGCTTCAACTCGCGCCCGGCGTGACAACATTCGTTGGGGAAAATGGCCAGGGCAAGACGAATATCGTGGAAGCGATAACGTACCTCGCCACTCTTTCCTCTCATCGGGTGAGTTCGGATAACGCACTCATTCGGCAAGGCGCAACTGCCGGTGTCATACGGGCCCGCGTGGCGCAAGGGCAGCACAGTGACACGCTCGAAGTCGAGATCTACGCCGGCCACGCCAATCGCGCACGCCTGAACCGCGGCAATGTTCGCCCGGTCGAACTCCTTGGCCATATGCGCGCGGTACTCTTCGCTCCGGAAGACTTGGAACTAGTGCGGGGAGACCCCGCGGCACGCCGTTCACTGCTCGATGATGTCATGGTGCAGATGCGTCCACGGCTCGCGCAGGTGAAAAGCGAGTATGACAAGGTTCTGCGCCAGCGCGGTGCCCTGCTGAAGTCGCTCGGAGCGGCGAAACGACGCGGAAGAATACTCGATTTTACGGCTCTTGACGTGTGGGATATGCAGCTGGCACATCTGGGTGCGCAACTCACCGCGGCGCGCGCTGCCATCATTTCCCGCCTACGCGAACCAGTTTCCCGCTATTACCGGGAAGTCTCCGGCGCCGACGACGACGCCCGCATCGACTACCGCGCCAGTGCGGATCACGGAGTGTTCACCTTACCCACCGCGGCGGATCTACACACCGATGAGGAAAATGGCGAAAAGGCGGCGCGGGCACAACACTTAGTGGCAGAACACGAGAACGATCTACAAGACGCCGAGTTGGTAGAAGTTCAGCTTCTCAGCAATCTGGCGGCGCGCCGCAACGAGGAGATTGATCGAGGCGTGAACCTGGTGGGTCCGCACCGCGACGAAATGGTGCTGTCGCTGGGAACGTTGCCCGCGCGCGGTTACGCCTCCCATGGCGAGTCTTGGAGTTATGCATTGGCCCTGCGCTTGGCAACCTGGCATGTGTTGCGCAGCGACGAATCGGGGCAGTGGTCCGACGACAATGAGCCGCTGCTCCTGTTAGACGATGTCTTCGCGGAGCTCGATTCCCGACGTCGTCGTCGCCTGGCTGAACTCGTCACCCAGGCACAACAGGTGATTATTACGGCCGCCGTCGGCGACGATCTGCCGGAGACACTGGGCGGCGCGCGCTTTTATGTGCACGCGGGAGTTGTGGAAGGCGCGGGGAGCGCGAAGGACGCGGGGATTGTGGCGCGTGCGGGAATCGCCGGAAGCCCGGAAGGCCCGGTAGTCGCGGAAAGTGCTGACGCTGTGCCGGGCGGTGCCGACCTCCCACAACAAGCGCCCGCCGGCGTGGTCGAGACGAAGAACCGAAGAAACCCGGCCGTGAACGACCGAGCCGGAGACGGCGATTCTTCCGCAGGTGTGCGATGAACAGCAAGGATAGGGCCACCCGGAAGGCTCCGGATGATGCCGCGCTGAAGGCACCAACAAGCCGCGTTGAAGCGGCACGTCTGGCGGCGGCCGAGCGCAACGGCGATATTTTGGCCTTGCGCGCCCTTGATCGTGCCCGCGAGGCGGCCTTCCGGCGCGGTGATATCAAAACGAGGCTGCCCTCCCGCAGCGATTCGCGCCGAGGCCTCCCGGTCACGCGCAACGACCCGGCATCGGACGGAAGACTGGACCAGCTCGGCGACGACGTCGCAACCCCCGGTCCAGGATGGGGCGACGTCGGCTCTGGCCCGCGTCCATCGCACCGCGACCCGCATGCCCTAGCGGATATCCTCACTCGCGCGGTAAAGGACTTCGGGTGGGGCCACCAGCTAGATATGGCCGCGGTGACGGCGCGGTGGGAAGAAGTCGTTGGCCCGAATGTGGCCAGGCATGTCACCGTCGTGTCTTTTGGCGACGACGGCGTGCTGACCCTGCAGGCGTCGTCGAGCTCGTGGGAGGCGCAGATCAAGGCCCTGCTCGCCACCCTGCACGCGCGGTTGAATGCGGAAGTTGGCACAAACGTGGTGAAACAGATTGTTGTACAGGGTCCGCAGCGTCCTTCGTGGAAACATGGCAGGTATTCGGTGCCCGGGCGCGGGCCGCGTGACACCTACGGTTGAACACGCGCGGGAGGCGCTGCGCCGTCGACTGAAACGCGATGAAAACTGCGGTAAAATGGACGAGGCCTCGCGGTGTGTGGGGTCCTACCGTTTTGGGGCTCAGAAGTGTCTGAGGGCCGGTACTGGCCATTCCCGCCGCCCAGAAGGAGATAGTCACGCGTGTCTGACGACGTTTCGCACGTTCCTGATCCTACGTCCGATGCCGCTACGCCGGCCGAGGCAATACAGCATGTCGGTGATATGTCACCGGAGCAGTCTTACGATGCTTCGGACATTACCGTGCTCGAAGGCTTGGAGGCGGTGCGTACCCGGCCGGGTATGTATATCGGTTCCACCGGCGAGCGGGGACTGCACCACCTGGTGTACGAAGTCGTTGATAACGCGGTGGACGAGGCGCTTGCCGGGTACTGCGATCATATCGAGGTGACGATTCTGGCCGACGGCGGCGTGCGCGTCGTCGATAACGGGCGTGGAATCCCGGTGGATGAGCATCCGACGGAACATCGCCCCGCCGTCGAGGTCGTTATGACGGTTCTGCACGCCGGCGGCAAGTTCGGAAACGGCAGCTACGCGGTGTCCGGTGGACTGCATGGAGTCGGCCTCTCGGTGGTCAACGCCCTGTCCACGCGGATGGAAACCGAGATTCGCCGCGATGGATACGTATGGCGCATCGCCTTTGAGAACGGAGTGCCCACCGGCCCGCTGCAGCGTGGGGAGAAGACGGAAGAGACCGGCACAACACAAACCTTCTGGGCCAATGGCGACATCTTTGAAACCGTTGACTACGACTTTGAAACGTTGCGCAAACGGTTCCATCAGATGAGCTTCCTCAACAAGAACCTGCGCATCACCCTGATTGATGAACGCCCGACGGCCATCGCGGACGGTGACGAGGTTGCCGGCGAGGACGGCAACGGTGAGGCACCGCGGCGGGAAATCTCCTACTGCTACTCGGA